>NZ_KI519438.1:0-84676 GCF_000482485.1 Paucisalibacillus globulus DSM 18846 | reverse complement strand
TATACATCATTGCAACCTAGATTTACATTAGAAGTGATGCGCATCTCAATATTTCTTAACCCTTACCGCACATTCTATACAAAATCAGAAATAGGTATATAAAAAATAAAACAAATCCGAACTGATTCAAATTCTAGTGAAAGAATTTTGAATCCCAGTTCGGATTTGTTTTTGACTAAAATCTATTTGCCCATGCCCTTTTTCTACTAAGCTAATTTAAATACTTTCAGTTCATCATTAAGCTTTTCTGCAAGCTTTTCTAGTTCTTCGGCACTATTGGACACTTCTTCCATCGAACTAAATGTTTGCTGTGCAGATGCTGCTGCTTGCTCAACACCAGCAGCGGATTCTTCTGAAACAGCTGCAATTTCTTCAATTAAATTATTCATATCACTACTATTACCAGCAATTTCTCTTAGGTTCGTTGAGATAGAAGAAATTTTTTCTACCATGTCTGTTACGGAATTGCGGATTACAGCAAAGTTCTTACCAGTTTCTTCAATCTGTGCAGCACCTTCCTTAACCTCGGTGTAACCAGTGTTTAATGATTCGACAACATTACCAGTTTCCTTTTGAATGCTAGTTACAATTGTTGTAATTTCTCCAACGGAAGCTGCCACTTGTTCAGAAAGCTTTCTAACTTCTTCAGCAACTACTGCAAAACCTTTTCCATGTTCTCCAGCTCTAGCTGCTTCGATTGCAGCATTTAATGAAAGAAGGTTCGTTTGATCCGCAATATCTTTAATAACAGAAACAAGTTTGGAGATTTCAATGGATTGTTTATCTAACCCACGAACTTTTTCAACTGCTCCTGATACGATCTGATCAATTTGTTTCATTTGTACGACAGACATTTTCATCAATTCTTGCCCTTCGTTAGTTAAGGCCAATACATGTTCTGAAGTACTTGCAACATCAAGTCCATTTTCTTCTGAAATACGTACCTTTTTTACGAAGTCACTCATACTTTCTGCTAAGTTCGATGCACTATTAGCCTGATTTTCAGACCCAGAAGATAATTCCTCCATCGTAGATGCAATTTGCTCACTACCTTCGCTTACCTCTTCTGCGGACTGAGTTAGTTCTCCACTTCTAGTTGATACGGTGTTAGCTGCCGATGCTACTTTAAACAATATATCTTGAATATTATTTTTCATTAGGTTTACTGCACTAGCAAGCTGACCAATTTCATCTTTTCCATTGTAGTCAACAGGGTTTGCTACAAGGTTTCCATTTGCAACTTCATTTGTTATGTATACAACTTTATCTAAATTTTTTGTTATTCTTCTACTTATCACTAATAACAAAATGATACCGATTACAACTGCTGAAGTGTTTGCAACCGCTAATGTTGTAATCCCGGTTTGTAGACTATTTTGCGATTTTGCAACGACCTCTTGTTGGTCTGCTTTTACAATTTCCATTAATTGATTTACAAGGTGTACTGTTTCTGTACGTAGTGCGGATGAATTTGCTCTAGTTACAGTTGCCATGTAATCCTGACTTTTCTTTACTGCTTCACTTATATCACCATAAAACAAATCATTTATCTTTTGGTCATTTTCTACAATCTTGTTTAATAACTTTTTTTGCTCCTCTGTTTCTACAGAAGACTCAATTTTTGCTATCAGTTCATCAAATTCTACCTTATATTCTTCAAAAGCAGTAACGAAGCGTGGCTTTTTAGATAGTAAATAATCAGCAATTTGTACATCTTTTACTTGAATTAATGAAGCTAAATTAGACATATCATTCACTCGAGCACTATATTGGTCAATCTGTTTAACATCCTTCTGACCATTTACTAGTTGTAAATGAACAGCCGCACCGGAAAGTAAGAATAGCACAGCAGATACCAAAAAAACAAATAAATATTTACGACTTAGTTTAAGATTCTGAAAATTTAACGTAAATTTTGAGTTACCTTTTTTTGGCTTTGTATCTTTTTTAGCCTTTGGTATTTTAACTTTTTTATTTTTCACTAATGTATCCCCCATTAAGAAATATATATTACTTTTACATTATATCGGTTTTTTTGTCGAATTTTAAAGTATTATTTGAAAATAATTAACAACTTTATTTTGGACTTGCAATTTATACTAGCATTCTAGTAAAATAGCAAACTGTATGTTTCTTTAAAGTAAGGAGTAAGTGGAGGTGAAATTTTTGACCAAATCGGCATTCTTACAAGAAGTAAAAAGTAAGGACGAATTAAAAGAAGAGCTTGATGAATTAGAAATACAGCTTTTTCGTATGCAGAATAATATTAAGGAAATCGCGAAGAAGTCGGAAGTGATTAGTATTGACCAAACACCAAATGAAGAGTGGGTTGTTGTCTATGCTGATCGCGATAAGGATACTTGGCAACTGATGCTGCATAGCTGTAAGCGTACTTATCAAGGAAACTGGCATTCAGCACTTCAAGCAGAAGTGAAAGATGATAGTACCATTCATATTGCTGCGATAAAAGGTGAAGAGAATAAAGGATATGGTTCTGTTTTAATGAATCATTTAAAAGAGATTGCTAAAGAAGAAAATGTACAATATATAACAGGTGACTTAGTACAACGGGATTACGGTCATGTAGACCGACTTCAATATTTTTATGAGAAACATAACTTTGATGTCATTGTTGATCATACGGAAAAATGTGGCGAAATTATATGGAATGATGATGAATGATAAGGGAGACTGCTTTTACGTTAAAAGTAGTCTCTTCCTGTTTTATGAAGGGTCCTGTTTGCTAGACCCTAAATGAGAAGAATTTGCGTGGAATCAAAGCATATTAAGTGGGGGAAGGACAAAAACCCTCACTGGTTGAAGTTTGAATTTAGCTGGTGGGGTCAGTCCCAAAGAATAGGAAACGAAAAGCAACCCAATTTATTTACATGATGGTTCTGAAATTTTTTCTCCCTAACTGGTTATGTTAAAATGGAAATGATTTTACATAGAAGGAAGCGATAAAATGGAGCATGTAACATTAAACAATGGCTTGAAAATGCCGAAGCTAGGTTTTGGTGTATGGTTAGTACCAGATGATGAAGCGGAAGCAGCAGTAAAAAATGCAATTGAAGTTGGATATCGTTCCATTGATACGGCAATGGTCTATAAAAATGAAGAAGGTGTGGGTCGTGCGATTGCTGCATCAAATGTTCCACGGGAAGAACTTTTCATTACTACAAAGCTTTGGAATTCCGATCAAGGATATGATGAAACATTAAAGGCTTTTGATGCCAGCTTAGAAAGATTAGGCCTTGATTATGTTGATCTGTACCTTATTCATTGGCCAATGCCAAAAGAAGAGAAGTTTGTTGATACCTATAAGGCTTTAGAAAAGCTTTATCATGATGGTAAGGTAAAAGCGATTGGTGTTTGTAATTTTCATATAGAGCATTTACAACGTCTCTTAGATGAATGTGAGATTGTACCAGTTCTAAATCAAGTGGAGTGTCATCCATATTTACAGCAAGCTGAATTAAAGGCATTTTGTAAAGAACACGATATCTATGTAGAAGCCTGGAGTCCATTAATGAATGGTAAAGAAGTATTGAATGATGAAGTGATAATGGAAATTGCAGAGGCATACGGTAAAACCCCTGCACAAGTTATACTTCGTTGGCATTTACAATATGACAATATCGTTATTCCTAAATCGGTTACACCATCAAGAATTGAGGAAAATTTTAATGTGTTTGATTTCCAGCTAAGTGATGCGGATATGAAAAAGATTGAGGGAATTAACCGCAATCACAGAAATGGTCCTGACCCCACTGACTTCTATAACAAATAAAGAGAAAGAGATGCCGGGGAAATTTCTTCTTGGCATCTCTTTTAATGTCTTCGACCATGTAAAACAACCTCAGCTATTTCAGATGAATACTGAACAATGACCGCTCCTATTGCTCTGTCACCACGTTTACCCGCCTTTTCAGCTCCTTTTAGAGCCTCTCTCATAAAGTATTCATGATCTAATTCTTGAAAGTTAGTTAACATGATACCCCACCCTTTCCTCCATACTAGACAATTATCTTATAGCGGGTTAATTCTAACAATAATTTTCCTGGAATTTTCAAAAAAGTTGTGGCTTTTTCAGAAAAATATAGTACACTATAAAAGAAATTACATGGTTCATCCATTTTAAAAGGAGTGATGTTTTATGAGAGCAATGAAAAGAATGGCATTAAAACAGTATAAAACTTTTAAGGTGGAGGAACGGTCGGTATAAGAACGTTTCCTCCGCAAAATTCAAGGAGGAAATTTACTTGCATAATTTAGAAAAGCTAGGTTGGAAAAATGAACAAGATCTTAATGAAGAATGTATTGCCCGTGTCATTACGGTACAGAAGAACAGTTATCGTATTTCAGATGGGAAGATAGAATACCTCGCACATTTAAGTGGAAAGTTCTTAAATGAGACATTAAGTCCGTTAGACTTCCCCTCAGTAGGAGACTGGGTAGAGGTTCAAAAGTTACTAGAGGAGAAGAAAGCAGTAATTAAACGTGTTCTTCCTAGGAAGAGTCAATTTATTAGACAGACAGCTGGAAATAGAACAGATGCTCAAGTTGTTGCTGCAAATATTGATTCTGTATTTATTGTTAATTCCCTTAATCATGATTTGAATGTGAGAAGAATTGAACGATATATGTTACTTGCTTATGAAAGTGGAGCAACCCCAATTGTGTTATTGACAAAAAAGGATCAGGTTACGGAAGCGGAAGTGGAAAGTGCAATTTCAACAGTTAGTGAGGTAGCTATTGGTGTACCTATTTTAACTATTAGTAGTTTAAATGGTGATGGAATAGAAGAATTCATGGACCAGTTACCAATAGGGAAGACAGCAGCGCTCTTAGGTTCATCGGGTGTTGGGAAATCTACTCTAATTAATGCCTTGTTTGGTGAAAAGGTTCAGGAGACGAAGGATATTAGGGAAGATGATAGTAAAGGACGACACACCACGACACATCGAGAAATGTTTATACTTCCGAATGGTGCGATGCTTATTGATACACCAGGTATGCGTGAAATTCAACTCTGGGATGGTGAATCAGGGGTAGAATCAACCTTTCAGGATATAGAGGCTTTTGAGAAGGAATGTCGATTTTCAGATTGCAGTCATAAAAATGAGCCCGGTTGTCGTGTTCAGGAGGCGATTGAAAATGGTGAGTTACCAGAGGAACGATACAAAAGTTATCTAAAGCTACAACGCGAAGTTGCTTTTGAAAAGCGAAAGCAAGATCAAAAAGCTAAGCTTGAAGAAAAAAGTAGATGGAAGAAGATTAGCAAGACACAAAGGGAAAATTATAAGTATAAAAAGATGTAAAAAAAGCATTTGTCCAAGTATGGACAAATGCTTTTTGTTTATAGAACTAATGACACAATTTGATAAACAAAGTAGAAGCCAGCGACATAGAAAATTGCTGTCTTGAAGTTGTTTTTTGCAACAAATCGATAAGCAATCATAAATACAGACAAGTACAATAGCGTAAAGGCTAATGAACTAAACCAAGAATAGATAGTGACTTCTAACAAGTCTAATGGTATGGAAACTAGAATTAATAAACTTGGAATAGCGAGTAATGATCCAAACTTTTCAAAGAAGAAGTTTAGATCGTATCTGCTGTCAATTTTAGATGCGTTGTTTTTGAAAACTAGAATTATCAATGCTAGTGCTACCCCAATTGAAATAGTACTATCAACATAATCGAAGTAATCACCGAAACCAAAATACTTAATTGCTTCTAAATATTGAAAGATACCTACTAAATTTCTTAGTAAAACTAAGCCAAGAAAAACTACTAATGTAATAAGTCCGAATTGATGTTTACCTTTCACTTCATCTGTTAGGAGATGATCTGGATCCTTTATTGCTTGAATAACATATTGGAAGTAATTATCTAGTTGCCCTTTATTCTTAGGCCCTTCTTGTTTCTCTACTACTACTTCATTTTGATTTTCCATATTTCTCTTCATTCCTCCAATACAAAATACTTACTCTCCATGATATATAAGTTTGGGAAGAATTTGTATAGTATATTGGAAGAATGATTCATAAGTACCATAATTTTCCGATAAATAGGTAGAAAGTAGGTGTCAATGAAAGACCCGCAATACTACTTGTTCAAATTCATTAAAGTAAACCGGTATCTCGTGGTTAGAAAGCCCTGCCCGCATATTTCGGACGATGGATTCGTTGTACCACTTCTGTTCATCACTACCTGCATTAAACTTGTCCCAGACAACTGGCCCTTGTTCTTTAAGGTCTTTTTCCAATCCTAATAGATTATCCAATTTGTCTGCCACGACTAAATACTTCACTTCTTTTTCCGCATTTTTAATGGTGTCAATGGTATGTTGTTTTCGTTCTTTCCAAGATTTTGATTTATCCTCCGTATGAGCCGCAACTAAACTAGCTACTCTTTTGCCAAAAAGTTTCTCAATGTCCTCGATTTCATAGACGGTATCTTCCACGACATCATGAAGGTATCCTGCACATACTAGCTCTTCAGAGAAGCCTTCTTTCTCCAATCGTTCAGCAACACGTATCGGATGGGTAATGTAGTCCACATTTGAGTTTTTCCTCTTTTGTCCGGCGTGTGCTAATGTTGCAAATTCTTTTGCTTTCGCTTTCATACAGTTATCCTTTCTTTTTACTTACCTACATATGGAGTGCAAATGGTAGGTAAGCGTATTAATCATTTCTTTATTGGTTACGGTATTCGGATGTAGGATGTGGTGTGTTGCCAATCCATCGATGAGTGCATGTAGGCGGATTACTTCTACATGCTTATCAACATTCTCCTTTAATAATTGAAGCGATTCTAATGTGTAAATTATTCTTTCTATTATCTCTGTTCGCATCTGTAAAAATACATTTTTACTTAGCTCTTCCAATTTCCGATCAACTAGTGTCTTTGCTGAAAAGACTAACCATACCTCCATTTCAATTTTTCGATCCTCATCAATTGGAAGTACTTCACATAGTGCCTCCTGAAACGTCTGAAGTGGGGGCCCATCATATTTTTTGCTAGTGATCCTCTTCCTTACCCGTTCTGATACGAGTTCCATAGAGAACAGGAATAAATCGGATTGTGACGGAAAGTAATGCCGAAGAGAGCCCACAGATAAATTCGCTTCTGCTGCGATGTTACGAACAGAGGCATTTTCAAGCCCTTCCCGAACAATGACATTCCAAGTAGCTTCTGCAATTTTAATTTTTCTTTCATTATGATCTACAATTTTAGGCATAGATTTAGTATAACACAGTTGTATTAAATAAAAAAACATGTTATATTTTTAGTACAGTCGTATTAAAAAGGGGTTGTAACAGTGATCGTATGGCTAATCATTGCTTGTGAAATTGGATTTTGGGTCTTTGTTATTGCGGGGTTATTTTCAAGATATATTTTGAAAAAGAAGCAACTTAGTAAATTTTTACTTATTTGTACGCCTATTGTGGATATCGTGTTATTAATTGTAACATTCATTGATTTAAAGAATGGTGCAGTTGCATCTACTGTCCATGGAATAGCTGCTATTTATATTGGGGTAAGTATTGCGTTTGGCCATCGAATGATCGCCTGGGCAGATAAGCAATTTTCTTATTACTTTGCTGGTGGTAAGAAACCAGTAGGCGGAAAAAAGTACGGGGCAGAACATGCGAAACTAGAACGATCTGGGTGGATTAGACATTTTCTAGCGTGGTCTATAGGAAGTGTCATTCTAATTGCGATAATTTTACTAATTGATAATACAAGACAAACGGAAGCACTGATAGGTACACTAAAATTTTGGTCGCTTATTTTGGCTATCGATTTTCTAATTAGTTTTAGTTATACCATTTTTCCAAGGAAAGCCCCTAATTCAATATAGTCTTTTTTGCTATCACTTTACTTTCAATCCAGTGAGGAAACAAGTAAACTGTAGGTAGATAAAGTAAAACAATTCAGTAGGGGCTTTCCTCATTGAATGTTTGTTGAACGAAACGGGTTTTTACGAGCTGTTGGTTTCCATTTATTTATTTATGAAATAAATTCGAATTCTTGTAGTGGGAACCATTTAACGCACAAGACGTGCTATTGTCGGCAATGTGACAGGACGTCGCGCGTTCTTTTAAATCAGCCAGTTAACCTGTGATAAATTGGATTGGAAGTGTTGATATGGCCGAACAGGGAATAAATAAACGTAAAACAGAACACATCAGGTTATGCCTTACTGATCAAGTAGAAGGTGTGAATAAGTCTACTGGATTAGAAGGAATATCATTCATCCATAATGCATTACCAGAAATTAATTTTAATGATATTGATATAAAAACGAGCTTTTTAAATAAGGATCTTCAGGCGCCTTTTCTAGTTAGCTCAATGACTGGTGGATCGGAGCTAGCAACAGAAATTAACCAGAACCTTGCTTTAGCAGCAGAAAAAAGGGGATGGGCTATTGCGCTTGGTTCCACAAGGGCATTACTTGAAAGTGATAAACATCAAGATTCCTTTTTAATAAGAAGACAGGCACCTACTGTTCCATTAGTCGCTAACCTTGGAGCGGTGCAGCTTAACTACGGTTACGGGCCGGAACATGCACAAAAAATTGTTGATTTAACGGAAGCAGATGCACTATATCTTCATTTGAATACGTTGCAGGAAGTTATTCAAGATGAAGGGGACTTGAACTTTGATACATTACTTCCGAAAATTGAAGCGGTTTGTAAGGCGCTAACCGTTCCGGTAGGTGTGAAGGAAGTTGGTTTTGGAATAGATGGAATCGTAGCGAAAAAGCTTTACGATGTAGGTGTATCATTTATAGATGTGGCTGGTGCTGGTGGCACATCATGGAGTCAAGTAGAAAAACTGCGCTCAAAGGATCCATTAAGAAAAGCTGCAGCAGAAGCATTTAATAGCTGGGGAATTCCAACGAAAGATTGTATTGTATCTGTACGTAGTAATTTAGAAGATGTTCCTTTAGTTGCAAGCGGTGGGATGAAAACAGGATTAGATGCCGCGAAAGCAATTACGATTGGTGCGGATGTCATTGGTTTTGCTAGATCACTGCTTCAAGCAGCAACAGAATCGGTTGAGGCTGTTGACAGAGTGATGCAGCAAATTGAATTTGAATTAAAGATTACCATGTTTGGAATTGGAGTAAAGAAATTAGCAGAACTTAAAAATACGAAGAGAGTTACTATTATGGGCAGGTCCCTATTAGATGAACAGGACTAAGTGATTCAAACTAAATAGACCATATTCATACACAATCATGTCATTATGGATAAAAAAGCGTTCTTTTAAGCGTTTTTTTATCCATATTTTTATATTTGTGAGGAGCATTTTCTGGACGGAAATATATGTTATAAGATTGTAAGCTATTTTATTACATTTGAAACAGATAGCTATCCACATACAAAATTCTAATTTGTCAATTTTGCATAATCGTGAATCCATGTAATAGTTAGCTTCTATATTAATCCTCAACCTCGTTACTTTTAATCCTTTCCTTTTATTCAGGTTCACTACTTTCCTTATTATCAAATATGTAGGGATCAAATAACTGTCTAAACTTGTTGATCAGAGGCTAGCTGAGTAGAGTATAGTTCCCACAAGCACAACATTATCTTTGAAAAATACTAATGTGATAAAATGATATAGAGTAAGTGAGGTGTGGTGAATGAAAATAGAGATATGGTCTGACTTTGTCTGTCCATTCTGTTATATTGGCAAGCGGAGTTTGGAACTAGCTTTAGAACAGGTTGATTTTTCAGAACAAGTGAAAGTAGAGTTTAAAAGCTATGAACTTGACCCGAATCGAGAGGCAATGCCAAACCAAAATATACATGAATACCTTGCTACAACAAAAGGAATTTCTTTCGAATATGCCAAAAGGTTAAATGAGAATGTAGCGAAACATGCGCACTCAGTCGGGTTAATCTTTAACTTGGATACTATACAGCATACCAATACATTTGATGCACATCGCATAGTTCAGTATGCAGGAATCTGCAATGTAGGAAAAGAAATGACCGAGAAGTTAATGCATGCTTATTTTACAGATTCAGAATTGATTAGTAATCGAGAAACATTAATAAGACTTGCAAAAGAAGTTGGTCTAGATGAGGGTGAAGTGGAGAATATCCTTTTTACTAATCGTTTCGCTAAACGTGTAAATGAAGACGAAGAACTTGCAAAGGAACTTGGAGTAACGAGCGTACCATTCTTTGTTTTTAATGAAAAATATGCAATTTCTGGTGTCCAATCCGTGGAGTCTTTTCAAAAAGTATTAGAAAGTATTTGGGAAGAAGAAAGTCAAAAGCCCATTTCAACAACAAGCATTAATCATGAAGGCACAAAAACCTCTTACTGTACAGGTAAAGAATGTGAAGCTGAAGAAGAATAACAGAAATTTTGAAAGCTTGCTAGATAAATTAGCGAGCTTTTTTGGTGTAACAGCATTAGTTATCATTAATGCTTTCGTGGGGTATGGTGTTAAATAATTATTATTTTACTAAATTAAATAATAGGTGATTAATGAAAATTTATGTAATAAAACACCAATTAAGTGGCAACGGTTTCTTAGAAGCTTGATTTTATTGTTATCTATTTATATAATTAAGCTGAACTTGGAATGATAATCATTTTCAATTAATATTCTAAGAATAAACAGATTATGAGGATTGCATATGAAATTGTGGATGTTAATAATTTTAGGTATAATCCTGTCCATTGTGTCCCTATTTATAGGTGCTATAGATATAAGTTTAAGTGATTTACTAAACTTAGAATCTGATAAACTACAAATCTTTCTAGTAAGTAGAGTACCTCGTTTACTTGCGATTATCTTGGCGGGGGCGGGAATGAGTATTGCTGGATTAATCATGCAGAGCTTAAGTCGTAATAAGTTTGTATCCCCAACAACAGCGGGAACATTAGATGCAGCTAAGTTAGGTATTATGATTTCGATGCTATTTTTATCGAATGTAACCTATACACAGCAAATTATTTTCAGTTTTGCATTTGCTTTAGCAGGAACATATATTTTTATGCAAATTCTAGATCGTATTAAATTTAAAGATGTTATTTTCGTTCCATTAATCGGAATTATGTATGGGAATATATTGTCATCGATTACAACATTTTTTGGCTATGAAGCTGACATTCTCCAAAATATTTCATCTTGGTTGATGGGGAGCTTCACATTAATTATTGCAGGACGTTATGAACTCCTATACTTAAGTATTCCAGCTGTTATTTTAGCGTATCTGTATGCAAATAAGTTTACTGTTGCAGGTATGGGTGAGGATTTTGCAAAAAACTTAGGATTAAGTTACAAGTTGGTACTAAATATCGGGCTTGTTCTTGTTGCAATCATTTCTACATCTGTCGTACTAACAGTTGGTGTTATACCATTTTTGGGCCTTATCGTTCCAAACATAGTTTCACTTTATATGGGTGATAATTTAAGAAAAACAATTCCTCATACCATGGCACTTGGGGTTGTCTTTTTATTAATTTGTGACATTATTGGCCGTATCATTATCCATCCGTATGAGATACCTGTTAACGTAACGGTTGCTGTAATCGGAAGTGCTATCTTCCTAATCATGTTATTTAGGGGGAGAGCATATGCGAAAAAATAGCACCAAATTAATTTTGTTACTTGTATTATCACTTATTAGTATACTGCTTTATGCGTTTTATGATATTAAAGGTGGTTTCGATTATGCCTTTCCTAGGCGTGTTATAAAAATTGCAGCAATGATCGTGACTGGAGTTGCAATATCGTATGCTACTGTTGTGTTCCAGACTATCACCCAAAACCGTATATTGACGCCATCTGTTATGGGGATGGATTCGATGTATGGAGTGGTACAAACATTGATTTACTTTTTTGCGGGATCGATGTCGGTATGGGTGGTTAATAAGTATTTAAATTTTGCAGCAGCAATCATTGCAATGGTTTTATTTGCGCTGATTCTATATCGTTTCTTATTTCGGTCAGATAAGCATCCTATTTATCTACTACTATTAATTGGTATGATTATAGGGACACTTTTAGGTAGTTTAGTCACTTTCTTACAAGTGATAATAGATCCGGTAGAATATTTAAGTTTACAATCTATGCTATTTGCAAGCTTTACAAAAGTTAAAGCAGAATTATTATATATTGCTATTGTCATATTAATTATTTCATTTGTTTATGGTTTTCGTATTATGAGCAAGCTAGATGTAATGTCACTAGGGCGAGAAAATGCTATGAATCTTGGAATTAACTATGACCGAATGGTAATGAATATATTAATTTTATCATCCGTACTTATTGCTACATCAACAGCATTAGTTGGTCCTATTACATTTTTTGGATTAATTGTGGCAAACTTATCCTATCAATATTTAGTAACCTACAAACACTCTATTTTAATTCTGGGTGCGAGTTTAATAAGCATTATTGCTTTAGTAGGGGGGCAATTCCTCGTCGAACACGTTCTTGAATTGCGTACAACATTAAGCGTTATTATTAACTTTATTGGTGGTATTTACTTCATTTACTTATTACTAAAAGAAAGTAGGGCTGCAAAATGATAAAAATTAAGGAATTGTCAAAACGGTATGGGAAGAAAAATGTTGTTGAAAAGGTTTCACTAACGATTGAGCCTGGAACAATTACATCATTTATCGGACCAAACGGTGCTGGGAAATCAACATTATTGTCAATGGTCAGTCGCCTATTAGAAGCAGATACAGGTGAAGTCTTACTTGATCAACAAACCATAAAAAAGTGGAAGTCAGACGAGTTTGCCAAGCGTGTGTCCATATTAAAACAATCAAACTTCATGAATGTACGATTAACGGTTCGTGAACTAGTTTCATTTGGACGTTATCCATATTCAAGAGGTCGACTAACTGAGATAGATGAAAAGTACGTGGACAAAGCAATTGATTATATGAACTTAGGAGAAATGCAAGACCAATTTATTGACGAGCTATCTGGTGGACAAAAACAACGTGCCTTCATTGCCATGGTTATTGCACAAGACACAGATTATATTCTACTTGACGAACCGTTAAACAACTTAGATATGAAGCACTCTGTTCAAATTATGAAGATTTTACGTAAGCTTGTAGATGAGCTTGGTAAAACTGTTGTTATTGTTTTACATGATATTAATTTTGCATCAGTTTATTCAGATCGAATTGTTGCTTTAAAAGATGGAAAATTAGTAAAAGATGGTCCTACAAAAGATATTATTAATTCTACTTCACTTCGGGAAATATATGATATGCATATTCCTGTTCAAGAGCAAAATGGATGTCGAATTTGCGTATACTTTAATTCCCATGCATAGATTAATATAGAATGCGATGTAAACGTCTTAATCAAAGGGTTCTTTCGAAGCAACAATTTGTTTAAGGCGTTTTTGTTTGGAAAAGATATTCAGATGAACTAATTACTAGTTAAGATGCATTTCGTTTTGATCCTTATTTTTAGTGAATGAGAATTATTAGAAAAATTTTCATTTTTATATTGACGAATAACAATAAGCAACTTATAATGAGAATTGTTATCAGTGATAATGATTCTCATTATTAATAAAAATACATATTAAGGGAGAAGATACATAATGAAAAAGTTCAAGTTTCTAAGTATTATGTTAGTAATGCTAATTTTTGTTCTTGCTGCATGTGGTGGGGACGATTCAAATAGCGAAAAGGAAAATGCTTCAAATAATGATCAAACAAGTGGAGAAGGGGCAGAAGAAACAGAAGAAGCTAATTCTGCATACCCAATGACAATATCTCCTACAGTCGCTAAAAGTGAGAGTAGAGATGGAAGCGAATCCTATACTTTTGAGGATGTAACATTTGAGTCAATGCCTGAGAATATTGTTGTGTTTGATTATGGTTTCTTAGATACTTTAGATGCACTTGGTGTAGAAGGAATTGTTGGTGTTGCAAAAGACTCTTCCTTACCAGAACACCTTGAGAAATATTCAAGTGATGAATACTCAAGTATTGGTACATTAAAAGAACCATTGCTAGAAGATATCGCGGGATTAGAACCAGATGTTATCTTTATCTCAGGTCGTCAATCTGCATTTTACGACCAATTAAAAGAGATTACTCCAAATGTTGTTTTCGTTGGTGCACAACAGGATGACTACTGGAATACTTTCTTAGCTTCTGTGGATATCGCAGCTAAGATGTTTGATAAAGAAGCAGAAGCTGAAGAATATATTGCAAAGTTCGATGCATCCCTAGAAGAAATCAAGAATCTAGCTGGAAATTATGAAAGTAGTCTAGTAACAATGTACAACGAAGGTAGCTTATCTGGTTTTTCAACCAACTCTCGTTTCGGATATGTATTTGATGTTTATGGATTCACACCTGTTACTGAAGATATTGAATCGTCATCCCACGGTTCAAACTTTGGTTTCGAAGCAATCTTAGAATTTGATCCAGAAGTATTATTTGTGATTGACCGTACAGCAGCTGTTGGTGGTGAAACAAATATTGATAAAGATATGGAAAACGATATTATTAAACAAACGACAGCTTATAAAAATGAACGTATCATTTATTTAGATGGTCCACTATGGTATCTAAGTGGTGGTGGTTTACAATCTGAACTTGCTAAAATTGAGGAAATCCTTGCTGAATTAAAATAGATTAATAATGAAGCTAACTAGCTCTCGGGAAGTTTTAAATAAGGACTTCCTGGGAGCTTTTTCATTGCCTCATTTCATATCATAATGATTACTCTATTTGTACATTGTAAATGTTACCCTTTCTTGCATTTGATATACCAATTATGTTTGAATAGAAATACAACTTTAGGAAATGAGGTATAACATGAAAAAGATAGTTAGTATACTTGTTATAGGGTTAATAATATTGTTAGCTGCATGTGGCAACGATGAAAAGGAAAATAATGCTAGTGAAGAAGCAAATACAAATCCACAGGAAGTTACAATGGAAAAGGATGAAGTGGTTGACGAATCACAAGTTGTTGTGGAAATTAATGATTCTGAAGTAAAAGGTGACCGTTACAATGCGACTTACTTACAAACAAAAATGAGAGTAGCACAGTTTGGTCAAGATACAGAGGATAAAGAGAATCTTAAGGATATAACGTTGAACGAGCTAATCGCTCAAGAACTTATTAAGCAGGAAGCTACAAAGAGTGGCATTGAAGTCTCTGATGAGGACGTTCAAAAAGAATTTGACGAATTAAAAACACAAAGTGAAGATACGTTTAATGATTACCTTGACAGATTTAAATTGACAGAGGAGTCTTTAAAGGATCAGATTCGCTTTTCTCAAACATTAAGTAACTATATGGAACAAGAAATTAAAGTAGAAGAAGTGACAGAAAAAGATATTAAAGAAACATATGAGCAATTGAAGAAAGATATGGAAGACATCATGAAATTTGAAGAAGCAGAACCGATCATCAAAAATCAATTGACATCACAAAGACAAGCAGATGCACTTCAACAAAAAGTAGAAGAATTAATGAAACAAGCAGAAATTAATAAGAATATTTAAATTAGAATTGGAACACATGGCTAATTGTCATGTGTTCTTCTTATATGTAGGAAGTTCTTTTTCTATAAGAATGAGAATTGGCTATGTTAGTTGAAGGCGGATACTGTAGTAATTTGCGTACTATACAGTTTCATAAAATAGTACTAATTTCAGCCAGAGTATAGATACCAAAGTGATATAATACATTATAAGACTATAATAAATTTACAAAAGCTGGTGTTGAAATGTTTATAAAAAAACTATTTTTAGTCATCATAGGACTACTATCACTAGGACTTGCTATTATAGGAATCTTTTTGCCATTAATACCAACAACGCCATTATTACTACTTTCAGCAGCCTGCTTCATTAGAAGCTCGGATAGATTATATCAGTGGTTAATCACAAATAAGTACTTGGGCCCATATATTAAAAATTATCGAGAAGGTAAGGGAATCCCACTAGCGGCAAAAGTTGTTGGAGTATCCTTACTATGGATATCTATGCTGTTTACCATCTTTTTTGTTGTGCCATTGATTGCTGTGAAACTACTTTTAGCAGGAATTGCAGCTTATTTCACATGGTTTATCTTAAAACAAAAAACGTTAATAAAAGCCCATCAATAATTCATTGGTATGCAATATAAATATTAGCATATAAATACGATAGTGTAATGAAGTAGTTAGAAAAGTATAATGCCTTTTTCATATGTTTAAAAAAACTAAGAAATTGCTAAAGGACTAGCAAAGGAGAGTTTTTCTAAAAGGTGGCATGAAAATAAAAAATAATCTACAATAGTACAGATAGTTAATATAAGTGTGGGTACAAAAAGGAGTATGAAAAGGACCGAGAAGTTCCATGCGGGAGCACCGGAATGTACACTTTAAGTTACATGATGTGCGGAAAGGCAAGCCAACGAGCTACCATAGTATGTGGGCGGCTTTAGTAGCGTTCCTTTTTCTGATCTGTCTTTTTTAGTAGTTAGGAAAGTATAAAAAACTTTCCGCCGACATAAGAAAAACTAACACATTCGCAAAAGGACGAGCGAATGCGAGTTTTTCTAACCGGACTTTTTGAACATCCTCTTTAAGGAATTTTATAAAGGAATGATTTTTAGTGAACAATCATCATGTCTATGAAAAACTCATTAATATTACATCAGAACAAAATGTGATGGTTAATGAGCCACTAAAGAATCATACGTATACACGATTAGGTGGAACAGCTGATATACTGGTGACACCAGAAACGTATGAACAGGTTAGACAAATTGTAAAGCTTGCAAACCACGAAGAAGTTCCATTTACTTTACTTGGAAATGGCTCGAATTTAATTGTTAAAGATGGTGGTATTCGTGGTATCGTTATGAATTTAAATAAATTGAATGAAATTAGGACCGAGGGTAAGAAAGTAATTGCCCAAAGTGGTGCAAGAATAATTGATACTTCCCGTGCAGCACTGAAGCAAAACTTAACAGGATTGGAATTTGCTTGTGGAATTCCTGGTTCTGTTGGAGGTGCCTTATACATGAATGCCGGAGCATATGGTGGAGAGATAAAGGACTGTTTGGAAAGTGCTATAGTTGTCGATCCAAATGGTGATTTATTAGCACTAAATGCAGATGAATTAGATTTGGAATATCGTAGAAGTAATATTTCAGATAATGGTTATATTGTGTTAGAGGGAACTTTTGCATTAAAGGAAGGTAACTTTGAAGAAATTAAGGCTGTCATGGATGATTTGACCTTTAAACGCGAATCAAAACAACCACTAGAGTACCCATCTTGTGGTAGTGTCTTTAAACGCCCACCGGGATATTTTGCTGGTAAGTTAATCCAAGATAGTGGATTACAGGGTGCGCAAATTGGTGGTGCTCAAGTTTCTTTAAAGCATGCCGGCTTTATTGTGAATAAGGATAATGCAACAGCGGATGAATATATTCAGCTAATCCGCCATGTTCAAGCTACGGTAAAGGATAAATTCGGTGTTTCTCTAGAGCGAGAAGTACGGATTATTGGTGAAGACCAAGAATAAAAAAGTGAAGCTGTGCGATGAACGCACAGCTTCGTTTATAATTAAGGGGAAGATATTTACTTTAATATTATTTCCTAAACAAGTTTATATTAAACCATAAAATTAAATTAACTTCTAAAACGATATAAGAATTGTTGTAATCGCTCATTATTTGATTCTTCAAGTACCTCGCTTGGTTTTCCTTCCTCTGCAATTACACCATCATCTAAGAAAATAACTCGATCTGCTACTTCAAGAGCAAAATCCATCTCATGTGTAACAAGGACCATCGCCATTTCGCCTTCCTTGGCAATGTCACGAATTACCTCTAGAACTTCTCCAACAAGCTCTGGATCTAGAGCGGAAGTCACTTCATCAAATAGCATGATTTTTGGTCGCATTACTAAGGCACGTGCCATAGCAACGCGTTGCTTCTGTCCTCCAGACAATTGATTTGGATAATTATCTAATTTATCTCCTAGTCCGACCTTTTCTAGCATTTCAATCGATCGTTTTTTGGCGCTTTCTTTATCCTCTTTTTGTACCTGGACTGGTGCAGTCATACAATTTTGCAAGATAGTCATATGCGGGAAAAGGTTGAAATGTTGGAATACCATTCCGATATCACCGCGGACTTCACGTAAATGTTTTTCACTTGCAGGAACTAGCTTGCCGTTTTTCTCCATATGCCAAAGGTTTTTTCCATCTACAATTATTTCACCTGAAGTGGGCTGCTCTAGGGTCATAAGCATACGAATAATCGTTGTTTTCCCAGATCCACTAGGTCCAATTAATGCAACCTTCTCGCCTGGGAATATATTTAAATCAAGCCCCTTTAATACTTCCACATCGCCAAATGATTTATGAACTTTTTTATATTCGACAATTGGTTTTATATTCTTATTGGAAATGTTAGAGCTATTGCTTTCTTTAACTGATTCAACCATTACACTACCGCTCCTTTGCTGTCCTGAAGCGCTGCTTTCTTATCAAAGCGGCGGTTCATTTTCTTTTCTAATTTATTGATCAAGATTGCTGAAGGATAACTTAGCGCTAAGAAAATAAGCGCGACAATGGTATAGGACTCTAACATACGGAAGTTATCCGTACCATATGTTTCAGCTAGAGATAAGATACCAACTACACCGATTGTTGAAGCGAGAGGTACTTCCTTAAACATAATAATTAGATAGTTTCCCAACATTGGAATTGTTGGTGGTATTGCTTGTGGTAATATGATTTTAGTCCACTTTTGTCTTGTTGAAAAGTTTAATGCAGTAGAGGCTTCCCATTGTCCCTTATCAACACCTTCTATTCCTGAACGATACACTTCACCAATATACGTACTAAAATGGATACCAAGACCTATAATAGCACTTTCAAACGAAGTAAGAGATACTCCAATTCCGGGAACCATTGGCCAAGCATAGTAAATAAAGAATAATTGAATTAAAGGAGGTGTGGAACGTATAAACTCCATAATCCATGTCACGAGCCAATTTACAGGTTTAAACTTTATTCTCCTTAGAAAGACCCAAACAAACCCAAATATCAATGCAAATAGAAAGCATGCAAAGGTTAGTCCTACTGTAACTCCTAATCCTTGTAAGATAAAAGGAAAGGCTTCGAAAAACATATCCCATTTCCAATTTATAGTCATTAACTAGCCACCCCTCTCTTCGAAATCTGCTCCCCTTTACGAGTAAGGAAGATAAGTGGCAATGCCATAATAAAGTAGAATACGAGTAAAAGAAGATACACGGTTGGTGCAGCAGATAAATTAGTACTTCTTAAAATATTTCCGTGATATAGAATATCCGTCATTCCAATCAGTGAAACGAGTGACGTTGCTTTAAGTATTTGAATGAGATAATTTCCAAACTCGGGTAACATCATGCGAAATGCTTGTGGGAAGATGACAATTCTCATTCGTTGTGAGCGAGAAAGATTTAGGGCGATGGATGCCTCTGTTTGTCCCTTATCTACAGCTAGGATAGATCCGCGAACAATCTCAGACATATATGCGCCATAATTTAAAGAAATTGCTAATACACCGGCTGCGAGTCGGTTGTCAATACCAACGTCAAATAACATCGGTATTGCATAGTAGAGCCAAAATAATTGAACAATTAAAGAGGTACCTCTAAATATTTCCACATAAATACTCGTACCCCCTCTGACTAACCTATTATTGGATACTCGACAAAGACCTGCAATAAATGCAAATATATAGCTAAATATGGAAGAAAAAATAAAAACTGTTATTGTAATATTAATCCCCTTCATTAATACAGGGAAAACTTCTATCATAGCATTAATTATAATCACTCCTTTGAAAAGCTCGAGAGGTATCTCTAGTCGCTATACCTGAAGCAAGATATCTTCTTAATTACTTCGTTATCCGTAAAAAAACTCCATAGGGATGGACCCCCTTATGGGGAGAAGCCCTATGGAGTCTTGTTGAATCATGAATTAAATCTCACCGTTGCAAACTTTTTCAGTTGTAATCTCATCTGGTACTACATTCATCTGTGCACTGAAACCATTTTTTTCTAACAACTCAGCAACTGTACCATCAGATTTTAACCCAGCAAGTGCTTCATTATATGCCTCTAATAACTCTGTATCATCTAAATTAAATGCCGCTGCTCCATAACTTGGTACCCCATCAACATCCGGTTGTTGGAAGGACTCAACGAACTCTAGCTCATCTGTACCGGCCGATTCAAAAGCATCCTGAAGGGTAAATTGCGTTGCTGTTGTTGCGTCCGCGCGACCAGATTGTACGGCAGCAATAGAAGCCGGTATATCTGGGACAGAAAGAATTTGGTCTTGGCTCACACCGGAATCTTTTAAGAAGTCATTTTCTGTAGCACCTTGCATGACAGCTACTGTTACTTCGGGGTTGTTTGCAATATCTTCATAACTTTCTAGACTAAGAGGATTATCTTTTTGTACAACTAATCCTTCCCCATACATCATCTCTGGTTCTCCAAATGCCGCATTCTCACAGCGATCAGGCTTAATAGCCATTCCGGCTGTTACAACATCGAACTGACCAGCATTTAGTCCAGAAATAAGCTGACCAAATTCTAGTAATTCTGACTCTACTTCTTCCACTCCAAGTTCCGCAAAGACTGCTTTAGCAATATCTACCGCAGCACCTTTTAATACGCCATCTTCCTCATATGCATAAGGCTTTTCATTGGCAAACCCGATTGTGACCTTACCCTCTTCTTGAAGCTTGGCCAATTTGCTTTCTTCCTCAGACCCACATGCTGTTACAAGAGCAATCGTTAAGCATAGGATCAGAAGTAATAATAATCTTTTCATAAAATATAAAGACCTCCTATTATTTTTAAATACTCTAACCTTAGTCAGATGTATGGATAAATAGTAAATAAAGAAAATGGAAAGTAACTGAATGGGGTAGTATGTACGCCAAAGACTAATGGATTAGGAAAGGGTAATAAGTAATTCGAGCTGTAAACAGTTACATATTTAATGGTATCGGTTTAGAAATGAGGATTCAAACTTAGTATTTTTAGATAATTTAAAATTATTACTGATAGGAGTGGGTGTGACAGAAAGAGCTCTATCGTTCGTAAAGATGCTAATGTATCATAAAAAATACTCTAGAATCCTAAAGATTCGACAGGGATTAGAAATTATGTAACTAGTAAATTATAAAAATCATGTTAGAATAAACATAGGGACTTCTGTTATAAAGGGGGAGTATATTACGATGATTTGGGTAGTAGCGGTTATTTGTATCGTCATTACAGTAATTGTTGTATTTTTATCTATCTTAACGTTAGATAAGGGGTACGGATATAAGCATTCTATTGATCCACTTCCTGCAAACGTAGAGGAAGAAGAAAAGGCTAGTAATGGAGAATCGACTTTACGTTAATTAGATTAAGTAATATAAAAAATATATTTTCAAGAATAAGCTCAGTGTTCTGTGAACTCTGAGCTTTATTACGTGCACCATCCTTCATAATGTAAAAATGATTGTATCCATTTTTATTTGAGTATACTAAAATAGTAGTAACACACATGTTTTTTAAAACAAAGGGGGAAACATGATGTATGTACTAATTAGTATTTTTATTGGTTATGTTTTCGGCTGTGTCCATGGCTCTCAATTAGTTGGAAAATATAAAAGAGTAGACATTAAAAACTCAGGGGTAAAAAATGCTGGAGCATCCAATACTACTATTCTACTTGGTTGGAAATATGGTATTCTAGTTGCACTTATTGATATTTTTAAAGGAACGCTAGCCGTATTATTGATGCTGTATATTTTAAATGAAAATGGTATTACTGGAGATGTCCAAATCTTATTGATTTATGTTACTGCCTTAGCGGTAATAATCGGTCATAACTTCCCAATAACGATGAAATTTAGTGGTGGAAAAGGAACGGCATCATTAGTTGGAATTTTACTTGCTATTGATTGGAAGATTGCATTGATTGGAATAGGAATCTTAGTAATCTTTACTTTTGCGACAGACTATCTTGTTATTGGTGTGCTTATGATGTATATATCATTTTTAGTAACAACGTATTATTTCTATGGAACGGAACCAACAATGATAGTAATATTTCTTTCTTTATTAAGTATCGTGAAACATATGGAGAATTATAAACGTATTATTCATAAAGAAGAAAAAAAGCTATCAAGTATGTTTCAGAAAAAGGCAGAATAAGACTTGGAGGTAACAAATGGTCGATATAATAATTTGGATTATCATCGTTGCACTTTTTGTAGTAAGTTTTATCGGGGTTATCTATCCAATAATACCTTCCGTACTTTTAATATGGATTGGATTCTTATTGTACCAGTTTGGGATTAATGGAGATGAATTAGGATTTTTCTTCTGGACTATCATGGTTGTATTTACAGTTATATTATTTGTAGCGGATATTTTAGCTAATAGCTTTTTTGTTAAAAAGTTTGGTGGAAGTAAATGGGGCGAACGGGGTGCTGCAATCGCAGTTATCGTAGGGTCCTTCATCATCCCACCATTTGGGATAATCATTATCCCATTTATTACTGTTCTTATCATTGAAATGCTACAAAAAAGAACCATTCAAGAAGCATTAAAGGCCTCAATCGGATCCTTGTTAGGCTTTTTAAGTGGAACATTTGCTAAAGTTATTATCCAGATTGTGATGATAATTTTGTTTATCTTTAATATTATATTCTAACTTTGTACAGAAGCTTAAGTGAAATAATCTGAAGCTGCTGTGTTTTTTATGTCATTTAAAATACAAGCTGTTTTTGTGATGATGTTTGTTTCTTTTTATATTAGCTATTGATAGAAACAGCGCGGTAACTACTGTAAACATTTCCTCACTCTTAGGAATGGAGTAGGTGTAGTGCTAAAATCCCGCTCCGGCAGAATACTCCGCTTTCCGCGGGCACGGCCTCAGCCTCCTCGCGGAAAGTTCGCCGCTGCGGGGTCTTCGGACACGTGCTATTCCCGCAGAAGTCTCCGTATTCTGCCTGCGCTAGTATTGGCTTTCTAAATAAAAATTGTTTTATCACACATTTTCATTAAAAATCAATTTTAATTAAATTCAAGCTAAACCAGCTCCGGAAATACACGGAGACTCCTGTGGGAGGCTCACCAGCCGCCCACGGAAAGCGAAGTGTATTTCCGGAGCGGGTACGATGCGCTACTAAAAATTATTAGTTACCGCACAGTCTATACAAATTGTGTAATTATGTTGAGTGGCTTTTTTAAAAAAAGGAGGATGGTTACAATGTTTAAGACTAATCATTTTGATGAATTTATTGTAAGAAAAGCAACCGAATCAGATTTAGAGTCTATTCTTGAATTACTTAAATCCGCTGCTAAATGGGTTCAGGCTAAAGGTATTAACCAATGGGGTTATTTACTAGACGGCGGAGAAGACCAAGAAATAGAAGCGGACATTTTAGCCGGGAATACATATATTATTGAAAATAAAAATGTAGAAGTTGTAGCGACTTTTAACTTTTCCAATGAGCAAAATGAATGGGATATAGAAATGTGGGGGAAACGGAATGACCATGCTTTTTATATCCATCGGCTAGCTGTTAGTCAAAATCATCATAATCAACAGATTGGGAAAAGATTATTAATATGGATCGATGAAAATCATACGATTGAAAATGGTTTTATTCGTTTAGATTGTGTAGGAAATAATCAAGCACTGAATAAAATCTATCAGAATTCTGGATTTCAATTCATAGGCCATATTGGTGAGGGAAATGATAAATTCTCCCTTTATGAAAAAGCTTTCTAGCGATAAGCTTGACTTTCTAATGGCAGGTTATTATATTTAACTTAATATCAATAAAATGAAACATTGAAAAGGATAGTACAATTTAGTCGGTCTATTCAGAGAGGAAATGGTAGGTGAGAATTTCCATAGACGTAGATTGGAACCTGCCTTGGAGTTCGCCTTTGGATTGGGTTTTCCCATGAATTTGCGCGCGGTCCCTGACCGTTATCAAACGAAGTGTACTATTTATCTATGTAGATAGTAAACAAGGGTGGTACCACCAATCCTCGGTCCCTTATGCGGATGGAGGCTTTTTTGTGTTCATTAAAAAATTTATATAAATTGAGGTGCTAATGATGGGAAAGAAAAACAAAGATTTTGTAGAAAAAATCACAGCCATGGAAGATGACTTTGCACAATGGTATACCGACGTCGTTAAACAAGCAGAGCTAGTCGAATATGGTCAAGTTCGTGGAACCATGATCATCAAGCCTTATGGCTATGCAATTTGGGAAAATATTAAAGATGAATTAGACCGAATGATTAAAGAAACCGGTCATTCCAATGTGGCATTTCCACTATTTATTCCAGAAAGTCTTCTTCAAAAAGAAAAAGACCATGTCGAAGGATTTGCTCCTGAAGTAGCTTGGGTAACACATGGCGGAGAGGAAGAACTAGTGGAGCGAATCGCTGTTCGTCCTACTTCAGAAGTTCTTTTCTGTGATTACTATTCTAAAAATATTCATTCATACCGTGATCTTCCTAAACTATATAATCAATGGGGAAATGTTGTGCGCTGGGAAAAGACTACTCGTCCGTTCCTTCGTTCATCCGAATTCCATTGGCAAGAAGGTCATACTGCTCATGCAACAGATGAAGATGCAGCGAACGAAACAAATCGTATGTTAGAAGTGTATGCAGATTTAGTGGAGAACTATTTAGCAGTACCAGTTTATCGTGGTCGTAAAACCGAAAAAGAAAAATTCGCCGGTGCTAAGTACACACTAACGATTGAAGCATTAATGCATGATGGAAAGGCATTGCAATCCGGGACATCTCACCATTTTGGTTCTGGATTTGCTGAAGCATTCAATATTACTTATCTTGATGAAAATGGTAAGAGTCAATTTGTCCATCAAACATCTTGGGGACTTTCCACTCGAATCATGGGTGCATTGATCATGGTTCATGGAGATAACCGTGGGTTAGTTGTTCCACCAAGAATTGCTCCAACTCAAGCGATGATTGTTCCAATTGCCCAACATAAAGAGGGTGTACTGGATAAAGCATATGAACTTCGTGATCAATTAAAATCACTAGTACGTGTTGACATCGATGCAAGTGATAAAATGCCTGGCTGGAAGTTCAATGAATATGAAATGAAAGGTATCCCAGTTCGTATTGAAATGGGACCAAAGGATATCGAAAAAGAACAGGTTGTGCTTGTTCGTCGCGATACTGGTGAAAAGGAATTTGTTGCTTTAACTGATTTAAATGACCGCTTACCAGCTTTACTTGAGGAAGTTCAACAAAATCTTTATGATAAAGCACTTGCACATCGTAATGAAAAGACAACAGTTGCAACAACTATGGATGAATTTAAACAAACACTTGATGAAAAAGGTGGATTCATTAAAGCCATGTGGTGTGGTGACTTGGCTTGTGAAGAAAAGATTAAAGAAGATACAACAGCAACATCCCGTTGTATTCCTTATGATCAAGAAAAAGTAGCAGATACATGTGTATGCTGTGGGAAAGAAGCGAAAGAATTAGTTTATTGGGCAAAAGCTTACTAAAGGAATAGGAATGAAGAGGGCTTAGTTAATTGCTAAGCTCTCTTTTTTTGGTTAAGAAAGGATAAAAACTTTCCACACGTATAGAAAACCTAACACAAAGAGTGCTCGTCATACTTATTCGAGGAAGTAATTCTCCTCGCAAAGCTCCATGAAGTAACTCAGGTAGTGATTAATGAGCATTACATGAAGTTGCTTTGCTAAGGGATGAGTGAATGTAAGTTTTTCAAAAAAAGTATTGTATTTTTATAAAATCAATGGTATAAGTATACATATGGTATAAGTATACATATTACTTAATAAATATACATAAGGGTGAGTAAGATGAAAGAGTTATTACAGAATGAACTACATAAGGTGGAACAAAATCTCTGGTTGATTGGTAAACAACTATATGAAAATCCCGAATTAGGTGATCAAGAGTTTAAGTCTATGAAACTGCTAGTTAACTTATTGGAGGAAAATGGATTCGAAGTTGAGGAAGGCATTGTAGAAAGACCAACAGCTTTTAAAGCGGAATTTAATAGTGGAAAACCAGGACCGAAAATTGCCTATCTTGCAGAATATGACGCTTTACCCGGTGTGGGCCATGGATGTGGTCATAATCTAATTGGGACAATGAGCGTTGGAGCAGGAATAGCATTAAGTAAGGTTATCCAGGAAACCGGTGGAAGTGTTGTCGTCATTGGCACACCTGCAGAGGAAACAAACGGAGCAAAAGTACCGATGAGTGAACAGGGAATTTTTGATGATATAGATGTAGCAATGATTTTACATCCAAATGACCAATCGTATGTTAGTGGTGATTCGTTAGCGATGGATGCCATTCAATTTGCATACACTGGAAAGTCTTCGCATGCAGCAGCTTCTCCCGAAAAAGGGATTAATGCATTGGATAGCGTGATTCAACTGTTTAATGGAATCAACGCATTAAGGGAGCACCTATCAACGGATGTAAGGATTCACGGGATTATTCCCCAAGGTGGAGAGGCAGCGAATGTAGTACCAGATTACGCTGTGGCTCAATTCTACATACGTGCCAAAGAGCGAGCCAAGTTAAACGAGGTAGTAGAAAAGGTGAAAAAAATTGCTGAAGGTGCTGCACTCATGACAGGAGCATCATTTGAAGTATCCAATTATGAGCTAAGCTATGATGATATGATTACTAATCAAGCTTTATCGAATGCTTTTACCGAAAACTTAGAACAAACT
Organism: Paucisalibacillus globulus DSM 18846; assembly: GCF_000482485.1. Classification (GTDB taxonomy): domain Bacteria; phylum Bacillota; class Bacilli; order Bacillales; family Amphibacillaceae; genus Ornithinibacillus; species Ornithinibacillus globulus. Next base: position 57,869 of record NZ_KI519438.1, on the reverse strand, counting down.
AGTACTCTTCCAATCTATCCAGCTAAACTTTCTTATGGATCTATTGATATGGGAAACGTTAGCCATGTTGTTCCAGCAATTCATCCATATATTGGATTGAATAAACCGGGTTTAATTGCTCATACGAAAGAGTTTGCTGATCAGACCATTACAACTGATGGGTTCGAAGCATTAAAATCAGGTGCACTTGCATTAGCTAGCACAGGATTTGATGTATTAACAAATAATAGTTTATTGGCAGCTATTAAAGAAGAGTTTCAACGAGGTTAATTTTTATACGTATTTATGTATATTTAATCAATAATATTAATGATTATAAAGGAGTGGTTCATATGAAAAAAGCAATGCTAGGAATTTTGATTGTGTTTTTAGTTAGTTTGTTAGCGGCATGTGGTTCAGGGGAAGCAAGTTCAACAGAAAAGGAAGGGGAAAAGATATTAAAGATGGCAACGTCCGCAGACTTTCCACCATTTGAATCTTATGATGCAGAAGGGAATTTTATCGGATTTGATGTGGAGTTAGCACATCTAGTTGCTGATGAATTAGGTTATGCATTAAAAATTGAAGATATGGACTTTGATGGTCTAATTGGTTCATTGCAGGCAAAACGTGTAGATATGGTACTTGCTGGAATGAGTGCAACTGAAGATAGGCAAAAAAATGTAGAATTTTCAAATGAGTATCATCGATCTGGTGAAATGTTCATTTCAAAAGCAGAAGAAGATATAAAGGGTTTAGAAAGTTTAAAAGGAACAGTTGTTGGTGTGCAGTTAGGCACTATTCAAGAAGAGGGTGCTGAAACACTAGCGAAAGAGTATGGTTTTGAGGTGAAAAAAGTAGATGATGCTAGCATACTTATTCAAGAATTAAACTCTAATCGAATTGATGTTGCTTATATGGATAAGACAGTGGCAACAGGCTATATCAATTCTCAAGGCTACATAGGGTTTGATGATCCAACAACAAGCTCACCTGGTATGGCAATTGCATTTCCTAAGGGAAGTGAAAGGGTAGAAGCCGTTAATGCTGTTTTGAAGAAATTTGAAGAAGATGGAACGATTGAAAAGCTAAAAGAAAAATGGTTATCAGAATACGAATAATTTAACAGCTAGAAGGTGAGGTGTGAAGGCATGAATTTGGACTTTAGCCAAATCGTGCCTTCAATTCCTTTTATATTAGAAGGAATTGGAGCAACATTAAAGTTTGTCAGTGTATCTATTCTTTTTGGTTTACTATTAGGAACTATATTAGCGCTATGTAAGATTGGGAATAAAAAGTGGCTCAAATGGCCTGCCGATATCTATACATCGATATTCCGTGGAACACCATTAATTCTACAATTGATGATTATACATTATGCTGTACCGCAATTATTTCTCTATGATATCCCTGTATTTTTAAGTGCCGTTCTAGCATTTGGTCTTAATTCAGCGGCTTATGTATCAGAAATTATTCGTGCAGGTATTATGGCGGTGGATAAAGGACAAGTAGAAGCGGCGGAAGCTTTAGGGATACCGTATCGACCAATGATGGCAAATATTATATTACCACAGGCATTGAAAAATATCTTACCAGCCATGATGAATGAATTTATTACCTTAACAAAAGAATCAGCACTAGTATCAACTATCGGATATATGGATTTAATGCGGAGAGCAGAAATTGTTGGGGCCCAGTTGTATCGTAATTTTGAACCGTTATTGTTTGCTGGAGTAATTTATTGGGTGATGATTTTTATCCTAACAAATATTGGTAGTTGGGTGGAACGGAGGTTGAGACAGAGTGATTAAAACTATGGAACTTACAAAGAATTTTGGAGAAAGTATAGTGTTGAAAAATATTACAACAACAATTAACAAAGGGGAGGTTGTAGCTGTTATTGGCCCATCAGGTTCAGGGAAATCAACCTTTTTACGTTGTTTAAATCTATTAGAAGATCCCTCCAGTGGTCATATCTGGTTAAAGGATGAGGAAATTACTAGCCTAAAGGTGAATAAACTTCAGGTTAGAAAGAATATTGGAATGGTATTTCAACACTTTCATCTGTTTCCGCATATGACGGTATTGGAGAATGTCATGTATGCACCGGTTAAAGTAAAACATATGAAAAAAGAATTAGCTGAAAAGAATGCGAAAGAATTATTGGCCAGAGTTGGTTTAATAGAAAAAGTTGAAGCTTATCCGAATAGATTGTCAGGTGGTCAAAAGCAACGTGTTGCTATCGCAAGGGCATTAGGAATGGATCCAGAAATTATGTTATTCGACGAACCTACTTCAGCACTAGACCCTGAAATGGTGAAAGAAGTTCTTGATGTAATGAAGGATTTAGCTCAAACGGGAATGACGATGATTGTTGTCACACATGAGATGAATTTTGCAAAGGAGGTCGCGGATAAAATCATTTTTATGGATGAAGGAAAATTGATGGAAGAAGCGGAACCACAGTCATTTTTTAAGAGCCCCAAAACGAAACGTGCTAAGGATTTTTTAGCAAAAGTTCTATAGGAAAAACTCGGCCTGAGCAAAGTCTCACCGAGTTTTTAATTGGTTTTCTATTTCTTTTTGTATTTTGTCAGGAGTTGTTTGCGGTGGAAATCGTTTAATCACATTTCCATCCTGGTCTATTAAAAATTTCGTGAAATTCCATTTGATTTCTTTTGTAAGGAAACCCTTTGCTTCGCTGGTTAGATATTTATAAAGAGGATGAGCATTAGGGCCGTTTACATCAATTTTTTGGAACATTGGAAAGGTAACCCCGTAATTTAACTGGCAAAAATCTTCAATTTCTTGATTTGACCCAGGATCCTGGTTTCTGAATTGATTACATGGAAACCCAAGAACTTCAAACCCTTTATCATGGTACGTTTTATAAAGTTTCTGCAGACCTTCAAATTGAGGGGTGAACCCACATTTGCTTGCTGTATTTACGATTAGTAATACTTTTCCTTCATATTCCTTTAAGTTAATTGTTTCTCCCTGAATTGTTTCCACTGAAAAATCATGTACGCTCATTGAAAATTCCTCCTTCTATCTCTGAGCATATCATAAATTTATAGAAAAGATAAAAGACTTGCACCCTGAGTTATGGGGGAATAGGCTTTATTCACACTATTGATGGAAAATGTGGAGTAATTTTTTTGTCAAACACCTTCATAACCGAAAAATAGATTTGTAGATGTATGACACCGCTTCAGCAGAATACTCCGCTTTCCACGGGCACGGCCTCAGCCTCCTCGCGGAAAGTTCACCGCTGCGGGGTCTTCGGCCTCGTGCTATTCCCGTAGGAGTCTACGTATTCTGCCTACGCTAGTATTGGCTTTCTTAATGAAAATTGTTTTATCACATATTTTCGATAATAATCACTTTTAATCTCATTTAAGCTATATCAGCTCCGGAAATACACGGAGACTCCTATGGGAGGACAGGCATAGGTGAGACCCCGCAGTGACGAAGGAACGAGGAGGCTCACCAGCCGCCCATGGAAAGCGCAGTGTATTTCCGGAGCGGGTATGATGCGCTACTGAGAATTATTAGTTACTTGGCAGTTTATACAAATTATGAAATTAACAACAACAATAATGTAGGATACTGCAAAAAATAAAAAGACGACCAATTGGCCGTCTTTTACTATGCTTCTTGAGCTACTGTTTCTTCCCCGGCAATAATGTCCAATCTTTGTTGGATTTCTTCTTGGGAAAGGTTTTGCTCTTTAACATACATGTTTCTTGGGTGTACACGACATTCATGTGTACATCCTCGCATATATTTATGCTCATTTTCTTCTGAGCAGAGAATTTGTTTATTACATTCAGGGTTTGCACAGTTAACAAAACGTTCGCATGGCTCGCCATCGAAGTAATCTTTACCAACAATTACGTGATCTTTACGATTAATTGGAACTACAATACGTTCATCAAATACATAGCATTGTCCATCCCATAGTTCACCCTGTACTTCTGGGTCTTTACCGTACGTAACAATCCCACCATGAAGTTGTGCTACATCTTCAAATCCTTCTTTAATCATCCAACCAGTGAATTTCTCACAACGGATACCACCAGTGCAATACATAAGAACTTTTTTACCTTCAATCAAATGTTTGTTTTGACGAATCCATTCTGGTAACTCACGGAAGTTATCGATATCTGGGTTTATTGCGCCACGGAAATGACCTAATTCAAATTCATAGTCATTACGTGTATCAACAATAACGACATCATCACGTTCCATCGCTTCACGCCATTCCTTTGGCGAAAGGAATTCACCTGTTAACTCTTTTGGATCAGGATTTTCTTCTTCATCCAAACGTAGGGTTACTAGCTCCTTACGTGGACGTACATGCATTTTCTTGAATGCATGACCATCATGTTCATCTACTTTAAACGTTAAATCACTAAAACGAGGGTCGTTATGCATCATTTCAATATATTTATTCGTTGCTTCAACAGTACCAGAAACGGTCCCATTAATTCCCTCTTTAGCTACTAAAATTCTACCCTTTAATCCAGTCTCATTACAAAAAGCTAAGTGCTCTTTAGCAAAGGCTTCAGGGTCTTCGATGTCAACATACTTGTAGTATAACAATACTCGGTAATTTTCCATTTTTTTACCACCTATCATTCATATTTGCAAGATATAAATGTTGGTAGGTATAGTTACTTTTTATTATCTTGCAAGAGTATAGTTTAGCAATTTTTAGTTGGAAATTCAATAGGATTTAATAGGATTGTGTTGCAATTTTGTTAAGGTGTGGGATTTGGAATACGTATAATGTAACTATAATTCATTAAACTTTCCTCTAAAATAATCTGCTGCCTGAATCATTTTAGCACCATACCAAAACATCTCACCATCAATAATCAACGGTTTTGCATCGGGTACCAATGCTTGAAATTCCTCCAAGTGCTTTTCCTTGAAAGGATATGGTTCTGTCGCTAAAAAGATATAATCCATTTCAGCATGTAGAAAGTCTTCTTCTGTAATAACGGGATAGCGTCCGTTAAAGGATGCAAATGGATTAACAAATCCGATTCTTTCTAATATAGACTGAATATATGTATTTTTGCCAACGACCATGTAGGGCTTTTTCCAAATAACATAGGCAGCTCTTTTGCCGTTTACATTCGGAAGGGTATCAAATTTATTTTTGATTTCGTTAATCGTTTGTATTGCTTCTTCCTTGCGATTAGTAATAATTCCTAGATCATTAATCATACGGTACACATCTGGTATGTTTTGTACTTCAAAGACGAAGACTGGATAATGTTGTTCCAGTGTTTCTACAATTTCTTTGGTATTTTCTTCTTTCTCAGCAATGATTAAATCTGGTTTTAATTCGTGGATCCGGTCTAGCTTAATATCTTTTGTTCCACCAATGTTTCTTGCCTTTTGTACTTTTTCCTCTGGGAAAATACAAAATCTTGTTCGGCCAACAATCGTATTTTCTAGACCCAGGTGATACATGGTTTCCGTAATGGCTGGTACAAGAGAAATAATACGTTTGGGTAGATGTGAAAGTGTAATCTTTCTCTCTAGGTGGTCCTTTATGTTATACATATGAAACCCCTCCCATTATCGACTAGTTCCCTTTCAAGTTTAGCCCAGAATAACATTCTTGTCACTGCGAATTTAGGTCATTCTACAAAATGCGACAAATTTTAACATAGATTTAATAGGTAGTAAAGACTAAATTTTATTTTTTTTTACTAAAAAATTCGGATTTACTTGCATTTTTCTAATCAAAAGGGTAAAGTTAAAAGTAGCAAGGAAATTGAAATTGGTAATACTTTACGTTCTCTTTATCAGAGTAGGTGTAAAAGTATTAAGTTCAATTGTACTTTGCAAGCTATTCGATAAGGAGGTCATATAAATGACTGGTAAAGTAAAATGGTTTAACGCAGAAAAAGGTTTCGGTTTCATCGAGCGCGAAGACGGTGACGATGTATTCGTACACTTCTCAGCTATCCAAACTGATGGTTTCAAAACTCTTGAAGAAGGTCAAGATGTTGAATTTGAAATCGTTGAAGGTAACCGTGGACCTCAAGCAGCTAACGTAACTAAACTATAATTAACACAAAACCACAAGGCTTATCTCAGTTGAGATAAGCCTTTTTATTTAATTAGAAGACGAGGTGACTGGAATTGGATTCATTTGACTGGATGGAAAAATCAAAAGAAGAGTGGAATAATCGAGCTAGTTTTTGGAATGCCCGTAGCCAGAATATGTGGGATCATGGCAGCCGAAAAGATATCATCCCTTTATTAGAGAAACATCTTGAAAATGGATCTAAGCTAGTAGATGTTGGTTGTGGAGATGGTTACGGTACATACAAGCTAAAAAAGTTAGGCCATGAAGTAATGGGTTTAGATATTTCAGAAGAGATGATTGAAAAGGCAAAGGAACGGCTGCAGGATATTCCATTTAAAGTCGCTGACGTGAATCAATTACCACTTTTGGATGAATCGGTTGATGCTATTTTAAGTATTAACGTTATAGAATGGGTTGAAGTCCCGTCAGTAGCAGCGACGGAATTGAGGAGAGTTTTGAAGCAAGATGGCCTTTTATGTGTCGGTGTTTTGGGCCCAACAGCTGGTCCGAGGTCTAGTAGCTATCCGAAAGTTTATGGTAAAAAAACAATAAACAACACAATGATGCCTTGGGAGTTTTTCAAACTTGCTAAAGAATTAGGCTTTGAGTTAGTGGATGAATTAGGTGTTTATAAAGAAGGCGTAACAGAAGAACATTATCAAGGATTACCGGTTGTATTAAAACAGGCATTAAGTTTTATGTGGGTGTTTTTGCTTCGTAAAGTGGGTGAATAAAATGGATAGAAAACAACTAGAAGAACAAATTATTAAAAACTACCAGAATGACGAAAAAATGATGATTCTAATTTTTGCACAATGGTGTATCAATAATGATATGGATCCAGAGGAGTTATATAAATTAGCCTATCCATATCAGGCTAATAACAGGGCATTGGAAGAAGCGATGGAATTAACCGTTCCCAAAATAGAATCAAACGAAATACCGGATCAAACCGTTTTACATGTCTTGCAGCTTTTTGGGAACGATGATTTAGCATTTGTTGTTCAAGGTGAAATTGATAAGAGAAAGTCTTAGAATGATGGATCGAATAATTTAACTAACGCTTGTGTTCCACTGTCTGCATCGCCTTTTTCAGCTAACTCTTTATATAGTTCTAAGGATAGCGCTAAGCCTGGAGTGGATAGTCCTAATTCTTCTGCTGATTCAATAGCTATAGTCATATCTTTTATGAAATGCTTTACATAGAATCCTGGGGCAAAGTCTCCTTCGATCATACGTGGAGCAAGCTTTGATAAAGAAAAACTTCCAGCTGCGCCAGTTGTTATGCTGTCCAAAACTCGTGACGGTTCAAGTCCAGCTTTTTTAGCATAAACAATGGCTTCACAAACCCCGATCATATTGGTAGCAATAGCAATTTGATTACTTAGCTTTGTATGTTGTCCTGCACCAGCTTGCCCTTGTAGGATAATATTTTCTCCCATTACTTCAAATACTGGTAAAACCGCATCGAATGCTTCTGGGTCCCCGCCAACCATAATTGCGAGTTTACCGCTTTTAGCGCCAATATCTCCACCAGAAACAGGTGCATCAAGAGCAAAAATCCCTTTTTCAACGGCTTTTTGATAAATCTCTATTGCTAAAGATGGTTTGGAAGTTGTCATGTCAATAATATAGGATCCTTCTTTAGCATGTTCAATAATCCCATTTTCACCAAAATATACTTCTTCTACATCCTGGGGATATCCAACAATTGTAATGACTACATCAGCTGTAGAAGCTAAATCAGATACAGAATCCTTCCATACTGCACCTTGATGTAATAATTCTTTTGCTTTTGATTTTGTCCGAGTATAAACCGAAACATTATATCCTGCCTTTAAAAGGTTTTGAACCATACTTCTTCCCATAACACCAGTTCCGATAAATCCGATATTTTTAAGCATGATGAAGCACTCCCTTTCTGCTTTTACTATATAATTATTTTCAATATTATAAAAGAAAAATCAATTATCGAGTCATTAGGTGCAGTTGTAGTTAGAGAAACAATTTATACTTTTTTCTATAGACCATTTTAAAGGGTTGAATGCCACATATTGACATGCTATTCAGATTGATATTATAGAATCAATCTAATGCTTTTACATATAGTATGATTAGCAACCTTTTTCAGTAGAAAGTATTATACTTTCCGCAGAATATATGAAAAACTACCACACTCCCTATGTGAGTTTTTCTAAAAGTAATCACGGATCATTGCTTTTTTAGGAGGCTAATACATGATTTCAAATCGACAGCAAGAAAAGTTTAAAGAAGTATTATTAGCTCGGCAAAATGAATTGATTAATCATGTTCAGGACCATTATGGGTTTAACTATGAGATGGCAAAAGAGTCCGTAGGTGAACTATCGAATTATGACAACCATCCTGCAGATTTAGGAACAGAATTATACGAAAGACAAAAGGACCTTGCCTTAAATGAGCATACAGAAAAGGAACTAGAAGAGATTAATGAGGCTTTACATGCGATAGAGGAAGGAACCTATGGGATATGTAGAGAATGTGGGGCAGATATCCCATTAGAGCGATTAGAAGCCATACCAACAACAGACCATTGTATCAATCATGCAGAAAGTGATACGTTTGAGCGGAATAGGCCGGTTGAAGAAGAGGTATTTAGTCCAAATATTAACCCCGATGAGGTAACAGATGAAGAACAAGTTGGTTATGATGCAGAGGACACATGGCAAGAAATTAGTCGTTATGGAACTTCTGAAACAGCATCAGACTTTTACGGTGACCGAGATAATTATGATGAAATGTATCCAAATAGCGATGAAAACGTGGGTGTTGTTGAGGATATCGAGGGATTTGTTGCCGCTGATCAACATGGAAATTATACAGGAGTAACTCCGAATCATAATAAATATGAGAACGAATTAGATATGGATTAATAAAATGCACAGCAGTCCCAAGTGATATGCTGTGCATTTTTTAATATAAAAGCTTTCCGCGGCGTATTGAAAAACTAACACATCAACTTTCCCTTTATCAAATGCGTGTTTTTCTAATGAAACACTTTCATTTAAAATATCTTTTGAATAAAAGGAGTAATGAGGAATGAAGGAAAATAAAGGATGTATGAAATGTGGCAGTATGGATGCAGACAAGAAGGAAGTTGCTATGACAGGTACGGGATTATCGAAAATGTTTGACGTACAGCATAATCAATTTATTGTTGTGTATTGTAAGAGTTGTGGGTATTCTGAGTTTTATAATAAGCGGGGTTCAACAGGTATGAACGTTCTTGACTTGTTCTTTGGATAAGTTTATTAAAGGGTCTAAATCTCCAAGTTATGGTGGAGATTTAGACCCTTTTTATGCAAAAAAGAAGGGAGGGAGGACCCTTCTTTTGAACACTTATTCATATCGATCTGTAAGCTTTAATTCAACGATTTGTTTTTCGCCATTTCTATAAACTTCAAGGCTGACAGAATCGCCTACTTGTGTTTCTGTATACATATATTTTCTAAGCTCTAAAGCAGTGGGTGTTTCATGCTCATCAATCTTCGTAATCACATCAAATTGTTGTAATCCAGCATCAGCTGCAGGGGATCCAGGTTCAACGCTTGCTACAACCATACCCTCTTCTATACCTTCAGGTAGGACAACATTATGACGATATTGCATTGGTACTTGATGGATGGTTGCCATGCTAATGCCAATAAACGGACGTTGCACCTTACCGGTTGTCTCTAATTGTTCCATAATAGGAAGGGCAGATTCCATTGGAATGGCAAATCCAATTCCTTCGACTTGAGTACTAGCAATCTTCATGGAGTTGATACCGATTACCTCGCCATTTGAATCAACTAAGGCCCCACCGCTATTACCGGGGTTGATGGCCGCATCGGTTTGGATAACTTCTGTAATCCAATCAGCAACACTATCCCCATTTGTATCCACAGATACGGAACGTTCAAGTCCACTAATGATTCCTTTCGTTAACGAGTTAGCAAATTCAATTCCAAGTGGGTTACCGATTGCATATACAGTTTCCCCTACTTGTTTACCATCAGCTGTTCCGAGCTTAGCAACCATATTAACATTATCTCCATCTATCTCTAATACAGCTAAATCGGTCAATTCATCTGTTCCAAGAACTTTGGCTGTAACCCGTTCATCATTAGATAACACAACTTCAACTTGTTCTGCTCCAGCTACAACATGGTGGTTTGTTACAACATAGGCTTTTCCATCTTCCTTTTTATAAATGATTCCAGATCCGGTTCCAGCCTCTTGACTATTAGTCCAGATATTTTGTTGTTGTAAGTTTGTCACACCTACAACAGCTTCAGCAACTTCAGCAAGATTAGTCGAACCTTTAGCATCTTCTGCTGCCATTGTGGTTATTATCTCTGGCTCTGATTTTGAGCTTGCTTTTGTTGATACTTCTGTATTACTTTCGTTGCCAAATGAGATTACATTGTTGGAAAGGAGTAGTATCAAAACAATGACAGGTATAAAACCCCCGAGCATACCAGAAAGGAATGCCTTGGTAGTGGTGGAAGCTTTAGAATTTTTCTTTTTTATCACTGGTTCTGAAGGAGAATTAGCTTCAGATTCGTGATCATTTATTTGTTCTGTTTGATGATAAGTAGTTTTTTCGGAGTCCTCATAATGATGCTGTTCATCATTATTAGGCTCTACTGGTATATTTTCATTTTCATTATTTTCCATTGATATTCATCCTTTCCTAAAAACTATATGTATAGCATATCCATTAGCGGTGGAATAGCTTAGGGATAATTGTGGAATAAATGTGGAAATAAGCAAAATATATTGTCTCACATTCTTATTAATGTGAAAATAGAAGAAAAATTAGGTAAAAGTGGTGAAGAAAATGAATTACCATATTGCTGTCATTGAAGATGATCCAAATATCCAAAACATCGTGTCAGCCTTCCTAAAGAAAGAAGGCTATCATGTTTCGATAATGGATTCAGCCGAAAAAGGGTTAAAACTTTGGAAGTCTAATCCACCGGATATGTGGATTGTAGATATAATGCTTCCAGGAATGGATGGATACGAATTTTGTAAGGTGATTCGTAATGAAAGTGATGTTCCGATAATTATTGTTTCTGCTAAAGATGAAGAAATTGATAAAATACTTGGGCTTGAGTTAGGTGGAGATGATTATTTAACAAAACCGTTTAGCCCTAGAGAATTAATGGCAAGGGTAAAGCGCGTATTTAAGCGCTACCGACCAGAGGGAAAAGAACAGATTAAAAACAATGAACAGGTGGTTGTAGAACAATTAGTAATTGATAAAAGTGATCGTCTTGTATTTTGGGCTGAAGAGGAACAGGACGTAACCACCAAGGAATTTGATATGTTGCTTTTATTTGCAGAAAATGTGAATCGTGCATTTTCCCGTGAAGAACTCCTCGTGCGTATCTGGGGAGACGATTACTTTGGAAGTGACCGTGCGGTAGATGATTTGGTGAAAAGGCTTCGGAAGAAAATAAAAGATCTACCACTTGAGACTGTTTGGGGATTTGGATACCGTCTTCGGGATAAAGAGGACTAAACAATGAAGTTACAATACCAATTAAATGCAGCATTTACAGCTTTACTTTTGATTATCATGGCCATTACGGGATATGTGGTTTATTCATTAATTTTGAATCTGTTAATCCAGGATGAACAAAGACAGCTGGAGCAAAAAGGTGAAATTTTGGTCAACGTATTAGATGAGGCATTTATATCAAGAGAAAACCTAATTGGCTTTAATGAATTTTTACAGGAGCAAGATTTACAACTATTCTTATATGATCGTACGCAAAATTCCGTACATTTCTCAACATTACCAACATCCATTGTTACTGGATTATTTATGAATAATGATTTCAGTAATACTGATGAAGAACTATGGGGATTTGGCAATGAAAAATATGTAACATCTAGAATCTTATTTGTTCCGGAAAGTCTTGGATTAGAACTGATTCTCCTTACGCCATTACAAGATCTGCAAATTGTACAAAGAGATTTTATCATGCGTATGTTACTTGTATTCATATTCGGAGCAATTGCTGCCATTGGTCTTAGTTATTTTCTTACTAGAAAACTGGTTACACCGTTAACTCGACTAAAATACCAACTTAAAAAAGTCGAAAAGCGTGAGTTTAATGAAATCAAACCAATAAATGCATCGGGAGAAATAAAAGAGGTTGCTCAAAGTGTTTATGATATGGCGAATGAGTTGCAACGGTATATAAATACGCAGCAGACGTTCTTCCAAAATGCTAGCCACGAACTAAAAACCCCACTTATGACAATACAAGGCTATGCAGAAGGAATTAAAGAAAAGGTATTTGATGAACAAGAGGAAGAAAAAGGACTGGAAGTTATTGTTTCAGAAGTAAACCGCTTAAAGAAAATAATTAATGAAATGATATTGCTAGCTAAGCTAGAAAGTGAAGAGATTACTTATCAAAAGGAGAAGGTTGTATTAACCACTTTAATTGATAAGGTAATGGAGAGGGCTTTACCTTTAGCAACGGAAAAAAATATAGAGCTTCGAAAAGAAGTGGAAGAAAGCATATATCTTAAAGGAGACGAAGAACGCTTATTACGCGCCTTACTTAATTTAGCTGTTAATGGAATCCGCCATGGAAAGAGTAAACTTGTAATTTCCTCCAGTATGCAAAGTAGTCAAATTATGATAACTATTGAGGATGATGGAGAAGGCATTTCTGAAGATTTAATGCCACATATTTTCCACAGATTTGTGAAAGGTAAGAATGGAGAGACTGGCCTAGGGCTAGCTATCTCTAGAGCCATCATTGAACAGTCTGGTGGAAAAATCCAAGCTGGGAAATCTCAACTAGGTGGCGCAAAATTCACCCTAATCTTTAATAAGTTATAGAACTACGGATGGTTTCTAATTTGTTTGCACGAAGGAGAGAACAAGCACCGGACTTTTTAAGTAGAATGTAGGCTTCCGTGAGAGCCCAACATCCACGATGGGAAAGGATAGCCACTTCGACGATTTTATTGAAAGAGGTCACCACTGTGATTAGAAGTAAAAGTAAAGTATTTTTGGGCCATGGGTAACTTTAGAGAGTAAAAAAAATTAAGACAACAATCCCCAAATATGATATAATTGTCTAGTTTGATTCACTCGCAAAACAAGAGGAGCGTACTTTATGCAATTAAGAGAAGATATTCGTAATATCGCAATTATTGCTCACGTTGACCATGGTAAGACTACATTAGTAGACCAACTACTAAAGTATTCAGGTACCTTTCGTGAAAATGAGCAAGTCGATGAACGTATGATGGATTCCAACGATATTGAGCGTGAACGTGGAATCACGATTTTAGCAAAGAATACAGCAATTAGCTATAACGATACAAGAATTAACATCTTAGATACACCAGGACACGCAGACTTCGGAGGCGAAGTTGAACGTATTCTGAAAATGGTTGATGGTGTTGCATTAGTGGTCGATGCCTATGAAGGTACCATGCCACAAACTCGATTTGTGTTGAAAAAGGCACTAGAACAAAAATTAACACCAATTGTTGTACTAAACAAAATTGACCGTCCTAATGCTAGACCGGAAGAAGTAATTGATGAAGTATTAGATCTATTCATTGAATTAGGTGCAGATGATGACCAATTAGAATTCCCGGTTGTCTATGCGTCTGCTTTAAACGGAACTTCAGGACTTGAGCCGGATGATCAACAAGAAACGATGGAGCCAATCTATAAAACAATTATTGAACATATTCCGGCTCCAGTTGATAACCGTGAAGATCCACTACAATTCCAAGTAACTTTATTAGACTATAATGATTATGTTGGACGTATTGGTATTGGACGTATTTCTCGTGGTAAAATTCATGTTGGTCAACAGGTTGTTGTTATGAAGAAGGATGGAAAACAAAAGTCCTTCCGCATTAGTAAGCTATTTGGTTTCTTCGGATTAAAACGATTAGAAATTGAAGAAGCGGGTGCTGGAGAGATCGTGGCAATTTCTGGATTAGATGACCTAAACGTTGGAGAGACTATCTGTCCACAGGATCATCCAGATGCGCTACCATTATTACACATTGATGAACCAACACTTCAAATGACTTTTGTTACAAACAATAGTCCATTTGCAGGACGTGAGGGTAAGTATATCACATCCCGTAAAATAGAAGAGCGTTTATTGAAACAATTAGAAACAGATGTAAGTTTACGTGTTGACCCAACTGAATCTCCTGACGCATGGATCGTATCAGGTCGTGGAGAATTACACTTATCAATTTTAATTGAGAATTTACGTCGTGAAGGTTTTGAACTTCAACTTTCAAAACCAAAAGTAATCTTAAAAGAAATTGATGGTGTTCTATCAGAACCGGTTGAACGAGTACAAGTAGACGTTCCAGAAGAGCATACTGGTGCTATTATGGAATCACTTGGTGCGCGTAAAGGTGAAATGCTTGATATGGTGAACTTTGGAAATGGTCAAGTTCGTCTTGAATTTAAAGTACCATCTCGTGGACTAATTGGTTACTCAACTGAATTTATGTCCCAAACACGTGGGTACGGAATTCTAAACCATACATTTGATGCTTATGAGCCAATGATTAAAGGTCAAGTTGGTGGAAGACGTCAAGGTGTTCTAGTAGCACTAGAAAATGGAAAAGCATCCACTTACGGAATCATGGGTCTTGAAGATCGTGGAGTTATCTTCGTAGAACCTGGTACAGAAGTATATGCGGGGATGATTGTTGGGGAGCATAACCGTGAAAATGACCTAACAGTTAATGTCACAAAAGAAAAACATTTAACCAACGTTCGTTCAGCAAATAAGGACCAAACATCAGTAATTCGTAAAACTAGAAACATGTCACTAGAAGAAGCTTTAGAATATTTGAATGATGATGAGTACTGTGAAGTAACTCCTGAATCTATTCGACTACGCAAGAAAATCTTAAATAAAAATGAACGTGAAAAGGCATCAAAACGTGCGAAAATGGTGTAATAACAAAAGGATACCTAAAGGTGGTTTACCCCTTTAGGTATCCTTTTTTTGTTTTTACATCATCATGATATGTTCTTTAATAAAGTTTACTTAAACAGTCAGTAAAAAAGGAAGTAAAACAATTGTTTGTTTTACTTCCCTTTTCTATTTGGTTTTTTATCTGGAATGTATTTTGTATAATAAGCAGCAAAGATTAAACTAATAAGGGCAAGTCCCCAAGTAGCTACTCCAGTCCATTGCAAATCAATACGTAAACCAAAAAACAATATCAACGCACTTAATCCAAGAAATATTGCGGTTAAATAGCGTTTCATCTAAAACACCTCGATATGGTGATTACTTAAAGTTTCACAACTTATTATATACTAGAGTCTAAGGATAGTGTGAGTCTTTTCTCCTATTTTTATAAGAATTATTTAACCTTCAATTATTGTCTTTGGTTTACGCGCTAAACAAAGAATTCCGGCAATCAACAATAGAATCCCATTCAAGATTCCCCCACCAAGTGTAATGATGGCATAGCCTACTCCTGTTGCAATGAAGATAATTCCTGCAGCTACTGGACGCTTATTACCCTTCACTAATACAACCGCAACAATACCTAAAATAATAGCTAAGATCGGTAAGATAACAATTAATATACCACCTTGTGCAAGGTTCATATTAAACAATTCTTCAAGTACCGTCATGTCAGATGAAGTTAAATCAAATTCAGATTGATTTTCTACCATGTATTCCTCTAGAGTATCCTTATTGTTTTCCATCCAAAGCCTAAAAATACCAAAAGCAACAGAGAATAGATAGAGAATCGAACCAATAATTCCAAGTGTAATTTCAGCAGTACGTTTCAAAAAAAATTCCTCCTTAATATGTATATTGCTATTTTATACGATTTTATCAGAGATTTGTTTCATTTATTACTAAAAAAGAATAAAAATTAAAGTGTAGAATTATTTCAAAAAATCAAATATCATATATGGTAAGGATATAGGAGGGATATTTGTGCGGGAAGTAGTCATTATCGATGGGGTTCGTACGGCTGTTGGGAGAAAAGGTGGGGCATTTTCAAATTATCGTGCAGATGAATTGTCAGCCGAGGTATTAGAAGAATTAATGCATCGGACGAAAGTTGAAAAAACTGAAGTGGAAGATGTAATTTTAGGATGTGTGACACAAGTAAACGAACAAGGGGGGAATATAGCACGTACTGCTGCTCTTATTGCAGGATTTCCACCCCATGTGCCAGGGGTAACAATTGATAGGCAGTGTGGCTCCAGCCAGCAAGCTATACACTTTGCGGCACAAGCCATTGCTGCGGGGGATATGGATATTGTAATTGCTGGTGGAGTTGAAAGCATGTCTCGTGCACCAATGTTTTCTAATATAGGAAAAACCAAACCTAGTAAAAAACTTCAAGAGAAGTATGAAATTGTAAATCAAGGTGTATCATCTGAAAAAATTGCAGACAAATGGCAGTTAACTAGGAAAGAGTTAGATACATATTCACTAGAGAGCCATAAAAAAGCATTGCATGCAATTGAAAAGGGGAATTTTGAAGCGGAAATTCACCCGGTTGAGGTAGAAGACGCAGTAGGAAATAGGCAAATTATTAAAGTGGATGAAGGGCCGAGGACAGATACATCTATAGAAGCCCTATCCAATCTTAAAGCAGTTTTTCAAGAAAATGGTAAAATAACAGCAGGAAATGCTAGTCAAATGAGTGATGGGGCAAGTGCAGTTTTACTAATGTCTGGAGAAAAAGCAAATGAGTTAGGTCTTAAACCTATGGCTAGAATAGTAGCCAAGGTTGTTATAGGCTCAGACCCAACTCTCATGTTGACAGGACCAATTGAAGCGACTAAACGCGTTTTAGAGAAAGCGGGACTCATCATAGAGGATATGGATCGCTATGAAGTAAATGAAGCATTTGCACCTGTACCACTTGCATGGCTGAGAGAAACAGATGCTGATCCTAATAAGTTGAATGTGAACGGTGGGGCAATTGCGCTAGGCCATCCGTTAGGTGCAACAGGAACGAAACTGATGACATCACTGTTGTACGAATTGGAGCGAATTAACGGCCGCTATGGTTTACTAGCTATTTGTGAAGGCATGGGGATGGCAAATGCTACGATTATTGAGCGAATAAAATAGTATCACCGGAAAACAACTGCCAACTGTTTTAATGAGCAGTTGTTTTTCTTTGCTAATTTTATGAGTTTGTATTTAATGAATTGTATTACATCAGCAGTTTTTTATAAACATCAACCAAAATCCAGAAACATCGGCCGCAATTCGAGAATATCGGCCGAGCTCCAGAAACATCGGCCAAAACTCGAGAATATCGGCCAAAATCCAGAAACATCGGCCACGATTCGAGAATATCGGCCGAGCTCCAGAAACATCGGCCATTATTCGAGAATATCGGCCAAAATTCAGAAACATCGGCCGCAATTCGAGAATATCGGCCAAAATCCAGAAAAATCAGCCGAGATTTGAGAATATCAGCCAAAACCCGTAAACATCAGCCACAAATCAAGAATATCAGCCAAAACCCGTAAATATCAGCCACAAATCAAGAATATCGGCCAAAATCCAGAAATATCCGCCAATAAAAATCGCTCGTTCATTCACCGGGTCATACAATATCTAGCCTAGTGAATGAAGAAAACCCTCTTTTGTCATATTAAGAATAACTATGTTGGACAAACTAATATAAATTGTAGAATTATTGAATAATAAGGAATTTATTTCGTGTTAACATGGTATAATTAGTTAAAAAGTATGAGGAGCAATTGTCTATGACTAGGGGGAAATTTATCAAGGTAATACTATTTTTGTTTATGGTTGTAGTATTAGCTTCCTGTGGTAAAGAAATATCAGAAGGCAAAATGGACCAAAATCGGACTGCTGGTTCACATATAGGAAAACCAATGGAGCATAGAGAACCAAAAGAACCAATTGAAATAACCAAAGAAATATCCATAACAGCGATTGGTGATATGCTCATTCATAATAGTGTTTATAATGATGCCGAGGTTGATTTAGGATATGACTTTAAACCTATGCTTAAACGTGTTGAACCATTTTTAAGTGATGCGACTATTTCAATTGCAAATCAAGAAACAATGATAGGTGGAGTGGAATTAGGATTATCTTCTTATCCTACCTTTAACAGTCCTACTGAAGTTGGTGATGCACTGAAATGGGCAGGGGTAGATGTTGTGTCACTAGCTAATAACCATACATTAGATCGTGGAGAAGAAGCTATCCAACGGGCCATTAAGCATTGGGAAACCATTGATATGATGTATTCCGGTGCTTATAAAGATGAGCAAGATCGTGAACAAATGAGGATTTATGAGACAGAAGAAGGAATTTCAGTTGCCTTTTTATCCTACACCTATGGTACAAATGGAATTCCAGTTCCAATAGGGAAGGACTACTTAGTTAATTTAATTGATCGAGAACTCATAGCGATGGAAATAAAAGAAGCAGAAAAAGAAGCAGATGTTGTTGTCGTAAGTCTCCATTTTGGAAACGAGTATGAGCGGATGCCGAATCAAATACAAAAGGATCTTGTTCAGTTTGTTGCCGATGAAGGAGCAGATGTTGTACTTGGACACCATCCACATGTATTACAACCGGTTGATTGGGTCGAAGGTGAAGATGGCAGTCGTACATTGGTTATATACTCTTTAGGAAACTTCCTATCTGGTCAAGATGAATTTTATCGAAAGATTGGTGGCATATTCAAATTTCACATTTCAAAAACAACTAAAGGTAGCGAAAAAGAAGTAACAGTCCATTCACCAGAATTCTTACCTACGTATGTAAAATACTCAAATTGGCAAGACTTTGAGGTCATTCCAATGTACCAATTAACCGATCAAGAATTACCAAATGCTAAAAAGCATTATGAAGAAATGAAAGAACATATGTCAATCTGGGTACCAGATTTAAAGTTTATTGAAGAATAATAAATAAGGATGTCTCAAAGAAGAAATTCTTTAAAGACATCCTTATTTTACTTAGTAATTCTATATTTCTTGTTTAATACAAACGCAAGGAGGAATAGAAGTATTCCAACTCCAGCGAATGTGAGAACAGGAATTGTAATTTCTGTACCAAAGCTTGGCATGATGATTGGAATTACTACAGTAGCCCCAATAAAAGCTGTGCTTATAAGCCACAATTGTAAAAATTCTACCCATTTTTTAGTTTTCTTCTCTTTAAATGTAGAATTTTTAATCCATCTTAAAATAGCAAAAATAAAGACAGATAGGATTAGTAAATCAACGATGACAACAGTTATCCCACTACCTAATGAAAAAGTAAAATTATTGGAAAACCTATCAAAAAATTGAGATAATACAAAGTTACCTAACCCATGAAATGTACTAATAATAGCTAGAAAGTAAATCACTATATAAGCTCCCGAAACGAAAGCGAGTGACTTCCCCTCACCAGGGATTTCAGTAATTAGCTCATCACAGTATTTTCTTAAATCTTTACCAAATACATCTCGAGCAGTCTTGCCATCTTTTTGGGCTTCAAGTAAATGTTCCAACAACTCATATAATACTTCTTCCGTTTGTTGCTCGGATTTGTTCGCGTTTAAGCGGATATACACAAGCATATCTTCATAAACTTCTTTATTCTCTTCTGATAATTTCTCTCTCAAGTTATTGTTTAATTTAATAATATCTTTAGAATTCATACTACTCCTCCTTTTTAATAATATTTTCAACTGGAAGTTTAATGGTTTCCCATTGCTCTATAAATTCAATTAATGCTTCTTTACCAGCTTCTGTAAGATGATAATATTTTCGTTTAGGACCAAGTTCAGACTTCTGCATCGTGCCTTCAATTAATTTTTCCTTTTGTAGTCTTAGTAATATTGGATAAATAGATCCTTCGCTAACATCGGATAAACCAAATTCTTGTAACCGGACTGAAAGCTCATAACCATACGTGGGTTGTCTGTTAATAATGGACAATATACATCCTTCCAAAACACCTTTTAACAGTTGACTTCTTAATGACATTCCTGCACCTACCTTGTATAACAAGATACATTTTGTTTTTACAGCTACCTTGTTATGCAAAGTAGCTTACTATTAGTATACTGCTTATTATATAAATTGCAACCATTATTTGGTATGATATTATATAGATTTTTATAAAGGGGATTATTTGTGTGGAATGGAAAAATATTTATCGTGGTTTAATTATGGGAGCAAGTGATGTTATTCCCGGGGTAAGTGGTGGAACAATAGCAGTATTGCTTGGGATTTATGATCGTTTGATAGCTGCCATTAATGGATTAGTAAGTAAGGAGTGGAAAAAGCAATTAGGATTTCTGATCCCATTAGGTATAGGTATAGGATCAGCAGTTCTTCTATTAAGCCATTTAATCGAATGGTTGTTTGAACATTATCCAGGTCCAACTCAGTTTTTCTTTTTGGGGCTGATTATCGGGATTTTGCCTTATTTATTTAAAGAAGCGGATGTTAAAGTTAATTTTAAAGCTCATCATTATATATTACTAATAGTTGGATTGGTAGTAGTTGGTTCGATGATGTTTCTCCATACGAGCGAGGGAGTGGTAATTGAAGATATTACCGTTTCTACCTATATTCTTTTATTTTTTTGTGGCTTTATTGCCAGTGCAGCTATGATATTGCCAGGGATTAGTGGTTCATTTATATTGCTAGTTATAGGTGTATATTCAACAGTGATTAGTGCGATTAGTAATTTGCAACTTGATATTATTGCTGTTGTTGGAATTGGTATTCTACTTGGGATTATTACGATGAGTAAAGTCATAAACTTCTTTTTAGAAAATTATCGAAGTGCAACGTTTGCTTTAATTATCGGCTTAGTGATTGGTTCCATCTTTGTTGTATTTCCAGGCTGGCCGGAAAGAACTACATTATTATTACTAAGTGTAGCTACTTTCGCAGTTGGTTTGTTTGTTGCTTATATATTAGGAAAAGTGGAATATAAGGAATAGGCAAACTATGAGACAAACGTTTGTTTACTGGATACAATAGGAATAAGTATGCTAAAGGAGTGTTGATAAATGGAATACATTCAAACGATGGATAAATTTAATGAGGTTATTCAAAGTGAAAAACCAGTAATTATAAAGTTCTTTGCTGATTGGTGTCCGGACTGCAAAAGAATGGACATGTTCATTGATGGAATTCTTGATGAGTTCAAGAATTATGAATGGTACGAAGTGAATACCGATGAATTAGAAGGAATTGCAGGTACCTATGAAGTAATGGGTATTCCAAGTATCCTTATTTTCCAAAATGGAGAAAAACTAGCACATCAACATAGTGCTTATACCAAAACGCCAGAGTCTGTAACAGAATTTTTGCATCAACAACTAGGATAAAGTCAAAGAGAATGTGCA
The DNA here is from genome assembly GCF_000482485.1 of Paucisalibacillus globulus DSM 18846. Classification (GTDB taxonomy): domain Bacteria; phylum Bacillota; class Bacilli; order Bacillales; family Amphibacillaceae; genus Ornithinibacillus; species Ornithinibacillus globulus. Next base: position 36,361 of record NZ_KI519438.1, on the reverse strand, counting down.
CATGCACATTCTCTTCTTAAACTAATTCAAAGGTCAACTTTTCACTATTGTTAAATGCTATTTTGGCGTTTTGTAATGTAAATTGATTGGTTAAGCTTCGTTTACTTTTAATTTGATATATGCTTGAAAATGTTGACTTGTTAATACCAGAGTAATTGATTTTAGTTATTGCTTGCGGATTAGCTAAACTCTGAACGTATGGTCCTCCTGTTGGATTATCCCATTCAATTAAAAATGGTAGCGTGCCTTCTTCTATATCATATTTAGGGAAGAGCATTCGCCATGATAACATCGTTCCATCTGGTCGTTGCCTTTCTCCAGGATAAGGACCAGCATACGGAATCTGATTTTCTTCAAAGTGACGAATATAATCATCTAATTGATTCGTTCGGAGGGCAAATTGAAATGGACCTGTTTTATTTTGGTCAAGAGTATAGATTAGATGTTGTATTAATGGATTATCACTCTTTTTAGCTTTTTCATAATCGTTTACGCCAAGCCATTCGATATATGATTGATTAGAAAAATATGCGAGATAATTATAAGTTCCCCAACTCTCATGCTCTCCGCCTTTGATAGCTTTTACAGCATAACGTTTATTATAAGAAATACTATCTTCTTCAGCATTTTTACCTGCAATAACGATATGGTCAAGTGAAAGCATTTCGATTCCTCCTCGTCATTTCTTACATATAACTGGCAGTAAAACTTCCGCCCGTTTTATGGGTAACCCCTAAATCTTTATTGTTACCATTATTTATCTAATTCTCTTGAAAATCAATTTTTAAATCCCATTTCTCATCATTTTCTAATCTTTATTTGATATAGTAAACAAAAAGAACCAATAAAAGCGGGTGATACAATGGAACAGCCAATTATTTTGATTGTTGAAGATGAAGCAAAGCTAAGTAGAGTTCTGCAGCTTGAATTAGAGTATGAAAATTACCGCACACAGATAGCAGATAATGGGAAAGATGCACTTAGGTTACTGCAGGAGAAAGAGTGGGATTTAGTATTATTAGATATTATGATTCCAGAATTGAGCGGGCTTGAGGTACTTCGAAGAATCAGACGAACCGATGAGAGTACACCAATAATTCTATTAACTGCAAGGGATGCTGTGCATGATAAGGTTAGTGGACTTGATATTGGCGCGAATGATTACGTCACAAAACCATTTCAAATAGAAGAACTACTTGCACGAGTTCGTGTACATTTACGAAAGCCTATAGAAGTAAAGGTAAAGAAGGACCTACTTTCTGTTGGTGATTTAATCGTTGATTTAGGGGCCCATGAAGTATCTCGTGATGGAAAAAATATAGATTTAACTCCGAGAGAGTATGACCTACTAGTATGCTTGTTAAAAAATAAGAATATTGTACTCACCCGAGACCAGTTAATTGAACAAGTATGGGGATATGATTATTTTGGTGAAACTAATGTTGTAGACGTATATGTTCGATATTTGCGACAAAAAATTGATAAGGGCTATCCGACAGCTTATATTCAAACGGTTCGTGGAGTTGGATATTCCATAAAGGATTAAGGGTATGAAATTACGGACTAAAATACAGTTGTTTACCAGTATTTTTATGCTTGTGTTAATACTTATTATTAATGCTTCGATTTATTTCTTATTTTATAATAATTCCGTTGATAGTGAACTAGAGGAGCTTGCAGAGCAAACGACTACCATCATTTCAACAATGAATACGAACCAGGGTATACCACCTGGGGAGCTAATAAAAGCATTTCTACCAGCGGATGGATTGATTCGGGTATATCCGGAAACAGGGAGTCCCCTTGTGCGGCAATCAAAGTCATCCGATTACTTCGATCTTCCGGGTGGGTATTCCAATTTGGAGAAAAGGGAAGTAACAACATATAATGGAGACCGTTTTGCAATCGTATCAAGACCTATAATTTGGAGTACTGGTGAGATTGTAACATTACAAATAGCGAAGCATTTAATAAGCCTAGAAGAGAGTATGAAGAATCTATTGTATGTACTAATACTAGCTTCCATCATTATGATTATCCCAATTATTATTGCGGGAAATTTATTGGCTAGATTTTTGCTTCAACCTATTAAATCTCTCATCAGTGCAATGAAAGAAAATAAGAAGTTTACACAATGGAAAAAAATAGAGTTAAATAATCGTTCTAAAGATGAGCTCTATGAAATGGAAAAAACATTTAATGAAATGATCGACTCGTTGAAGGACAATTATGAAATGCAGGAAATATTTGTTTCAGATGCTTCACATGAATTAAAAACACCGATATCAATTATTAAAAGCTATGCACAGCTACTAGAGCGAAGGGGAAAGGATAACCCTGAGCTTGTAAAGGAATCAATAGAGGCGATTGAATCGGAAGCAAATCGTATGCAGAAGCTAGTAGAACAAATGCTTGCTCTAGCCAAACATAAGGAAGTTCAACGTGGTGAGAATGTGAATGTGGCGGAGTTGTTAGAAGAGACGATTGATGTATTTATTGGGGCATATGGTAGGGAAATCGAATTTTCTCTGAAGGATGCCACATTATATGTACATGGGAACCGAGACCAACTTAAACAAGTGTTTTATATTCTCATCGATAATGCCCTTAAATACAGCGACAACAAAGTAACTATTCTTGCTGAAAAAGAAGGTAAACAAATCGCTGTATATATTCAAGACTTTGGAGCGGGCATTCCAGAAGAAGAACAGGAAAGGGTTTTTGAAAGATTTTATCGAATGGATAAAGCGAGAAACAGAAATACTGGAGGGACTGGTCTTGGTCTTGCAATTGCAAAAACAATCACTAATTCACATGGAGGGACGCTAGCGGTAGAAAGTAAGCTTGGAGAGGGATCTACCTTTAAAGTAATTCTTCCAGCAAATGAATAAAGTCTCTCTGTTTTCTCATCAAATTCTAATCTTTCTCTCAGTGTACATTCATTCTTGAGCTATATGATGTAAGTATCAAGAAGAAACGAGGAGGAAATAAATTGAAAAAGAAAATGATAATTGCCATTTCAAGTGTAGGCTTAGCGGCGGTTTTAGGTTTTGGGATTTATCATTCTAATGCAGCGCAAGCAGAGCCTGGGTTGTCAAAAGAAGAAATTAGGGCATTAGTTGAAGAACAATATCCAGGTACCATAACGGAACTTGAATTAGATAAAGGTTTTAATAGAGCTGTATATGAAGTTGAGGTAACAAGTAATGGAAAAGAGTATGAGATTGAGTTAGATGGTAATACAGGTGAAGTACTAAAATTGCAGGAAAAAGAAAAAAGAGTTACGGTTAATGATTCGACAGTAAAGGATTCTAACAAAGTAGCTATTAAAGAGAAAAATGATGATGCAAAAGATACGAATACATCAAATGATGACAAAAACAATGTAGATGATAAAGCTGAGGATACCTCCAAACAATCTCAAAAAGATGTAAAAGATGAAGGAAATCAAAGTAAAGAAGATAATGCTAAAAATGTAGTAATTGATGTCGAAGCTGCAAAGAAAATTGCACTAGGTGAATTTCCTGGAACGATTACGGACTTAGAGCTGGATGAAGATGATGGGCGCCTTATTTACGAAATCGAGATTGAGAGTGCTGATGGTGAAGTAGAATTAGAAATAGATGCTTACACAGGTGAAATCATTTACATCTCTATAGATTCAGAAATTGGCACATCAAATGGTGAAAATAGTAATGGAGACTCAGATGATCAATCGGATGACTTAGAAGATGATGAAGACTGGGACGATGATAATAATTAGTAGCGGTCGTCATATTAATGGAGCTACCTCGCTTGAGGTAGCTCCATCTTCTATACTCGCACTTCAAAATTGGATTTTGTATTTATTTTCACCGTTTTATGTTTATCAAAGTAGGCATGAATTAGTTCGACCATGTCTTTTTGGATTTCCTTAATTACGGGTTTGTTTTTAAACATATCATAATTTCCCCCGCCAGTTGCACGGTAGTTATTCATGACAACATGGTAGTTTTCATTATCCTTTAAAGGCTGTCCATGATACGTGACATTTTCAATTCGGGCTCCTACAGGCTGTGACACATTAATAATATAATTTATTCCTTCCCACATATCATAATTATAATGCTGTGGTTTTGGAGTAACATAAGTAGGGTTCACTATAATTTCCCCTGCATCATTTAAGACAAAGTATTGAGCGGTTCTTTCTAATGCCTCTTTAATTTCACTACCAGTAAGCTCTAATACTACAAGTGTATTAGGAAACATGTAGTTCGAGACGATATCCCGCATAGTAACAGTTGGGTTAAACCCTTTCGAATCATTAGTTAGTAGGGCAGTAACAGAAATGTCTACACCGCTTTCTTCTATTTGCACATCTTGAATAAATTGTATGAATGGATGCTTTTGAATACGAGTTTTAAAGGGATCTTCGATGGTCATATTCCCATCAATAAACCCTATTGGTTGGTCAAGCCAATTTTGCGTAGAAGTTTCTATTTCCTTCATATAGTGTAAAATATCCTCATCCGCATCTACTTCCCCAATTGATATAATTTCAGCCTTTTTACTAGTTACTTGCCATTTATCATTCTTCGATTTATCTAGACCTATATCAATGGAACCGTACATTTTACCATTATTTCCTGGCTGTGCAACAAGAACACCATTAATTTCACGGGTTAAGATACGATGCTGATGTCCTGTTAGTAAAATGTCAATGCCCTCAATCTCTTGGCACATCGCGTAGCCTTGATTTTCCCCGGTTAAACTCTCTGTTGGCTCACCAGTTTCTAAATCACGTTCAAATCCACCATGATAAGAAGCGATTAGAATGTCTGGTTTTTCCTCTTTATGTATATACTCTACCCAAGTCTTTAATGTGGCTAAGGCATCTTTAAATTCAATACCTGTAATATGACCAGGTGATTCCCAATTTGGAATGTAGTGTGTAGTTACACCAACTACGGCAACTTTTAGGTTATTTGAAAAGGATTTAGTAATATAGGGTTTTCCAAAATAAGGATCTCCCTTATCATTTACAAGATTAGCGGATAACCAAGGAAAAGAAGAATTGTTAATTGCATCTAATAAAATTTCTTTACCAAAATTAAATTCATGATTTCCGATAACACCTGCCTCGACTCCAATGCGGTTTAAGATTCCAACCATTGGGTTTTCCTCATCAGCATGTTCCTTTACATAATGAGTCATTAAAGGAGTCCCTTGTATTAGGTCGCCATTATCTAGTACTAATACATTTTCGTTCTCATTCTGAATTTGTTTAACAATCGTTGCGTATTTAGCTAAACCTAGGTCGGCAGATTCATTGGTACCATAAAGTATCGGCATTGCATTTCCGTGTATATCACTTGTATAGATGATTTTTAGTGTTGTGGTATTTGACAAGTTTTTGACATCCTTTCTATACGTGTGGAAAATTTTTCCCTTGCTAACTACGAACAAAAGAAACGAAATGAAGAAGGCTGGCTTCTGTAATTTCGTTTCTTATACTTATAATCTTATACTATTTTACGTCTAATTTTTGCAGATGCAAAGTCAATAACAGTTACAACGATAACAATCGCAAGTAAAATCATACCCATTTCATTCCAGTTACGGTTACTTGATGCAAAGATAATCATTGTACCAATACCACCCGCACCAACGATACCTAAGATAGAAGAAGCACGAATGTCTACTTCAAAACGATAGATAGCGTAGGATAAGAATTCAGGTGTTATCTGTGGAATAACTCCATAGAATAAGATTTGGATTTTATTTGCCCCATTTGCTTCCATTGCTTGAACAACTTCCATATCAATGGACTCGATGATTTCTGAGAACATTTTACCAAGCATACCTGTTGATCCAATTGCAATGGCAAGTACCCCAGCAAAAGCGTTTGGTCCTACAGCTACAACGAAAAGGATCGCTAGGATTAAATCTGGGAAAGCACGGATAGCAGAAAGAATCCATTTTCCAATTGTGGAACCAACCTTTCCACCCATCATGTTTTGTGCAGCTAAGAATGATAATGGTACTGCTAAGATTGCAGCCATCAATGAACCTGCAAAAGCAATAAATATGGTCTCTAACATTGCTTCGCCAACTTTACCTGCAACTGCCCAGTCCGGGCTGAATAGCTTTGGAACAACGCGGTGGAAGTTACTAATGGAGCGTTCAATTGCTCGTCCCCAATCAATATTAATCGATGTGAAAGTCCAGACATACAAGGCAATTACTAAAATTAAAATGATAACTGCACGTATTTTCTTAAGTGCTGATTTTTCTGGTTTAGGGGGTAATTGTAGTTTTTCCATTATAACAATGCCTCCCTTAACTTATTGCTTACATATTCAATAATAAGAACTGTTGCAAATATTACAATGATAACGGTCATAGCATTTGGATAGTTATAGAACTTTAATTGTTGATTCAATATTAATCCAACACCTCCGGCACCAACCATACCTAATACAACGGAAGCGCGAATGTTAATTTCAAATACATAGAGTACTAGAGATGTAAATTGTGGTGCTATTTGAGGGACCAAGGAATACCAGATTACTTGGAATACATTCCCCCCAGAAGCACGCATTGCCTCTAACGGGTTCATATCTACTGATTCTATTGTTTCACTAATTAATTTTGCTAGAATTCCAAGTGAGAAAACAGTTAATGCTAGAATTCCGGGGAAGACCCCAATTCCAAATAATCCTACGAAAATTACGGCTAATACTAAGTCTGGGATTGTACGTAATAAGTTCAACAATGTTCTGGTCAAATAATACAATGGTTTAAATGTTGTAATATTTTGAGCTGATAATACAGCTAATGGAACTGTTAAAATGGCTGCAATTGTAGTAGCAATAATCGCCATTTGAATCGTTTGCATCATCGAATCCCAAATTGCTGGAAGAATAGCAAAATTTGGTGGGAAGAACTTCTCGATTACCGTATACATATTACCAAGTGCGCCACCAAATCCACCAACCATATCTTCTTGGGTTTTAATCATACTGTATGTATAAATACCTAATACGACAAAAAAGATAATGGTTACTTGAATTTTGGTTTTCGCTGGATAAAGCGGCATTGTTTTTTGTGCCAAAGTATTTTTTGTAGTCACTATTCTTGTGCCCCCCCACGCAAGTCATCCTCGCGAATAGAACGCCCATAAATTTCTTCAAACGTTTTTTCTGTCACTTCAGAAACTGGCCCGTCAAATACAACTTCACCTGCTCGCATACCGATAATGCGATCTGCGTATTCCATTGCCATATCAATAAAGTGTAGGTTGACGATAGTTGTAATATTATCTTCTTTATTAATCTTTTTAAGATAGGTCATTACCTGATGGGAAGTTGGTGGATCAAGTGATGCAACGGGCTCATCTGCTAAAATGTATTTTGGTTTCTGTGTTAACACACGAGCGATACTGACACGTTGTTGCTGACCGCCACTTAATTCATCCGCACGGTTATAAAGTTTTTCAGCAATATTTACTCGATTTAAATTATTATAAGCAAGTGCTTTGTCCTCTTTTGAATAAAGATTAAATATAGAGCGTAATGTACCTGTATGACCTAATCTACCAGCTAGTACATTTTTAAAAACATTGGTACGTTTTACTAGATTATAGTTTTGGAAAATCATACCGACTTTTGTGCGGAGTTTACGAAGATTTTTACCTTTAAACTTCAAAATATCTTCATTGTCTACTAGAAGAGATCCAGATGTAGGAGTAACCAAACGATTAATACTACGAATAAACGTAGACTTTCCGGCACCTGACAATCCAACAATAACGACAAACTCGCCATCATTGATTTTTACATTGATGTTTTTTAAACCTTCTGTTCCATTTGGATAGACAAGACCAACATTTTTAAATTCAATCATTATAATAAATCCCCCAATAAAGGTTAAGTTTTTTCTCATTAATTGTATCATTATTCTAATATATTTAACATAACAAAAGGGAAGTAAATTACCCTTCCCTTTGTCATATATATTTAACTATTTTATCCTTAAATTAGAAACCAACTGAATCCTTAAATTTAGCATAAGTATCTTTTACCACTTGATATTCCTCGTCAGTTGCTTCATCAATAGCATCCCAGTTGTAAACTTCATCCATGATTTTGATCATTTCATCGTCTTCATTGAATGATAGGAATACTTCTTTAATCTTTTGGACAAATTCTTTATCTAATTCTTTTGTTACAGAAATCGTGTCATTAGGAATTTCTTCTGTGTGAGTTAAAACTTTTAGTTTTTCCATAATATCCGGATACTCCTCTTCAAGTTCCTCACGTACATCATCGAAAGTAGTTGCAACGTCAGCGTCACCTTCATATACAGCAATTGCTGCAGTGTCATGCGCACCTACTTGACTAGTGCCACCGAAAAATGCTTCTAAATCTGCTGCAGTTTCAAGGTCGAATTCTTCCATCATTTGGTTTGCCGGGAATAAGTATCCGGATGTAGAAGTTTGATCACCATATGCCCAAACTTTACCTTCTAAGTCAGCAAGGCTTTCAATACCAGAATCTGAGCGTACTAGATATTGTGCTTTGTATGTACCTGATCCATAACGGATGGATTTTAAGATTACTTCTACATCATATTGTTCATTTGCTAGAACATATCCAAATGCCGGAATGAAGCCAACGTGTACTTGGTTAGCACCCATTGCTTCTACTAAAGCGTTATAATCAGTCATAACTTGACTTTTTACTTCAATTTCTAGTTCTTCACCTAAACGGTTTGCCAAAGGTTCTACAGTATCTGCGATTTTATCAGAGTCTTGTGATGGTACGAAACCAATAACTAACGTTTCAGGAATCATTCCATCAGTTTCAGTTGCCTCGTCTTTTTTATCTCCGTTTGACTTGTCTGATGCATTATCGTCATCAGAACCTCCGCATGCTGCTAGTACAAGTGCTAAACCTAAAATAAGCACTAGACCATAAAGTTTCTTCATTGTGACCCTCCTAAGAAATATAAAAATATTTATGCTTTCTATTTTATTAAATACTAAATCTCCGAAAAAAGCTAGGCTTTTTTTAATTAATTTACATGTTTTTTACATGAATTTAATGATAAAAACACATTATTCGGCATGTAACATTCGGTTTTTACCGACATTAGTGTGTTATATTTACTTTTTTGAAACCTTTTAATATTAAAAAACGTAAATTTACATAGGTGGTGATTGTAATGAGAAAATTATTAGAAGTAAGTAATTTAAATGTGGCGATTAATGACACTAAACTATTAAACAATATATCTTTTACTCTAGATAAAGGTTCGGTTATTGCATTAGTTGGTCATAATGGTGCAGGAAAATCCACGCTGATGAAAACAATTATGGGTATTCAAGATAAGACAAATGGTGAGATTACCATTGATGGGGAGTTTAACCTAGATACTAGTTTTCTCGATTATAAAAAGAATATTGCTTTTATACCTGAGGAACCATTACTCATGTCAGAATTAACGGCTATGCAGCATTTTCAATTGTATGGAAAAAGCTATCAAATGGAAGAAATGGAATTAAAAAAGCGTATTGGTAAATACGTGGAAGGCTTTGAGCTACAAGGAAAGCTAAACGAATATCCAGAATCATTATCAAAAGGAATGCGACAGAAGGTACAAACCATTTGTGCAATGTTACCAGATGTTCCACTATTATTAATTGATGAACCATTTATGGGGCTTGATATATATGCGGTTGATTACTTTGAGGAGATATTGAAAGAAAAGATAGCAAGTGGTACTAGTATTCTGTTAACAACCCACCAGTTAAAGCGTGTGAAGAATATTGCCGATCAATTTATCATGTTACAAGAGGGAAAGATATTACATAAAGGACAGATTTCAGAGTTTGAAACGATAAAAAGGAGAAGTGAAGACCTATGAGTCGTTCCTCTTCCTGGTACGCATATTGGCTTATTCGTAGTAATCGATTCCGTAAGAAAAGAATGATAAAAAAACAACTTGCACAGATTTCATTCGATAAAACCACTATACTTTATTCTCTTATAGTTGGTGGTTATGTATTTGCTAGTATCTTTATATTTAACGATTTTATGAGGCAATTTCAAGATGAATTTATTTTTATTGAACAGCAAATGGAGGAACGATTTTGGCTTATATTAACAATTGTGCCGATACGATATGTATTTAAATCATTTCGTAATCCTGGAGTATTAATTACTAGTTCAGAGTATCAATTAGGAATGCTACCTCATTCAATAAAGAGTATTGCCTATTTTGTTGTAATAGAGCAGTGGATGAAGCAATTACTTTTGTATTTAATTATTGGTACTTTAATAATTTTAATTACACCAATCGATGCTGTGTTAATATGGATTTACTTTCTATTATTTTGGATGATTGAAGTTTTCATGACCATTCCGCAGTGGAAGTTATTTCAGGCAAGTTTCTTTGTGAAAGTAAGTATCTTTATGTCAATTATCATCTTAGACATAGTTGGAACTCTACTACAGCAAACGAAAGTGATCAGTATTATTATTTTGGCAATCGTAATGATTACTAATATTATTTTAAGCAAGAAATTATTCTCCCGGGTTCATTGGGGAAGGGTAACCGAGATAAATGACTTTTTGGTTTGGAATATGCCTTTAATTTCCAAGGCAACTAAAACAAAGTTTAGAAGAGAGAGGAAATATAATATATTTCAAAACAGGGCTTCAAGAAAAAGACCATTTGCCTATACTGATGTTGTCATTCATAAAAGATTATGGCTACAGCACTTTAGAGAAAATATTGAACTCATTATCCAAGTATCAGGTGGATTATTTCTTGCTATTGTCATATTAACATTTGTAAATGATGTGATTGTATTGATTGGGATTGCAATAAGTATACATGTTTACACGTCATTTGTAGCTAGTATATTTACGAATAGATTTCATACCGGAATTGTACAAGTATTACCTTGGGATGTGGAGAGTTTTCGTAATACGATAAAATCTTGGGCATGGATAGGTTTTGTTCCTATTATGATTCCAATCGTTATTTATTCTATTGTCCATTTTACTTGGTGGAGTATAGGCTTTCTCTTTTTAATTTTAATATTATTCATTATTAACTTAATGGTTAAAATGGAAAATGCAGCTGCTCTATTAGATAAAAAACTAGGTCAGCTCACTATAAAAGAAATAATGGCCTTTTTTGGATTAGTTCTTATTGTACTATGCGAATATCAACCATATTTTTCTCTTGTTTCAATAGGGATATTTATTTTTGTACTAATCCAACAGAAGGATAAGAAAAGGGAAGCACGCTAGCTAATCGCGTGTTTCTTTTTTTATTGTTTACGAAATTATAAAAGTCTCTGCCTGTGGATAATTAATCAGGAACGACCACGTCCAGCTTCAGCACCTAGCGACTATTGGACTTCCTTCACCTCCGTACGATAAGTCAACATCGACTCTCTTCGTTCGTCGTGTTTCCTTTATCTCCTACGGGGAATGGACTGCTAAATCCCCCACTTTGCGTGGCAACGCAGTCCCACCCTGCATGGCAGGGCGCAGTCCATACGTCGCTAACCGGGCGCTTGCGCTTTTGTTCTGTAGCATAAACACACTAGAACCTACTTTTGCATAACTTATAGTAAAAAGCTAATTAGGAAAGGGTGTGTCATATGAGGAATTTCGGGCATCCTCCACATATGCGCCAAGACTATCAGCAACAATATCAACAGTATAGCCAACCGTATAACGAACCAATCCAAGAACCTTTCCATCCATCACAATATATGCAGTATCATCAAAATATCTATCAACAGCCACAATCACCATTTGAACAATTTGCTAAGCCACAACAACCACAGGATTGGTATTCCAGTAATCAACAACAGCAAGGAAATAATCAACAAGCCCAACCGCAAAATGGAATGGTATCACAATTTCAGGATCAAAATGGGCAGTTAAATCTTGATAAAGTATTATCAACAGTAAGTCAAATGGCAAACACATATCATCAAGTATCCCCTATTATTAAACAATTTGGTGACTTTATGAAGACATTCCGTTGACCCCTAGATTAATTCATTTTTTTCGATGGGAATTTGAGAGCTAACTGCATTTTTTTGAGTAGTTTAGGGAAAAAGTAAAAAGAACTTACGATTAATAGCTCTTAACTGAAGACTTTATAAAGGAGAATACATCATGATTGGTTGTTTAATCATCCACGGATTTACCGGTGGCCCTCATGAATTGGAACCACTAACAGAGTATCTACAAGAGCGTACGGATTGGCATATTTCAGTTCCCACTTTGCCGGGTCATGGAAGAAAGCTCGCACTTGAGAATGTAAATTACAAAAGTTGGATTGAAACAGCTGAAGCTTCCTTAAAGAAACTAAAGGAGAGTTTTGATGAAATATATATTATTGGCTTTTCCATGGGAGGAATGATTGCTGCTTATTTGGCTGCAAAATATAAAGTCGATAAGCTTGTACTCTTAGCTACTGCTGGAAAATACTTATCATTTAAACAAATTAGTTTTGATCTTGGAGAAATAGTAAGGGACGGTGTGACAGGGAAGTTACCGCAAAATAAACTCTATCGTCATTACAAGAGGAAGCTTGGAAGCGTTCCGTTTAAAGCAAATATAGAGTTTTTAAAGTTAGTGCGTTTAACAAGAAAGTCATTAAAAAATGTAGAAAGCCCAGTACTAATTGCACAAGGTCAAATGGATAATATGGTCCCGTATAAAACTGCATATTATTTAGATAAAGAAATATCATCAAAACGTAAAGAAGTGGTGTTTTTTGAACGTTCAAGGCATTTAATATGTCTTGGGAATGACAAAGATACGTTGAATAGAATGGTTCACGAGTTTCTGTTAAAGCCTTCTGGAGTAAATGAAGTTTCAGCAGATTTAGTATGAAATAGAAGAGGTCTATCACCCAACATACAACATATGAATATTGTATGTTGGGTGATAGACCTCTTAACTGTGTTAGTTTTTATCTTTAAAGAATGCAATAACTAGAGCGCCTTCACCACCATAAGTAGAAATAAGTGGACCCATCTCCGTTATATACGTTTCTTTAAAGTGGTATTTTGCTTTAATATCAGCAAGTACAGTTTTTGCGCGTTCTGCTGCATTACAATGTGTCATTACTAAGACTTTATCTTCAACTGACTTAACATACTCACCGATTTGATCAACAAACCTTCGAATGGATTTTTTGTCTCCACGAATCTTTTCGGCAACTTCAATTGTACCTTCTTCACTAGCCTTCATTAAAAGTTTAATATTTAAGGTTTTAGCAAATGTTCCTTTAACCTTATCAATTCTTCCACCAAGAACTAAATTTTCTAACGTTTTTAGTACAAATAATGTTGCTGTTTGTTTAACCATTTGATTCAAATGGTTAACAATTTCATCAAAAGAATTATTTTCTAGAATTTTTTGGTATGCCTCAAATAATAATATGGCCTGTCCGCCCGATGCTGTTTTTGCATTAATTACTTCAATTTTACGATTTGGTTCTTCTTCGAGTAGTAATTCTTTTCCTGCAACAGCATTTTCGTAGGTACTACTTAATCCACCTGATAGGCTAATCATTAGAATTGATTTGGATGGATCGACTTTTTTATAACCTTCATAGAAATCATTTGGACTCGGAGCCGCTGAACGAGGTAATTCCTTTGTTTCCTCAATTTTTTTATAAAAGCTATGAATGTCCAGTTCAACACCACTTTTATATTGTTGATCTTTAAAATTTAAATATAATGGAATAATCTTAATGTCTACAACATCCATTAATTCTTTTGGGATATCGGCACCACCATCAGTCATTAACTGAATTGACAATAGAATCACCTATTTTCTAGATTAGTTAAGTTTAATTATAACGTTTTTTATGAAGTAAATATAGTTAGAGCTCAACGGTTTCTCTTATGTAAGGTAAAACTAGCTTTTCTTGTGGTACTCATAATAAATAAAAACAAACCGAAGATAACAATGGTACCCCCTAGCCATTGGGACCAAGTGATTTTTTCTCCTAGAATAAAGTAAGCTAGAATAGAAGCTCCAATGGGTTCAAATACAATGGCCATACTAATTGTAGACGTACTTAACCATTTTAAAGCCCAGTTAAATAGTGTATGTCCAAAGAAAGTTGGAATGATGGCAAGAGCTAAGAAAATAATCCAGTATTTCGTTGGATAACCCAAAAATGGATTTTGCAATAACAAATTATAAAGGATTAAAGTAATGGAACTTACCCCATAAACAACAAATGTATAAGTCATCAGGGATACTCGTTTTCGAGCATTTTGTCCTAATAGAAAATAAGCGGTAATTGCAATTGCTCCAATAAACGCTAAAATGTCTCCAAATAGTGCCATCCCGCTAATTTGGAAATCACCCCAGCTTATGATGACACTTCCTAGAAGGGCAATCACCATACTAATTACAGCGCCAGAAGAAAATCTTTCTTTGAAAAAAAGATATGTTCCAAGAAAGGCAAAGATTGGTTGTAGTGTTACTAGAACAACGGAGCTTGCCACAGACGTATAATTTAAAGATTCAAACCAGAGAATAAAATGAAAAGCAAGGAAAATTCCAGCAAGAGATGATAGTAACCAATCCTTTTTAGTTATCAGTTTGAATTCATGACGATATTTTAAAATCATAATTGGTGCCATTAATAATACAGCTAGTAATAGTCGGTAATTTGCAATTATCGCTGCTGGAGCATTACCTGCTAATTTTACTAGTACTGCAGATGTCGAAACGGATAAAACGCCAATAACTATTGCTATATATGGATTAAATGGAGGGACTCTCATTTTATTTCCTCCTACAATTATGTTAGTTTGTATTCTTTTAATTAACTATTTTAGCATGTTCTATACGAAATATCATTTGTAGGCTAGCTTGTACTATTCCTCATATGTTATCATAATATGACGGTTAATTTGCCACGGTGCTTATCGTCTGAAGAAAATCAGACGTTTCATAGAGGGGAATGTCCCCAAAAGGAAAATTCTTAGGTTCTTCCTAATTGGATAAGCCTTTTCCACTTGAATTATTATGGATGGAAAAAATTCATGCTACTCTGTACATTATCTATAAAGTGTTCCTATCTCACGAAGAACATGTAAGTTTTCATTTTAATGGATAAGATAAGATAAATGAGTGATGTGATTCTCGGAACAAGCATCACGGCAAGTCAAGCGCTAAAACAAAAGATTAATTTTCACAAAGGAGAAAAAAGCGTGACAACATTTAATGACTTAGGTATCTCAAACCCGATAATGAAATCTTTAGAAAAAATGGGTTTTGAAGAAGCAACACCCATACAAGCAGAAACCATTCCTCTTGCATTAGCTGGGAATGATGTCATTGGCCAAGCTCAGACAGGAACAGGAAAGACTGCTGCTTTTGGTATTCCAATGCTTGAGAAAATTGACACAACAGAAAGAAAGGTTCAAGGTCTAGTTGTTGCTCCAACTAGAGAATTAGCCATTCAGGTTGCAGAAGAATTAAACCGACTAGGTAGATTTAAAGGTGTGCGTGTTCTACCAGTTTATGGTGGGGCTCCAATGGATAGACAAATCCGTTCTTTAAAAGATGGCCCTCAAATTGTAGTTGCAACTCCAGGTAGACTGTTAGATCACTTTAGAAGAAGAACAATTCGTGCCAATATTGTTCATACAGTTGTCTTGGATGAAGCGGATGAAATGCTAAACATGGGATTCATTGATGATATCCGTGAAATCTTAAAACAAGTTCCAGGTGAAAGACAAACATTACTTTTCTCTGCTACAATGCCAAAAGAAATTCGTGATATCGCAACTAACCTTATGAATAGTCCAAAAGAGGTTAAAGTTAAAGCGAAGGAAATGACTGTAGAGAACATTTCACAGCAGTTTGTAGAAATCCCAGAAAAGTATAAGTTTGATACGTTAACCAATTTATTAGACATGCAAAATCCTGAATTAGCGATTGTATTTAGTAGAACTAAGAAGCGTGTTGATGAAGTAACAGAAGGATTACAAGCGCGAGGATTTCGTGCAGAAGGAATTCATGGTGACTTAACACAAGGAAAACGCATGTCTGTATTGAATAAATTTAAAAATGGGCGTGTAGATGTATTAGTTGCAACGGATGTAGCTGCACGTGGTTTAGATATTTCAGGTGTAACACATGTATACAACTTTGATATCCCACAAGACCCTGAAAGCTATGTACACCGTATTGGACGTACTGGTCGTGCCGGACGTACTGGGGAAGCTATTTCATTTATAACACCAAGAGAAATTGCTCACCTTCGTTTGATTGAAAAGGTTACAAAGAGCAAAATGAAGCGTATGGTACCTCCAACTAATAAAGAGGCTCGTCTTGGACAACAGCAATTAACTGTTGAAAAGATAATTAAAACAATAGAAAAAAATGAACTTGATGCTTATCATCAAACAGCAAATGAATTATTGGATGAGCATGATTCTGTTACGATTGTAGCTGCTGCATTAAAATTGCTAACAAAAGAAAGAAGAGATATTCCAGTTCAAATTTCTGGAGTTGCTCCAATTAGTGTTAAAAAAGCTCAAGCGGATAAAGGACGTTCCAATAATAAACGCCATTACGGCAAACGTAATCAAGGCGGTGGAAAACCACAAGGTAGTGGAAGAAACCAAGGCGGACGTAACCGCAAAGGAAATTTCCAAAAGAGAAGAAATAGAGATTAAAGATAAAGTGGAATAGCCCATATATCTCGTGGTAGAGTTGGCTGGGCTGGCTATTTATTACACAGGGGTTTCTTTAGTCTTAGAATTTAATTAATCAATCAAGAAAAGCTCCTCATAATATAAGGAGCTTTTTCTTTAGATTATTTTAGGGGGATGAAAATAAGTGAGAAAGCCACCAATACATACAATATCACATGATGCCATTAAGGCATGGCGAATTACAGCAATTTTATATGAAGCAATTGCTTGGGTGATTACTATTATAGGAATTGTACTCCATTTTGTTGTTGATTTTCCACTATGGATTGTTTTGATTTTAATAGCAGTCAGTGTTGTTAGTACTTATTTTACTGTATTCTTATTACCTAAGCTTCGGTGGAAAAGATGGCGTTATGAGGTTTTTGAACAAGAGATATATATTCAACATGGAATTTTAGTAGTATCACGAACGTTAATTCCGATGATTCGTGTTCAGCATGTAGAAACAGAGCAAGGTCCAATTTTAAAGAAGTTTGATTTGGCGTCTGTGTCCATATCAACAGCTGCAACAACACACCAAATACCTGCACTTTCAAATGAAGTTGCATCCGATTTGCGAGACAAAATCTCAGCATTAGCAAGGGTGGATGAAGATGATGTCTGAACCAAAGCGTTTACATCCAGCCACTATGATATTTAATTTAGTAATGGCATTAAGGAGTACAATCTTTATCTTTGTGCTAATATTTGTAACCTTATATGACACCCATCTATTTTATGCTATATTAGCTGCGGTTTTACTTGTCGGATTTCTTTTCCTCGGTAGCTTTCTTTCTTGGAGTAGATTTACTTATCGAATAGAGGGGGAGGAGCTACGACTTGAGTATGGCATATTGGTTCGAAAAAAACGATACATTTCTAAAAACCGAATTCAATCGATTGATTTAACCCAGAATGTTCTACATCGTATTTTTAAATTGGCTAAAGTGGAAATTGAGACAGCCGGAACTGGTGCGGAAGCAGAAGCGTCATTAATCGCTGTCACACTAGAGGAAGGAGAGGCTTTGCGGGCAGAGCTCAAATCGATTGTAAAAGTAGAAGAGCTTGCAGACGACACAGAAACAATTATTCCATCCCAGTCTATTTCAAAGAAACGGCTGTTAGTTGCTGGTGCAACATCAGGTAGAATTGGAGTTCTGCTTGCACTTGGTGGTGCTGCCTTCTCGGAATTAGAACGCTTTATTCCTGCTAATTTTTATGATCAAGCGTATAATTGGGCCATTGGATTAGGGTTAATTATTTTAGCGTTAATGGTAGTAGGAATAATACTGTTTTTGTGGCTTGTAGGTATCGCCGGAACGATAATCAAATATTGGAACTTTACTATATCTAAAGTTGAGGAAGATATTGTTATTACGTGTGGATTATTAGAGAAGAAACATATTACAATACCACTAAAACGTATTCAAGCAATTGGGCATGTGGAAAATCTAATTAGACAACCATTAGGATTTACCACGGTTATTGCTGAAATTGCAGGAGGTTCTAATGACAAGGGAGAACAGTTTTCTACCGTATTATTCCCAATGATAAAGATAGAAGAAGTAGATGCCTTTTTAGAAGAGTTTCTACCAGAATATCTAACAAACCGTCAGGAGATAAAACCATTACCAAAACGGTCACTGAAATATTATCTTTTTCGGATGATAGTTCCAGCGCTAGTTTTGTTAGCTGCAGTATTCTTTATACTACCACAGTTTGTTTGGATTCCAATAGTAATCTTGGCAGCAAGTGTAGTATTGGGAATTCTACAATATAAAGATTCGGGTTATGTAATTGAAGGTAATAGAATAACTCTTAGGTATAGAGTCTTCAGTAAAGTGACCATGATTATGAATCATAAACGAATACAAGCATTTAATAAGAAGCAACATATTCTTCATCGTAAAGAACGTTTAGCAACGACACAGTTGTCCATTGTTGGAAAAATGGGGATGGGAAAGCATTACCATGTGAAGGAGCTAGATGAGAAGGCCGTAGATGAAATGTCAGATTGGTATTCTTGCAGAGAGGGTTAATACCCTCTCTCGTATTAAAATAAGTAATTAAAAAGACCAATTGCTACAAGTATAATAATGATGATCCAAAGTGGGTTTAGCTTCACTTTTCTAGTGAATTTTCTTTTCTTCCAACGGTTAGGATCAAAGCGGATCTCCCCGTCATCCTGATAAGAACGCTGATAATTGCCTGGATAATATGGACGAGCATTCCCAATTACTAAAGGGGCAATTAAAAAGCCTGCTATAAACCCAAGTACATGGGCAAAGATGTTAATCCCAGGATTAATGAAAGACATGATAAAGCCGATGATCAGGATAACCTTAATAATATGGGCGCTCCCCGCATCAATTAATTGCTTACGAAAAACAACCATAAATACATAGATCCCAAATAACCCAAAAATCGAGCCAGAGGCACCAACATGTGCAAACCCAAATGATGGATGGATGAAAAATGTTGCGATGTTTGCTAGGATTCCTGCACCAAAATAGGCGAGGATAAACTTAAACTTTCCTAGCATCTTTTCTAAGGCGGGACCAAAGAGCACTAACGAAAAAGAGTTAAACAACATATGTGTTAATCCGCCATGTAAAATAATTGGTGTCACAAATCGCCAATATTCTCCGTTATGAATTTCAAAATGCCGCCCGACACCTAAATCATATAATCGGTCAATTACCCCAATTGGTAACACATCATGTAAAAACCAGATAGCTATGTGAACGATGACAATTGTTGATACAACGGGATAAAAGTAAATAAATTCTTTAATACTTCTTTCATTACGAATAAACATTTTATTTCCCTTCTTTCTATTGGGGGATATCTTCCATACAGTAGTTTGGTTATTATAACAGTATATACATTATCAGATTACTATAATATAAAAATCATTTAAAATAATTCAAGTTAAAGATACCATGTTAGGAGAAAATCAGAATGATTATAGGAATTGGAATTGATATTATTGAGTTGGATAGAATAAGAAAAAGTATGAAAAATAGTCGGTTCATTGACCGTATTTTAACAATGAAAGAAAAACAGAGCTTTACGTTATTACAGAGCGAAACTAGAAAAGTAGAATTTGTAGCAGGGAGATTTGCTGCTAAGGAAGCTTTTGCTAAAGCAATGGGAACGGGAATTGGAAGTTTAAGTTTTCTTGATATTAGTATTTTGAATGACGAAAATGGTGCACCCTTTATTGAGGCTGCAGTAAAGGAAAAAATGAATATTTTTGTCTCCATTACCCATAGTAGAGAATATGCAGTCGCACAAGTAGTTCTGGAAATCTAAAATAATAGTTAATAGCTTATCTTCTGCATAAATAACAAGGTTGTCTCATATATTTTTATTGCGGGCAGGAGGGAACAAGCTATAGTTATTTCACCGCAAAAAAGAATTACATCAAGGGCCATGAACCAATAAGACAGTAATGATGAAGGAAAAATTACAAAAAAAGCAGAAAATAAAGGAGAGGGTGGAATATAACGGGTGATTTAATTGTCTTATAGTTGGCGAAAATGGTCTATGTCAATTCTTTCGGTAAAGTTCCCTTTGTATAAATCGTAAAACCTAATTGGTTAGGTTGGTAATTTTAGACAAGGGAGATATGTCCATGATAAAAAAATCACGTATATGGATGATATTTGTATTTGGTATCGTGTTAGTATTAGCAGCATGTGGTGAAAAATCACAGGAAGATGTAGTTAAAAAGCTCGGAGAAAATGTAGAGGATTTAAGTGGCTACAAAGCAAATGTTGAAATGAAAATGAAGACAGGCCAAGAAGAACAACTGTTCAAAATTGATGTATGGCATAAAAAAGAAGACTTCTATCGAGTATCACTTTCTAGTAATAATGATGATAAAGGTGGACAGATTATTCTTAAAAACAAGGATGGTGTTTTTGTTTTAACGCCAGAATTAAAGAAGAGCTTTAAATTTCAATCAGAATGGCCAGAAAATAGTAGTCAACCATATCTATTTCAATCACTTGTAGAAGATATTTCTGGAGATGAAGAAGTGAAATTCACCACAGATGAGAAGCATTACATCTTTAAAGCAAAAACAAATTATCAAACGAATAACAGTTTGCCATTCCAGGAAATTTATTTTGATAAAGAAAACTACACACCTACCTTAGTGAAAATACTCGATACGGACGGAAATACCGTTGTTGAAGTGAAATTTAATAGTTTTGAGTTAGACCCTAGCTTTAAAGATACGGATTTTGAAATTGACCAGAATATGGCAAGTGCAACTCCAGAGGACGTACCTACTTCCGGTGACGGTGTAACAGAGGAATTACAAGTTATGGTACCGATTCAAACGATTGGTGCTGAATTAACAGACCGTTTGGAAGTGGATTTAGAAAATGGTAAACGAATTATTTCTACTTTTACTGGTGAAAAGAATTTCACCCTTGTACAAGAGAAAAAGAATGTAGTAGAGACGTTATCTTCCCCAGTCGAGGTAAGTGGTGATATCGTTAATCTCGGATTTGGTGCAGTAGGGGCATTGTCTGAGAATACTGTTGAGTGGGATTACAATGGCATGAACTTCTACTTGGCAAGTGATGAATTAACAAAAGAAGAATTAATCGAAGTCGCACAATCTGTTCAGGGACAGGAAGTAAAATAAACCCAAAAAATTGGGCAGGCTCATAGATAAGAGTCTGCTTTTTGTTTTATAATAAGAGTATTACTACTGGATCTGTTATTTTAAAAGATACGAAATTTAATAGGCAGTTTTAGATGATGGGTGTAGATGCATAATTTGGATAAACTGTGCGGTAACTACTTTTAATTCCTACCCAGTTTTTATGGATCGAGTGCTATAATACCGCTCCGGCAGAATACTCCGCTTTCCGCGGGCACGGCCTCAGCCTCCTCGCGGAAAAACCACCGCTGCGGGGTCTTCGGACACGTGCTGTTCCCGCAGGAGTCTCCGTATTCTGCCTGCGCTAGTTGGAGTTTCCAATTTATGGATTGTTTGTAACATATTTTTTCAGTAATTACGTACAAAAATTCTATTTCACTACCAGCGTAGGAAATACACGGAGACTCCTGCGGGAGGATAGGCATAGGTGAGACCCCACAGTGCGTAGCACGAGGAGGCTCACCAGCCGCCCGCGGAAAGCGGAGTGTATTTCCGGAGCGGAGTTAGATGCTCAACTCAAAATCCTAAGTTAAGTTACCGCACATTTTCTATCAATAGTAAAAATAGAAGGCAGTAATTACTATGAAGACAGTGTTTTGATAAATATGTACTGTATTCTGCCCGTGGATAGGGCCGGAGAGTAAGTTTTTAAAATAAAGAAGAAGGTTGAAAGGAGTAATACTTGTGGTAGGTGAAATGTACCGAGAAACATGGGCTGAAATAAATCTAGATGCAATCAAGTATAATATTACGCAAATAAAGGAAAAGCTACCACAGGAAACAGGTATCATTGCAGTCGTAAAAGCAAATGCTTATGGACACGGATTGGTACCAATTGCCAAAAAGGCACTTGAATCGGGAGCAAATGCATTAGCGGTAGCCATATTAGAGGAAGCTATGATTCTCAGAGAAGCATCCATTACAGCTCCTATCCTTGTGTTGGGCTTTGTTCCGGCAAAATATGCACTTCTAGCAGCGGAGAATAACATCACTTTAACTGTTTTTCAAAGGGATTGGCTGGAGGAATTAGGCGAATATCAACTTGTGAAACCCGTAAATATTCATATAAAGTTAGATACAGGAATGAATAGAATAGGTGTACAATCTAAAGATGAATTATTAAATCTAATAAGGGAAATAGCTAACAATAAGAATATCCGTATAACCGGTATTTTTACACATTTTGCAACCGCTGACGCTAAAGAACTAGACTTTTATTATGAGCAAACGGAAAGATTGGAAGAATTGCTTTATGTTTTTAAAAAGCAAAGTAAGGAAGAGGTCATTGTTCATGTTGGCAATAGTGCTGCTTCCTTACGTTTTCCAGAAAGCATGCATAATTACATTAGATTTGGCATATCCATGTATGGGTTGTATCCTTCAAAAGATGTAAGACAGGAAAATAGTGTAGACTTAAAACCTGTATTCTCATTACATAGTCGATTGATTCATGTTAAAAGAATTACAAAAGGTGAATCTGTTAGCTATGGAAGAACTTATGTTGCAGAGAAGGACGAATGGATTGGGACGATTCCGATTGGATATGGAGATGGGTGGAGCAGAAAACTACAAGGAATGAGTGTACTGGTAAATGGTAGGAGAATGCCAATAGTTGGCCGGGTTTGCATGGATCAAATGATGATTAGATTAGATGAAGCATATGAGACTGGTACGGAAGTAGTGTTAATTGGTGAGCAAGGGAACACTGTAATTGAAATGGATGAAGTGGCAGAATACTTGGACACCATTAATTATGAAATACCTTGTATGATTAATGAAAGAGTACCAAGGATATATGTAGAAAGTGGAAAGAAACAGTCTGATTGACGACAATAATCATAGTACTGGACTAATTGACTAATATTTTTCATGGGAAGTACTGATAAGCCTTTGCAATTACAGTTAGACAATGGTATTATTAAATTTGATAAAATGTAGAAATAGTAACGATCGTTCAGCAGTTGGCGGAGGTGCTTGATTTTGTCAGAGAGCTTACAAGAAGTTATGGTGCGGCTACCGAAAAACCTACTAAATGAGGTGGATGGATTAGTGAAAAAAGAGAACAAGGATCTAAGTGACATCATTTGTCAAGCAACTAGGACTTATCTAGAATCTAAAAAAGAAGAGTATATCCAAAACTTTTATAAATCCATGCAAAAAGGCTATCAAGAAATGGCAAGAATCAATCTCTCTATTGCTTCAGAAGCATTTCAGGCTGAAGAGGAGGCTGAAATTACTCTGGAACGCTCTGTGATCGGGGTGTAGAATTTGATTGTTCAAAGAGGCGAAGTGTATTTCGCTGACTTATCCCCTGTGGTCGGCTCAGAACAAGGGGGCGTTCGTCCAGTATTGATACTCCAAAATGATATTGGGAATCGATTCAGCCCAACTGTTATTGTTGCTGCAATCACCGCCCAAATCCAAAAAGCAAAGTTACCTACTCACGTAGAGATAGATGCTAAACGATATGGGTTCGACAGAGATTCTGTTATTCTGTTGGAACAGATACGAACACTAGATAAACAGCGACTAACAGATAAAATTACAAAGTTAGATGATGCCATGATGCAAAAAATAAATCATGCACTTGAAATAAGTCTTGGGCTTAAGGACATGTATGGACATTAAGAACTCATAGTTTACAACTAAGCTATGAGTTTTTTTAGTAGTTAGGAAAGTGTAAAAAACTTTCCGCCGACATAAGAAAAAACTAATACATTCGCTTGGGACTGAGCGAATGCGAGTTTTTCTAATCTTTAAAGGCCATAAGACCTCATCCTCATGGAATATGGGCCATCTTAATTGTTCGACCGATTAATTTTATATCAATCCTCCAAATACTAATCTTCCCAACTACATCCTACATTTAAATAGTGCGAGCAGGTATCTACGTTTTGGTTGGATAATAAAGGAAGAATAGAGATGAAAATGTAGTATAGTATAAAGGATTATAAATTCTGCCTCTACCCAAATAAAGACTAATCCACCCAATTAACAAAACGATGGGTTGTTCCCGATTCGTATCCAATCACTTCTTGATAAGGTAGAATGATACCTATAACAGAAGTGGTAAAGGTTTAACCTACAACAAGTGCACCCCTCTACTAAAGAAAGAATTAGAGTTTAAGAGAAGTAGGCAGTATTGCCGTTCAAGCCTCCCTTAAATATCTTTCTGATTCATACATTCAGTTTTTTAAGAAAAAATCCTCCACAATTTAAGACCATATAGAACAAGGTGCAATCCTACTCAACTAAGCAAACAAAGGGTAATATCATCATAGTCAATTATAAAGTTAAACGATAACTATGAAGTCACCCACTGATATGGTTCAAAACCGCAACATCATCGAAATAGAATTTGTTTGCAATAATATACATATCATGTGACAATATTTATAATATTTTTTAATCGGAGGTTTTTCGATGATGAATAAGGATTTACGAAGTATTGCTATCGAAAATAGTGATGAAATAACACAAGAGTGGCTGAAAGAAATTAATCAGTTAAAAAGCGTAAACTACACAGAAGAAATTTCAGCCGAATTATATGATAATAATAACCAAGAATTTTTAAATGTTATTTTTCATAGTATCAGAGGAAACGGTTCTACAAAAGTAATAAAAGACTTTTCCGACCGAATTATTCAATTAGGATGGCCATTAAGTTATATTACTGATGGCTTATTAGTTTTTAGAAAGGTTACCGTCAATACCATTCTGACTAAATTAGAGCAAAGTGATGGAGGGTTTGTCTCTGAGATTATCAGCAGTGTGGATTCCTGGGTAGAGCCAATCATTAGGCAGTTAGTTAATGAATACTCTGTGAGCTGGGAACAGGTTGTTTCCCTGCAACGAATTGCATTACAAGAATTATCCGCACCACTTATACCAGTGATGGACAATATCACAATTATGCCGTTAATTGGAACAATTGATACTGAACGGGCAAAGTTTATTATGGAAAACTTATTAGAAGGAGTAATGCGCCATAATGCGGAGGTTGTTTTAATTGATATTACTGGTGTACCAGTAGTTGATACGATGGTGGCGCACCACTTATTCCAAGCAACAGAGGCAGTGCGCTTACTAGGAGCTAGTTGTATTCTAGTAGGTATACGTCCCGAAATAGCTCAAACGATTGTTAATTTAGGTATTAATTTTTCCAACTTACCAACAAAAAGCACACTGAAAAAAGGATTTATGCTAGCACTTGAAATAACGAATAAATCAATTATAGAAATGGATAACAAATCACAAAATATGGATGATTTGTTAGGATTCGGTAAAGGAAGTGAAATAACCAATGAGAATTCCAATCTTAAAACTACATAATTATTTATTGATTTCCATACAAACTGAGTTAGACGATCAGACGGCAATACAATTTCAAGAGGATCTATTAAAACAGATCCATATTACAGAAGCTACAGGAGTAGTAATTGATTTAACCTCAGTTGAAGTAATCGATTCATTTATTGCAAAGGTGCTAGGGGATGTAGTTTCAATGTCAGACCTAATGGGGGCTAAAGTTGTCTTAACAGGAATTCAGCCAGCGGTTGCGATGACATTAATTGAATTAGGAATTCATATGCGAAATGTTCCAACTGCATTAGATCTAGAACAAGGCTTAATGAAACTACATCAGGAATTGGGGGAATAGTCGATGAGTTCCCAATCCTGTGTAACTATTCATAAAGAGTGGGATATTGTTGCTGCCCGCCAAATGGGGCGTGAAATTGCAAAACAGTTAGGCTTTGGAACTGTTGACCAAGCCCGAATCACAACGGCGATATCTGAACTTGCTAGAAATATATATTTATATGCTGGTGAAGGCAAAGTATATTTTGAGGTAATTGAATCATTAGATAAAAAAGGAATTACAATAGTTGCTACAGATACTGGTCCAGGTATTAAAGACTTAAGTTTAGTAATGGAAGATGGATATACAACATCGGGGGGTCTTGGTGCTGGTCTTCCAGGTGTTAGAAGATTAATGGATGAATTTGATATAGAATCCGAAACAGGTAAGGGTACTAAAATTGTCACTACAAAATGGGTTAGATAAGTGATTCTAACATCTAATGCTTCTTATAACATCCTAGGTTAACAGCTTTTGAACTTTTATAGTAAGTTCTTTATAACAGAATAGGAGAGGCCGTCTTATGGGTACAAATGATTTAGATGCTAGAAGTTATACGGATTTATTAAAGGGATATATTGAAACAAGAGATGAGCGAGCACTTTATGGTGCTGAGCAAATCTCTAAATCTTTTATTAAAAATAATATTTCACCAGAAGAAATAGTTAACATGCATATTCAAGCACTGTTAGAAATCTACCCAGAGCTAACGGATAAAATTCAACCGACAATGAACTTTTTATTAGAGGCTATGATGGCATATGGACTAGCTCACCAAGAGTATCAACTACTTAGGGAAAAACAACTCAGAATAAGATCAGAAATTGAAGTTGCTGCTGGAATGCAAAGCATGCTTCTCCAATCAGAAGTGCCAAAGATGGATGAATTAGATATTGGCGTTATTAGTGTCCCAGCAAACCAAATGAATGGTGACTATCACCATTTTGTAAAGGGGAAGGATGGGACTATTAGTATTGCTATTGCAGATATTATTGGTAAAGGAATCCCCGCAGCATTATCTATGTCTATGATTAAGTATGCCATGGATAGCTTTCCTGAAAATGAGATGTCTACGAACACTATACTTGCAAGCCTTAATAGAGTGGTAGAACGAAACGTTGACCCAAGTATGTTCATCACGATGTTCTATGCTCAATATAATCCTGACACTGGTAAGTTCTATTATTCTTCGGCGGGACATGAGCCGGGATTTTTTTATAGTGACAAAACAAAGAGTTTCAAAGAGTTTGAAGCAAAAGGTTTAGTGTTAGGAGTCAATCCGGATACAACCTATATGCAATCTGAGTTAGACATAGAGAAAGGTGACATGGTTATTTTGTTAACGGATGGTGTAACTGAATGTCGCAAAGGCGATGTGTTTATTGAACGTGATGAGGTACTGGAAGTTATCAAAACATATATGCATCTACCTGCCCAAGACATTGTCAACCATGTCTATCGATACTTTGAGAAAATCCAAAATTTCCAATTAAGAGATGACTTTACCTTAATCATCTTAAAAAAAGTGGTTTAGCGTTTATAATTATCGGGAACAAAAGAAATACGTAGGTTAAGACGTGGCTTTTAGTAGTTAGGAAAGTAAAAAAACTTTCCGCACGTATAGAAAAACTAACACATTCGCTTGGGACTGAGCGAATGTGAGTTTTTCTAAGAATATGGGCGCATTAGGGGGAAAACTATGAATCTAAAAATCCAAATAGAGGATGGGAACAGTAAGTCTATCGTTCGTTTATCTGGAGAAATTGATGTTTATACAGCACCAAAGTTAAAGGATGCATTACTCCCACTAACCAAAAGACAAGGAACGATACTGGAAGTTGATTTAGAACTTGTAAATTATATGGATAGCACAGGTTTAGGGGTATTTGTAAATGCATTAAAGCTATCTAAAGAAAATAGATGCAATTTAATATTAGTAAATTTACAAGATACAGTGTTGCGTTTATTTCAAATAACCGGATTACACGAGATAATGGACCTAAACTCTACGATTCGAGGTGTAGAAGAATAAATGGAATCGTTTGATTTTATCGAAATGAAATTTCCCGCAAAACCGGAGTATGTAGGAGTTATACGATTAAGTACTTCAGGTATTGCTAGTCGAATGGGATTTACGTATGAAGATATAGAGGATCTGAAAATTTCTATTTCGGAAGCAGTGACTAATGTCGTTAATCACGCATATGAAGATAAGGATAATGGGGAAGTTACCATAGGATTTGGTGTTTATGAAGATCGGTTAGAAGTAATGGTTGCTGACCATGGTGGTAGTTTTAATTTAAATGAGGTTAAGACGAAATTCGGTCCTTACGATAGTGATGAATCGGTTGAAAACCTTCGTGAAGGGGGTTTTGGATTATTTTTAATTAATACATTAATGGATAAAGTTGAGATAAATAATAATTCAGGTGTTATTGTCCTTATGACAAAATACCTTGAGAATTTAGGGGTGGAGTTTTATGACGACCAAGTCTCAACCGGACAATAAAGGAAGAGATGAGGTTTACCAGTGGATTGAACACCTTCAACAATATCCATTAGATGAAGAAATTCAACAAAAAGTAATCCTTACCTATAAAGATTTAGTTGAGTCCATTGCTAGAAAGTATTCTAAGAATAGTATCATTCATGAAGACTTAGTACAAGTAGGAATGATAGGTCTACTAGCAGCGATTAAACGATTTGATGCTTCATTTGGTAAAACCTTTGAGTCCTTTGCTATCCCGACCATTGTTGGAGAAATAAAGAGGTTTATTCGTGATAAAACATGGAGTGTCCATGTTCCGAGAAGGATTAAAGAACTGGGTCCTAGAATAAAGAAGGCTATAGATGAATTAACCACTAAAAATCAAAAGTCACCGACAGTAAAAGAAATTGCCGAGTATTTAACTGTCTCTGAGGAAGAGCTACTAGAAACAATGGAGATGAACAAAAGCTATAAAGCTTTATCCGTGGATCGAAGTATTGAAGGCACCTCAGATGGTAGTACCATTGCTTTATTAGATATGATTGGGTCTGATGAAGAAGGATATTCGCAAATTGACCTCAAAATGCTATTAGAAAAAATTCTTCCGATATTAACAGAACGAGAACAAGAGATTATCCGCTGTACTTATTTTCAAAATATGAGTCAAAAAGAAACCGGGGAACTTTTAGGAATATCACAGATGCATGTTTCACGTATTCAACGTAGGTCATTAAAGAAACTCCGTGAAGCAATTAATACTGATAGTGCGGAGGTATTGTGAATTCTATGAAACGAACGAAGGTAGCAGTATTTCAAAAAGCAAAAACTGGTAATAAAGAGTGTGGGGACAGTTACTTTTATAGTGAGACCGAGAATGAATTTGTATGTGCTTTGGCTGACGGTTTAGGGAGTGGGGAGTTTGCAAAAGAATCCTCAGAAATAGTTATTAATATCATTAAAGAAAACATTAACTATCCAGTTGAAGAATTGGTAAAGAAGTGTAATGGAAAGTTAATTGGCAAGCGTGGCACTGTCCTAGCAATCTTAAAGATTGATTTTAATACAAAGAGCTATTCTATTTCTTCCATTGGTAATGTTGGTGTGATGACCATTACTAGTGGAAATAATAGAAAACGAAATATACCAAATGCCGGATATTTAGCAGGTTTTAATAGGAAATTTAAGGTAACTAGAGAACCACTTGAAAATGAAATGAATTTCATTATGTATACAGACGGTGTTACAAATAAAGAATTGTCTGAGAATTACTTTTTGGATAAGGAAGTAGAAAGAATTACTAAGACATATGCACTTAAAAGTGAAAATTTCCGAAATGATGATACGACATTAATCGCAGTTCGATATAACCATAATTAAAAAGGGAAGCCTAAGGGAGCTAGTAATTATAGCCCCAAAGGCTTCCTTTTCCTTCCATTGTGGGATTTAATCGGCTTTTTTGATAGAATAGTACTTGGTAGTTAGGAAAGTATAAAAAACTTTCCGCACGTATAGAAAAACTAACACATTCGCTTGGGACTGAGCGAATGCGAGTTTTTCTAATGTAAAGGAGGAACGCTCTATGTCAGATACATTAAATCAAGAATTAGCCCGGTGGGTGTCAAAAGAAACATCTGTTCAAACGAATATTGTACATAAAGTAATTAACTTAATGGATGAAGGAAATACGGTGCCATTTATTGCTCGTTATCGTAAGGAGGTAACGGGTGGTCTTGATGAGGTGCAAATAAAAGCTATTCAGGATAAATGGCAGTACGCATCAAATTTAGCGCAGAGAAAAGATGAGGTTATTCGTTTAATTGAGAGCTTAGGAAAACTAACACCAGAATTAGAGAACGAAATAAGAAAAGCTACCCAATTACAACGTGTAGAAGACCTATACAGACCTTATAAACAAAAGCGAAGAACTAAGGCGACGATTGCAAAGGAAAAAGGACTAGAACCTCTAGCAGAATTAGTCTGGAAGCAAGAAAATGTTGATATTAATAAAGAGGCAGAAAAATATTTATCTGAAGAATATGAATTACAAACGATAGAGGATGTATTATCGGGAGTAAATGATATTATCGCGGAAATAGTTTCCGATGAACCAGAATATCGTGAATACATTCGTAATCAGACAATCAAACGAGGATTAATACAATCGGAAGTTAAGAAGCAAGAAAAAGATGAGAAAAGCATCTATGAAATGTACTATGACTATAGTGAAGCGGTCAGGTCAATTGTTTCACACCGAATCCTTGCATTAAATCGTGGGGAAAAGGAAGATATACTGAAGGTCTCCATTGTTTCTCCAATAGAATCAATTATTGAGTACTTAGTGAAGAAGATTATTAAACAACGTACTAATAAAATGACTAGCGATATTTTAAAGGCAGCAATAGAAGACTCATACAAACGTTTGATTGAACCCTCTATTGAGCGTGAAATAAGAGCAAACTTATCGGAAAAAGCGGAAGAACAAGCAATTTCTGTATTTGCAACTAATCTAAAGAATCTCTTATTACAGCCACCTCTTAAAGGAAGAACAGTTCTTGGGGTAGACCCAGCATTTCGGACGGGTTGTAAGTTGGCTGTTATTGATGAAACAGGAAAGTTACATCAAGTCGGAGTCATGTACCCTACAGCACCTAAACATGATGTGACAGGTGCAGAAAAGATTATCCTGACATTTATTAAAAAGTATTCTGTAGAATTAATAGCCATTGGTAATGGTACAGCTTCAAGGGAAACAGAGCAGTTTATTTCAGATGTTATCATAAAGAATAATCTTGATATTCCATACATCATCGTTAATGAAGCTGGAGCAAGTGTCTATTCCGCATCAGAACTGGCAAGAGAAGAGTTCCCAGAATTACAAGTAGAAGAAAGAAGTGCAGCTTCCATTGCCCGTCGTGTCCAAGACCCGTTAGCAGAATTGGTTAAAATTGACCCGAAATCAATAGGAGTAGGACAATACCAACATGATGTTGGTCAAAAGGCTTTAAATGAATCATTAACATTTGTTGTAGAAACTGCAGTTAACCAAGTAGGTGTCAATGTAAATACAGCTTCTAGATCATTATTACAATATGTATCTGGTTTGAGCAAGACGGTAGCTGGAAATATTGTTAAATTAAGAAATGAGAATGGGAAATTCTCCGACCGTAAACAGTTGAAAAAGATTCCTAGACTTGGTGCTAAAACATATGAACAAGCTATAGGGTTTTTACGGATTATCGATGGAGATAATCCACTAGACCGAACACCGATCCACCCAGAAAGTTATAGTCATACGGAACAATTATTAGCAATGCTTGATTGTAAGATTGAGGATATAGGCTCGAATTCGCTAAAAGAGAAGTTAGCCTCTATTAATAAGACTGAAACTGCAACCCAGCTTGGTATAGGTGAGCCAACATTAGAAGATATTATCGAAGCATTAAGTAAACCAGGACGGGATCCACGTGATGAGTTTCCGCAACCACTACTTAAGAAAAATGTACTATCTTTAGAAGATCTTATGCCTGGAATGGAACTACAAGGTACTGTTCGAAATGTTGTTGACTTTGGAGTATTTGTCGATGTTGGGGTAAAACAGGATGGCTTAGTTCATATTTCTAAGATGTCAAACTCCTTTGTGAAACATCCAATGGATATAGCCTCGGTCGGTGATGTTGTAACCGTGTGGGTGGAAAGTATTGATGTGAATAAAGGAAGAGTTGCATTATCCATGGTAAATGAATAATAGTTAACAAAAAGCACTGAGGAATTTTCCTCAGTGCTTTTTTCAAAGAGTATGTTATTATTCAACGTCACTAGCAGCTTCAACTTCACTCATGGAAATTCCAAGTGCATTTGCAACACCTTCACCATAAGCAGGATCTGCTTTGTAGCAATGGTTAATATGTTTTAATTGAACTTCTTTAGTTGTACCTTCCATTGCACGAGCTGTGTTTTCGAACAATCTTTGTTGTTCATCAGCGTTCATTAAACGGAATAGATTACCTGGTTGTTCAAAGTAGTTGTCATCATCTTTACGGAAGTCATAGTAGTCAACATCAGCAGCAAGTTGTTGTCTTGGGTCTTGATGTTCTTTGCTATCTTCCCACTCACCATAGCTGTTCGGGCTATAAGAAACATTGTTGCCATGTGGAATCACACGCATAGCACCATCACGATGGTAAGGGTTGAAGTTTTTCGCATTTTTAGGATAGTTAACTGGAATTTGCCAGTGGTTAACACCTAGGCGATAACGTTGTGTATCTCCATAAGAGAATAGGCGTCCTTGAAGCATTTTATCAGGTGAGAACCCAATACCAGGTACAATGTTAGTTGGAGCGAATGCTGCTTGCTCAACTTCTTCAAAGTAATTGTCAGGGTTTCGGTTAAGTTCTAACTCACCAACTTCAATTAGAGGGAAGTCGCCTTTAGGCCATACCTTAGTTAAGTCAAATGGGTTGTATGGTACTTCTTTAGCTTCATTTTCTGTCATTACTTGAATGAAAAGAGTCCACTTAGGGAAGTCTCCATTTTCGATTGATTCATAAAGATCTCTTTGGTTACTTTCGCGATCCTTACCAACAACTACTTCAGCTTCCTGATCGGTTAGGTTTTTGATACCTTGTTGTGTTCTGAAGTGGAATTTAACCCATACTCGCTCGTTGTTTGCATTGATCAGGCTGTACGTATGGCTACCAAATAAATGCATATTTCTATATGATGCAGGTAGGCCGCGGTCACTCATAACGATAGTTACTTGATGAAGTGCTTCTGGTAAGCCTGTCCAGAAGTCCCAGTTAGCTTGTGCGCTATGCATATTTGTTCTAGGATCACGTTTAACAACGTGGTTTAAATCTGGGAAACGCTTAGGGTCTCTAAAGAAGAATACAGGTGTGTTGTTACCAACTAAATCCCAGTTACCTTCTTCGGTATAGAATTTAAGAGCTGTACCACGAATATCACGTTCAGCGTCAGCGGCACCACGTTCACCAGCTACACTTGAGAAACGTAAGAACATATCAGTCTTCTTACCAACTTCTGAGAAGATAGATGCTTTCGTATATTTTGTAATGTCATGTGTCACTGTGAAAGTTCCATAAGCACCAGAACCTTTAGCGTGCATACGACGCTCAGGAATTACTTCGCGGTCAAAATGTGCTAGTTTTTCTAAGAACCAGAAGTCTTCCATTAATAATGGGCCTCTAGGACCTGCTGTTTTTACATCGTCGTCATTTGGTACTGGAGCACCAAATGCAGTAGTGAGTTTTTTCTTATTTTCACTCATTGAATATGTCCCTCCTATAATATAAAATACATGTAATATAGTATCATAGTAATTATGAGATTACTAAATAGATAGTTTCTCTAAAGTCATGACGTAAGGATAAATGTTTGCTAAGTAATCCTATACCTCAGGAGACTTTAAATTAACATCTCTAGAGTATATTATAAAGGAATTTAAATAAAAATCAATTTTTAATTATAATTATTTTAAATAACGATTTATAATGACATTATATATATGTAATATCAGTATTGGGAATAATAACAAAAGGAAGTTTTCGCAAATGAAACTGCTAAGTGAGAAAGAACTTTTCCATCTAGTGAATAATCTATCTATAGAATACTTTGGGAAACCATATATAGATGAAGTAAAGTTTAATAGTCGACTTCGTACCACGGGGGGGCGATATCTACCATCTAAAAGATTGATTGAGTTGAACCCCAAATATTATTTTGAATCGGACGAGAGTGAATTTATAGGAATTATAAAACATGAATTATGCCATTATCATTTACATATTGAAGGAAAGGGATATAAACATGGGGATCGAGATTTTAAATCTTTACTGCAGTTAACTGGTTCACCCAGGCATTGTAAGCCACTTTCATCTAATGAGAATCGTAAAAAGCACCAATATATTTGTGATAAATGTAATCATTTATATAACCGTGAAAGAAGAGTGGATGTGAAACGATATCGATGTGGTATTTGTAGAGGGAAATTGGTAAAAGTAGAATAATCAATTGGTATAATTATAGGAAGTAACTAGGAAGAAGAAAAGTTTATAAATTCTGACGCAAAAAATAGATTGACGAAATGGGACATACCATGGTAAATTATATTAAGTCTTATGAAACAAAAGATTCCCTTAAGGAATTAGTTCAGCTTAAAAAAATCAAAACTATCCTTGACATTGAAACTGATATATAGTATGATGTTTTTCGTTGCTGATTTTTTAAAATTAATATTCCACAGTAGCTCAGTGGTAGAGCAACAAGTGAAACATCTACCGAATAAGCTACAAGTAACACTGAAGCATACACAGCTATGAATATGCTAGTAGATGCAGGTGTCCAACATCGTGGGATGTACTTGCAAGAACACGATTGATTTTCTATTTTTGATTATTCCACAGTAGCTCAGTGGTAGAGCAATCGGCTGTTAACCGATCGGTCGTAGGTTCGAATCCTACCTGTGGAGCCATATGGAGAAGTACTCAAGTGGCTGAAGAGGCGCCCCTGCTAAGGGTGTAGGTCGGGTAACCGGCGCGAGGGTTCAAATCCCTCCTTCTCCGCCATATAATATGGCCCGTTGGTCAAGCGGTTAAGACACCGCCCTTTCACGGCGGTAACACGGGTTCGAATCCCGTACGGGTCATTGGTTTTTAAAAGTGAATATTAAAAGGTCCGGTAGTTCAGTTGGTTAGAATGCCTGCCTGTCACGCAGGAGGTCGCGGGTTCGAGTCCCGTCCGGACCGCCATTTATATTGTTGGGCTATAGCCAAGCGGTAAGGCATCGGGTTTTGATCCCGTGTATCCTAGGTTCGAATCCTAGTAGCCCAGCCAATTTTGTATTTGTGAGATGCTTAACAAACTGTATAAAACAAACATGAAATTACTTGAATTTTATGAGCCATTAGCTCAGTCGGTAGAGCATCTGACTTTTAATCAGAGGGTCGTAGGTTCGAATCCTACATGGCTCATCATTATGATATGCGGGTGTGGCGGAATTGGCAGACGCGCTAGACTTAGGATCTAGTATCTTCGGATGTGGGGGTTCGACTCCCTTCACCCGCACTGTGTTATTGCACTATTTCGTATGCGGTCGTGGCGGAATGGCAGACGCGCTAGGTTGAGGGCCTAGTGGGAGTTGAT
This sequence comes from Paucisalibacillus globulus DSM 18846, assembly GCF_000482485.1. Lineage (GTDB taxonomy): Bacteria > Bacillota > Bacilli > Bacillales > Amphibacillaceae > Ornithinibacillus > Ornithinibacillus globulus. The sequence continues at coordinate 660 of NZ_KI519438.1, read as the reverse complement.
CCCGTGGAAGTTCGAGTCTTCTCGACCGCACTAGTTCCAGTAATTGAAAAAAACAACTTGAATTAGATTGCGTTATATGATATATTTAAATACGTTACTTTTTAGCGCCCGTAGCTCAATTGGATAGAGCGTTTGACTACGGATCAAGAGGTTAGGGGTTCGACTCCTCTCGGGCGCGCCATATTAATCGGGAAGTAGCTCAGCTTGGTAGAGCACATGGTTTGGGACCATGGGGTCGCAGGTTCGAATCCTGTCTTCCCGATCCGAGAGTGCTTCTGGGATTGATGATCTTAATATTTCCAATGCGGGTGTAGTTTAATGGTAAAACTCCAGCCTTCCAAGCTGATGTCGTGGGTTCGATTCCCATCACCCGCTCCATTATAAACATAACCTTGGGCCTGTAGCTCAGCTGGTTAGAGCGCACGCCTGATAAGCGTGAGGTCGGTGGTTCGAGTCCACTCAGGCCCATCATTCAAAAAAAAGAATGAAAAAAGTTGTTGACAAGATATTGCATGTGTGATATTATATAAAAGTTGTCACTAAAACAACACAAATTACTTTTTGCTCCTTGAAAACTGAACAAAACAACCAGTATGTAAGAAAAAACATACCCTGTTTTTTCTATTAAAGAAATTCTAAAAGCTAGCGTGCTTTTAGTAG
>NZ_AXVK01000015.1 GCF_000482485.1 Paucisalibacillus globulus DSM 18846 | reverse complement strand
TCATTTACACGCAACCCCATTCACTTAGACTTGTTTCTCGACAATTCAAGTATAAAGGATTGGTAGGTTGCGTGTTAACCTTTTTCAGAATATTTAATGTACCCCAACAAATATTATAGAGCCTTTTTAAAAAACACACGAAAAAACCCTTGAAATGTTGTGTAGCAACATTTCAAGGGTTTTATTAGCATATACTTGATGCTAAAATTAACGAGAGTAGAATTCAACGATTAATTGTTCAGAGATTTCAGATGGTAATTCAGAACGTTCTGGTAAACGGTTGAAAGTACCTTCTAATTTATCTGCATCAAAAGTTAAATATTCTGGTACGAAGTTTGTCACTTCGATTGCTTCTTTTACGATATCAAGGTTTCTTGATTTTTCGCGAAGACTAATAGTTTGGCCAGGTTTTACTAAGAATGATGGAATATCAACACGTGAACCATCAACAGTAATATGACCATGGTTAACAAGCTGACGAGCTTGTCTACGAGTACGTGCAAGACCTAAACGGTAAACTAGGTTATCAAGGCGAGTTTCAAGTAAAGTCATGAAGTTTTCACCATGAACACCTTTCATTTTACCAGCTTTATTGAATAGAGTACGGAATTGACGTTCGTTCAAACCATACATAAAGCGTAGTTTTTGTTTTTCTTGTAATTGTAGACCATACTCAGAAAGCTTTCTGCGTTGGTTAGCTCCGTGTTGCCCAGGAGCATAAGGGCGTTTGTCTAGCTCTTTACCAGTGCCAGTTAATGAAATGCCAAGACGACGAGATTTTTTCCATACAGGACCTGTATAGCGTGCCATAGGACATTTCCTCCTTTATATTTTATTTGCATAAAACAAAATTCAGGCCGTGATCGTTCCAACCGCCATTATGTTTTCATGTACCATCACTCCAGCAGCTGAGAGTTACGCGATACACCTCAATGTTAGAGGAACAAAATGGTTCGAATGGTGATGCACTGAGGCTGCCGTATTATTTTACACAAAGACTAGTATATAATTTTTTATGGCTTAAGTCAATGATTCTTTTAAAGAAAAGCTATTTTGAGGAAAAAGTGAGTAGGTTTAGTATACTTGAATAGGAAAAAATTAGGAAGTTTTATATAATTAAGTTAAATAGTGAAAAATTCCCTTGACAGGTGATGGGTATGAGTAGAAAGAAATTTCATGAAAATTTAATATTGTTGAATTACGATTTATTAACGACGGTATCACCTAAGAGTAAGGAATACTTTTATGGGAAGCTATCAGAGAATTTAAAAGCCATTTTTGATTTTACATTTTCACATTTTTATTTATATGACCAAACGGCTAATCATTTTAAGTTAATCACTCCAATTGCAGACTCATGTAAATTGCGTGATAACGTTCAGGATAAGAACTATAGAAAAGCGATTGAAGATGGTGAGATATCCATTCCCATAAATGAAGAAGATTTTATTGAATGCAATGAGCAAAATATCGATATAGTTGCTATTTCGATTCAACCTAAAAAAGGTCCAATCGGGATGATTATTTGTGGTTTTTCAACTAAACATCATTTAATGGCTGAAGAAGTAATCCATATTATCAAAGAAGAAATGGAAAAAACACTTAATATAAAGCATGAATTACTTTTATCACTATCGAGAGAACGAAAACACCAATTATTATATGAAATAACCTCAAAATTTTTAGTTTTAACGAATAAAACAGATATTCTGATTGAGATAATCTCAAGCATTCGACATGTATTTCCTGATTTTGGAGTGAATCTATTATTATCTCAGGACCATGATCATACATTGGATTTACCTATTAAGACAATAGAGCTAAGTGATCAAACAGCTAGTTCTCAAGCTTTTCTAAATGGTGAGGTACAGCTAGAGAATCGAATTATTGAAAAGGATACATGTATATATGCACCATTTAAAGGCCATCAGGGTGTCTATGGAGTACTACAAATTATTATTCCAAAACGGATAGAAGTGCAGGATGCGGATGTAGAATTTATAAGGAAGTTTTCCCATATTGCTGGCTTAGCTATTGAAAGTACGGCACTTTATCAACATTCAAATCACTTAGTATCTGATTTAAAATTAATCAATGATTTGACTCATCAGCTAAATTCCCGTTTAGATTTAACAGAAATAACAAGATTGGTAAGAAAACAAATTACTCAAATTTGTCATCCGGATGAAATTGGGTTTATCTATAAAGTGCAGGAAAATAATGTTCACCAATTTGACGTGATTGAAGGTAGTACTGATTTTTTTGAAACGTTGGCTGGACACGGGCTTATTAAAGGTTTTGTTAAAGCAAGGGAGGCTGTTTTTTCTGGGGATTATCAATCTGGAGATGTGAAAACTCCTTATCGCTCTGTAATGGTTATACCAATGGAAAATGCGGGTTCAATAAACGGATATGTGGTTGCTCTACATCAGGAACCATATGCTTTCACATTTGACCATTTCAAATTATTACAATCTATCATTCGTCATTCAACACTTGCTTTTGTAAATACTATATTAGCAGAGAAATTAAAGAAGGCAGCTTCGACTGATTATTTGACTCATTTATATTCAAGGAATTATTTTGATGAAAAAATTATGTATCATATGGAAAAGGGAACGATGGGGACATTAATTCTCTTTGATATTGATGATTTTAAGCAAGTAAATGATAATTTTGGTCATTATGTTGGAGATGAAGTAATCAAGCAAGTGGCAAATATTATCTTGGAGAACATTGAGGAATATGATATAGCAGCACGGTGGGGTGGAGAAGAGCTTGCCATTTATTTACCAAATAGCGATTTAAATATGGGTGTTCAATTAGCTAGAGCTATTAATACAGAAGCGGAAAACTTTACTGATCCAAAGGTAACATTATCAGCTGGAGTTTCTTCATGGAAAGCCGGTGAGGAAGACACTGCACGAAACTTATTCATTCGAGCAGATAAAGCATTGTATGAGGCGAAAAACCTTGGGAAGAATTGTGTTGTAAAATACAGTATGAAAGAACAAGTAGCTGAAAGTTAAAGAACAAAGCGGAAGCGTCCGGTTAGGGACATACGGATGTGAGGGGAGTTTCGCTTGTCCCTGGGTACAGGATTGGAAGTGAGCATTTATATATTCATATCTATTGGCAGTTTCTATTATAATTTTGCTAAACGATGAAAGAAAGAGGATGCCGAGACATCCTCTTGATATTTTATAGGCACTTAACTATTTCTTCTACAAACTTCTCTAAATAAACCTGATCTGTTTCATCAAATCGATTTAATGATGGACTATCAATATCTAGGACTCCAAAAACTTCATCATTTTTAATAATCGGAATAACGATTTCAGATTGGCTCGCACTATCACATGCAATATGGCCAGGGAATTGATTTACATCTTCTACAAGTTGTGTTTTCCGTTCTTTAACAGCTGTACCGCATACACCTCTTCCGTAGCTTATACGAATACATGCTGGTAAACCTTGGAATGGTCCAAGTACAAGTTCATCATCTTTCCATAAATAAAACCCAACCCAGTTAACATTATTAAGGAATTGATTTAAAAGGGCAGATGCATTAGAAAGATTTGCTATAATATCTTTTTCATCATGAACTAATGCTGCTAGTTGTTTAATTAGAAGTTCATAGTCTTTGACTCTATTGCCTGAATAAGCAGTTGTTTGGAACATTTTAATACTTCCTTCCTAAAATTTGTTAAAAATATCCTGTGATTTCATGCAGGATAATCCATTTCTTTGTCGTATTAAGTATATAGGACAATATAAAATGAAAGGAGTTGATTTTCAATGAAAGATACCCCTACAAAAAGAAAAGTAGTCGAGGCTGCTTCGACACTATTTTACCAAAAAGGGTTTCATGGTACCTCAGTTCGTGATATCGCTGAAAAGGCCTCTGTAAATGTTTCTTCTGTTAGTTATTACTTCAATGGGAAACAAGGGCTTTTGGAATATGCGGTTTCCAATTACTATGAAGAATATTTGTCTGTCATTGAAGCAACTCTAGAGGAAACACTAGATGAATCATCAATTGAAAAATTAAAAAGATTAATATATAAAATTATACAATATAAGCATATGAATCTACAATTATCCTGTTTTATACATAGAGAATTATCGATGGACTCTGTATTTGTCCGTGAGATGGCTGTAACTTACTTAGCAAAAGAAAATTTTATCATTGGCAATACATTTTCTGATGTGTTTAAAGACAAAAAAGATGATAAACATAGACTAGATCGCCAATTTCTCTTAATGCAATTAAAGGGAATGCTTGTTACACCATATGTATTACATAATGAATGGAGAAATCAGGTGGTAGGAGACTATTCCCACTCTTTGTTTGTTAATAGATACGTGAAAACTATACATAAGTGGTTAGATTATATATCTGAGTAATAAGAGTAAAGTGACCAGTATAAATAATAGTACAAAGAATAATCCGAGCGGCGATTTACAATTCTTTTAATAGAATTTGTATCCGTTCGGTTTTTTATTTAGTTGTTTCCAAAATGTTGAAGTTGAATTTGTATAAACTGCGTAGTGACGTGGTCTATGTTTACTTGAATCGGGCTCATGATCAGTATGGAGTGTCTCATGTTTTCCCGAATCGGTCGCATGTTCTGACTGTTAGGGAGCATGTTTTCCTGATTTAGTTGCATGGTCTAGTGCGCCCTTAGATCTCAACAACGGAAATCCGTATTTTAAAATGGAAACACACGTATTTCAACTGAAAAATGATTAGTAGTTACCATACAGTTTCCATCAACTAAGAAAAAAGCTTAACAGTCTGTGATGATTATTCTATTGTAGAAAATTAATTTATAAACACCATTATATTATTATAAAACGTATGGATTTACAGCATTAATATCCATAAACACTTAAATTTTGACAAAAATTCACTTTTTATTTGATTTTTTTAGCCAAAAATCGCATATACATGGTATTATAGGGATTATAGTAAATACGTAATCATAAAATTATATTCATATTTACATAGAAGGAATTTCTTGGGATTTTTAGGGGGCTTTACAATGGAAATTATTATCGGAATTATACTATTGGTTATTGTGTTAATCATTATAAGCCTAATTATGAGGAAGCGAATATATGATTTTGTGGACCGTCTGGAAAGCTGGAAATTAGATATTATGAATCGCAATGTCTCTGCTCAGCTAACTAAAATTAAAGCACTTAATTTATCAGGAGAGACACAAGATAGATTTGAATCCTGGAAGGAACGTTGGGAACGAATACTTTCTAATGAACTACCTGACACTGAAGAATATTTGTTTGATGCAGAAGAAGCGGCAGATAAATTCCGTTTTTCTACCGCCAAAAAGATTCTTCGTAAAACGGAGCAGGCTTTACAAACTATTGAAAAAGATATTGAAAGAATTCTAACTGAGTTAGATGACCTGGTTGAATCTGAAGAGTCAAGTCGTAAAGAAGTTGAAAATATTCAACCTTCGATAAAGAATCTACGCAAAACAATCGCGCAAAACAGATTCCAATATGGCAAAGCAGAAGTTCGATTTGAAGTAGAAATTGATGAATTAAATGAACTTCTAGGAGATTATCATGATTTAGTTGATTCTGGTAATTATACAGAAGCAAAAGAATTAGTGGACTCCCTTAAGCTGAGACTTGAACAATTACAAGTTGAAATTGATGAATTCCCTGAAATTTATCGTGCTTGTAAACAGGATATACCTTCCCAAATAGATGATTTATATGCTGGTATTAAAGAGATGAAAGAAGAAGGTTTTCGAATAGAACATCTTGGATTTGAGAAGGAATTACAAGGATATCAACAACGTTTATTAGATTGTGTGAAAGCCTTAGAAAAAGGACAAGCAACAGAGGCTAAAACGTTAAGAAGTGAAATTGAAGAGCGAATTCAAGAAATGTACCAACTTCTTGAGAAGGAAGCTATTGCAAAGAGTTATATGGAGTCGCAAGCAAACAGCTATCAAAATTCTATTAAAGAAGTTGCCGCTTCCTTTGAGGAAACAAAATCAGAAGTAGAAACATTAAAACAAACGTATTATTTCGATGATCAGGATATGGAGAAATACTTAACTTTAGAAAAGAGTATTACACAATTACAAAAGGTATATGACGAGATAGAATTTGGGTTGGAAGATGAAAAAACTCCACACTCTGAATTACGAACGATTCTTGAGACTGGCTTTAGTCAATTGGGAGATCTAGTAGAAAAACATCATGACTTTAAGGTAAGTGTATACAACTTAAGAAAAGATGAAATAGAAGCAAAAGAGAAGTTAACGAATATTCGTGATCAAATTAATGACATTAATCGTAGACTTAAAAAGAGTAATATTCCAGGTGTGCCACAATTCATTTGGAATTCAATGGATGAGGCATTAGAGAAATGTAATCAGGTGTTAACTGCATTAGAGAAAAATCCATTAGATATTTCTGAAGTACAACAATCACTTTCCACTGCAAAAACATCAGTTGATTTATTGATTGAACAAACAGACGTTATGTTAGATCAAGCAAATCTTACAGAACAAGTTATTCAATATGCTAACAGATACCGAAGTAAGTATCCGTTACTTGCTGCAAAGCTTTTAGAAGCAGAAACATTATTCAGAAACTTTGATTATGAAGTTGCTTTGGAGCAAGCTGCTCGAGCACTAGAAGAGGTTGAACCTGGTGCGTTGAAACGAATTGAAGAGAATCAGTTAATAATAAAATAGGTAATGGTCCCTTAAAGGCTGTTTTGTGGAATTTAATTTCCTAAAGACAGCCTTAAGTTTTTGTAAATGGCTACTTTATCCTAACTTATTACTTTAGAAATAAATTAAGAGAGTATTCCATTGGAGCAGTTCATAAACCGTTTTAATAAAGGAAAGGAGAGGATTATATGATATATCTCGATAACAGTGCAACAACCCAACCACATCCAGAAGTTTTGAAAAGCTTTGAACAGGTCTCTACTACCTTCTTTGCTAATCCTTCTTCTATTCATCAGCTTGGAGGAGAGACTGAAAAGCTTTTAATTAAATCGAAACAACAAGCGGCTATGCTTTTAAATGTACATGAGGACGAAATTATCTTTACCTCGGGTGGTACAGAAGGGAATAATATCGCTATAAAAGGAATAGCATTGGAACACCAAGGAAGAGGAAAACATATCATTACAACTGAAATTGAGCACCCATCGGTTTATGAGGGATGTAAAAGCTTGGAAACATTAGGATTTGAAGTGACTTATTTACCTGTTAACCAAGATGGAGTCGTTTCTGTTGAGGATGTTGAAAAAGCAATTCGAAAAGATACTATTTTAATTAGTATTATGCATGTAAATAATGAACTCGGATCCATTCAGCCAATACGGGAAATTGGAGAAATCTCCAAGAAGAATCCAAAGCTGTTTTTTCATGTCGATAATGTACAAGGCCTAGGTAAAGTTCCATTGTCATTAGATGATACTGGGATTGATTTATGCACAATGTCTGGCCATAAGATTCATGGCTTGAAAGGAACGGGTTTATTGTATTGTCGTAGAGGAGTAAAGTTGTTCCCTTTATTTCATGGCGGAGAACAGGAATTTAAAATTCGTTCAGGGACGGAGAATCTGGCTGGAGCTGTTTCTTTAGTTAAAGCACTACGACTTATAAAGGAACGAGAGGATACAGAGGCAGTAGAACTACGTAAACTAAGTCAATACCTTCGTGAAGGATTAAAAAAAATAGATAAAGTGGTAGTAAATACACCTAGGAATGCAGCACCACATATTATTAATTTTTCAATCCCGGGATTAAAACCGGAAGTAATGATTCATACTTTAGGAAAGCAAGGGATATTCATCTCAACAAAATCTGCTTGTTCTTCTAAAGATTTAGATGAAAGCAGAATTATTAAAGCTTGTGGTTATAATCAATCAAGAACAAAATCCGCTTTACGCGTAAGTTTGTCTTACGATAATACAGAGGAAGAAATCAAGACGTTCTTGAATAAAATTGTAGAAGCAATTAATCAATTAAAAGAAGTTATGGAGTAGATAATTATGGAATATGATCATATTTTAATTCGCTATGGTGAATTATCCCTTAAAGGGAAAAATCGCAAAAAGTTTATTGAGAAACTACAACAAAATATCCAGCAGAAGTTAACTGCGTTTCCAGATGCAAAAGTAAAGAGAACACAAGGAAGAATGTTTGTTCTTCTTAATGGTAGTGATCCACAGCCAATTATGGACCAGGTTAAGAATGTATTTGGAATTCATAGCTTAAGTCTTGCTATTAAAGTAGAGAATGAACTTGAAAAAATTAAAGAAGCAGCATTATATGCTTTAACAAATGCTGAAAATATTCGTACTTTTAAAGTAGCTGTAAAACGAATCAATAAAGGTTTTCCTGTTCGCACTCATGAACTAAACCAAATTATTGGGGGACATCTTCTTAGTAATACAGAGTCTATTACAGTTGATGTACATCATCCAGATGTAGAGGTGAGAGTGGAAATCCGTGGTGAAGCAACCTATATTACATCCGGTGTAGTTCGTGGTGCAGGGGGACTTCCAGTTGGAACATCTGATAAGACATTATTACTTTTATCCGGTGGAATTGATAGTCCAGTTGCAGGTTATCTTGCAATGAAACGCGGAGTACAGATAGAAGCAATCCATTTTGAATCACCACCATTTACTAGTGATCGAGCAAAACAAAAGGTACTAGACCTAGCAGAAAAGCTCACCAAGTTTGGAACAAGTGTAAAAGTACATGTTGTTCCTTTTACAAAATTACAACAAAAGATATTCCAAGAAACTCCTGATGGATACGGAATGACTGTAATGAGACGGATGATGCTTCGTGTAAGTGAAAGAGTTTGCCAAAAAGAAGGAATTCTTTCCCTTACAACAGGAGAAAATTTAGGTCAAGTGGCTAGCCAAACAATGACAAGCATGAATACGATTAATGAGGTTACCAACTATCCTATAATTAGACCACTCGTAACCATGGACAAGGATGAAATAATAGAAATTTCAAAAGCAATAGATACATTTGATATTTCCATTAGACCATATGAAGACTGTTGTACAATCTTCGTACCAAAAGCGCCAAAAACAAAACCGAAACGTGACCGAGTAAACTACTTCGAATCTAAATTCAATTACGAAGACCTGATCCAAGAAGCAATAGAAGGAATCGAAGTAATTAAAATAACTGATAAGAAAAAAGAAGAGGACGCATTTGAGGGATTGTTTTAAAGATAGGTTTTTGTGAGTTTTCGTTTGACAGATTGGGAAAGTTTACCCAAATTTTACACTAAGCGAGTCAAATATAAGGAGACTACTTGAAAGGATACAAAGCAATTCCAACACTTTCCAACAATAATAATGAATGAATCACCTCCATTTCGCGCAATATAAGCGTACCAAGGAGGTGAAATACCATGGCAAACAACAATAGCGGCAATTCAAACCAATTGGTAGTACCTGGTGCACAACAAGCACTAGACCAAATGAAGTATGAAATTGCAAATGAGTTTGGCGTTAATCTTGGTGCAGATACAACTTCTCGTGCTAACGGTTCAGTTGGTGGAGAAATCACTAAGCGTTTAGTTCAAATGGCTGAACAACAATTTGGTGGATATAACGGATAACTAAAAAGTAAATAGGTTTAAATGGCTTGGGCTATTCTCACACAGAGAGAATAGCCCTATCATATTTTTTAAAACGCTTTTTCTCTTTGCATAAAATTGGAAACTTGTGGCAAACTACCATTATTAAATCTTGGAGATGGAAATATGGTATGGTTTATTGCTATAGGTATATTATTAATTCTTAGTTTGCTCCTTCTCTTATTTAACGTAAAAATAAGATTGAAATATTGCTTTCAAAAAAACAATCATCATGTTACAGTTCAAGTTTATTATATGAAAGTAAGAGTAATTCATCGAAAAATAAATATAAATGAATATACCATAGACGAAACACAACTTATCGATTATCTTCATGACTATAGTAATAGTAAAGTGGACAAAGACTTTAATCTGAAGAAGATATTTAACAAATTAACAAAACAACTAAGAGATATTGTACATATGCTCATGCTTTTCATAAAAAGTATTTCAATTCATGAACTTAAATGGATTACTCAATTTGGAACTGGTGATGCAAGTAGTACTGGCACCCTAACTGGTGGAGTATGGACTCTAAAAGGAGCAATGATTGGTTTTCTTTTTCAACAAACTGAGATGAAAGTTCAACCAAAAGTTTCGGTTATTCCTCATTTCCAACAAAAGGGAATTTATTCTGAAGTTGATTGCATTGTAACTATTCGATTAGGAAAAGCTATCCATATAGCTATGCAACTGTTACGTAGTTTTGCTGTTAAAGAAGAAGCATATATTTAAATGTTTGAAGGAGGATTATTATGGAAGAACATCCAATTCAAGGCCTAATGACAACGGCAATGGAAAATTTAAAAGATATGATTGAAGTAAATACTATTATTGGTGACCCAGTTGAATCTCCGGATGGAAGTGTAATTATCCCAGTTTCAAAAGTTGGTTTTGGTTTTGCGGCTGGAGGAACTGAATTTATGCCAAGTGGTGGCTCTAGTTCACAAGATGATAGTGGTGGAAGTAATAGTAGTGAGGCCGTATTTCCATTTGGTGGTGGTAGTGGTGGAGGTGTATCTATTACTCCAGTAGCATTTCTAATTGTTAGTCCAAAGGGCATTAAAATGGTTCATCTTGATGAGAGTATCCATATTTATGAGAAGTTAATTGACGCTGCACCAAAGGCAGTTGAAAAAATTCAACAAATATTAAAAGAAAATAGTAATGGAAAAGGAAGTAAAGGGGAGAGTTCCCAAGGGAAAGGAAAGGAAAAGGGGAAAGAGCAGGAGCCAGGCAAGGAAAAAGAACAGGAAAAAGATACGGATAAAAAAAAGGATTCAGAGAGTAAGAAAAACGAGGATAAAAAGTCTGATAAAAAGAAGGAATCTGATGATGAAGGAAAATCAGATTCAGATGAATCTCCATCTATTTACGATATTTAACATAATACTAGGCGATTCAATTCTTGGAAATCGCCTTTTTGTTTGTCTATAATAGAGGTAATTCAAATATTAGGAGGAATAATATGGCAAACGTTACATTTGGTGAAAAGCCGGTTACATTATTAGGTACTGAGTTAAAAGTTGGAGATAATGCCCCAGAATTTAAAGCAGTTTCTAATGATTTAGAGGAAAAATCACTTTCAGACTATAAAGGTAAAATCAAATTAATTAGTGTAGTACCTTCTATTGATACTGGAGTTTGCTCTATTCAGACGAACCGATTTAATGAAGAGGCAAAGAAACTAGATAATGTACAAATTATAACAATTAGTATGGATCTTCCTTTTGCACAAAAGCGTTGGCGTGAAGTGAATCAAGTTGAAACCTTAGAAATGCTTTCAGATCATCGTGATGCAGACTTTGGAGAGAAGTTTGGTGTCTTAATTAAAGAGTTACGCTTATTAGCCCGTTCTATTTTTGTGGTTGATTCTAATGATAAAGTTACATATGCAGAATATGTTAGTGAAGTTACGAATCATCCTGACTATGATAAAGCGCTAGAAGCTGCAAAAAATGCTCAATAAGATGCTTGATACTCCCCTAATACTTAGCCTCAAAATAGAGGAGAAAATCTGAAGCTCTAGTTAACAAACCATTTAACAGATTTAACGCTTGGTCAGTATACTAATCTGCCCAAGCGTTTTTTGTTTTTTCCTATATAGTTTGGTAAAGTTCAAAAACTGTAGTTGTGACCAATCGTATCATTTAACTTAGTGTGAAGTTCATCAGAAAGACAGATTAGTGATGATTCTTAATAATTTAAATTGATTTTTGTAATCATTATTTTTGTAAAGTACCCTCAGTTTTTGATACAATATAGCTTTGAATGAACGGAGGAGTTATATGGAGAAAACAAAAGTTGAATTCTTGTTTGAATGGTTAGATGAGACAACCCAAATTGTTGAACAGCACCTAAATGAGACTTATTTAGATAGTCTTGTTATCGCTATGGAAACATTATTTTTCCAAGGTGCCGAGGAATCGATGGATGATATTCTTACTCATAAACTACATACAGCATTAGAACGAATTAAACTTGATGATTATCAGCCTGAGGAAATTCGGAAGGCGATTCAATTTTCCGTTTTAAAAGGTATGAAGGATACGACTCAACAACAACATATGATTACTCCAGAGGCTATAGCATTGATTGTTGGCTATTTAGCTCAAAAGCTAATGAACCATTATCAAAGCATTCGAGTCTTTGACCCAGCCGCTGGAACTGGAAACCTTTTAACCACAGTAATTACTCAGTTAGATAAATCAACACAAGCATATGCTAGTGAAGTAGATCCAACATTAATTCAATTGGGTGTAGTTAGTGCTAATTTACAAAAAGTATCAGTTGAATATTTCCATCAGGATAGCTTACGACCATTTTTATTAGATCCGGTTGATTTAATTGTTTCTGATTTACCGGTAGGATTTTACCCTGATGATATCCGTGCTGCAAATTTTGAGTTAAAAGCGGATGAGGGTCATTCTTTTGCACACCATCTCTTTTTGGAACAAAGTATGAATTATACTAACCCAGGTGGTTATTTAGTATTAATGGTTCCGAATTTTATATTTGATGGGAAAGATTCAGATAAACTTCATACGTATCTTCAAAAAAACGCACATATAATTGGTGTCATTCAACTCCCTGAAAGTGCATTTAAGTCTAAGAAAAATGCGAAATGTATATTAATCTTGCAGAAGAAGGGGAAAAATACTGAGGGACCTAAGCAACCTTTGTTAGTTCAACTTCCATCATTGAAAAACACACATGCTATGGAAGATGTTCTAGGTAAAATGAATGATTGGTTTAAAAATTATAATAAATAACAGGAGTGTACATCATGACTAACGTATTAGCAATAAATGCAGGAAGTTCATCATTAAAGTTTCAACTAATCCAAATGCCTGAAGAAACTGTAAAAGCTAAGGGGCTTGTTGAACGAATCGGATTACCTGAAGCGGTATTTACCATTGAAATAAATGAAAATAAAGATAAAAATGTAACTGATATTCCTGATCATGAAGTGGCTGTAAAGCTTTTACTTGAAAAACTTACAACATCTGGCGTTATCCAATCTTTGGATGAAATTGATGCTGTTGGTCACCGAGTTGTTCATGGTGGTGAGAAATTTAGTGATTCTGTTGTGATTACAGATCAAGTAATTAAAGATATTGAAGAAGTATCTGAACTTGCACCATTGCATAATCCAGCTAACTTAACAGGGATTCGAGCATTCAGGGATGTTCTACCAAATATACCGATGGTAGCTGTGTTTGATACAGCATTCCATCAAACCATGAAGCCGAAGTCCTATCTATACAGTCTTCCATATGAATACTATGAAAAATACGGAATCCGAAAATATGGTTTCCACGGTACGTCTCATAAATATGTTTCAGGACGTGCAGCAGAATTGATGAATAGACCCGTGGAAGACTTACGCTTAATATCTTGTCATTTAGGTAATGGTGCAAGTATTGCTGCTATTAAAGGTGGCGAATCCATGGATACATCTATGGGATTCACACCACTTGCTGGTGTAACAATGGGTACACGTTCGGGGAATATTGACCCTGCATTAATTCCTTATATTATGGAAAAGACAGGTAAGACTGCTGAGGAAGTAGTAGACGTGCTTAACAAGGAAAGTGGTATGCTTGCATTGTCAGGATTCTCTAGTGATCTAAGAGATATCGAGCAACAAGCTGAAACAAATAATCGTGCAGAGCTTGCACTAGATGTATTCGCAGGAAGAATTCATAAATATATTGGATCTTATGCTGCAAGAATGTCTGGCATCGATGCAGTTGTTTTCACGGCTGGAGTTGGAGAAAACAGTGATGTCATCCGAGCTAAAGTGCTAAACGGATTAGAATTTATGGGTATTTACTGGGATCCAACATTAAACCATGCAGCAAGAGGAAAAGAGTCATTTATTAGCTATCCACACTCACCAGTTAAAGTAATCGTAATTCCTACAAATGAAGAAGTTATGATTGCAAGAGACGTTATTCGTCTTACAAACTAATGGAAAAAGGTTTTGATATGAATTTACATATCAAAACCTTTTTTATCGAGAAATTATCACTAAGTTATAATTTTTGTTGGAGTCATTATAAGCTACAGTATGAACTCAAGCGAACTAAAAATTCTTGCTGGAGTATAGACCTATACAATGCCTTAATTTATCTAACCACTAATACATCACAAGCTGCATACCTAGTTATACTCTCAGAAACACTACCAATTAAGAATCGTTCAACTGCATTCATACCAGTTGCTCCACAAATAATTAAATCAGCATTAAACTTCTGAGCGATGTCCTTCGCGATTTTTACTTTAGGAGAACCATATTCGATACAATGGGAGATTTGACTGATTCCTTTTTCTTTTGCTTTTTCAACAGAGTCATTCACTAAATCTTTTGCATATGCTTCAGCCTGTTCAGATAATGAACCATCATATGCCTCTGCGTATGCAAAGGTACGAAAATCTACAACATGTGCAATAATAAGGTGTGCATGATTGCGCTTTACAATATCAATGGCTTTATTAAAAGCTATTTCAGCTGCTCCTGAACCATCAATTGCTACCACAATATTTTTGTACTCGAAATTCATTTGAAATCTCCCCTTTCATTATCTACTCTTATTATATTATAAAAACGCTTACAATTGGTAAAAGTAAACACGCTTTTCTTTACAATTTTAGCACAAACTATGAATGGGAGGTGAGTAGCATGGCAAAGAAAAAGGATCAACATAAATTGTTTGAAGATCCAAGTGGTGTTTCCGCGGTAAAAAACCAACTTTTTGAAAGTTACCAAAGTGGCGTAGTTGAAGATCAATTGCATAATAACAAGGGTATTTGGACCTTTAATAATAGAAAGGCATAGTATTAATGTAACCAAAACAATCTCCCCTAAAATTGGGGTAGATTGTTATTGGTTTTTTCGATATGCTTAAAATAGTGTATATTATTACACTTTTTGGTACAATGTAAGTGCTTTCATATTTAGAGGGGATGGTGTAATTATGAAAATAGGGGTTCCAAAAGAGATAAAGAATAATGAAAATAGGGTAGCAATCACACCAGCTGGAGTACTAACTTTAACAAGCGCAGGGCATGAGGTTTATGTAGAAACAGATGCTGGTCTTGGATCAGGTTTTACTGATGAGCAATACACTCAAACTGGTGCAGTAATTGTTAATTCTGCAAAAGAAGCATGGGAACAAGAAATGGTGATGAAGGTTAAGGAGCCGCTACCAGAGGAATATGATTATTTCTATGAGGGGCAAATATTATTTACATACTTACACTTAGCTGCAGAACCAGAATTAACGCGTGTGCTACTAGAGAAAAAAGTAGTTGGTATAGCTTACGAAACTGTTCAGTTGGAAAATCGAACTCTTCCATTACTTACACCAATGAGTGAAGTTGCTGGTCGAATGGCCGCACAAATTGGTGCGCAATTCCTTGAGAAATCTAAGGGCGGAAAAGGGATATTGCTCGCGGCAATTCCTGGTGTTAGACGTGCAAATGTAACCGTTATTGGGGGAGGAGTAGTTGGTACTAATGCAGCAAAAATAGCTGTTGGTTTAGGAGCAAATGTAACTATATTAGATTTAAGTCCAGAAAGACTTCGTTATTTAGATGATGTCTTTGGATCTAAGGTTAATACGATGATGTCGAATCCAATGAATATTGCAGAATGTGTTGCACAATCTGATTTAGTTATTGGTGCCGTTTTAATTCCAGGGGCTAAAGCACCAAAACTTGTAACCGAGGAAATGGTTAAACAGATGTCTGAGGGTTCTGTTATTGTGGACGTTGCGATTGACCAAGGTGGTATTTTTGAAACAAGTGATCGTATCACAACACATGATAATCCAACTTTTACAAAGCATGGTGTGCTTCACTATTCTGTTGCCAATATGCCTGGTGGGGTACCACGTACCGCAACAATTGGCTTAACGAATGTAACCGTACCGTATGCACTTCAAATTGCTACTAAAGGATATGCACAAGCGTGTTTGAGTAATCCTGCATTATTAAAGGGACTTAATACATTGGATGGGTATGTAACTTATGAAGCCGTTGCATTATCACATGGATTAGAACATAGAAAGTCAGAAGAATTATTAGGCTAATAATAGAGGCAGACTTCATTAATAAGTCTGCCTCATTTATGTTATTCTACAATTTGTAATTCTTTTGGAAACTTAGTTAATACTTCCGCACCATTTTCTGTTACAAATATCATATCTTCAATCCGAACCCCAGCAATTTGTGGAACATAGATTCCTGGCTCGATTGTATAACACATCCCTTTCTCTAATGGAAGTGTGTTCTTTCCATGAAGGGAAGGATATTCATGTGTTTCAATACCCAATCCATGTCCAATTCTGTGATTAAAGTATTTTCCAAAGCCATTTGCTTCAATATGGTCACGTGCAGCTTTATCGATATTACCAACCGCTGTACCAAGCTGTGATACTTCAATTGCTTTTAATTGTCCTTCAAGTACTGTCTGATAAATTTTCTCTTGTTCATCATTTACAGATTTAAAGGCAACCGTCCTTGTAATGTCAGAACAATACCCTTCATATATTACCCCAAGGTCGAATAGCACCATATCGCCAGGCTGTAATTTAGCAGAACCTGGTGTGCCATGTGGAGATGCAGCTTTCTTCCCAAACAAGACCATTGTAGAGAACGACATGGCTTGTACTCCTTGTTTTTTGAGCTCATATTCAATCTCAGCGATAACTTCAAGTTCGGTAATTCCTTCTTTTAGTGCATTTACTCCCGTTTGAACACCAAAGTCTGCAAGCTCAGCTGCTTTTTTAAGTAATTCATATTCTTGATGATTTTTAATTACTCGTAATGATGCTAAAAGTTCTTGTGCCTGCTTTACTTCTGTTTCTGGTAGGATTCCTTTTATGCTGTTGTAGCGACTTAATGTAAGATTGTCTTCTTCTACACCGAGTGCAGCAGGTATTTTTCCTGACTTTTTCAGAAATGCTAGGAATAATTCCCAAGGATCCTCATGGTCATGATAATCAATCATAGAATAATTCCAGCCAGCTGCTTTTGCATCTTCAGTTTCCATAGCTGGTAAGATCATAATTGGATCATGATGTGTTGTAACGTAAATAGCAACAACCCGCTCGTGTGGATCAGTATAATAGTTACTTAAATAATAGATGTTTGCTGGAGAAGTAACCAATATGCTATCTAGTTGCTGTTTGTTAAGTTCGTCTAATAATGTTTTAATTCTTGTAGACATATATATCACCTCTTTTATTACTCATTATAAACTTTTCAAAAAAAATTGTACAACAAGAGAATTTTTTGAAACCATTTTGTTTTATTATCGTATTATAGGTAAACGTGTTACAAAAATTAAATTAGTTGGAGGGAACCTATTATGTTTAAGTTTTTCAAACGAATGAAGACAGTAGTTAGTTCAGAACTCAATGCAATGTTAGATAAAGCGGAAGATCCTGTTAAAATGCTGGATCAATTCTTGCGTGATATGGGAGAAGATATTAGAGAAGCCGAAGCAGCAGTAGCG
This sequence comes from Paucisalibacillus globulus DSM 18846, assembly GCF_000482485.1. Lineage (GTDB taxonomy): Bacteria > Bacillota > Bacilli > Bacillales > Amphibacillaceae > Ornithinibacillus > Ornithinibacillus globulus. The sequence continues at coordinate 286,165 of NZ_AXVK01000015.1, read as the reverse complement.
AAGCAAATTGCTAATGAAAAAATCCTTAAGCGTAAAGCAGAAGATGCTCAAAGCATGGTAGATAAAAGACAGGCCCAAGCTGAAAAGGCTGTTGTAGCAGGAGAAGATGAGCTTGCAAAGCGTGCATTACAGGAAAAGAAAGAATACGAGAACCAAGCAGTATTACTACAACAATCCTATGAGCAAGCTAAAAATGACTCTGAAATTCTAAAGAGTAAGCTTGATGAAATGAAGAAAGAATACCAAGAAATGAATCTTAAGAAAGATTCTTTAAAAGCTCGTGCGGAGTCTGCGAAAACACGTACGAAGATTAACCGTAGCATGTCTTCCATAGGTGGCGATGAATCAAGACGTGGCTTTGAAAGAATGGAAGAAAAAGTTCTTCGCTTTGAAGCGGAAGCAGAAACAAGCGAGGATTTATCTACACAAAGTCGAACATTAGATGATGAATTTAGAAAATTAGATTCGGATGTTGATGATGAGTTAGCAGCTTTGAAAGAAGCAATGGGTAAAGAGTAAATCGAGGTGGAAAGACAGCATTTTAATTAGATGCTGTCTTTTTTTTAGTAGAAAGAAAAGTATATTTACATTATGCGCGTGTAGAAAAACTAATACACTCGCTAAAGAATGAGCGAATATGTTATTTTTTCTAATGATTTGAAAGGAATATTTGTGTACATGTAGAATCTATAATAATAAACTTATTTTTGGAGGGATGATTTTTATGAAGGTATCATATCATGGGCATTCTGTAGTAAAGGTTGAAACAGGAAAGTATACGATTTTAATTGATCCATTTATCACAGGTAATAGCTTATGTGATTTAAAAGCGGAGGAAGTAAAAGCAGATTACATACTGTTAACACATGGACATAATGATCATGTTGGGGATACATTTGAAATTGCGAAACGTAACAATGCGATAGTCATTGCACCAAATGAGCTTTCTGATTATATGGTATCAAAAGGTATCAAGTCGCATGGAATGCATATCGGTGGGTCTCATATGTTTGACTTTGGAAAGGTGAAGTTTACTCAAGCATTCCATGGTTCTGCATTCACGGAAGAAGATGGAACAATGGTCTATACTGGAATGCCATCGGGAATACTATTAACTGTTGAAGATAAAACAATTTACCACTTAGGTGATACCGCATTATTTACGGATTTAAAGATGTATGGCGAAATGAATGATATTGAAATTGCTTTTATTCCAATCGGGGATAATTTTACAATGGGGCCTGAAGATGCTTTAGTTGCGGCAGATTGGATTGATGCAAAAATAGTGGTACCTATACATTATAATACTTTCCCAGTTATTGAACAGAATCCTGAGGAATTTGTTCAAAAGGTACGTACAGGAAAAGGAGAGGTTATGCATCCTGGTAATGAGTTAGTATTGTAAGAAGTTACTAAGATAATAAAGGAGTGAATGAATGGATTTTCTTAGTTGGAATGATTTCATTCAACCAACCAATCCGTTAGCTTCGATATTTTTTGGGTTCATCTTTACGATTATTGTAACTGTTGCTGCATGGTTAGAGACGAAGGAGAAGAAGACTGCGATTATCTTCTTTATTACAGGGGTAATTATAGTCATTATTGGGGTATTTGCATTAAGTATATTTGGTTACTATAAGTAAAGAGATGACATAATTAATAGAAGAGTAAACTTTATACAGCCTTTAACTCTATTATAGGGTTAGGCTGTTTATTATTTTAAAGAACAATTAAAAGGTATTTTTAAAAGTGAACATAATTTTTCCCATATTGAAAATTTTAAATAGTTGTTTTTACTATTAAATGATATAATCTACTAAGTTTATGTCGAAGGAGGTAAAATTATGGAAATTTTTGCAATAGGCTTCTTATTTGTAGTCGGAATGGTATTTGGTTCATTTTTTAATGTTGTAGGATTGCGTTTGCCTAAAGGTATACCTTTTTCAAATGACCGGTCTATATGTCCAGTATGTCGCCATCAGTTGTCCTGGTATGAGTTAATACCGGTAGTTTCATATTTAATTCAGGGAGGGAAATGTCGACATTGCGCGGAAAAGATTTCATTTATTTATCCCTTTATGGAATTGTTAACTGGATTCCTATTCTCTTATAGCTATGTCCAATTAGGATTTACATTGGAATTAATCAAAGCACTACTACTTATTTCACTCTCTATGATTTTAGTTGTCTCGGATATAAAATATATGATTATTCCAAACAAAGTTCTTTTATTCTTCTTGCCCTTTTTTATTGTTTTAAATATTTTTCGTCCTATTGAACCGTGGTGGTCGCCCATTGCTGGTGCAGTAGTAGGATTTAGTATGATTGCCCTTATTATAATCGTCAGTCGAGGCGGGATGGGGGCAGGAGATATGAAACTCTTTGGATTACTGGGATTAGTATTAGGTTTGCCAAAAGTACTCCTAACCTTCTTCATAGCCTGTTTATTAGGGTCGGTATTCGGTATTTTCTTTATGTTAATCGGAATAATAAAAAGAAAGCAACCTGTGCCTTTTGGACCTTATATTATTATTGCCACTCTAATTACATACTTCTTTTCTGATCCTATCCTTCATTTTTACTTTAGTTTAATTTAATTACAGAAAAAATTCTGATAAGTTTGTAAAAAATGTAGAATTATGTTGACAGTGCTGTTTTGGTGTTGATACTATGAACATAAGACTAAAGAACCAATATTACTCTATCACTATAGTGATAGAGTAATAGATTATGCTTTTTATATAGTTATAAACTACTACGTTTGAATATCTTTAACTAGTTGAAATATACTATGTTCATCACTCGAAAAGGTGGATTTTTTCCATGATGGTGTCGAAAAAAACAGTTATTCTTAGCCTTTTATCATTGATTGTTGCTGTTTTCCTAGGATTCTTAGCTTTTCAAGGGTTAACTAAGTATCCAAAAGGCACACAAGTTGCCGGTGTTCTTGTGGAGGGCATGAGTAAGAAAGATGCAAGTGCATTGTTACATGAAAAAATTAATATCTGGAAAACAGAAGAATTTTTATTTGCACAAAGTGAACATGAAGAGGTAGCTATTCCACGTTCTATATTTCATTTTGATATTGATACAACATTAAACCAATTACAAGCTAGAACAAAGGGGTGGATTCCTCTTGTTAAAAAGTCAAATGTTGTTCAACCACTAGTCGTGGAAGTTGAAAAAAATAATACAGAACTAACCAATTTGCCAACTTATGTTGATATTCATTCAACATTAACTAGAGCAAGCACAATTGCTAGTAATTTAGATGATCATATAGTTGAAATTGAATATGCTGTGGATCGAAATCAACAACTAGCTATAGTTGCGGAAACATCCATCACTATTCCAAGTGAACTCTCAAATCCTACATTAAATAATTTAATTTCTCAGTTAAATGGATGGTCAATTAAATCAGAAGAAATATTCTCAGTTTCAGAAGCTTTGTCACCTATTACTGATACGGAACTACCTGAGATTAACTTAATTGCTTCAGGACTATATTCTGTAGTGCTACAAAGCAATTTGACGGTGTTGGAACGTTATTCACAAGGGAGTATTCCTGTTTACGCAGAGCCTGGCATTGAGGTTAGTATAAATCCAAAAGTAGATAAGGATTTTATTTTCTACAATCCAAATGTTGATTCTTACACGCTAGGGTTGGTACTGGATGCAAATCAATTACATATAAAGTTAGAGTCATTTGTGCCGGAGGATGCTCTAAGTTATCACGTTAAAAATGTAAGTGAAGTTCAGCCTAGAACGGTATATCGATATAGCAAAGGTTTAAGTCCGGGAACAAGTAGAACAATCCAAGAAGGCGTTTCTGGATTGGAAGTTGAGGTCTATCGAACAGAACAAGGCGAAGAAAAATTAGTTAGTAGAGATTTTTATCCACCGGAACCAAAAATTGTCTTACTACCAATTAGTAGTGGAATGTTAACTGAAAATGGTACTAGTATTGGTTCACTAGAAGGGGAAAACGATATTTCTGATTTTGACAATTTCCTACAAAATGAAAACCCAGGTACTAACGAAGGCAATGAATTGGATTTAGGGAATGTTTCAGAAGGTAATCAAGAAGGTTCGCTAGATTTTTATAATTTTGTCTCTGCATACTGTGCGGGTATGGAAGCGGAAAAAGGTGAATTGAATTCATATTATGTTGAAGCTGAGAACGAAGAAATTAGAAGTTGTATTGAAAGTCTAGATAACAATCAGTTGCAATTGTTACGACTAATGTGGGCTTCGAATAATCCGCCTGATACTAATGAAGGTATAAAGAATGAAGATAATCAAAATCAAGATAGTGAAGAAGAGGAACAAATCTATGTAAAATAACCTTAAATTGAGGTGTTCAATCATGGTAAGGAAAAGATTAGGGGATTTACTCGTCAATGCAGAGTTATTAACAGAGGAACAATTAGCTAGAACACTTTCTGAAAAATCACCTGATGAAAAATTGGGAGATGCACTTCTAAGAGAAGGATACATTACGGAACAGCAATTGATTGAAGTACTAGAATTTCAATTAGGCATACCACATGTCAATCTCTATCAATATACAATTGACGAAGATGTTGTAAATTTAGTGCCTAAGGATCTTGCCAAACGATATCTTCTTATGCCACTTCGGATAGAAGGAAATAAACTATTTGTAGCCATGGCAGATCCAATGGATTACTTTGCTATAGAAGAATTAAGAATAGCAACAGGACTTCAAATAACTCCTGGTATAGCAACGAAAGATTCTATCTATCGGACAATTACCAAGCATTATGATCTACAGGAATCCATTGAGGAATTGATGGGGGATTATGCTCCACAAGAGGCGATTGATGAAACGGGTATAACCGATGAGGATTCTCCAATTGTACGTTTGGTCAATCAAATAATTACGAACGCTGCTGCACAAAAGGCAAGTGATATCCACTTTGATCCACAAGAAGGAGAACTTAGGGTTCGCTACCGGGTTGATGGTGTGTTACGAACGGAGCGTACGTTACCGAAATATATGCAAAGCATGTTGATTGCTAGGATTAAGATTATTAGTAATCTTAATATTACCGAAAGTAGAATGCCACAGGATGGTCGGGTAAAACTGGAAATCAACCATCGACAAGTAGATATACGTGTTTCCACACTCCCGTCTATTTTTGGTGAAAAAGTGGTGATGCGGATACTTGATATTGGTAATGCACTAAACGATATAACGAGATTAGGATTTACAGATTCTAATTTGGCTAGTTTCAAGCAGATGATTGAAAAGCCAAATGGAATTATCTTAATTACCGGGCCAACTGGATCTGGAAAATCTTCTACCTTATATGCAGCATTAAATCGTTTAAATCGGGAAGAGGTAAACATTATTACGATAGAGGACCCGGTTGAATATCAACTGGCTGGAATTAATCAGATCCAAGTAAAAGAAGAAATTGGAATGACCTTTGCGGCTGGTTTGCGGTCTATATTACGGCAAGACCCTGATATTATCATGATTGGTGAAATTCGTGACTTTGAAACAGCACAAATTGCAGTCCGTGCATCACTAACTGGACATCTTGTATTAAGTACACTTCATACGAATAGTGCCGTTGATGCCTTAACACGATTAATTGATATGGGAGTAGAGCCTTTCTTACTCTCTTCCTCTTTAAACGGAATAGTTGGGCAACGGTTGGTTAGAAAAATTTGCAAAGATTGTGGTGAAAAGGTTAAACCAGCAGAGCGAGAGAGGCAATTGTTTGCTAATGCAAATATGGAAGTAACAACTGTTACAAGAGGTAAAGGTTGTCCAAGCTGTGGAATGACCGGTTATAGAGGAAGACTTGCGATTCATGAAGTTCTACCAATTGATGAAGAAATCCGCCGCTTTATTTTAAACACAGGAACTCGAAGTGAAATTCTTCATTATGTGAAGGAAAACGGAATGTTATTTCTTTTAGATGATGGTCTTCAAAAAGTTGCCCAAGGGCTAACGACAACAGAGGAAGTATTACGAGTTGTTTCATCGAATTAGGAGGTTAAGCTATGCCATACGAGATTAATGAATTACTAAATAAAGCCTATTTCCATGAAGCATCTGATTTACATATTACCGTTAATTCACGTCCTATATTAAGGATTAATGGCAAATTAACACCATATGGTGAAGATGTCTTGACTAGTAACGATACGGAAGTTCTGGCGAGAGAGCTTTTATCTGAGTCAGAATGGGACAATCTTGTTAGCGTTGGTGAAATTGATAGTTCTTATAGTCTGGAGAACGTATCTCGTTTCCGGATAAATATTTTCCATCAATTAGGAAATATAAGTATTGTTGCACGGGTTATCCCGAAAGATATTCCTTCTATGGAACAGTTACAAATGCCCAAAATTCTACAACAATTGGCGATAAAGACTCACGGGTTAATACTAGTTACTGGTCCAACAGGTTCTGGGAAGTCAACTACACTTGCTTCCATGATTGATTATGTCAACCGCTATAAGGCGAAACATATTATTACATTAGAGGATCCAATTGAATTTGTGCATAACCATCAGAAATCCATTATCAACCAAAGAGAAGTAGGAAAAGACACAGAGAGTTTCGCGAATGGATTACGTGCAGCTTTAAGACAAGATCCAGATATCATTTTGGTTGGGGAAATGAGAGATCATACAACCATATCAACGGCACTAACCGCTGCTGAGACAGGCCATCTTGTTTTAGCAACACTACATACAAATAGTGCAACTCAAACAATCAATCGAATTATTGATGTATTTCCACCACATCAGCAAAGTCAGATTAGAATTCAATTAGCCTCCGTGCTAGCAGGAATAATTTCACAACGACTTCTTCCAAAAGCGGATGGTTCAGGCCGAGTAGCAGCAACAGAAATACTAGTCAATTTACCATCTGTGGCTAATTTAATTCGAAATGAAAAAGTAGATCAGGTAAATAATATAATTCAGACGTCACGTGCTGCTGGAATGCATACATTGGAGACGTCAGTCAAAAGCTTATTAGAACAAGGTATTATCAACCCTGATGATGCACAAGAAATGCTTTACATTGCAGGTGATTAATCATGCCAGTATATAAATATGTTGGACGAACTCCAAAAGGAATATTAAAAAAGGGGACGATTGAGAGTGTTTCACGTTCCCAGGCTATAACAGAAATTCGTGAAAAGGGAATTAGTCCCCGCGAAGTGACCGAAACAAAGGCAACGATATTTAATCGTGATATATCAATAGGCGTAAATAAAGTAAAAAGTCAGGACTTTGTTATTTATTGTAGACAATTTGCTACATTAATTCGAGCGGGTATTTCGATTGTGGAAGCAACGAATATTTTGGCTGAGCAAACCGAAAGCAAAGGATTAAAGAAAGCACTTTATGCCGTTGAAACTGAACTTAAAGAAGGACTAGCATTTTCGGAGGCAGCAGAAAAGCAACAGAAGGCTTTTCCATCACTATTTGTAAATATGATTCGGGCAGGAGAAGCAACAGGTAATATTGACGATACATTGGATAGACTGGCTGTTTACTTTGAAAAGCAAAATAATATTAAGAAAAAAGTAGAATCCACCATGGCTTATCCTGCTGTGTTGTCCGTAATTATTGTTGCAGTGGTTATATTCATGATGGTATCCATTGTACCAAGTATAACTTCTACTTTTGAAACTTTTGGTGGAGAATTACCACTTGTAACGAAAATGGTTATGGGAATGAGTGAATTTATTCAGCATTCCTGGTGGTTAGGTCTATTAATTATAGCGATAATCGTTATCGTCTTCATGCTTTTTTATAAGAATGACAAAAAGTTTAATTATACCGTTCATTTTTTACTATTTAAATTTCCGATTTTTGGTAAGCTACTTCAAAAATCAGCAATTGCAAGAATGACAAGGACATTGTCTTCTTTAGTCTCCAGTTCTGTCCCAATTTTGCAAGCTCTGACTATTGTAGAGAAAGTCGTTGGGAACCCAGTAATTGGGAGAGTAATACTTGCCTCTCGTGAAAGCTTAGAAAAGGGGAGACCATTATCAGAACCTCTAAAGAAAAGCTGGGTCTTTCCTCCATTAGTTACACAAATGATCGCAATTGGGGAACAGAGTGGTCAGCTTGATTTGATGCTTTCAAAAGTAGCAGACTTTTATGAGGAAGATGTGGATCGAACTGTGGACACGCTTAAGTCCCTAATTGAACCATTAATGATTGTTGTTCTAGCTGGTGTCGTTGGGTTTATTGTAATTGCGATTATGGTTCCAATGTTTTCTATTTATCAAGAAATTTAGTAAGAAAGGTATGTAAGGAGGTGGGGGTACAAACAGGACAATGGGATTTTGATTTTATAAATTATCTAATAAACATAAAAATGGAGGTAATGTGTATGTTGAAAAAATGGTTACAACTACTTAAGAAAGATGAAAGAGGTTTAACGTTAGTTGAGTTACTTGCGGTTATTGTTATTTTGGCTATTGTTGGGGCTATTGCGTTTGTTGCGATTGGGAATGTAATGGAGAATTCAAGACAAGATGCTCATATTGCTAACGCTCAACAATTAATCTCATCAGCTAAATTGTATGAAGCTTCTGGGAATGACATCCCCCTAACAGGTGGTAGCGGTACTGTTACGAGTACTGATCTGGTGAAAGGAGGATTTTTAGATGCTCTAGTAAGTCCTTGGGATGATACAGATTACTCAGGTACTGTAACTAAAACAGTCGGCGATGAGGGTGGCGTTTCATACTCAGTAACTTTAAACGGTGAAGGATGTAGTATAGATAATAGTGAAGAAGATATTAAATCAGGTGATAGGGATTCCCTTTGCGATTAACTCTATGATTACTATTCTTCCTGGTTAAGAAAGACAGGAAGAATAGTAATTCTTTTAACCATTTTATTATTTTATTATTACATAATGATTTGGTTAAAAGAATTACTACTTTTATCCTAACTTACAACAGGGTGGTGAAGTTTTATGTTTGGTAGACCGACCAAAGTAATAAATATCGATATAGAAGACTATGTTATGCGATTAATTGAAAGTAATGGATCAAATAACATTTCATCAATTAAAATAATGGAAGAAAGGGTAATCCCCTATGGTTTAATTGAAAACGGTAAAATTATAGATGAAATTGGCTTTTTTGAATACATGAAAGATTTGGTTAAGGAATTGGTAATCAAGCACCGACACGTTCGCTTTTATGTCCCGAATTCTCTTGTTATCATGAGACAGGTAGAGTTTCCCGCTGATTTAAGGGATAAAGATATCCATGATTTTTTTAAGGTGGAGATTGGGAAAAGTTTACATCTTCCTTTTAAGAATCCTGTTTTTGACGTACATTACAATGAAAACGTTAGGTTGGAAAATGATATTCGAATGGGTACTTTTTTTGCAGCTCCGAGGGAAGAATTGGTTAAGTATACAGAGATTCTAGCTGATGTCTCTCTTAAGCCTGTTGCAGCGGATGTTTTAGCTCTTGGGATTTATCGGTATTTCCACCATACTACAAAAGTAAATCGGGAAAAAGTGTATTTATTTGTAGAATTAAATGCCACTTCCATTAATTTAAGTATTTTTAGAAATCATGACATAGAATTTTTGCGTTTTCAAAATCTGGATCTCCATTTAATAAATCGCGGAGAAACAGGAGAATTAGTTTTCAAGGAAGATGCGGACTTTGTTACTGGAATTCTTGAAGATCAAATTTCTGAGTTAGAGCGGATTATGAACTTTTATCGGTTCTCTATACAAAAAGGGGAAAAAATGGTGGATGAAATTATTCTTTTAGGGGATCATCCTGAATTAAAGAGTTTTTACCAAAAAGTTAATGAACGATTTGAAATTCCTGTTCAACTATTGAAAGGTGTTTTGTTAGAGAAAAAGGACAAAGAAGTAGAGTCAAAATATATTCCTGCTCTTGGACTTGCATTAAAGGAGATACATTAGATGCTTCCAGAAATTAACCTATTACCGAAAATTGAACGACAGAGCTCTGTCCACTATATTATTTTTTTAAGCGGTTTAATAATATGCTTATTATTATTTAGTGCTCTTATTTATTTTTATTTGAATGCAAAAAGTGATTTAAATGAAGTTAATCGGAATATAAGCCAATTAGAACAAGAGAAAACAATATTAGAGCAACGAATAAATAATCTTGATACAGGTGATGAAACAGATGTATTTGAAAAAGTGGCTACATTTGTAGAACAACAAATTATTCCAACTTCAAATTTCATTGATGAGCTGCTTGTGCTTTTACCTGAGCATGGTTATTTAAGTAATTATGCTTACAATTATCAAAGCGTACAAATAGAAACGCAATTTGAAACAATGACGGCTGCCGCTGATTATGTGGAAGATTTAAATAGTTCAGATTATATTAAAAATGTACAAGTTAATACAATGAATACTTTTGAGTTGGGTGATGCGCAGGATGATAATGAGGAAATTTATAGTACCATCCCTCGTTATACAGTGAACATTACTATTGAGGTAGATGAGCAATTTATGATTCAGGAGGGAGAAGGACATGAATAACATATTCCAAGAAAACAAGAAGTCCTTCTTTCTACTACTAGGTTTATTATTCTTATTACTCATTGTGGCTTACTTTTTCTTCTTTCAACCGGCTAGTAAAGAATTAAAAACTCGGGAGCACCAATCCGGAACATTGGAAAATGATAATCAAGTTCTTCAAATAGAAATTAGTAATGCAGAGAATAATTCAGGAGAAGAATTAGATGTTGATAACTATTTATTAGAAAATAAATTACCGCTTAATCCTGAAATAGAGGATTTAATCCTTACTCTTCAAGAGATTGAATTTGTTAGTGGGAGTAGGTTTGATAATATTAGCTTTTCTTATGGTGGCTCTGCCCCGCAACGAGAGCAAGAAGCAACTGAATATGAGGCGGAGAATGGAACAGAAGCTGTAGAGGAGTCTGATAATGAATTGGAAACAGATTCAGATGTGGCTGAAACTACTCAGGAAGATACTATGATATTTGAGGAAATCCCTGGAAATCTGCAAGTAATCACGGTTAGTTTTAGTGTAACTTCCCCTGATTATGATCATTTTCAACAGTTTATTAATCAAATTGAAAAACAGGAACGATTGATGACTGTTACAAGTATGGATTTTCAAAAGCCAGCAGAGAGAGAATTAGTTATAGATGAAGAAGCTGAAACTATTACTTCTGAGGTAAGTGTAACGACTTTCTTTTTCGAGAATTAAAATCGTAGTCTATTGTTGATTACGGTTTTCTTTTTAATGAATGTATTAGTTTTACTAAGAAGTACCTCTTTTTAAAACGCAAAAGTAAGGGGCTATCAAATGTATTTGAAAACAGTGATTCGTAAAAAAGAAGAGAGTGGTTTTACACTTGTGGAAGTTATGGCATCACTTGTTATCATTTCTATTATTCTCATTGGAACATTTAACTTAATTACTTTCACAAATAAAGTAGCTGTATCTAATAATGATCGTCTTGTTGCTATTAATCTTGCTACTGCGACCATTGAACGTATCAAGGTAGATCCATTATCCTACTTCAATGTACCAGAAGATGTTAATCTTAAACAAACGTTTAGTTACGATTATTGTGAACCGGAACATTGTAATAGTCTATATAGTATTCTCTTAAATGATAAGGAGTATAGGTTAACATTATATGTGAATCAAAGTTCTGAGGAAAAAGTAATGGAGTTAGTTGAAGTAATTGTTACGATAGAACTACCTGAGGAAAATATAAGGCATAAAGTAGAAGGGTATGTCAGCTATGGGAATGGATAACGAACGCGGTGAAACTCTTGTAGAGTTATTAGCTGCTATTGTTTTAACTTCGATAATTGGTGTAATTGGTTATTCATTATTAATTAGTGGTTTTTCAACTTATGACCGTGTGAAAGACGAATCAGCTTTACGTGATGAAGCAGATTTGATTATTGCTTCCTTAATTAATGAACTATATCCTCTTAAGAATAGTGAAATCAAAAATAGTTATTTACCGGAAAATGGAACTGATAATTATTATTTTGTTTTAGAAAATGATGAAAAGATAGGTTTTATAAATAATACTGTCTTTATTAGAAATAGAAAAATTAACCTGTCGGATGCTAACATTCAACTATTATCAAATACTCAAATAGTAGAAATTAGTAAAGACCGTTACCGAATTAGGTTAGTACTTAAAATAAAAGATAGCAATCAAACATTAGAAACTATCAGTGAAATTGGGATTATAAACGACACATTGTGGGAGGTGGGGAACGATGAAACCTAAAATGAAAGTTGAACAAGGGTATACATTGTTACTTGCAGTCCTAATAGGTGTTTTGTTTAGTATTATGATTGTTTCATTAATTACTATTACGATGTCGGGTGTGTCTAAAAATGATGTAAGAGAAGATAATCAGCAAGCTACTGCATTGTCCCAAAAAGGTTTGGATCATATTGCAAATTATATCTCTACTGATTTAAAAGAGAAAATTGGGGACGGAATACCACAGGATGATTTTATAGTGGTTCTAGATGAATTGTTGGATAGTTTATCTTGTGATAACGAACCTATACTACATAATATTAATTCTGTTACAGGTAATTATGATGTTTGTGTAAATAAACATCATAAAGATATTAATGAGGCAGGGCAAGAAGTTCCAACACGGCAAAAAGTAGAATTTAAAAGTTTAGGTATAGTGGATGGTACAGAAAAGGAAATGGTTTCAACAATGATAATTGGTGCTCAAGCTGTCCCAGATGCTTTAAATTATGCTATTGGTTCACATTGTATGGATAATTGTGATGATATACCAGGGGAAGGGAATTTATTTCTTCATGGAGGCATTGAAGTTAAAGGAGATTTGAAAGTTGACGGGAATATTATTACTACGAATCAAGGTATAGCAAGGCAGGGGAGAGTAGATCAGGATAAGGATGACTGGAATGATTATTGGATTGGTTCGATTAGACCCGCAATTTATTCTGATTCTGAAAGTAGTAATGGAAAAGCAAAAGTTGTTCTAGGAAAAGAAATATATACATTTACTGGTAACAAGGATTATTCCGACCACATTAAACTTCTTAACTTTAACAGTAGTGGATATAGTAATGCTACAAATAACTTATCGAATGCCTTTAGCGTTGCACCTGAAATTGTTAACCGGGAGCCAATAAGGGATCAAATTAATGTAAAAAGTAAAATAGAGGCATCTAATGATTGGGTAAATGACGTAGATGTAAGAAAGATACAGCAATCAACTTTTACAAATACAAATTATAGTAATAGTAAAGTCTATGCGTATACTGGTAGTATTACGAATGGTAGTTGTGTAAAATGGAAGACTGAATACGAAGAACAATTTGTATGGATTGGTCCCTGGCCTTGGAATTGGGGATGGAAGACGTATGAAGTAGAAGTTTGTGCAGAGTATGAACAAATAATTAATGAAAGCAATGGTACAATAAATTTACGTGGAAATAATTCATTTAAACGATTTGCCACTAGGGAAAATCGTGATGTTAAGATTAGTGGAGATAATAAATTGAATGTTTCTGAAATCATGTATGTTGGTGGGGACTTAACTATAGGTAACGAAACGAGTAGTTATAATCCTAATGACTATGACGACATAGAACTTCAAGGCAGAGAGATATATGTGAATGGTGATTTAACAATAAAGGGTGCAAATGCAAGTGTAGACGTAATCATGTATGTAAAGGGTAAGGTTTCTATTCAAAATACAGTTATCAATGGAAAAAGTCTTCAAAATGGTGATACAGGATCTTTAATTATTTTTGCTGATAAGGCAATCGATATATCAAATAATAGTGTTAATCAGGATACCCCAAGTCGCATCCACGGATATTTTTATTCAAATGATGTTTTTGAAATGTATGGTGTAGGTTCTAACATCGAAATTACCGGAGGTATCTCAGCTCGTAGAATAGTCCTTAATGCTGTAAGAGGAAAAGTTAAGAATCCAACTAGGGGATGGGATAGATATTATTATTGTGAATCAGGATATAGCCTAGTTAATGATTCATGTTATGCACAAAGCCAGAATTTGAATTTAAACTCTCGCTTAAGTGTTATCTATAATCCAGGTATCGTTGGACGCTTTTCAGAATTAACATTTTCTGAACCGATTATCTATAATGTAGAGCCACCACAACTAATTGATCGAGATAATAATTCTTAACCAAAAACTACAAACAGTAGATATCTGTTTGTGGTTTTTTAGTGATTATTTTTATATTCCTTCATAAATTTATATAAAGGAGGGGATTATCATAAGACACTATGCATTCCTACGCCTACTACTAGCAGCATTCTTCATGTACTTCGCCTGGCCACTAATACCGCAGGCAAGTTCACAATTAGAAATGCTCTTTTGGGGCGCTTGGTTAGTATTTTTTGTATTAGTATTTGGAGCGAACTTTGCAACACTATTGAAAATGTCAGAGCCACCAGTTATGGAACAGGAGTATGCTCAAGTTAGACAGACAGATCGTTAAACATTGAGTATCAAGCGATTCAACTGTATAATATAGTTACAAAACTAGACTAGTACAGTTGGAAGTTGGTGACTTAGATGGCGACTAAACATGAACAAATTATTCAACATATCATTTCATTGTCTGTAGGGAGCAAAATCTCAGTTAGACAAATTGCGAAGGATTTAAATGTAAGTGATGGTACAGCGTATCGCGCTATTAAGGAAGCGGAGAATATTGGCTTGGTTAGTACGATTGAACGGGTTGGTACTATTCGTATAGAACGAAAGAAGAAAGAAAACTTTGAGAGACTTACTTTTGCTGAGGTCATCAATATTGTAGATGGACAAGTACTTGGAGGACGCGAGGGACTCCATAAAACGCTTAATAAATTTGTAATTGGTGCAATGCAATTAGAGGCAATGATGCGTTATACAGAAGCTGGGTCATTACTAATTATAGGTAATAGGGTAAAAGCCCATGAGTTAGCTCTTAATGAGGGGGCAGCTGTATTAATCACTGGTGGATTTGATACGGAAGATTATATTAAGAAACTTGCTGATGAAAAAGAGCTTCCGATTATTTCAACAAGTTATGATACATTTACTGTAGCGGCTATGATTAACCGGGCTATCTATGATCAGCTAATAAAGAAAGAAATTGTATTAGTTGGCGATATTTGTACACCTGCTGAAAATGCGCATTACTTACAAGTAGGTGATCAGGTTAAGGATTGGTATGAGATTAATGAAAAATCTACTCATTCTAGATTTCCTGTATTAGATGGAAAAGACCGTGTTGTTGGAATGGTAACATCTAAAGATATAATTGGAAAAGAGAAGGATTATCCAATTGATAAAGTTATGACGAAGAATCCGATTGTCGTACAATCTAAAACTTCTTTGGCATCTGTAGGACATATGATGGTATGGGAAGGAATTGAACTAGTACCTGTGGTTGATGAATCGTCGGTACTAAAAGGGATTGTTTCAAGGCAGGACGTGCTAAAAGCATTACAGCAAATCCAACGCCAACCTCAAATAGGGGAAACGATTGATGATATAGTAAAAAACAATGTGGAATCCTCTGAAAATGACAAAACCATCTATCGTGCCAAGGTTATTCCACAAATGACAAATCAGTTGGGAACTTTATCCCCAGGAGTATTTACTTCACTAATTACTGAAGCAAGCAGTCGCTTATTACTCCGATTGAAAAAAGGTGATCTAGTAGTCGAAAATATTACCGTCTACTTCATCAAACCAGTTCCAATTGACTCGAATATAATTATTAAACCGAACATCATCGAAACCGGGCGCATCTATGCTAAAATAGATGTAGAAATGTACAATGAGAAAAAATTAGTAGGAAAAGCCCTATTAATGGCACAAATTATTGATAGGTAGTAGATGATTGCGTATAACAAATGTCGTCCAATCTGGAAGTGTATGTTTAGTGTATTCATTCTGGACTTGGACTCGACTAGAAACATAAAAAAAGCTGACTAGTAAAAGCTAGTCAGCTGGATTTAATCTTTTCCATTCATTACGATAATGCTTCGTTTCTCGGGTGCCTCTTACAAGCTGCATACCACCAAGAAGGATAAAGAGAATACCAATAAATAAAGAAATCTTTGTTTGATAGAATACATATTGGTTTATTCCAAAAGTGAATAAAAATAAACCAAGGCAAATTCTAGATTTTGCATTAAAATAGCTTTGAGTTAACCCATCCTTTGTCCTGAGGATTGCAACCTTATAATATATGTACATAACAGCGGATAGGACAATAATAATTGGAAAAATAACCATAAAATCCATAAAATCTACTCCTAATCAATAAAAAAGTTGTCCAATATATATTTTAACATTTTATACATAATTTTAGCTAGTTATTGTGTGATAATAATTTGAACAATAAGGAGAACTACAATGTCTATAAAAGCAATACAACAAGCCATTAAGGAATATAACACGATTATAATTCATCGACATGTTCGACCAGACCCTGATGCACTGGGCTCTCAAGCGGGCCTAAAAGAGTTAATTAAAGCATCCTATCCTGAGAAGCGAGTGTATGTTGTTGGTGAAGACGATCCATCACTTACATTTCTAGTTGGAATGGAAACAATGGATGATTCCATTTATCAAGATGCTCTAGTGATTATTTGTGATACTGCTAATACAGCAAGAATTGATGACCAACGATATTCACTCGGTGATAAAATTATTAAAATTGATCATCATCCTGATGTTGATCAATATGGAGATATTAGATGGGTAGATACAACAGCAAGCTCAACAAGTGAAATGATTTATGAGTTTTATTTACATGCAGAAGGATTAATAATGAATGATGATGCAGCGAGATTACTGTATGGTGGAATTGTAGGGGATACGGGAAGATTTTTATTTCCTAGTACGACAAAAAAAACACTACAATATGCTGCAGAGTTAGTGACATACGATTTTGATCGTACAAAGTTATATGATGGTATTTATAATGTCAAGGACAATATCGCCAGAATGCGAGGGTACATTCTTCAAAACTTTACACTTGATAATGGTCTGAGTGTCATTAAACTAAAGAGGGATATTCTTGATGAATTTAATATTAGTCCTTTAGAGACTGGACAGCTAGTTGGTACATTAGGAGAAATTGAAGGAATTCTAGCTTGGGTGTTCTTTATTGAAGAAGAAGATCAAATCCGTGTTCGATTACGTTCAAAAGGACCAGTTATTAACGGAGTAGCTGCAAAATACAACGGTGGTGGTCATCCATTAGCCTCCGGAGCCTCTGTTTATTCATGGGATGAAGCAGAGGGTGTTGTTCGAGATTTGAAAGAAACAGTTGAACGTTATAAAATGTAAGCCGTAAACAAAAACGTGCTGATTTCTCAACAGAAATCAGCACATTTAACTACTCTTGCTAGTTGTGATAGGAATAAACCAGCAACCAGTAGGTGTTTCATCATAATATACTTGAAGTCCATATCTTTCTATGTCTCTCTTAATCAAGCGAATGACTTCTTTGGATTCTGCATAAGCTGTACGGCCATTCATTAATTGTTCAATCTTACGGTCTCGTGTAGTTCTCTCATTCATGATTAACATATGAATCCTCTCCTTTCATAATTTATTAAAGAATTATATAGTTTTACGGATAAGGTTTTTAACAGGTATTTCCACTTTTGCTATTATATGAATGATTATTCATCTATATCCATATTTTACTTGAAAATTATTGGAATTAATACCTACAAAAGAACTGTTTCATGAAATGTTCACATAATAAAAACTTAATTCTAAATATTATTGTTTTTAAAGGGATTACCAAGTTGGTAAATATTGGGGAATTCCGATAAAAAACCTTTCCCAGTAAACATATGTTAAAGGAAAGGTTTAGGTGTTTGTTTACAAGTGAAGTTAATTAGAAATCTTTGCTTTAACAACAATTCTAACGGTAGGAGCAATGACTAATCTTTCTATTTCAAAATAGTAGGTGAAATCATCCACTTTAAAGGTTTTATTTTCTATGGCGGAGAATATTAGGGTATCACTTTCCCCAATTGACTGAATTTCTCTTCCGATAATGTCTTCGATTTCTTCTTTAACAAGGCTTTCTAACTGGTGTTGTAGTAAAGTATCTATTTTTAAATCGGTTGCATTCAAAATCTCTAAATCAATTTCTTCCACGGTAATTTTTTGTTTGGATAATTCATTTAAATCTGCTTTATCCTTTTCTAGTGCCAGGACTTTTTTTTCAGCGTTTTCCAACTTTCCTTGGATTTCACTGTTTTCTTCTAATAAACGCTCATACATTGTTCCGTACATAAATAATACAACCCAATAGGAAAAAAGTGCACCAAAGAAGATTCCAACTAAAAATCGTTGCCATCCAGGTTTTCGATAATACCTAGGGATATGCATTATGTAATTTCCTCCTGAACGAGCCATTCAAGAATAATCATCGCTGTTTTTGCGCCCCCCATAGCTGACAGTATCAGCAGTCCTTGTTTTAAAATTTCTATAGAAGTTCCCTCAAGAAAACCATCCTGGAATTTTTCAATGGCATCAAATGTTCCGCCAATTGCTGCAACGATTGCCCAGATTCCTAGTTTCTTTCCAATTCGGAGTACCTCAGTTAATGGTGCATCCCCTGTTGCAAATGCACCGATACTTCCTATTAGTGATCCACCTATAATTACACCAAAGGCAATAAAAAAACAATGGATAAATTGTGCGAAAAATCGTTCTTCCATTATGAATACCCCTTAACTAATAGTTGTGTTCCCTTCATTCTATGAAGATTAGGGACAAGTTATGTTTGTTGATATACAGATAGCGTCAAATTTGGCTATAATAGAATAAGAGAAAGAAGAGGCGGGATAGTATGTCATTTACTCATTTGCAAGTTAAAACAGCTTATAGCTTTTTAAATAGTACAATCACAATTGAAAAGTTAATAAATCAGGCCAAACAGTTAGGATTTAGTGGTTTGAGTATCACAGATGAGAATGTGTTATACGGGGTAATTCCCTTTTATAAGGCATGTATGAAGAGTGGAATAAAGCCTATTATTGGAATGACAGTAACCGTGTTAGACGATGAGGAGAATTCAGAAGAAATCATTTTACTAGCTAAAAATAATAAGGGCTATAAGAACTTAACTAAATTAAGTACAGATATTCAAAGAAGTCAGCAACATGGAATTGAAAAAGTTCAATTAGCTGATTATATTAATCACTTAGTTATGATTCTCCCAGTGGGTAAAAGTAGAGTATATCATTTAATACAAAACTCCTCCTATGAGCAAATTGAAAACTACCTCTCATTCTGGAAATCACTTGTTGGAAAAGACGATTTTTATTTAGGAGTTGTCGACTTTGGTTCTGAAAACGACAAACTGTTTAATAAAGGAATAAAGGCCTATCAGGATATATACCAGACAAAAGCTGTTGCAATTAATGATGTTTCTTACTTACGGGAAAAGGATGTCTATGCATATGATTGTCTACAAGCAATGAAGCATGGTAAAAATTGGTCCATACAGCATGCAAAACTGAATAATAAACAACATCATTTGCGACCTATATATGAGATGGAGCAATTATTTCATGATTGGCCAGAAGTTATAAAAGAAACTACAAATATCCAGGATAAATGTACGGTTACATTAGATTTTGATGCGAGAATGCTTCCGACATATCCAGTTCCAAATGGGTTTTCTGCACATGAATACTTGGAGAAAATTTGTTGGGATAATATTAAAAATCGTTATCTTCATGTTACAGAGCAGATTAAAGCAAGACTGGAACATGAACTTTCCATTATTAAATCAATGAACTTTAGTGATTATTTTCTTATCGTTTGGGATTTTATTAAATATGCGAAAGAACAACGTATTATGGTTGGTCCCGGTCGTGGTTCTTCAGCAGGATCTATCGTTGCCTATTCATTAGGAATAACGGACGTGGATCCTATTAAATATAATCTATTGTTTGAACGATTTTTGAATCCAGAACGAATTACCATGCCTGATATTGATATAGATTTTTCCGATATTAGACGGGATGAGGTGATTGCATATGTTCGGGATAGATACGGGCCCGAGCATGTTGCGCAAATTATTACCTTTGGTACATTTGCTCCTCGTTCCTTAATTAGGGAATTGGGAAAAACGATGGACATTAACCAACAGGATATATACTTTATTCTAAACCATATTCCGAACCAAACTTCCGGTACATTAGCAAGCATATTAAATTCATCTAATGAGTTAACAAATTACGTACAGCAATCTGAGAGTTTGAAAGGTCTATTTAAAATTGCAACTATATTAGAAGGTATACCGAGACATGTTTCCACCCATGCTGCAGGGGTTGTAATTAGTGAGAAACCACTTGTTGAACATGTTCCATTAACGATAGGAGCAACTAGTACAGCTTTAACGCAGTATCCTATGAATGACCTTGAGTCATTAGGTTTACTTAAAATGGACTTTTTAGGGTTGCGAAACTTAACACTTATTGAGCGGATTGTAGATTCTATTCGTTATAAAGAAATGAAGGATTTTCAGCTAGATGAAATTCCCGAACACGATGACTTAACTTTTGATTTATTAAAAAAAGGAAAGACTAATGGTGTTTTCCAATTGGAATCTGATGGAATGAAGCAAGTATTGGAACAATTACAGCCGAGTTCTTTTGATGATATTGTAGCAGTAAATGCTTTATATAGGCCCGGTCCTATGGATTTTATCCCGACATACATTGAGAGAAAACATGGTAGGAAAAAGGTAACTTATCCACATCCAGATTTAGAACCTATTCTGAACAGTACGTATGGTGTTTTAATTTATCAGGAACAGATTATGCAAATTGCCCATCACATTGCAGGTTATACACTGGGAGAGGCAGATGTCTTAAGACGTGCAGTAAGTAAAAAAAAGCAAGACATTATGGACCAGCAAGAAGAAGACTTTATCCAAGGGTGTATGAAGAATGGGTACGAAAGAAAAGTTGGAGAAGAGATTTTTGCATGGATTGTGAAGTTTTCTAATTATGGATTTCCAAAAAGTCATGCAGTTGCCTATAGTAAAATATCCTATCGATTGGCCTACTTAAAGATTCATTTTCCAAAGCATTTTTATGCGGAACTCTTAACATCCATTGGTAATCAGCATGACAAAATTCATATGTATATCAAAGAAATGAAGGACTTATCCATTAAAATTAGTTCACCTTCTATCAACAGAAGTTATGGTCGTTTTACGGTAGAGAATGATTGTATTCGAATGGGATTACAATCCATTAAAGGTGTTGGGAAACAGGCTGTTCAGGAGATTATCGGTGTCAGAAAACATGGCCCATTTAAAAACTTATTTGATTTTTGTCTACGTATTTCACCTAAAATCGTCAATCGTGCAACGATGGAGTCATTAATAATGGCTGGGGCATTTGATGACACTTACGATAATAGAGCGAGTCTTTTAGCTTCTATAGATCAAGCGGTTGAATCAGGTGAGTTGTTTAGAGAATTTACAGATCAACCAAGTTTATTCCAAGACCAAATAGATCTTGTACCTAATTATGTAGATATTGAGGACTTCACCCAAATTAAAAAGCTTTCTGATGAAAAAGAGTTACTTGGCATCTATATATCTAGTCACCCACTTCTGCAGTATCGAAACCAGTTAAGAGAGAATGGTTACATTTCCTTAAACCATGCTGAAAGTATTGAGGAAAGTAAAAGTTTCAAAAGTGCCGTAATTATCCAAGGAATTAAAACGATTCGTACAAAACGAGGCGAACCGATGGCTTTTCTAATCCTTAGTGATGAGACGGAAGATATGGATGCGGTAGTATTTCCTGAACTTTATCGTAAGGAAGGTCGTTTTATTGAAGAGGAAACGTTAATATTTATCTCTGGGAAAATAGAGAAGCGAAATGGCAAGAAACAATGGTTACTTTCAATGATTGAACCATTTGATGAAAAGAAATTGGTTAATAAAGTTAATCAGAGGTTGTTTATTAAGACAACAGAGCAAACTAGTAAGGATGCTCTGCCTGTAATTTTAAATATTGCAAAAGCAAATCCTGGATCAACTCCGGTTATTGTTTATCATGAAGAACAAAAGAAGACCTATCGGTTGGCAAAAGAATATTTTATTCATGTGAATAAAGAAACATTGAACACCTTGACAGACTTTTTTGGAAAACCAAATGTGGTTTATGAACGAACGTAAAATAAACGAAACTTTACAGAGTACAACATTTTGATATAATGTAATAGTTAAGTGGTCAGACCACTTCAACTCGCAAAAAGGAGCTAAATAGAAGTGAATTTAAAAGATGAAGCATTGCATATGCACAAACAAAATAAGGGAAAACTGGAAACCGTAACAAAGGTGCCAGTAACAAATGCAAAGGAACTAAGTCTAGCTTATTCTCCCGGAGTTGCTGAACCTTGTAAGGTGATTCATGACCGTAAAGAAACGGTTTATGACTATACGATGAAAGGGAATATGGTTGCCGTTGTAAGTGACGGTTCCGCAGTTCTTGGTTTGGGTAATATTGGTCCAGAGGCCGCACTTCCAGTTATGGAAGGGAAGGCAGTATTATTTAAGACATTTGCTGGAGTGGACTCCTTCCCAATTTGTTTAGATACACATGATGTGGATGAGATTGTGAAAACTGTAAAATTGATGGAACCTACATTTGGTGGGGTTAATTTAGAAGATATAGCGGCTCCTAACTGCTTTATTATCGAAGAACGATTAAAAAAGGAAACGAATATTCCTATTTTTCATGATGACCAACATGGAACAGCTATCGTTACAGTGGCTGGTTTAATCAATGCATTAAAGTTAGTTGGAAAGACTTTTTCAGAAATAAAAGTTGTTGCAAATGGTGCAGGTGCGGCAGGAATTGCAATCGTTAAATTGC
This sequence comes from Paucisalibacillus globulus DSM 18846, assembly GCF_000482485.1. Classification (GTDB taxonomy): domain Bacteria; phylum Bacillota; class Bacilli; order Bacillales; family Amphibacillaceae; genus Ornithinibacillus; species Ornithinibacillus globulus. The sequence continues at coordinate 263,218 of NZ_AXVK01000015.1, read as the reverse complement.
TGTATCATTTTGGAGTACGTGATGTTATTATGTGCGATTCTCGAGGTGCGATTTTTGAGGGACGTTCTTATGGGATGAATGATGTAAAGGACTCTATATCTAAAATAACAAACCGTGATAAAAAAGAAGGTTCATTGGAAGAAGTGTTAGATGGTGCTGATGTATTCATCGGTGTATCAGTAGCAGGTGCATTAACAAAAGATATGGTTAGAAAAATGAATGCCGATCCAATTATTTTTGCGATGGCTAACCCAGATCCTGAAATACTACCAGAGGACGCAAAAGAAGCAGGGGCAAAAGTGATTGGCACAGGTCGATCAGATTTTCCAAACCAAGTAAATAATGTACTTGCATTTCCAGGGATTTTCCGAGGTGCACTAGATGTACGAGCTACTCGTATTAATGAAAAGATGAAAGTTGCAGCAGCAGAAGCAATTGCATCATTGATATCTGAGAATGAATTGAATGAGGATTATGTTATCCCTGCCCCTTTTGACCCAAGAGTAGCCCCATTAGTGGCTTCGGAAGTGGCAAAAGCAGCAATGGAATCAGGTGTTGCACGCATCCAGGTGGACCCTGAAGAAATTATAGAAAAGACAAGAAAGCTTGCAAATATTAAGTAATTACATTTCCTTTCAAGAAAAGGGTTTTTACTTAAAGGAGTGAAACATGGGGTGTCCATGTCACCTAAACAAAAAGTATATCAAGGGGTATTAGAAGAAATTCGCAAGTTTATCGAGGTTAATGATTTAAGGCCTGGAGATAAACTTCCTTCTGAAAGGGAATTGTCGGAAAAGTTAGGTGCTGGCAGATCATCTATACGAGAGGCATTAAGGGCGATGGAGTTAATTGGAGTGATAGAGACAAGACACGGTGGTGGCACGTATTTAAGTAAGTATCGCCCATATCATACGGTTGAGCTATTATCTACATTCATACTTAGTCAAACTACTAAAGATGAATTGCATATCGTGAAGCGTCTTTTAGAGAAAGAGGCAGCTAAACTTATTTGTCATCAGATGGATCAAGTGAAACTGGAACAATTAGAGAATAAGTTGAATAATTCCTCTACCACTATAAAAGAACAACATTATTCGTTCTTTAAATATGTTTTAGAGTTGACTGAAAATCAATTATTAGCACGTATGTGGGGGTTAATTGATGAATATTCAAAAAGTTTTTCGAATCACTACTCAAGTGAATTTTATACTAATTTAATTGAAATCTATAAAACCCAAAACTATCCATCTATTGAAGGTCTATTTAACGAAGAAAAACTATATTAAGTTTTGAAATTATAATCTATTATTTTTTTCTTTTTCTTCGACTATTAATGACAACTTTTTTGTATAGACTTCTGTATAGTTAAATAATCAGGTTTTAAGAGTGATGTTAGACCGAATGGAAATCTGTTATGTATAGTGGTTGGTTAATAAAGGGGGACTCATATCTTGCTTAAGGATCTTTTTAATAATAAGAAGAAATACGCCTCTATCCCTACCGAAGGATCAAAGGTTGATATTCCACAAGGATTAATGAAAAAATGTGATAACTGTAGTAAGATTATTTATCGTAAAGAATTGAGCACTAATTTAAATGTATGTCCAAACTGTGGTCACCATCATCAATTAAATGCTTGGGAACGAATTGATAGTCTGTTTGATAAGGGTACTTTTAAAGAATGGGATAGTAACTTAATCACCTCCAATCCATTGGATTTTCCGGATTACGATGAAAAAATGCAAAAAGACCGGGAAAAGACCGGGCTAAATGAAGGTGTGGTCACTGGTAAAGGTTTAATAGACGGGCAAGAAACAGCATTTGCCGTAATGGATTCAAGATATCGTATGGGAAGTATGGGCTCTGTAATGGGTGAAAAGATTGCTAGAGCAATTGAAAATGCTAGAAAAGAATCTATACCGTTTATTATTTTTACCGCATCTGGAGGAGCTAGAATGCAAGAAGGTGTACTAAGTTTAATGCAGATGTCTAAAACATCAGTGGCAATTAAACGATTTTCAGATGCTGGAGGACTGATGATTTCTGTTATGACTCATCCTACAACTGGTGGGGTTTCTGCTAGTTTTGCCTCTTTAGGAGACTATAACTTTGCCGAACCAGGTGCATTAATCGGTTTTGCTGGAAGACGTATCATTGAGCAAACGACCAGGGAAAAGTTACCAGATGACTTTCAAACTGCAGAATTCTTATTAAAGCATGGCCAGCTAGACAAAGTAATCCATCGCCATGACTTAAACAATATTTTAGGAATGCTGCTTAAGATGCATCAGAAGGGGGCTCGTCCTGAATGAAGCAAATACTTGAATTTGAAAAGCCAATTGTTAACTTAAAAGAAAAAATTGCCGAATTAAAGAAGTTCACTGGTGAAAGTGAAATAGATTTGTCTGAAGAGATTGCTACTCTTGAAAAGCGTTTAGAAGATTTAGAGGAAAATATTTATGGTAACTTGAAACCTTGGCAACGTGTTCAGATGGCTAGACATCAAGAAAGACCAACTACTTTAGATTATATTGGGGAGTTGTTCACAGATTTCCTTGAGTTCCATGGGGATAGAAATTTTGGTGATGATGAGGCAATCGTTTCAGGTGTAGCGTATTACAAAGACATTCCTGTAACTGTTATTGGACATCAACGTGGAAAAAACACGAAAGAAAATATTCGTAGGAACTTTGGTATGCCACACCCTGAAGGGTATAGAAAAGCCTTAAGACATATGAAACAGGCAGATAAGTTTAATCGACCAATTATTTGTTTTATTGATACAAAAGGGGCAGACCCTGGTAAGGAATCTGAGGAACGTGGTCAAAGTGAAGCAATTGCTAGAAACCTAATGGAGATGGCAGGTCTAAAGGTTCCGGTCGTATGTATTGTAATTGGTGAAGGTGGAAGTGGTGGTGCACTAGCTCTAGGTGTTGGTGATCGCATCTTTATGTTAGAGAACTCTACCTACTCTGTAATATCTCCAGAGGGTGCGGCAGCACTTTTATGGAAAGATTCTGGACTGGCTCAAAGAGCTGCTGAATCCATGAGAATTACTGCTCCAGACTTGTTTGAACTTGGAATTGTAGATGAAATCATTCCAGAACCAAAAGGTGGAGCCCATCGTGATATTAAACAACAAGCGACTAATATCGATGCTGTATTAGAAAAATCACTGAAAGAGTTAAATATCTTTTCTGTTGAGGAATTATTAGAGAAAAGATGGGAAAAGTATAAACAAATTGGAGAATATAAGGAAATATAAAAAAGGCTGTTACAGTTTTGGGGATTCATCCCTAAAACTGTGACAACTTTTTTATTTTTGTGTCATGGTTCTATTTTAACGACGAAATTAAAATAGAACCATGATGAAATAGTTATGGAAAAAGATGTAGTTTTTCAAGTCTGTGGATGTTATATCTAACACTAATTTTATAGATAGTTAAAGTATAACTTAATTCCAATATGTTCTACTTATTCAATCAAATCATTCGATAAAGTAAAACACATATCAATAAACTGGGTTTTTCCAGTGTTTTTAATTGATATTTTAAGTTTTAAGTCTTATCTTTTAATGAGAAGGATGAATTAGAAGTACTAGCCTTTGAGAAATGTACCACTACTAATCGTAGTAAATCAATTCATCAAGTACATACTAAAAATGATAATATTAATTGAGGTGGTAAGTGTATGAAGAGACTAGGAGTATTAACAAGTGGTGGAGATGCACCCGGCATGAATGCAGCTATTCGTGCAGTTGTTCGTAAGTGTGTTTTTCATGAAGTTGAAATATACGGTATTAAAAATGGCTATCAAGGTCTAATTGATGGAAATATTGAAAAAATGGATGTGGGCTCTGTCGGTGACATCATTCAACGTGGTGGTACAAAGCTATATACGGCAAGAAGTGATGAATTTAAAACAGAAGATGGCCAACGAAAAGGAATAGAACAGTTAAAGAAATTCGGAATCGAAGGACTAATCGTTATTGGTGGGGATGGTAGTTTCCGAGGAGCACAAAAACTAACTGAAAAAGGATTTCCTTGTATTGGTATCCCGGGTACAATTGATAATGATATCGCTGGAACAGATTTTACTATTGGATTTGATACAGCTCTAAATACAATTATTGAAGCTATTGACAAAATCCGTGATACAGCAACTTCTCATGAACGTACGTATGTTATTGAGGTAATGGGAAGAAATGCAGGAGACCTTGCTTTATGGGCGGGACTTGCAGATGGTGCTGAAAGTATCTTAATCCCAGAGAAACCAGATGATTTAAACGAAGTAATATCACGTTTAAAACGTGGGGTTGAACGCGGTAAGAAGCATAGTATCATCATTTTAGCTGAAGGTGTTGGAAGTGCGATTGATTATGGTGAACAGATTCAAAAAGAGACTAATCTAGAAACACGTGTGACTGTTCTAGGTCATATTCAACGCGGTGGTTCACCAACTGCTAACGATCGTGTTCTTGCAAGTCGTTTAGGAGCAAAAGCTGTAGAATTATTATTACAAGGTAAAGCTGGAAGAATGGTTGGTATTCAAAGTAATCGTTTAGTTGATCATGATATTTCGGATATTCTCGGCCAAAAGCATACGATTGATGAAGAAATGTACCAATTATCTAAGGAATTATCGATATAATTAGGAGGAATTTATTCATGAGAAGAACAAAAATTGTCTGTACAATCGGACCCGCTTCCGAATCAGTGGAAACATTGGTGAATTTAATGGAGGCTGGAATGAATGTCGCCCGCTTGAATTTTTCCCATGGGGATTACGAAGAGCATGGAGCACGTATTAAAAACATTCGAGAGGCTGCTGAAAAAACTGGGAAGACTGTTGCTATCTTACTTGACACAAAAGGTCCAGAGATTCGTACAGGCAATTTCATAGAAGGACAAGCAGAACTTATTCAAGGTAATACAGTGTATATAGCTATGAAGGAAGTAGAAGGTACTGCGGAACGCTTTTCTATCACATACCCTGGTTTAATTGATGATGTTCATGTTGGATCAAGAATTTTACTAGATGACGGTCTAATTGAACTAGAAGTAGTGGAAATCGATCAAGCTAATAAAGAATTAAAAACAGTAGCACTAAACTCTGGACTAATTAAAAACAAAAAAGGTGTTAACGTTCCAAACGTATCCGTTAATCTACCAGGTATTACAGAAAAGGATGCAAACGATATTAAGTTTGGTATTGAACAAGATTTGGACTTTATCGCTGCTTCATTTGTACGTAGACCTTCCGATATTCTAGAAATTAAAGAATTACTAGAACAACATAATGCAGCACATATTCAACTTATACCAAAGATTGAGAACCAAGAGGGTGTTGATAATATAGATAGCATCCTAGAGGTTAGTGATGGATTAATGGTTGCTCGTGGGGACTTAGGAGTAGAAATACCTGCAGAAGATGTTCCACTAGTTCAAAAAATGTTGATTCAAAAGTGTAATACAGCTGGTAAACCAGTTATAACAGCAACTCAAATGCTTGATTCCATGCAAAGAAATCCACGTCCAACAAGAGCTGAAGCATCGGATGTGGCAAATGCTATTTTTGATGGTACAGATGCTATTATGCTTTCTGGAGAAACTGCAGCTGGAAATTATCCAGTTGAGTCAGTAAGAACGATGAATAATATTGCTGAAAAAACAGAAACAGCTCTTGATCATTCTTCTATTTTAAAAAATCGTAGTCAATCTGTTGATATGACAATTACAGATGCTATTAGTCAATCGGTAACACATACAGCAATGAACCTATCCGTAAGTGCAATTGTTACACCTACAGAGAGTGGACATACGGCTAGAATGATTTCTAAATATAGACCAAAAGCACCAATTGTAGCTATTACACATAATCAGCGTGTAAACCGACAGCTATCTTTAGTTTGGGGTGTTCATGCTATTTCAGGTGACAGAGCAAACTCAACCGATGAAATGCTAGATAATGCTATAGAGCTTGGGCTTTCAAACAACCTATTAAAACGTGGCGATCGAGTAGTTATTACTGCTGGTGTTCCAGTTGGAGAAACTGGTGCAACGAACATCATGAAAATTCATATCATTGGTGATGTCATTGCAAAAGGCCAAGGTATCGGTAAACGAAGTGCATACGGAAGAGCAGTCATTGTAAAGAATGCAGAAGAAGCACTAAGTAAAGTTAAGCAAGGAGATATCATTGTAACTTATGGAACTGACCGTGATATGATGCCGGCAATTGAAAAGTCTGCTGGTATTGTAACGCTTGAAGGGGGATTAACTTCTCATGCAGGCGTAGTAGGGTTGAGTTTAGGAATTCCTGTTGTGGTTGGTGTTGAAAATGCATTTGAACTAATAAAAGACGGTGAAGATATTACAATCGACAGCACAAAAGGTGACATTTACAAAGGTCACGCAGGGGTACTATAGGACTTTACTTTTTATAAATCTACATTTCTAAATTATAAAAGAAGGGAAATCTCCCTTCTTTTTCCTTAAAAGGGGAGATATCCAGTGAAATGGTTATTATTTTTTCTTGCTTTATCTGCAGCTGAAATTGGTTTATTTATTTGGGCTGGTGGAATTATTGGTCCATGGTGGATAGTAATTATCATATTATTAACCGGATTCATCGGAGTCAATTTGGCTAAGAAAGAAGGATTAGAGACCTGGAAACGTGCACAAAGCGCTATTCAATATGGTCAAGTTCCTGCTAGAGAAATAATAGATGGAATTTGTATATTTATTGGTGGAGTCTTATTATTTAGCCCAGGATTCATAACAGATCTTACAGGTTTTATACTTATCCTACCTTTTACAAGGAATTTTGTGAAACCTTTCCTTGGTATTTTAATTAAAAAAATGATAGATAAAAATAGAATCATTATTCACCGAAGATAAATACGATTAACCTTTAATAAATTTGAACATCTTTATGAAAATACCAGATTGAAATAATACATAGAAGAATATCAGAATAAGTGGTGCAAGAATAACACCAGCAATCCCCCATACTTGAATAGTAACGAACAATATAATTAAACTAACTAAAGGATTTACTCCGATGCTTGCAGATAATATCTTTGGTTCTATCATCTGCCGAACAATGATAACGATCATATAAAGAATGCTTAATCCAATGGTTAAAGAAAAACCCCCAGTAACAAATGAATATAGAATCCATGGAACAAAAATGATCCCTGTACCAACAACTGGTAGTAAGTCTACGAGGGCAGCTATAGCGGCGATGGTTAAGGCATGGTCTACTTTTAAAATAACCAGTCCTATATAAATCATCGATGCAGAAATTAATATTAAAATGAATTGTGCTCGTAAATATCCTGAGAATGCTTTCTTTATTCCTTTATGAAGATCACTTACAAAGGATAGTAGATTTTTAGGTAGTATTTGATGTAATTTCCCATTTAGTAGTTGCCAATCATTTGTCATCATGAAGGTAGCAAGTAAAATAAAGATAAAAATCGTGATGGAGTTTGGAAAGAAAACAACTATTTCAGGTAATTGACCAATTGCTGTATGAATCATATTTGTACCAGTCTCGGTTAGTTTTTCAAGATAGTTTTCCAGGTTTTCTTGAATGGCATTTTGCTGTGAAGGATCTAAGGACTGAAATAATGCAATAATATTTTGATAGAGTGGGATGATTTGTTCATTCGCTAGATACTCCACCATTTTTACAAAAGATTGAAAGTAGTCTGGTAGTTTTTCTAGAAGTGATAACAAACCTTGAATGATTTCATTAAATAAGAAAACCATGATGATGAAAAACAACAGAAGTAGTAATGATATTACAGAAATAGTTGCCACAATACGGGGAAACTTCCATTTCCGCTCGAAATAAGAAACAGAAGGATTTAACATCGCTGCAATAATAAAAGCAATAATAAAAGGATAAATATAACCAATAGTAAACTTAACGATAAAGAATACTAAAGTTAGAATAAGAATTAATAAAAATCCCCTGGCAACCGTATCAATATATTGCTTGTACAAAATAACAACCCCATTTATAAAGTATTTCCTTGAGTTATTGTAAAAAGTAATCATTACGTTTAAAACTTTTAATTTATCCTCTGAATAGTCGAAATTCATGGAGGCTCACAGAACGAGTTTACATAAAAGTTCATTAAAAATGATCTATATCTATAAAACTATATGTTTATATGAAATGAAATATTAATAGACAATAACTTGCCAGAAAAATTAAAACATAAACTATTTAAACGGTTTCATTTCACTTTAAACTAAAAATACATTATAATTAGTTTGGGGTTGACAATATCCGATTAAATCACTAGGGAATTGTCGAAATTATTTAACATTATTCAATGCTTAATGTTAGAACAATATAGAAAAAGGAGAGGGTTTTATCATGACAGCAACGAAAGGTCTTGAAGGGGTAGTTGCAACACAATCATCAGTTAGTTCTATCATTGATGACCAACTAACTTATGTAGGATATAGAATTGATGATCTTGCAGAAAATTCAAGTTTTGAAGAAGTTGTTTACTTACTATGGAATCTTAAATTACCAAACAAAGCTGAATTGAAAGCCTTTAAACAAGAATTGCTTGAGAATATGGAAGTTCCTGAACCAGTCATTGAACAATTACGTTCATATGACTTAACTAGTGTTCATCCTATGTCAGCATTAAGAACATCTATTTCTCTATTAGGGCTGTATGATGAGGAATCAGATGTTATGGAAGAAGAAGCTAATAGACGAAAGGCAGTTCGCTTACAAGCTAAAATTGCTACTATCGTTGCAGCATTTTCTCGTATTAGACAAGGTAAGGATCCAGTTAAACCACTAAAAGATGTTAGTTATGCAGAAAACTTTTTATATATGTTAAAAGGTGAAAAACCTAGTCCGATTGAAGTAGAAGCAATTGATAAAGCCTTGGTATTACATGCTGATCATGAATTAAATGCATCTACTTTTACTGCTAGAGTGTGTGTTGCAACATTATCAGATATGTATTCTGGTGTTACTGCAGCAATTGGAGCACTAAAAGGGCCTCTTCATGGTGGTGCTAATGAGCGCGTTATGAAGATGCTGACTGAAATTGGTACAGAAGAAAATGCTATCCCGTATATTAAAGAAAAACTAGCAAACAAAGAGAAAATTATGGGTATGGGGCACCGTGTATACAGAAGTGGTGATCCAAGAGCAAAACATCTTCAGAAAATGTCTAAAGAATTAACAGAACTAACTGGCCAAACAAAATGGTATAATATGTCAGTTGAAATAGAGGATTACATTAAAGCAGAGAAAGGTCTACCAGCAAACGTAGATTTCTATTCCGCATCTGTATATCATAGTATCGGAATTGGTCATGATTTATTTACACCAATCTTTGCAATGAGTCGTGTATCCGGTTGGATTGCTCATATTCTAGAGCAATATACTAACAACCGATTAATCCGCCCTCGTGCAGAGTATGTGGGTCCAAATACACAAGAATATGTACCATTAGAAAAACGCTAATAAAATTTTGTTAGTTTTAGTAGCCGGTTCTTCCGGCTATTATTACGATAAGCTTACTAGTACAGGAGGAATTATTAATGTCACAAGGTGAAAAAATTATTGTAGAAAATGGTAAAATGAATGTTCCAAATAACCCGGTTATTCCATTTATCGAAGGGGATGGAACAGGTCCAGATATTTGGGCAGCTGCAAGTAAAGTACTTGAAGCAGCAGTTGAAAAAGCATATAACGGAACAAAGAAAATTGAATGGTTAGAAGTTTATGCTGGTCAAAAAGCATTCGATAAAACTGGTGAATGGTTACCACAGGATACATTAGATAAGATTGATGATTATAAAATTGCTATAAAAGGACCTCTTACAACGCCAATTGGTGGTGGAATTCGTTCATTAAATGTTGCATTACGTCAAGAGCTAGATTTATTTACTTGTCTACGTCCAGTTCGTTACTTTGAAGGTGTTCCTTCTCCAGTAAAACGCCCTGAAGATGTGGATATGGTTATTTTCCGTGAAAATACAGAAGATATCTATGCTGGTATAGAGTGGCAAAAAGGCTCTGATGAAGTGAAAAAAGTTATCGAATTCCTTAAAAATGAAATGGGAGTACATAAAATTCGCTTTCCTGAAACTTCTGGTATTGGTATTAAACCAGTATCTGAAGAAGGAACAAAACGCTTAGTTCGTTCTGCAATTGAGTATGCAATTAACGAAGGACGTAAGAGTGTTACATTAGTTCATAAAGGTAATATTATGAAATTTACAGAAGGTGCTTTCAAAGGTTGGGGATATGAAGTTGCTGAGGAAGAATTTGGTGACAAAGTATTTACTTGGGCACAGTATGACCGCATCGCAGAAAAAGACGGTAAGGATGCAGCTAATAAAGCACAAGATGAAGCGGTAGCAGCAGGTAAAATCCTTGTAAAAGATGCGATTGCTGATATCTTCTTACAACAAATTCTTACTCGTCCAAATGAGTTTGATGTCGTTGCTACAATGAACTTAAATGGAGATTATATTTCTGACGCACTTGCAGCACAAGTAGGTGGTATCGGTATTGCTCCAGGAGCAAATATTAACTATAATACTGGCCATGCTATTTTCGAAGCTACGCACGGCACAGCTCCTAAATATGCTGGCTTAGATAAAGTTAACCCATCATCTGTTATTCTTTCTGGTGTATTAATGCTTGAACACCTTGGATGGAGAGAAGCTGGTGACTTAATTACAAAAGCAATGGATAAGACGATTGCATCTAAGGTTGTAACATATGACTTTGCACGTTTAATGGATGGTGCAACTGAAGTTAAATGTTCTGAGTTTGCTGATGAATTAATTAAGAATATGGACTAATTTTCTAAAGGAGAATGCCTTTTGAGAAACAAGCGAAAAAAGATTTCCGTAATAGGGTCAGGTTTCACGGGAGCAACTACAGCATTAATGTTAGCTCAAAAAGAGCTTGGGGATGTTATTTTAGTAGACATTCCTTCCATGGAAAATCCAACTAAAGGAAAAGCACTTGATATGTTAGAGGCGAGTCCAGTTCAGGGATTTGATGCTAATATTATTGGGACAGCTAACTACGAAGAAACAAGAGATTCTGATTTAGTAATTATCACTGCAGGTATTGCAAGAAAGCCTGGCATGAGTCGGGATGATTTGGTAACTACAAATGCTAAAATCATGAAGTCTGTCACACAAGAAGTTGTAAAGTACTCTCCAGAAACAATAATTGTTGTATTAACAAATCCTGTTGATGCGATGACTTATACAGTCTTTAATGAATCTGGATTCCCGAAAGAACGTGTAATCGGTCAATCAGGAGTTTTAGATACTGCTCGTTTCCGAACCTTTATTGCACAGGAGTTAAATATATCCGTAAAAGACATTACTGGATTCGTTTTAGGTGGCCATGGTGATGATATGGTCCCATTAATTCGCTACTCTTATGCAGGTGGTATTCCTTTAGATAATTTACTTACTAAGGACCGCCTTGAAGAAATTGTGGCAAGAACACGTACAGGTGGAGGAGAAATTGTTAACTTATTAGGTAACGGAAGTGCCTATTATGCACCTGCAGCATCACTTGTTGTAATGGCTGAAGCAATTATCAAGGATCAACGTAGAGTATTACCTTCCATTGCCTATCTTGAAGGTGAATATGGGTATAACAATATCTACCTTGGTGTACCAACAATTTTGGGTGGTAATGGTATTGAAAAGATTATTGAATTAGAATTAACAGATGATGAAAAGGCAGCACTTGATAAATCTGCTGAGTCTGTTAAGAATGTGTTGGATATATTGCAATAACTTGGAGCTTCATTCTACTTTGTTGTAGAATGAAGCTCTTTTTGTTGGTGGCTATTTGTTTAAGTGGTAAGAGGAAAGGAGGTTCTAACACCAAATTCAAGTAAACCTTGACTTTTATGGAAAGCATAAGTTACGATGTATGTAATTAAAATGTTAGGAGGACTGTTAATCGTGAGACTACGTATTTCCACTTTGAATTCGTAATTTTATACGGTCAAAGTCTCTGTCTGTAGACAGGGTAACGGGAATAGTCTGTCCACTTTTAATAAGTCCATCTATATCGGAAGTAATGGTGAAGAAAGACGTGATTATTGGCGTCTTTCTTTTTTTGTTTCCAAATACGTAGGTTTGCTTCTCGTTCTTCTCACAGACAGTGGCTTCTTTTAATTGAAAAATAGTGGGAGTGAATTTTATGACGTTATTATTCTATTGATACGAGCTTTGTTTTCTAAACAGCTTGTATCGATCCTAGCTATCGATACGAATAAATTTCGGGAGGTAGCATTTATGGAAAATATTATATTTGAATTACAAAATGTTAGCATGAATTATTTAGATAAAAGGATTCTGGAAATTGATAGATTGGCAGTTCATCAATTTGATCGTATTGGTATTGTAGGAAAAAATGGTGCAGGGAAAAGTACGCTCCTTAAACTACTTGCAGGAATTGTTCAACCAACAACTGGGAAAGTAAATAAATTTGTGGAATTCGAGTATTTTGAGCAGGTATCTAAACCAGGAAAAAATGATACGAATGGTGCAATTCTATCCAAATTAGGAATATCTGATGTTGATGGTGTGGGAAGTGGAGGCGAGCAAACAAAATTAAAATTGGCCAACGTTTTCTCTTATTACCATGAAGCCTTATTATTGGATGAACCTACTACTCATCTAGATCAAGCAGGTACATCTTTTCTAATCGAACAATTAGAATATTATTATGGAGCATTAATTCTTGTTAGTCATGATAGGAGTCTATTAGATAGGTTAGTTACAACAATTTGGGAAGTGGATGATGGAAAAATAAAAGTGTTCAAGGGGAATTATTCTGATTATTCATCTACCAAACAACAAGAAATCAAGCAACAGATGCAGGCTTATGACTTGTTTATAAAGGAAAAGAATAGACTGGAAAATGCAGCACTTGAAAAGATAAAAAAGGCAGATAATATATTACGATCTGACAAAAGGTCTAAGGAAAAGGCGAAAGAAAAGCCGAGTCGCTTGGGTAAGACTAAGTCAAAAGGGACAAGTCAGAAAGCAATACACCGGGCTGGGAAGTCTATCGAAGGTCGTATTGAGAAAATGGTGGAGATTGAAGCTGTTAAATATGAAAACAGCATTATTTTCCACCAGTCGAAGGTACTAACACTTTATAATAAATTTCCGATTATGGCAGATCGTCTAAAGTTAATTACTCATAAAAAAGTACTTCTAGAAAACGCTAATTTTCAATTTCCACTCGGTAAAAAAATTGCAATAACTGGTCCAAACGGTGCTGGGAAAAGTACATTATTGCACTATATTGCAGAAGCTGGGGAAAGTTTAATCCTTTCACCTAAAGTAAAAATAGGATTTTTCAAGCAAACAGCCTATAGATTTTCAACCGATGAAACAGTTTTATCATTTTTGAAAAATAGATCACAGCATAATGAAGGATTTCTTAGAATAGTATTAACTAAAATGCAGTTTCTTGGGACTGACCAGCAAAAGAATGTGAAGGATTTAAGTGGAGGTGAATCAGTACGCCTTCAGCTTTGTCGGTTATTTTTGGGAGAAAATAATATATTGTTGTTAGATGAACCAACTAATTTTCTAGATATTCAAGCTTTAGAAGCATTAGAATTATTTATAGAAGGATATAATGGAACTATAATATTTGTGTCACATGATAGGGCTTTTATAGAAAATGTATCTGATATTCAATTTGAAATTGACCCGATTACTAGGACAATAAAGCAAGTTTGATGATAAAGGATATTGTGAAACTTGAATGAATTTCTGTAACTTTTTAGTCCCGAATTTAACTTAGGATGGAATATTAGATTCGGGACTAAATAAAGGTAACCCAATTCATTGTAAAGATTTGTTTACAATAGCTTTCTACCATTTTATTTATTTCGATTTCATTGTAAGATTAAAGTAGAGTTATTACGTAGCATATTAGAAATGGGGAAATGATAGCATGAATGAAAAAGTACTTATTGTAGATGATGAACAGTCTATTGTAACATTATTAAAATACAACTTAGAAAAGGCAAATTTTATAACTGATGTTGCTTTTGACGGTTTAGAGGCTATCCGAAAAGCGGATAGTAATAGCTATGATTTTATTATTCTTGACTTAATGCTCCCTGAAATGGATGGAATAGAAGTATGTAAGCATCTAAGAAGAAATCAAATAGATACACCAGTTTTGATGCTGACTGCGAGAGATGAAGAGTTTGATAAAGTACTAGGACTAGAAATAGGGGCAGATGACTATTTAACAAAGCCTTTTAGCCCAAAAGAAGTAATAGCAAGGATTAAGGCAATTCTAAGAAGAACAAATACTACTGAATCTAATAAAACTAAAAAACTCAAAGTTGGGGAAATTACCATTTTTCCAGAGCGATATGAAGCAGAAAAAAATGATGAAGTACTCACATTTACTCGTAAGGAATTTGAATTGTTACATTATCTAGCTACACATAAAGATAAAGTTCTCTCAAGAGATCAATTATTAAGTGCAGTTTGGGATTATGACTTTGTTGGTGATACTAGAATAGTGGATGTGCATGTAAGTCATCTACGTGAGAAAATTGAACCAAATACGAAAAAACCAATTTATATTAAGACAGTTCGTGGACTAGGTTATAAAATGGAGGATCCAATGTGAGGTTTTTTTCATCAAAACCAATTATTCAATTTGCATTAATTATACTGCTCATCATCATTTTAACTGGTGCTGTATTTAGTCAGTTTACTTCTAATATTTTTGTTTTAATTATCGTACTGTTAACAGAATACATTATCCTTATGATGTTGCTGCATTATGTGTTTGATAAATATGTACTACCAATTAAGAAGGCTACAGCCACATTAGGTGAATTAGCAAAAGGGAATTTTCGTGCTAGAATGCATCATCCTGTTTCCGGTGGGATGGCATCTTTATTGATGAAAATTAATGAGCTTGCACGAAATCTTAGTGAATTATCCATTCATGACAAAATCCAAGCAGAGCAACTATCAACGGTTATTGAAAATATTCAAAGTGGATTAATATTAATTGATGGAAAAGGTTATATACATCTTGTAAATAAAAACTTTCTTTCCATATTTGGAAATACAGAAAAGGATTATATAGGATATTTATATTATGATGTACTAGAGAATGAATCCATTCATAAAATAATTCAACAAACATTTTTATATGAAGCAAATGTCAAAGAATCAATTATAGTAGAAAATGGACTAGATAATTATTTTGAGATTGTTGGAGCACCGATATTTGATGAGCGTAACATGCTGAAAGGTGCTGTAATTGTTTTATATAATATAACGGAATTAAAAAAATTAGAAACGATGCGAAAAGACTTTGTAGCGAATGTATCGCATGAGTTAAGAACACCTATTACATCGATTAGAGGATTCTCAGAAACGTTACTTGATGAAGATTTTAATGATAAGGATGCAACAAGACATTTCTTAGGAATTATCAATGAAGAAAGCAAACGTCTACAGACCTTAATTCAAGATTTGTTAAATTTATCAAAACTAGAAAAAGAAGAGTCTCGTATAATACTTTCGACACTTGATTTATCGGAAGTTATAAATGAAGTCATTCCAGTTCTATGCCAACATGCAAAGCAAAAAGATATTTCATTACATGTAGAAACTGATAGTAACCTAAAGTTCAATGCGGACTTAACTGGGATAAAACAAATCCTTATTAACCTAGTAGAAAATGCTATTAACTACACCCCAAAAGGTGGGGAGGTTACACTTTTAACGGAAGAGCAGGAAGATACTATTCATATCATGATCAAAGATACTGGTATCGGAATTCCCCAGAGTGCATTGCCTAGAGTGTTTGAACGATTTTACCGAGTCGATAAAGCGAGAAGTAGAAATACTGGTGGAACTGGTTTAGGTCTTGCCATAGTTAAACATATTGTTGAACTTCATAAAGGAAAAATAGAAATAGAAAGTGAAGTTAATGTTGGAAGTACATTCCATATTTATTTTCCAAAATAATAAGAGACTAGGACACAAGTGTTTTAGAAAAGAAAAATCCGAACTACGATGCAAATTCTTACTTTAGAATTCGCATCAGTTCGGATTTTTATTATGGGACTTTTGGTAAGTATTATTACATAATGATGGAAAATGTGACATAACTAGAGCCCATTCAATCGCAGCTGCGCCCGACTCAGGAAAACATGTACCCTGATTAAGAAACTAGAGAACTTATACAAAATATACTTTAATAACTTCCTTTTTTCCTTTGCACAGTCATTTTTTTTACGATAGGTTACTTAAATGGTAAAATAGATTAAAAGCGAGTTGGGTAAGGAGGAATTACTAATGGCTAAGAAGAAATTAGTTTTAATAGATGGAAATAGTATAACGTATCGTGCCTTTTTTGCACTTCCTTTATTAAATAATGATAAGGGTGTTTATACGAATGCAGTTTATGGATTTACGACAATGTTACTTCGAATTTTAGAAGAACAAAAGCCAACCCATTTATTGGTAGCATTTGATGCAGGGAAGACAACCTTTAGACATAGTACTTTTAAAGAATACAAGGGTGGACGCCAAAAAACACCACCTGAATTATCAGAGCAATTCCCACTTGTTAGGGAATTACTAGATGCCTTTAATATTCGACATTATGAACTTGAGAATTATGAAGCAGATGATATTATTGGTACCTTGTCAAAACAAGGAAATGAAAAAGAATTTGAGGTTGCTGTTATTTCCGGAGATAAAGATATGCTACAACTTATTTCCAATCAAGTAACCGTGAATGTAACAAAAAAGGGTATTTCTGAAGTGGAAGCTTACACACCTGATTATTTACTCGAGAAAATGGAAGTTACTCCTGATCAAATTATTGATTTAAAGGCCTTAATGGGAGATAGCTCTGACAATATCCCTGGGGTTCCTGGAGTTGGAGAAAAGACTGCAACAAAATTATTAAAAGAATATAAGACATTAGATAATATATATGCTCACTTAGAAGAGATAAGTGGCAAGAAACTAAAGGAAAACCTAACAAATCATAAAGATGATGCCTATATGAGTAAAGAGCTTGCAACGATAAACTGTGAATCACCTATCGAAGTATCCATCGATGATTTATCCTACGAAGGCTACACTAGCCAAGGTGTTACAAATATCTTTAAGGATTTAGGTTTCCAATCCTTGTTAAATCGTGTGGGTGCAGAAGAAGTAGTTGAAGAAATCCAGGAAGAATTGGAAGAAATAGAATTTAAGATTGTTGACCAAGTTAGCTCGGATATGTTTACAGGTGAAGAAGCATTAATTATTGAAATGCTTTCAGATAGTTATCATACAGCACCAATTGAAGGTATCGGAGTTGCCAATCGAGAAAAAGCTTATTTCATTCCAACTGAAGTGGCTATAGGATCAGAAGAGTTTAGAAAATGGGCAGAGGATCCAACGAATAAAAAAGTTGTTTTCGATGCAAAACAATCTGTAGTTTCTCTATTGAAAAAGGGAATTCATTTACAAGGAATAACTTTTGATACATTATTAGCTTCTTATTTACTTGATCCATCTGAAAACAATCATGATATTCCAGCTATTGCTCATAGAATGGGATTAAAATCGGTTCTATATGATGAAGAAGTATATGGAAAAGGCGCAAAAATGAAAGTGCCCGAACAAAAGGTACTTGCTGATCATATTGTTCGAAAAGCGAATGTACTAGAGAAACTGGAAGAAAAAATGGAAGAAGAGCTTCGTGAACATGAGCTATATACGTTATTGAAGGAACTAGAAATGCCACTTGCGTTAATATTAGCTGAGATGGAGCATACTGGTGTAGTTGTAGATGTTGCACGTTTAGAAGAAATGGGAACGGAACTAAAACGACGTCTTGAAGAAATAGAGAAAGAGATATATGAATTAGCAGGTGAAGAATTTAACTTAAATTCACCTAAACAATTGGGACCAATTCTATTTGAGAGACTTGGACTTCGAGTTATTAAGAAAACGAAAACAGGTTATTCTACTGCCGCGGATGTTTTGGAACAACTTGAAAATGATCATGAAATTATCCCGAAAATTTTAATGTACCGACAATTAGGAAAGCTTCAATCGACGTATATTGAAGGATTATTAAAAGTGGTCGATAAGGAAACAAGTAAAATTCATACACGCTATAACCAAGCATTGACGCAAACGGGAAGATTAAGTTCAATTGCCCCTAACTTGCAAAACATACCAATTCGTATCGAGGAAGGACGTAAAATTAGACAGGCATTTGTACCTTCCCAAAAGGATTGGATTTTATTTGCAGCAGATTATTCACAGATTGAATTAAGAGTTTTAGCCCACATAGCTAAAGATGAGAAATTAATTACCGCTTTTAAAACTGGTCAAGACATCCATACTCAGACTGCAATGGAAGTTTTCCACGTGGAAGAAGATGAAGTTACCTCAAACATGAGAAGGCAGGCTAAAGCGGTAAACTTTGGTATTGTGTATGGTATTAGTGATTTCGGTCTATCACAGAGCCTTGGTATTACTCGTAAGGATGCAAAACAATTTATTGAACGTTATCTTGACAGTTATCCAGGTGTTAAGGATTATATGGAGATAATCGTTCAAGAGGCAAAACACAAAGGTTATGTGACAACATTAATGAATCGTAGAAGATATTTACCAGAGATCACTAGCAGAAACTTTAATTTAAGAAGCTTTGCAGAAAGAACAGCCATGAACACCCCAATTCAAGGTACAGCAGCAGATATTATCAAAAAAGCGATGATTGATTTAAGGGAAAAGCTAATAGATGAAAAAATGCAAGCACGTATGCTTCTCCAAGTACATGATGAACTAATCTTAGAAGCACCGAAAGAGGAGCTTGAAAAGTTGAAAGAAATTGTTCCAGCAATGATGGAAAATACTGTCGAGCTTAATGTACCGCTAAAGGCTGAATATGCCTATGGAGAAAGCTGGTATGATGCAAAATAAGGAGAAATAGAAATGCCCGAATTACCAGAAGTAGAAACAATACGAAATACATTGAAACGATTTGTATTAAATCGTACGATTAAAAATGTCCAAGTATATTGGGGAAAAATTATTAAGAATCCTGATGACGTAGAAGAGTTTAAACAGCTTCTAATGGGACAAACCATTCATGATATAAAAAGAAAAGGTAAATTTCTTTTATTTGAGTTGGACGATATAACATTAATTTCTCACCTTCGGATGGAGGGAAAGTATAGTGTTCATTATAAGGATGAACCGGTTAAGAAGCATACTCATGTTATCTTTGAGTTTACTACTGATGACGAACTTCGTTATAACGATGTACGTAAATTCGGAACGATGCACATCGTGAAAAAGGGCGAAGAATATACACAAAAGCCATTGATTCAACTGGGCCCTGATCCGTTTGATAAGGAGTTTACGTTAGATTATTTTTACAAAAAACTAAAAAGCACAAACCGTTCTATAAAAGCTGTTCTTCTTGACCAAACTGTTGTTGCTGGATTAGGTAATATTTATGTTGATGAAACATTGTTTAAATCAAGTGTGCATCCTTTGAAAAAAGCAAATAAACTAACTAAAAAAGAAGTTGGGGAAATTCGTAAGCAGGCAATATTAACCTTAGAAGAAGCGGTAAAACAAGGTGGAACCACCATTCGATCTTACGTTAATAGCCAAGGAGAAATGGGCATGTTCCAACAGGAATTATCGGTTTACGGTCAAGAAAATAAGGAGTGTCCGAACTGCGGTAAACCCATTACAAAAATGAAGGTCGGTGGACGTGGAACCCATGTTTGCTTAAATTGTCAAAAGCTTTAAAGGAGAATAATTATGGCTTTAGTTATTGGATTGACTGGAAGTATAGCGAGTGGAAAAAGCACTGTTTCATCTATGTTTAAAAAACTCCATATCCCAGTTATCGATGCGGATCAAGTCGCTAAAGATGTAGTAGAACCTGGGGAAGTTACTTTACGGGAAATTGTACAGGAATTTGGAAAAGACCTATTATTTACAGACGGAAGTCTCAATCGGAAAAAACTAGGTTCAATCATCTTTGGTGATGGTGAAAAACGAAAGAAATTGAATTCTATTATCCACCCAGCAATAAGACAAAGAATGCTAGAACAAAAAAAGGTTTTATTGGAAGGTGGGGAAGAATGTATTGTGATGGATATTCCGTTGCTCTTTGAAAGTAAACTAACCCATATGGTTGACAAAATTCTAGTTGTATATGTCGATGAACATGTCCAATTAGAGCGTTTAATGGATCGTGATCGCTCAACTAAAGAAGAAGCTCAATCTAGAATTCAGTCTCAAATCCCTGTTAAAGAAAAAATAAAACTTGCTGATGAGGTAATTAATAACAATGGTTCCATAGAAGACTCTTTTAAACAATTGAAGGAAATACTTCAAAAATGGGAAGTGGATGTGGAATAATTTTTTTGAGTGGCTATCATTGAAGAATACGATAGCCACTTTTTATGTAAATTATATCCTGAATATTATTGTTAAACTAATGGAATATTCGACAGTCCAACAATATTTACTTAAGAAATGGGTGATAAAGTGAAACTAGGATTAAAGCGTGATGAAGTAATGTTAGTTCCTTATACTGATGAATGGGAAAAGGAGTTTCAGAGGGTTAAAAAAGAAATTCAAGAGAATGTAAATTTAGACGAAACTAGAATTGAACATATAGGAAGCACATCGATAGTAAATATGGATGCAAAGCCAATATTGGATATCGTTGTGGGTCTGGATGATATTACTAACTTTGATAATACAATAATCATTGGGCTACAGAAAGTAGGATTTTTAAGGTTAAAGGTAGAACGCCCTAATGAAATCGTATTTGCAAAATTTGTGGATGATACATATGAAGAGAAGACACACTACATACATTTAGTCGACTTTGGTAATGAACTATGGAATAATTTAATCTTTTTTAGGGACTATCTTAATTCAAATGAAAGTGCTCGAGAAGAATATAAAAATCTTAAGGCGGATTTTATACGCAATAAACAAGGTGGTATAAAGGAATATACGGATAATAAGGAGAAATTTGTAAATGAAATTTATGGGAAGCGGAAGAATGTTTAATCTATTCCCGTTAGATGCGTAAGATCAAATTGGTTTTTTATACATTAATGCTTACTTCTTGTGTTTAATGTGTTATACTATATGTAAATTTTGATAAAATAGTATATCATAATTCAGGAGGACTTTTCATGAGTAAAACTCGAGTTGCTATTAGTGGATTTGGACGGATTGGGAGAATGGTTTTTAGGCAAGCAATTACTGATCCTAATTTAGAGGTTGTAGCGGTGAATGCTAGCTATCCTCCAGAAACGTTAGCCCACCTTATCAAATATGACAGTGTACACGGTATTTTTCACCGCAAAGTGGAAGCGCTTCAAAATGAATTGGTGGTCGATGGAAAAAAAGTGGAACTAGTAAACTGTAGAGAGCCGGATAAGTTACCATGGAATAGACTTGGGATTGATGTTGTAATTGATGCAACAGGGAAATTTAAAACAAAAGAAACTGCTGGATTACATTTAAAAGCAGGAGCAAAAAAAGTTGTTATTACTGCACCTGGAAAAGAAGTAGATAAGACAATTGTAATGGGTGTAAACCACGATTCATACGATGAAGCAAATGACGATGTTATTTCTAATGCTTCTTGTACAACAAATTGTCTAGCACCTGTAGTAAAAGTATTAGATGAAAACTTTAAAATAAAGAATGGTCTAATGACTACAGTTCATGCTTTTACAAATGATCAAAAGAACTTAGATAACCCACATAAGGATTTGCGCCGTGCACGAGGATGTACGCAATCAATTATCCCAACATCAACTGGGGCTGCAAAGGCTTTGGGAGAAGTGTTACCACATCTAAATGGAAAATTACATGGAATGGCTTTACGTGTACCAACTCCTAATGTTTCTTTAGTTGATTTAGTAGTTGATGTGGAAGAACCTGTTACAGCAGAAATAGTTAATAATGCATTTATAACTGCAGCTAAAAATGAATTATTTGGAATCGTTCAATACAGTGATGAACCATTAGTTTCCATCGATTATACAACTTCTGAGTACTCTGCCATTGTGGATGGGTTATCCACCATGGTAATGGCTGATAATAAAATTAAAGTATTAGCATGGTACGATAATGAATGGGGCTATTCCACTAGAGTAGTTGATTTGGTAAAATATGTTGGTAGTTTTCTTGAGGCAAAAAAAGTATCGGTTTCTTAGGCTAATAGTATGATAGAATAATAGAGAGTTGAGCCAAACAGTATGCTCAACTCTCTTTGCTTTTTAATTTTTACTAGGGTAAATGTAAAAAACATGTTAAAATATATAGAGTTATAGTAATCGGAATGAAATGAAACGGGAGTGGAATCGATGTCTTTTGGCAAGAAACTATCTAGTTTTTTTTATAATCAGGCTGAAACTTCAGAGAAGCATTGGGATAAGGATTTGGAAACCCATTATTATAAAACAACGAAGGACAAAGGACTGCGGAAGCTAGAGGAAATCATTAAAGGATCACCTAACTATAAAATTAATTCTATTTCTTTAGAACATGGCGAGATAAGCTTCCGTGTAATAAAAGGTAAAAAGGCCTTTGTTATCGCAACGGTAATAATGGTGCGGCCATATCAAACTGCAATTGATTTTACGGTTACAAGTGAATCTGCTCTTCCATTTGATTTTGGAAAAAGTTCCAAGTTTATCAAACAGTTTTATGCGAAATTAGATAAGGAATTACCGATAATTGATAAAAATTAGTAATTGTTTAGTAAATGGGGTTATTTAGGATGAGATGTTCAAATTGCCAAAATAAAAATACAAAGGTCTTAGATTCAAGACCAATTGAAGAAGGGCGCTCTATTCGCAGAAGACGTGAATGCGAGAAATGTGGATACCGTTTTACTACATTTGAACGTATGGAAGAAGTACCGTTAATTGTAGTTAAAAAGGGCGGGACTAGACAAGAATTTAGCCGTGAAAAATTAGTTCGCGGATTAATTAAAGCTAGTGAGAAGAGACCAGTGTCCATCGAACAGATTGAATCGATTGCTTTTAATGTAGAAAAAGAGTTACGAAATACTGGCGCATCTGAAATTGATAGTAAAGAAGTTGGCGAAATGGTTATGGAGTTTCTATCTAAAGTTGATGATGTCGCTTATGTACGTTTTGCATCAGTTTATCGTCAATTTAAGGATATTAATGTATTTCTAGATGAATTAAAAGATCTAATACAGATAGACAAGAAGAACCCCTAAGATATACTAATACCTAGAAAGAAGGGTTATGATGAATTTTATTGGAAAAATATTACCGATTGATGGTTATACAGTGGTTTTACATGGTAATTTACCAGTGGATTATTCAAAGTCATTAACCCATTTATACCAGCCATTACTTGGGATTAAAGCAGTTATGCTCTACCAAACATTACTACATGAAATAGACTTTCAAAAAGAAGTACCGATTCAAACACATCATACATTGATGAACTATTTAAATGTCTCCTTGGTTGAAATATATGAGGCCAGGTTAAAGCTAGAAGGAATTGGTTTATTAAAGACATATGAGGAAAAGACGACGGAGGAAACGGTCTATCACTATGTATTACAAAGCCCGTTTTCGCCGTACGATTTTTTTAGGGATGCAATGCTTTCTCAACTTCTATACCATCATGTTGGTGAAGATAAATATGTCTTACTTAATTCCCATTATATAGGACGACCTGAACAGCATCAGGGTCACAATATTACTGCTTCATTTGGGGATGTTTTTGAAACCATTCAATCAGACTTTATGCCAATACAAAATGTTAATCGGATACCAGAGAGCAATGGACCTCAATTAGAGACAATTGACTTTTCGTGGATGGAACATGTGCTGAAATCGCGTATGATTCCACTTAAGAGGGTTTTAACTACGGAAAATAAACGAATTATTAATCAAATGGTGCAACTTTATGGACTAGCAGAATATGAGGTTGAGAAATGTGTTTTGTGGGCTTTAACGGATGAGAACAAGTTGGATATTGAAGAATTTAAAGAAGCTTGCCACGATATTTTTAAGACTTCACGTAAAGAGACAACTATTCAACTTGTTACGAAACAGACGGAACCTAGGGAAGAAATAAAGCAGCCTAAACTAAATCAAGAAATGACAAAAGAAGAGCAGCTTATTCATGAATTGGAAACAATCTCACCTAAGCAATTATTAGAAGATTTATCGAGTGGTAATCATGCTTCTGAGCAAGATTTAAAGGTGATAAGAGAAATCATGACTACTCAAGGACTACCATCTCCTGTAATGAATGTATTAATTCATTATGTCTTGTTGCAAACTAATATGAAGTTATCGAAGGCATATTTGGAGAAAATCGCTAGTCATTGGTCGAGAGCAAATTTACAAACAGCAAGAGAAGCAATGGTGTTTGCTAAAAAAGAAAAAGAAAACTATCGAGCTGCTACGGAGAAAAAACAGCAAAATTATCGTAATTATAGACAGCAAGGTACACGTTCGGAAGTTGTACCAGAGTGGTTTAAGGAACGTAAAAGTAAATCCACTGAAACTAAATCAAGGACTACGACTGATTTAGAACGTGAAAAAGAAGAACTATCTTCTTTATTAAAACAATACTCTAGTAATACAAAAAATTAACGAGTATCAAGGATGATGGACATGAAACCAGTACAATCCACACTGAAACAATGGATGGAAAAGAATAAGAATTTTCAAGAAAACTATATAAAGATTAAAAATGAAGTATTGAATGATCCTGAAATCAAAGAATTTTTATCTTTACATCCTGATTTACCGAAACATGAAATTGAGAGAAGTCTTATCAAATTATATGAATATAAATCGCAATCAAAACAATGTGACCAATGTGGTTCTTATGAATCATGTAAAAATATTGTTCCAGGATATTCACCAATTCTTCGTGTGGAAAATAACGAAATTAGTTTAACCTATGAAAAGTGCCATAGTCGTATTTTACAAGAAAAAGAACAACAGCAGCATAAGTTAATTCAAAGCTTATATATGCCGAAAGAAATTTTAGAAGCGACGATTCAAGGAATTGATAATGATCCAAATCGAAGTAAAGCAATACGGGAAATCCTCCATTTCTTAGGAGAAGTCAAAAATGGCCTTCCAAAAAGGGGACTTTATTTTTACGGTCCTTTTGGTGTAGGAAAAACATACTTCCTTGGAGCAGTTGCTAATGAATTAAAGAAATATAATCTGTCTTCGATGCTAATTTATATGCCAGAATTTGTCCGTGAAATGAAATCTTCTATTAAAGATGATTCTATCAATGAAAAGATAGACTTTTTCAAAAAGGCTGATGTATTAATGTTGGATGATATTGGCGCAGAAACACAATCTGCTTGGTTCCGGGATGAAGTGCTTGGAACAATTCTACAATATCGAATGATGGAACGATTACCAGTATTTTTCACATCCAACTATAGCATGGATCAATTAGAAGATCATTTAGCTAAGTCAAATCGTGGTGACATAGAAGCGGTAAAAGCAGGAAGAATTATGGAGCGAATCAAGCAAGTGACAACTGAAGTTCCCATCTTTGCAGATAATAGACGGGATCGTTAGATGCAAGAGCTAATTTTATTATTAGCTCTTTTTTGGTAGGTAGGAAAGTATAAGAAACTTTCTGCAAATATGGTAAATGCTACTAGATGTTTCTGTTGAATGTATGATGAAAATAAATATTGCAATATATACTATAGTTCCTGCTAATAACTCAATTTTGAAAAGAATGTTGCTAATTACACAATTTGTAAGACTACACAGTATCCAGGTTACAAACATAAGATGGAGTTTGGGTAACACTTATTAGTAAATGGCTTCTAACCCCCATAGGTTTATCTTTTTTTATTGCAAAATTACAATTGCATTATAAAATTAATTGTAATAGCATAAATAATAAATCGATTTAATCACTAGATTAATGCTTTTCTAAATTGGGGGATTTATCATCTTGAAAAAAATTATATTCATTATAATCGGCTTGTTATTATTACTAATCGGGGTAATATGGTTTTTTAATATTTCTTTAACATCATTACCTACTACATTTTCTAATATGATTGAAAAGGAACTTCCCGAACTAGATTACGATAAAATTCAGAATCTAGAAATTAAAAAATCACCCTCAGGAGACCAAAGTATTATAATTGAGAATAAAGCTGAGATTAAATCTATACTTAATAATCTATTTAATAACGAACTACGTATTTATAATGGTGGCAGGTTAGATATGAGTGGTAGTGAGTACGAGTTATCTATAAATTTATATGGCTCAAGATATAGATATATTATTGGTGAAGGATATATTATGAGTCGTAAAGTTGATCTATACAAAGTTTTAGATGATAAAAATAGTGTTTTTGAATATCTTGAATCCTTGTATGAGGAGAAACAAAATACATTTTAATTGGAAATCCTACTCTTTAATTAAGGAGTAGGATTTTTTTAGTAGATAGGAAAGTATAAAAACTTTCCGCCGACATAAGAAAAACTACCACATTCGTTAAAGGACGAACGAATGTGAGTTTTTCTAATGAGAAAGTATAAATTTTGGCTTTGTTACGTACTTGTGCAGAAATAGCCACGATAATTTCCTTGTTGTTAATATCGTATGTTTGTTTGCCCAGATACTTAACATCTAAATGGTAGTTGGAATACATTTCTTATTTAGATTCAATAACGTCGCTATTAAATCATTCAACTAGATTTTATTTTAATGTGCCTAGAGACTTAATAGTGATAGTTCGGTTCTTCAACAATAACTAAAGTTACTAGTTTTACTGGATTTATCATTTTTTAAAAAGTATGTCCATATAATGTAACAGTTTGTTTTTTGATGAGGGTGAGTGAAGCTAAATGAATGTTTATTTTTATTCGAATAAGGAAGTCATAAGTTTTTGTGAGCAATTATTTCATTATAACAAGAAAATTGAACTACACTGGAAAACAAGTGAAGAATGGGGGAATCATTTACAAATTGATTATCATCAACCGGATAACGAATTAGTTGAATCCATTGTCAAATCAATGGTTGATGTTTTTGTCGCACATAGGTTATCTACCATGATAAATGGAATTACAGAGGAATATTACTATTATTCTGATCCAGATGAAATTGAAAAGATTCTTGATATTACAAATTGGCTAATTGCAGGTGAAGATGAGGATAGCTTGCAAGTGAGGAAGGATAAGGACGATCCATTGCAATTGCTTTATTCCTTATTTGTATCTAATGTAAAAAACACAACAACGATACATTTTGATTCAATTGTTAACTTTCGCTTAAAAGTATTCAAAGACTATTTATTAAATATGGTAGGGTTAGCTATCGATGAATATAAGCGAGAGGAAGACCATCAGGAATTTGTGAATATGTTACGGGAATATATAGCAAAGAAAGAACCTATATACAATGTTGTTCATATATTACAAGGAAACTCATTTTCCTTTTTTAAAGCCGATGGTAAACGATTTACAAGAATGGAACTTAGAGTATTAATGCAAAGGGAACCACTATACATTGTTGGTCTAGATGAGGATGAATTGAATCTAGCTCCATTAGTTGCACTTGCACCTAAGAAAATTAAAATTTATGGGGAAGATCCTTCTGAACCTAAAACATTAACTGTGATTAATATATTTCAGGAAAGAGTTGATTTTGAATCAATAAATAAGTTTCCTTTTCCTATTTATTTAAAAAGTTAACCCCAGGACTTGATTATCCTTGAAAGTAGCGCTATAATGTGGATTATATTTAATATATTTATCTGTAACGATAAGGACATGATTATTTGAATCCTGTTATGTATAGAGAGGGAAGCCTAGTGGTGAAAGCTTCCACGAACAGTCAAATGATTACCACCTTTGAACTCTACTTTCGAATTTTTCAGTAGATGGTAGCGTATATCTGCGTTAAAGATTAGAGCCGTATATGTTTACGGAAATTAGGGTGGAACCACGTGACCAACGCTCGTCCCTTTGCAATGAATGCAGAGGGATGGGCGTTTTTTAATTACAGAGAAAATAATTGTTAAGGAGTGTTAGTCATGGCAGAAATCAAAATTGTTTTTCCAGATGGTGCAAGTAAGGAGTTTCCACAAGGAACTACTGGTGAAGACATTGCAGCTTCCATATCACCAGGTTTAAAGAAACAAGCATTGGCTATTAAATTAGATGGGGAATTGTATGATTTAAAGCGTGAATTAAATCAGGGCGGAGTAATTGAAATAATTACCTACAAAAATAAAGAAGGTATTGAAATTGCAAGACATTCATCAGCCCACTTGATGGCGCAAGCGATTAAACGTCTGTATAAAGATGTGAAGTTTGGTGTAGGTCCTGTAATTGAGGAAGGATTCTACTATGACTTTGATATGGAGGAAAAAATTACTCCAGAAGACCTTCCAAAAATTGAAAAAGAAATGAAACGTATTGTAGATGAAAATCTACAAATTGAACGAGTTGAAGTGTCACGCGAGGAAGCAAAGAAAATGTTTGCTGATATTGGTGACGATTTAAAACTTGAATTAATTGATGCAATCCCGGAAGAAGAGCAAGTAACTATTTATAAGCAAGGTGAATTTTTCGACCTTTGCCGAGGTATTCATGTTCCATCTACTAGTAAATTAAAAGCATTTAAACTATTAAGTATTTCTGGTGCCTATTGGAGAGGCGATAGCAATAATCAACAGCTTCAACGTATTTATGGTACTGCTTTTGAAAAGCCAGGCCAAGTGGATGAGTATCTGCAATTATTAGAAGAACGTAAAGAACGTGACCATCGTAAACTAGGAAAAGAGCTTGGAATTTTCACTGTTAACCAAAAGGTTGGTCAAGGATTACCACTTTGGTTACCAAAAGGTGCTACAATTCGTCGTCAAATCGAGCGTTATATTGTAGATCTTGAGGAACGTCTCGGTTATGATCATGTTTATACTCCAGTTCTAGCGAATGTCGAACTGTATAAAACAAGTGGACACTGGGATCATTATCAGGAGGATATGTTCCCAACGATGCAGATGGATAACGAAGAACTAGTTCTTCGACCAATGAACTGTCCACACCATATGATGATTTTCAAAAATCAACTATGGAGCTATCGTAATATGCCGGTTCGTATTGCTGAACTAGGTACTATGCATCGTTATGAAATGTCTGGTGCTTTAGCTGGTTTACAACGTGTTAGAGCAATGACTCTGAATGATGCACATATTTTTGCCCGTCCAGATCAATTAAAAGAAGAATTTATCCGTGTAGTTGAATTAATTCAGCATGTATATAAAGACTTTGGTATAGAAGACTATTATTTCCGCTTATCTTATCGCGATCCGGAAGATAAAGAAAAATATATCGATAATGATGAGATGTGGGAAAAAACTCAAGGTACGTTAAAAGAAACAATGGAAGAAATGAACCTAGAATATGTAGAAGCAGAAGGGGAAGCAGCATTCTACGGTCCAAAATTAGATGTTCAGGTTAAGACTGCATTAGGTAAGGATGAGACTTTATCAACTGTACAGATTGATGTTCTATTACCGGAGCGTTTTGAATTATCTTATATTGGAGAAGATGGAAAAGAACATCGTCCAGTCGTTATTCACCGTGGAGTTGTTTCCACAATGGAACGTTTTGTGGCCTTCTTACTAGAAGAATATAAAGGTGCATTCCCAACTTGGTTAGCACCAGTTCAGGTGAAAATTATTCCAGTTTCACCACAAGTCCATCTTGACTATGCGAAGAAAGTGGCTGAAAAGTTACAATACCAAGGTGTGCGTGTTGAAGTTGATGAACGTGATGAGAAAATCGGCTACAAGATTCGTGAAGCACAAACTGAAAAAATTCCATTTGCTCTTGTAGTGGGAGATAAAGAAGTGGAAGACAATGCAGTTAATGTAAGAAGATACGGTGAACAGAAATCAGAGACTCTATCTTATGATGATTTTGAGAAATTAGTTAAAGATGAGATTGAGAAAAAAGTATTACGTGAAAAGAAGTAAATGAATAACATAAATTAATAAATAGGACAGTCCTAATTATAGATTATGGAATCGATAATCAGGGCTGTCCATTATCTTAAGCACATATGGTTTAATCTAAAAAAGAAAAGATGGTGGCAATAGGGAACGTAACATCTGGGAAGATGGTTGAATGAAAAGATTGATTTTCACTAGAGTAAATTTCTTCTAGCTGGTAGGAGTCCTGATGCAGTATATATTTTTCGATACTTTGATTTTGATAATCGACAATTAAGTATTCTCTAACGCCCGCTTTTTCATAATAAAGTCTTTTAAGAAGACGATCATTTCGTGCGGTACTTGGTGACAATACTTCGACAACTAAATCAGGTGCACCATAACAACGATTATTCTTTAGTTTGCTTCTATCGCAAACTATGGAGATATCCGGTAAAACAGTTACATCCTCTTTACCTTTTTTCTCATCCTTAAATGGGAAAACGACTTGTAGATTACTGCCAAATAATTGATATGTATTACCCTTTAATCTACTTCTAAATTCCCCAATTAAATTGGCGATGACTCCTTCATGTTCAAATGATGCGGGAGCCATAAAAATGGGGACTCCTTCATATAATTCTGCTCTTTCTTCTTTTACAAATAGTAAAAATTCGTCTAGCGTATAGATTTTATCTTTATCTACTCCCATCGTGTTTGTATCCTCCTTTTCTAGGCTATTTATTACGATATTAGCAAGTGTTTTTGCTTCTTGCAAGTACATTCTTTGGGATAAGATTTTCAACTAGACTTCCATAATTGGGATAAGTAGTGTATACTAGGGTAGTGAACAAAGGGTTGACAATTTATTCAGTTTCATGGTAATCTATAAAAGTTGAATAAAATTGAATGATTCTGATGACAAGTAGAGGCACCCGCTTCTCACCTGTTCAACGCTTTCTAAGTAGTTGGCTGGTCTACATCTTTTATGAACGATTAAAGACGTGTGGGTGCATATATGTGCCCACATTTTTTGTTTAATAAGAACTTGTCAGGTAATGGATCAGAAACCCAAAAAATTTGGAGGTGGCTGGCTATTAGCAAAGATATGAACGTTAATGAAAAGATTCGTGCGAAAGAATTACGATTGATTGACGCAAACGGTGACCAACTTGGTGTGAAATCACGTCAAGAAGCATTAGAACTTGCACAAAAACAAAATTTAGATTTAGTTTTAGTTGCACCAACTGCAAAACCACCAGTTGCTAGAATCATGAATTACGGTAAATTCCGTTACGAGCAACAAAAGAAAGAAAAAGAAGCTCGCAAAAATCAAAAGATTATTAACGTTAAAGAAGTACGCTTTACTCCAGGAATAGGCCAACATGATTTCGATACGAAATTAAAGAACGCTCGTAAATTCCTAGAAAAAGGCGACAAAGTAAAAGCTGCAGTTCGTTTCCGCGGACGTGCAATTACACACAAGGGGCTTGGCCAAGAGGTTTTAGACCGCTTTGCAGAAGAAGTAAAAGATATTGCAACAGTGGAATCAAAGCCGAAGATGGAAGGCCGCAACATGTTTATGATGCTTGCTCCAATCAATGAAAATAAGTAATTAGTATTTAAGCTTTCGAGGAGGAAATCAACATGCCAAAAATGAAAACTCATAGAGGTTCTGCTAAACGTTTCAAAAAAACTGGTAGCGGAAAAGTTAAAAGATCACATGCTTTCACAAGTCATATGTTCGCTCATAAGTCTCAAAAGCAAAAACGTAAACTACGTAAAGGTACACTAGTTTCTTCTGGTGACTATAAGCGTATCAAAGCAATGCTTCCTAAATAAGAAGTATTGAAAAAAGTATTTATGACTACTAAACTAAAATGACATATACGAAGGTCCAATTAGGAGGGAATTACTATGCCACGTGTTAAAGGTGGAACAGTTACGCGCGCACGTCGTAAACGCGTACTTAAATTAGCTAAAGGTTACTACGGTTCTAAGAGAACATTATTTAAAACAGCAAAACAACAAGTAATGAAGTCAGGTCAATATGCTTATCGTGACCGTAAAAATAGAAAACGTGAATTCCGTAAGCTTTGGATCGCACGAATCAATGCTGCAGCACGTATGAATGATCTTTCTTATAACAAATTAATGCACGGTTTGAAATTAGCTGGTATCGAAATTAACCGTAAAATGCTTTCTGAGCTTGCTATCAATGACTCACAAGCATTTGCTCAGTTAGCTGAAAAAGCTAAAACTGCATTAAACAACTAAGATGAGGTGATGAGGGGCTATCCCCTCATGCCTCATTTTTATTTTTAATAGAGGAGTGTGTAAAATGGAATTACTGTACTACATAGGATTTGCTAATCTACTGGGATTCGTATTAATGGGAATCGATAAGAAAAAAGCGCGAAACAGAGAAAGAAGAATACCCGAAAGGACGTTATGGGGTGTTGCTATTTTGGGAGGAGCAATAGGTTCCTTAGTAGGTATGAATGTTTACCGACACAAAACAAAACACACTTCTTTTAAAATTGGAATGCCTATACTGATTGTAATTCATATTATTCTCTATGGATATTTTTACATGTCATAATAGCTCGTCTCTTGTCATATACATGTACCGTAAATAGTTCGTGCTTTTATGTTCTTTCTTATCAGTGAAAGAAGGAGGAGTTGTATGGAATTATTCGGGAATTACATCATGGCAATTGTACAGACTGGAGGATTATTTGCCCCGTTATTGTTTATAAGCGTACACTTACTCCGTCCTCTGTTTTTCTTACCGGTCGTGTTTATATGTGTTTCCGGTGGGATCATATTTGGTGTGTTTTATGGTACTGTATTTTCAGTTATTGGTATTACGTTATCCAGTATGATTTTTTATATTGTTATTCAGTGGATGCCTAAAACATCAAAACGTTTAATGAAAATGAAGAAAAAGTTGATTGGTAAACACACCGAATTAACAACAACACAAATTTCGTTGTTGCGTCTTGTTCCTTTTATTCATTTTCATTTATTATCAATCTGTTTAATAGAAATAACATCAAATTTTTCAGATTATACGAAGTCGTCACTGTTAACCAGTATTCCTTTGGCGTTACTATATACATCTGTTGGTGGCTGGTTATCAAGCTTATCTCCTTTGCATATCCTCTTATCCTTATCTGCACTACTTCTATTAATCTACACATTAAGGCGAAAAGAAATCGCAATAAAATGGGAAGACTTTTTTCAAACTAGTACACAGTAAAATTAAAAGTGGCTTAAGGGAGAACCCTTAAGCCACTTTTTAGTTTGTAAGCAATAATTTATTTATTGGATGCTTCCAATTAATTGTTGCATGTGGATAATGAATTAATAGCTCTTCCTCTAGATAATAAAGGTCATCACGAGTTAAACCTTGTAATTCAAGGGGATTTACTACTGTTACGTATATATCTACAATTTCAAAGGAATTTTCTGTTGTGCCTACGTACTTTTCTCCTTCAAATTGACATCCTTTATAGACAAATCGAATATTTTTCTTACTGTTACCCTGTTCATCCAAATAGTAAAACTCTTTTGTTTCCTTCGCATTTTCTAAGAGTCTTTGCGGATTGCGAAAGTATTGTATAATAGAATAAGTAAGTAAAATAACGGCCGCCACAATTAATACACGAAACATAATTACTATCATACTATCGTCTCCTAAGGTTCAGGTTATTATTAAGCAATACGTATTGGAAGTAAACAAGGTTTCATTTTTTGTGTGAAAAAGATATGACATATATTTGTTATTTTATTTTACGATTTAAGTTACAGAAGAAATCAAGAAAAATGAGGGATAGAAATGGAATATAAATTAAAAATTAAGCTAATCCATGAGGATGCAAAAATGCCTTATCGTGCAAATGAAGGGGATGCAGGTCTGGATTTATTCTCTATTGAAGAGAAGTTAATTAAGGCGGGAGAATCTGCGTTAATAGGGACAGGAATTCAAATGGAATTACCAAAAGGTACCGAGGCACAAATTAGACCAAGAAGTGGACTCGCATTAAAGCATTCCATTACCTTGCTAAATACGCCTGGAACGATTGATGAGGGGTATAGAGGAGAATTAAAAGTGATTTTAATTAATCATGGAAGAGAAGATTTTAAAGTAGAAAAGCAAATGAGAATTGCCCAGATGGTTATTGCTCCTGTGTTAAAAGTCCAACTTGAGCAAACAGATATTTTATCAAGTTCAGAAAGGGATAAAGGTGGGTTTGGATCGTCAGGTAAGTAATTCAGAATACATAATATAGTAAAAAAAGCTGGATTCAATTGGATTCAGCTTTTTGTGTATTTAAAATACTAATCAGTTACTCGCTAACCAATAGATACATCCCTAGAAATTCTTAAGGTTTTCTTAAGGATTCTGTTAAGCTCTTCTTAAGATTTCCAAAGTATATTGATATTATAAATTGGTTATTTGGATATCGGAGGAGGAGATTTGATGGTGAGAGAACAAAAAGTATACATTCTTTTAACTGATACAGGATCAATATTAACAAAGCTAATAAAGTTATATACAAATAAACCATATAATCATGCATCCATTTCCTTTGATTCTAATTTAACTGAGGTATACAGTTTCGGAAGGAAGAATGTGAATAACCCTTTTGATGGTGGATTTGTAAAAGAAGATGTAAGAAGAGGATTATTTGAAGAGGCAGATTGTGCAATCTACTCTTATACTGTAACCGATGTTGAAATGCAAAATATGAAGAATTATATAAAAGAGTTGAAAAAGCAGAAGGAATACTATCGCTACAACTTTTTAGGCTTGTTTGGTTTTTTATTAAATAAGCCAATTGAAAGAAAAAATGCATTCTTTTGTTCGCAGTTTGTTGCAACAGTTCTTAAAAAAAGTAACAGCATTTATTTTAAAAAGCCGGAGTCACTTATTGCTCCTAATGATTTGCAAGAAATTTCTAAATTTGAATTGGTGTATGAAGGCAAGCTAAAGGCTTATCATAATAAAGAGATTACTATCCGACCTCATTTCGTCCCGGTTGGAATGTAAGTCTTGGTTTTGCTATTGATAGAGCCCTGAGAGGAGACCAAATGGTGAAACAGATGATCAACATTTTAGTAGTAGAAGATGATAATGAAATTAATCAATTATTATGTAAGATTATCAAAAATAGTCAATACGAACCACAACCGGCCTATTCCGGTACAGAGGCACTTATGTATTTGAAGAAACAGCATTGGGATTTGGTTTTGCTCGATTTAATGCTCCCAGGTATGACCGGTGAGGAAATACTTGAAAATATAACGAATAGAGGGTCTACTCCGGTTATTATTATTTCAGCTAAAGGTGAAAAACAAACAAAAATTAATAGTTTGCGATCTGGTGCAGATGACTTTATATCAAAGCCCTTTGACATAGAAGAGGTTTCAGCACGTATTGATTCAGTTTTACGAAGATACAAGCGATCAATTGAGCCGTCTAATAAAGTATTAAGCCATAAAGATATTCACATTGATTTGGACCAAAAGATGGTTTATGTAAATAATGAAGAAATTACTTTGACGATAAGAGAATATAAAATTCTTGTTCTTCTTATGACCTCACCGAATAAAGTCTTCTCTAAATCAAATCTATTTGAAAGTGT
Organism: Paucisalibacillus globulus DSM 18846; assembly: GCF_000482485.1. GTDB lineage: Bacteria > Bacillota > Bacilli > Bacillales > Amphibacillaceae > Ornithinibacillus > Ornithinibacillus globulus. The sequence continues at coordinate 227,492 of NZ_AXVK01000015.1, read as the reverse complement.
TTGGAAGGAACCTTATCATGGGGATGATAATACAGTGAATGTTCATATGAGTAATTTACGAAATAAGCTCTCTAAATCAAACCCTAACGAAGAATATATTGAAACTATTTGGGGATTGGGGTACCGCATGAAAACTTAATATTTGCTTAAGGTTTATCTTAAGCAAATATTAAGTTTTTAGGTATATTCGATGTTGAAAAGAAATAGGGGGTTACTAAATGAGTAACTATATCTTAAGAACGAAACAGCTTTCAAAACAATATAGAAACAATTTAGCTCTTGATGAGGTTAATATATCCATCAAAAAGGGAGAAATCTATGGATTCATTGGTCAAAATGGAGCAGGTAAATCCACCATGCTACGTATGGTTACCGGACTATCTTTGCCATCTGAAGGGTCTGTTGAGTTATTCGGAAATGACAATCCAAGGGAGTTAACCATCGCACAAAAAAGAATAGGTGCGATAATTGAAAGTCCTGCTTTTTTTCCAAATATGACTGCATTAGAGAATTTAGAAGTTCATCGTTTGCAAAAAGGGGTACCAGGTAAAGACTGTATTACGAAATCATTAGAGCTAGTTGGGCTTAACGACACAGGAAAGAAAAAAATAAAAAACTTTTCACTTGGAATGCAGCAAAGGCTAGGTCTTGCGATAGCGCTATTGAGTGATCCGGAATTCTTAATTCTTGATGAGCCGACAAATGGGTTAGACCCAATGGGTATAGTTGAGCTTAGGGAACTATTAAAAAAATTAAATCGCGAGAAAGGATTAACGATATTAATATCCAGTCATATCTTAAGTGAATTACATCAATTGGCAACTTGTTATGGAATTATTCATAAAGGAAGACTGTTAGAAGAACTATCAGCAATAGAGTTAGATGAGAAATGCAAACAACATCTGAGAATTAAAGTAGATCAGCCCACCAAAGGAGCAACTATTCTGGAATCCGCATTAGGTACAACTGATTTTGAGGTTATGCCAGACGGTACGTTGAAACTTTATAGCTATCTTGATGATGTTCGGAAGGTGTCTAAAACATTAACGGATCACCAGCTTGTGATTGAACATCTATCACAAGCTGGTGATAGCCTTGAGAATTACTTTTCGAAGCTTGTTGGAGGTGAGAGGGCATGAGTAACCAGATTAGGGTAGAATGGTTTAAATTACAAAGAAACAGGACGTTTTGGATATTGCTATTAACTAGTACATGTATAAGTGCATTGCTACACTATCTAGTTATTATAGATTGGTGGCAAATGGGTAATACAGCTTTTGACAGTGTTGATTTAAGTGAAATGAATGCCTTATCCACATTTACAGTTCCGCTATTTTTTAACTTAATAGTAGGAACACTAGCAGCTTTTTTTATCTCGAATGAATTTTCACAAAGTAGTGTAATTAAAAATCAAATAATTAGTGGTAGTAAAAGAAGCCATATATTCTTAGCAAAATATCTTATATTTTCCCTTGCTTCAATTGTAGTTACGATACTGATTCCATTAATAGTAGGTATTATAGAGGTTATTTTATTAGGATACGGTGAGATATTTACACCATTGAATTTACTGTTTTTAGGTAGAGCTTTAGGATTATTTTCACTTCAATTCTTGGGTTATACTGCAATCCTGGTTTTATTAGCAGTTATCACAGAAGATAGTGGAAAAACAATTATTTTCTCCATAGTATTTACAATCATTATGTTTGCAGTTGAAAAACTCATGAGGTTACCAATAATAAATATGCTTTATGAGAACTCCATCTTTTATCAATTTAGTGAGGTTTTTAAATGTTCAATGACATATAGTGAGTTAATAGAGTCCATATTAATTGCTTTCGTCACAATCATTATTCTAATCTGGTGTGGGATTTATATGTTTAACAAAAAGGAAATTAAGTAAATGGAAGTGGATGAAAAAATGATCTTTTTATACTTATTTATAGTTGTAAGTCTTATAGGGGTCTATTTTTTCACCCGAATACTTTCTTTCAAAAAAGAAGTAAAGAGAATTGGCAAGCAACTTCAAGACTATAATAATCATAAGACGAATAAAAAAATTGATATGGCCCTTATAGAGAAAAACATTGAATATATAGGTGTTGAAATAAATAACCTGATTGATTTACATGTAAAAGAAAAAAGGGAAAAAATTCGATTGGAAAATGAACTGAAGCAAACGATTGCAAATATGTCCCATGATTTAAGAACACCATTAACCTCTATTATTGGGTATATCCAAATGGCTGAAGCAAATGAGGTTTCAATAGATGAGCGAATCGAATTTATATCTATTGCAAAAGAGCGGGCTAAAAGGCTTGAAATACTATTAAATGATTTCTTTGAGTTATCTGTTATTGAGTCTTCAGAGTATCAACTACAGCCAGAACGATTGGATATGAAGACTTTGACAATCGATGTATTGATGAGTTTTTATGACCGGTTTAATGATAAAAATATGGAGCCAAGTTTTGCTATGCCAGAGAGTGATGTATTTATTCTAGCTGATAGATCTGCAGTAACAAGAGTGATAGAAAATCTAATTTCAAATGCAATTAAGCATTCAAGTGGAATTGTGGTTGTTGGTCTTGAGGAGAAAGAATCAACTGTTAAATTAATTGTTCAAAATGAAGCACATCATTTAACTGAAAAGGATGTAGCGCTGTTATTTGACCGGTTTTATGTGGCTGATCAATCCCGAACAAGTAAGAGTACTGGTTTAGGATTATCCATTGTGAATAGTTTCATGTCCAAAATGAATGGGACAGCTAATGGAAGTTTAAAGGAAGGAAAACTGACGATAATGTGTGAATGGAAGTCAATGGAGAAATACAGAAAATAACGGCAATTTATACCCAAAATTTTAATTTAGCGTTATACTAGGAGAATAAAAGAAATTGGAGGTAAACATATGGCACAATTAGATGAAACATTATCGATGTTAAAGGATTTAACAGATGCTAAAGGAATCTCAGGTAATGAAAAAGAAGCAAGAGATGTGATGGAAAAGTACATAAGCCCATACGCAGATGAGGTGTTTACTGATAATATTGGTAGCCTAATTGCCAAAAAAGTTGGTGATGAAAATGGACCGAAAATTATGGTTGCTGGACACTTAGATGAAATCGGTTTCATGGTTACTAGAATCGATAAAAATGGTTTTGTTTACTTCCAAACCATTGGTGGTTGGTGGAGTCAAGTTATGTTGTCTCAACGTGTAACAATCATGACTTCAGAAGGTGACGTTACGGGAGTAATTGGTTCAAAACCGCCTCATATTTTATCAGCAGCAGAGCGGAAGAAACCTGTAGAGATTAAAGATATGTTTATTGATATTGGTGCTTCAAGTAAGGAAGAAGCTGCTGAGTTTGGCGTAAAACCTGGAGACTCTATTGTTCCTTATTTTGAATTTACACCAATGAAAAATGAAAAACTATTACTAGCCAAAGCTTGGGATAACCGAATTGGCTGTGCTATTGCAATTGAAGTATTGAAACAATTAAAAGGAGAAAACCATCCAAACGTTGTGTACGGAGTTGGAACCGTCCAGGAAGAGGTTGGACTTCGAGGTGCGAAAACCGCTGCCCATGCTGTTAAACCAGATATTGGATTTGGTGTGGATGTTGGTATTGCTGGTGATACACCTGGAGTTAAAGAACAAGATGCAGATAGTAAAATCGGAGAAGGTCCACAGCTAGTTCTTTATGATGCATCAATGATTTCCCATAAAGGTGTTCGTGATCTAGTAGTACAAACTGCTGAAGAAAATAGTATTCCTTTTCAGTATACTTCTATTGCTGGGGGAGGCACTGATTCTGGATCCATTCACTTAACAGCGAATGGCGTACCATCTCTATCCATAACAATTGCAACACGCTACATTCATTCGCATGCTGCAATTCTTCATCGCGATGACTTTGAGAATGCCGTGAAGCTAATTGTTGCAGTTATTAAAAAACTTGATCGTGAGACTGTCAATGAGATTTTTCTAGCTTAATAAAAATAGTAATCGCACAGTAAATTTGAAAATACTGTGCGATTTTTGTGATTTAATGAACAGCTAAAACCAGTTTTTTATTAATAATAATCTGAATTATGTGATAGAATATCAATATTCAAGAAAAATGGGTAAAATTTTAGTGAGGGATAAATATGAAATTACCTACACATGTAGAAATGGTTTTAGATGAATATATAAACTTATTAGAGGAGCATTTACCTAATACACTTCAGGAGATTTATCTTCATGGTTCCATAGCAATCGGAGCGTATGAAAATTACTCTAGTGATATTGATTTACTTGTTGTAATGAACCGTCGTTTGGTCGAGGAGGACTCTGAAGCATTAGCTTTAATTCATTCCATGCTAGCTCAGAGAAATAAGAAACCAGAACTGGATGGAGTTTATTTGTACTGGAAGGACTTAAGAAAAATTAATCTACAGACTAAAGAGGGCAATGGAAAATATTATTTTTATAACAATGGAGAGCTTCATTATGGAGAATACTTTAATTTTAATCCTGTAACCTGGTGGACCCTTAAACATAATGGGATTAAGGTAATCAACAGTAACACTGTGGATTTTCAGTTCGATGTGTCTGCACAAAGCTTGGTTACATATGTACATGAAAATATGAATTCATATTGGATAAATTATATAAAACAAGTAAAAATGAATAAAGAATCTATACTTAAATTACCATCCGAAAAAATTGATGAAGTGATTGAGTGGTCTGTTCTTGGATTATTACGACAGTTTTATTCCATAAAGGAGGAGAAGGTTATTTCGAAATTAAATGCTGGTAGCTATGGAATAAGTCACCTCCCAAGAAAATGGAACAATATTATTCAAGAAGCAATTAATATAAGAAGTGGTACAGGTGTAAGAATAACTAACTCTGAAAGGAAAAGATTAGAAAATGCTGTACAATTTTCTCATTACTTGATTGACCATTGTAATAGTTTAATAGATTGAATCATAAAAACAGGGAAAGAAATCTAGTATTTTGATGAGGCTTATACGGTCAATAGGCTAAAGGTATATTACGAATTCAAGAGGAAGATATAATTGGAGGAAGAGAGAATGGAAATATCTGAAGTAGTAGAGCTTTCTAAAGAAAATTTAGATGAAAAAGGTTGTTACTGTCTTCGTAGTCAACCTAGATCAACTGGATATAGACATAAGAATGAATGGCTTAAAGACAGGTTTGGAGAAGGTTTAAAGTATATTAAAATAATGGAAAATAATAAGCCAGCAGGATTTATAGAGTATACGCCAATAGAATATTCTTCTAGAGTTGTCTACGGAAAGAATTATATAGTTATTCACTGTTTATGGGTAGGTATAACAGGGAAAGGCTATGCATCAACATTGATTCAGCATTGTATTGAGGAAGCAAAGGTTCAAAACAAGGCTGGTATTATCGTAGTTACAAATCCTAATACTTCGTGGACCCCAAGTAAAGAAGTTTTTATTAATAACAAATTTGTTGAAGTGGATCATGCACCTTATGGATTTGAATTGCTAGTTTATAAATTAAAAGAATCACCTAATCCATATTTCCCCAACGACTGGGAAGAAAGATTAAAGCCACATGAGGAGTTAACAATTCTTCGCACACAGCAATGCCCATTTATTACTATAGCAACAGATAATGTTCTTGTTGCAGCAAACAAGTTAAATTTAGAGCTAGAAATCATTGATTTGAAAACACGAGAAGAGTTGATGAGGCTTTCGCCGACTCCATATGGGGTATACGGAGTGATTTATAAGAAGAAATTAATAGCTTTTCATAGACTTACTGCATATTCCGCCTTGAAAAAACTGAGGAGTTTGTCAGAGGAAGTTAATTTAGTGTGATTATCTTGGTATAATAAAGAGGAAGCCCAATTAGTATGGACTACCTTTTTATTATATTGGTATCTTTCAGCTTGTTAATTCATGGGTATACTGATTGTTACTTTTGTACCTTGCCCAAATGTACTTTCAATCGTCAATCGCCCATGATGAAGCTCAACAATATGCTTGCTTATGGCCAGCCCAAGACCTACACCAGTAGTCTTCGGATTTAGTTTATAAAAGGGATTGGAGATATTGGGCATATCGGTATTTTTAATACCCACTCCATTATCTTCTACTTCAATCATACAATGGTTTCCATGTTGATAGCTGGAGACAAATATTTTTCCTCCAGGATTACTGAATTTAATCGCATTATCGAGCAGGTTTATAAGGACCTGCTTGATACGATTACGATCTGCAATAATATCTATACTATTAGCGATGTAAATCTCTACTTCGATTTGTTTTTTTCTAAATTGCTTTTCTAATTGTTGTGTGACTTCCTGGATTATCTTTTCAATATTGAAGCTATTTGGTTCAATATGAAATGCCTCGTTATTCATTCTGGAAAAGTCCAATAATTCTTCTACTAGAATAATAAGTCGTTCAGTTTCTTTGGTAATGATCTTCATTCCGGTATTCATTTCATCAGGATTATTTAAACTTCCTACCATTAATGTTTCGCTCCATCCTTTAATACTTGTTAATGGTGTTCGCAATTCATGGGAGACTGAAGAAACGAATTGGTCTTTTAGCTTCTCATGCTGTAATAATGCATTGCACATTTCATTAAAGGATTTTGCAAGTGTCCCTAGTTCTCCAATATAATTCTCATTGATACTAGCGTCAAAATCACCTTTCGCAAAACGTTTAGAGGCTTCTGTTATTTGTGTCAATGGTGTGGTGATTTTTTTAGCTAGTGCTTTACTTAATAATAAAACTAGTAAGACAATGCCTAATCCAATTACTAAAGCAATGGTAATTATATTCTGTACAAGGTGATCGATGTTGGATAGTGAAATAATATATCGAAAATAGATGACTGTTTGACCTTCGTATTTTAATGGTACAATTGCAGCCATGATCCGTTCATCGGTTCCTGGGTTTTTCCCTTTCCAAATGCTAGGCCGGTCAATAGACGCTTGATTTAATGTATTTTCTTTAATAGAATACTCCGGAAGAAATCCGGTCGAAGAAGCTACTATCTTCCCAGATGGTAAAACAATTTGCATTTCAGCCCCTTCCATTCTAAATTCGTGAATCATGTCTGGGAGGCTATTTTTTACATTGTAAGGTGATAGGTCTGAGAATTTCATGGCAAAGTTTGCTGAACTCTCGGCATGGGAGGAAATAACCTGCTCTGTATTTCTATAATAGTATTGATAAATACCAATAAAGAAAATACTTTCGAATAAGATCACGGTTAGTGTAATAATGAATAGGTGTAATTGTAAGAGTTGTTTTCGTATCCCTTTTGATTTCTTTAACTTTCCCATTTATATCCATAACCCCAAACAGTTTGAACGTATTTTGGATTTGACGGTGTATCTTCTATCTTTTGTCTAATACGACGGATATTTACGTCAACAATTTTAGGATCTCCAGGAAAGTCAAGCCCCCAGACCTCATCCAGAATATCATTCCTACTAACTGCCTTTCCTTTTGCAAGAACAAGTATGGAAATAATTCCATATTCTGTAGGGGAGAGCTCGATTTTAACCCCGTTCTTTTGTATACAACGCTGTTCTCTATCCAATCTTACTCCAGCCATTAAATTTGTGTTTTTTAGATTCATTCGACGCAGCAATGAATTAATTCTAGCAATTAATTCATTTGGACTAAAGGGTTTTGGAATATAGTCATCAGCACCTGTCATAAGTCCAAATACTTTGTCAGACTCTGTTGTTTTTGCTGTTAACATGATAATCCCCATTTGTTGATTAGTTTCACGAATTTTCTTTGCAACCTCGAAGCCATCAATACCCGGAAGCATAATATCCAATAAAATAATGGATGTGTCAGGGTTTTTTTCTAATAGTTGTAGTCCGTCTTCACCAGTCTCCGCCTCCATTACGGAAAACCCGAATCTTTTTAGGTTTATTGTTATAAAACCTCTTATACTTTCTTCATCTTCAATAATTAATATTTTATCCATTTTTTCATCCCTCAGTTAATGAAATCAAGTGGTTCTATTAAGTGAAATAATTGTCTATTGTTGTTTTTAGTTGTTTTGGTCAGATAAACAAAATCATCAGTTTCAGCTAATGTATACCAATCATTCCCAGATGGTTTCTTGTTTCTTGTAATATAAACATCAAAAAACACAGTATCTGTTCCGGCTGGTTTTATTTCAAGATATCTTCGGTCATCAGAACGATCGATTTGAATCCTAGGCCATTCTAACGGAATATCCACTCGAAAAAGGTGCTCATAGTCATAGTACGCTTTAGAAACGACTTCAGACTTCCAACTATCATTTAACTGATAGTGAACGGTAATATATGGTGTGGTAGCATATGGGAGGGGTTCTTCCATATACGGTTCTTCCAGCACACCGTATTCTAAGATGCCATCATTATTTGTATCGTTGCTAATAACAGCAGATGCTTTAAAGGTTGGGTCGTCTGTTCCAGTAAATATATTGGTTAATTTCCCATTCTTAATCGAAATGATAAATGTCTGTGCTGAATGTGCACCGATACCAGCGTCCAACATTAAACCGTATTCAGTATTTGTTAATTGGCCACTTTGATAGCTGTAGTAACCATTAATATAAGAATCTAATTCTAGTTGGTCTTGTACTATCATGTCAGTTTTATGATTTTCGTATAAATATACTGTATTTTGTTTTCCTTTTGTAAATTTGATTAATACTAGACTGTTTTTATCATCAAAAAATTGATCTACAAGAAAGTGTGAATACGGTTTATCAAGTAGAACTTTCGGCTCGGAACCAGAAGAAATATCATAGACTAGTAAACCATAATCCTCTGAATCCTCAGAATAGGCAAATCCCGCCAGTATCTCTAATGTTCCATCTTGGTTTAAATCATAAAATACCAAATCAACCAAAATTTTTCCCTCTCCGTCAATATCCATTACCTTCGTCCAACCGTTATTGTCTTTTAATACGACTCCTTTTATTATATCAGATTGCTGCTGTGGTCTATAAAAGACGACTGCTTCGTCCACTTGGTCTCCGTCTAAGTCAATAAGTTCAATTTGGCTTCCAGCTTGGTTATTTAATGGGGTAAGTATTTCAACATTTTCTGGCAGATATTTTTCTATTGCCATTCTTATTTCTTCCTTAGCTAAAGGTAGTTGTGGAGGCGTAATTAAATCTGCACTGGAATGAAAAAGAGAACAACCTCCAACTACAAACAAGGCCCCGGTTAAAAACAATAATTTAAGAAATAACTTCATTTTTTTTCATCCTTTAATCGTAAGTTCCTAAAATAATAGTATACCGAAATTAATAAATAAAAAAACATCAAATTAGTTACAGCTGGATTGTCATTTTAATGTAACTAATGACATAGAAAGATAGCTTACTATAATGATAGAAGATATTGTCGAGGAGCTGGGAATTGTGTCAATGACAACACGTAGAAAATACAGATTAAATAAAAAGGGGAAAGTTGCACTAATATTCTTAGTCATTATGCTTATCATATTAACATATTTTACTTGGGCCCTAGTGTCTAATAAAAAAGTTGAGGCAGTAAATAGTAATCTCCTAAAAACAAATTCAACAAATTATGAGAAGCCATCAAAAGAATTGGTTGATAAATCCATTCCAGAAAAAAGTGATAAGACAAGTGAAATAGCTTTACCAAATGAGGAGAAAGTAACTTCTACTATTGAGGAATCTGAAAGCAAAGAAGCAGAAATGCCTATGGAAACGGGAAAAATTGTTTATCTAACATTTGATGATGGGCCACATCCAATTGCTTCTAAAGAAATATTAAATTTATTAGACCAGTACGAAGCCAAAGCAACATTCTTTATGCTAGAGCCGAATATGAAACGTAATAAGGAAGTAGTAAAGAACATGAAGGAAAAGGGGCATACCCTGGGAGTTCATGGAGTTACACATGATGTATCCAAAGTATATAAGTCACCTGAAAACTTTGTTAATGAAATGAATCATGCAATTGATTCAATTCATGAAATTAGCGGAATCGATACACATTTAGTAAGGGCCCCATATGGATCTAAACCGTACATTACTTCCAAGTTTAAAGAAGCTTCGGATAACGATAACTTTATTCTTTGGGATTGGAATGTGGATTCGAGGGATTGGCAATTAACAAATGGTGATTTTGTTGAAAATACAATAACACAAGTAAATCAACTAGTCGGTAAAGAGCCAATAGTGATTCTGTTGCACGAGAAGGAAACAACTTCAGCACATTTGGAGGAATTACTACAATATTTGACTAGTAATGGATTTAAAATGCGAGAAATACATGAATCAATGATACCTGTTCAATTTAAATAAGATAAAATTACCCGAAAAAAGGTTTCTTTATATAACAAGATAATTAAAGGCACTGCATTAAATTGCAAGTGCCTTTAGTATTTGTTCTTATGCTAAATAATTACCCATAACTTTCTTCACATAATTTTGTGTTTCTTCAAATGGTGGTACGCCTTGGTATTTATCTACATTACCAGGTCCTGCATTATATGCTGCTAATGCAAGCTCCATATTCCCGTTATAACGGTCTAACATTGCACGTAAATACTTCGTTCCACCATTAATATTCTGTTGTGCGTCATAGGAATTAAAAACACCTAATCCACGAGCTGTTGTTGGCATCAATTGCATTAAACCTTGTGCCCCGGCACTACTCTTAGCAAATTGATTATAATTTGATTCTGTTTTAATGACAGAATGTATTAGTTTTTCATCAATTTGATATTTGCTTGAAGCTTCTGCAATAATAGAATCATAGTCACTTGGTATAGCTTGTGAATCACCAGGTTGTATAGTATTTAGATTGTATAAAAGTGGAGATGACAATACTGAGTTACTATTCTGTCTGCCATCTGCACTATTTTGTTCATCTAATTTACTGTCTAGTATTTGCTTAAATGCAAGGTCAACAATAGGGGAATAACTTGATAATCCACTGTTGTTTGAACTCATAATTGACATAGCTTGATACTGCATCATCAGTTGTAATTGTCTAATATCCATAATAAAATCTCTCCTAATCTCTACTACTATTCTACTATATTTTGTCTAAAATACTAGATAGAAATAATTTCCTTCCCTGATGTTGAGAGAATTTCTTCATAGAATGAATCCTTACCAATGCAGATTACCTTATCACAGAGTTCGTTTATTTCATCCATATCATGTGAAGTATACATGATTATTCTTTTTTGTTCCTTCGCCTGTTTCCATAAATAGCTACCAATTTCTTTTTTTGATTTTAAATCAATACCTACAGTTGGCTCGTCCAATAACAACAATTTAGGATTATGGATGAGGGTTATGGCAATATTTAATTTTCTTTTCATTCCACCTGATAGGTTCTTGACACTTTCATTCCATTTTTCTAGATTCATTTCTAAACATAACTCTTTAAGTTGATCATCATTCTTTGCTTCTGAAGATAACCTTTCAAAAAAGTGCATATTTTCCTTTACAGTTAATTCTTCCCAAACAGCGATATCCTGAGGGACATAGCCAATTGTTTTTCGAACTTTCTTTCGATTCGATTCATATGACAAGTTATTCAAAGAGATACTCCCATTATCTGGTTTGTCAATGGTGGCTAGTATTCTTAACAGAGTAGATTTACCAGCACCGTTTTCACCGACAAGTCCAATGATTTCACCAGGCATAACCGAAAAAGAGAGGTTATGTAAAATAGGATTTTTAGTATAACTTTTTGTTATTGATTGTACATCAAGCATTGGACTTCTCCTTTCGTAAGAGAATCAGAGCAACGGTTATAAGACCAATGATGCTCCATAGAACCGTTAGTTTTCCATTTAGAAAAGCTTGAAGTGGGTTTATTAGTTCCATTAAATTATTTAGTGGTGGAAATATTGGAATAATAGCACCACTGATAACGGCTAGAATTAAAGTAAGCATTATAGAAAACCCATAGAATGAACTAATTTTTTTGAAACATTGTACAAGACAAAACATAAGAAGACAGAGCATAATTCTAAAAGTTAGTATAACGAATAGAAAGCCAGTGGAAAAATCTTCGTTTAAATAGATAGCAAAGACTACGAAGCTTATCAGGTCAAATAGGAAAAACAGCATGAAATATAATAAAATAATTTTAAGATAGTAGTTAAATCTAGTCATCTTTATAAAGGTAAATCGTGTAGTAACAGCCATTGACTTTTCACGTATCACCCAGTCCATCAAGAAAAGGGTACTCAACAAAGTAAAGATTGCCCATATACCCCAAGTGTTCCATGAGAGAAGGGATGGGTTTTCAACAATATCATTTGTATTTGAATAGGAAAAACTAGTATTTAATAAATTTTCATCAAGTTGAACTTGTTTACTTTTCTCATTAATTTCATTCCATGTGAAGCTTTCACTATTACCATACTCCTCATTCATTTGAAGAATAAAATGTGCAGCCTTTGCCCGGCCACTTTCTTCTTGAACAAGGGAAACAATCATTTCTTTTACTGGTGAATAGGCAAATGATAGTTCTGTTTGATAACTAGAAATAAGTTTATTTCTTTTATTACTTAATATAGCATTCTCAAATCCTTCATGAATGACAAAGACACTATCAAGTTCATACTTTTCTAATTCGTAAAGGGCTTGCTGCTCCGAATAAAGATATACCTCGACTAACCGTGATGCCTCCATTGAATTTATTAATTCTGTTGCTAACTCTGATTTATCTTCTAATACAATCCCTATCGGTACTCTGGAGTCCTCTTCAATAGTACTAGCGGTCGTAATAAATAAACATGTACCAACTATTGGAAAGACTAGCCAGAATAGCATTGTAGGAACTTTCTTCTTCCATAGAAGAAGGCGTGTGTATAGAATGTCATTCATGATTTAACATGCTCCTTCAAAATCGAAATCCCAGTAGCTACAAATGCCGCAATAATAACAGTTTGTAATAGGGAAGCATAGTCCACATACACTCTTCCATTTATTAAAATTTCTTCTAACCAAAAGAATATTTGATTAGAAAAAATGAAAGGTAAATAATCCTGAATATATAGCGGTAAATAGATATCTGGAATAAGAGAACCACTGGCAAGTAATAGAACAGCTGTTAAGATAAATTGCACTAATAACCGTAGTTTCTTCGAACGAATAATGGTTTCTATAATTGCTAATATAAATAAGAAACTCAGGGTAAATATACTAATTAACAAGAACATTCTTAGGTGATTACCTTGAGAAATATCAAATTCAAAACTATGAATTATTCCAATAAACAAAAGTGTTCCCAATAAGGAGGTAAAAATAAATGTAATAATTATTCTAGCAATAAGCTGTTGAAACGCTGTAACACCGTAAAGTTTCATTCTTGTTTGAATCTCACTTGATTGTTCTCGTAATAAAATCTGATAGATAATAAAAATCCAAATAGTAAGAACAAAATAACCAGTTGCCAAACTAAAATATTCTTTCGGTGATGTGGTTACGTTATTGGATAATATATTTTGCTCCAACATATTATCTTTTCCAATTGCATACAGTAAGAATTCATTAAATTGTTCTAAGACAATCTGATTTCTTGTTTCGGTATTCATGTCCAATTGCTTTGCAAAGTAATTAATAGTTAGGATATTCGCCTGTGATGAGCTTATATGTCTTGCTGCACTATCAACTAACTCTTTAATAAAATAACTCTCCATTTGCCTATTTGGATGGCCAACTACCGAAACATCAACGGATTCACCATTATACAATTTCTTTGTAAAGCTTTCTGGGAATAGTATATAAGCAACCAATTCATCTTGGTCCATCATTCTCTCAGCTTCACTCATTGTAACTTGTCTCATATGTATAAAATCACCAAGTTGAGATGAATCCGCTAGTAGTTTCATCACCATTTCTGTTTCTGATGACTGGTCTAAGTCTACTAAACCAATTTGTAAAGGTTCTTCTTCTAAGCTAGTAAAATAAGTCACAAAAATAAAGGCAACCAGTCCGATCAAAAGAAACGGAAAAAGCAAAAGAAGAGGAAGTGTTTTCCACTTCCTCCAAAGTTGCATTACATTATTTTTGGTGAATAACGATACAAGCTTTAAAAATTGCATTATGTTCACCTACTTTAATGCTTAAATAAATTAGAATCCAAATCCGACTATGCCCATTAACCATTCTTCAAATTGTGGTGCAACTTCTGTTTCAAAGTAAATCATAATTTCTTCTGATGACATACTTCCTAAATCTTTTAGTTCATCTTCATTTGGTAATTCAACACCATCGGATACTTTAGCTTCTCTATTTATCGATAACACACCAAGATCCTGTGCGATATCATCACTTGCAACAGTTAGTTCGTGAGAGGACTTCATCTGATCTCCATTGTATTCAGCATTTCCAGACCAAATAAGGTCAAATTGATAAGCTGATGCGTCTACAAAAGAAAATGTACGATTAAAATCTTTTTTACTATCTTTCATCGTTTCATTAGATTCATAGATTAGTTGACCATCAGCAAAAGATACCGTTATTTTATCATTAATATCACCTTTATCATTGGATAAATTTCCTTCCAGTGTAAGGGATTGGTCAATATCTTGATCAACAAAACCAAAATCATACTCAAATGATAAGTCGGCTTTATCTTGGCTAAGATTACCGTTTACGTAAAATGTCACTAACTGGTCTTCATCAGGACCCATTTCAAGAGAAAGGTCACGTTTTACAATAACATCATTTGCAACCCAAATTGTGGAAGTAATTCCGTCTGGAACCATAAAGTCATCTAGTCCGTTTATAATGTCTTGTAAAAGATTGTCATATTCTTCTTCAAAGTTAGGGATATCTAAGTTAGCATTTTCAGCTAGAACAAACGGTCCAGTACCTTGTGCTTGAACGTATTCTAGAATGATTTCTTTTAGTTTTTTATCCTTAGACATTTTTGTGAATGTATCTTTTAAAACTTCCTTCACTTGCTCTTCCGATAAATGGAAAGTAATTTTTTCTGATTTTACATTGTCACTTCCGATTTTAACAGTTTCATCTTTAGAGTCAAATGCATCATCAGGAAGAGAGTCATAGAGCGCTTTTGCATATTCATCCTGAAGATATTTAGCATCTTCTTCTGCCATTACATTACCTTCAAAAAGCATATTAAAATCTAACTCTTCTTCGCCAGTAAATGTCATTGGGTCGAATTGCTGAACTAGCTTTCCAAAATCAGCACCCTTTAATTGAAGGACTTCATTAATAAATGGTAAGCCCAGCATTAACTCTTCAGATGTAAGATAGAAGTTAATATCTTCAATTGTAAAATTGCCAAAGCCACCCTTAATTTCAGCGGAAGCACGTTTTTCTTTTCGATCTAAGTTTGTAGTTAATGTTATGGATGAGTTGTTAATAATTTGATCAGGTGATATAGCACCTGAACCATCTGATAAATCCATGTTTAATTCTGCTGTAAGTTCATAGGTGTTTTCAATAGGCTTTTCAAGTGACTTTTCAGACCACTCTATCTCAGAGCCATAGCGATCCTCCATTTGATCCACAAACAACTCATAGGTATTCTTTTCTGCAAGTAAGTAATTAACTTTAGGATTATTTTCTAAAAGGACAAATGCAGCTACACTTCCTCCAAGAAGTAATACTGCTGCCGCAATTATAATTGGAACTACTTTGTTAATTCCTTTCTTTTTTACCCTTACATCATGATTGTTTTCTACCATTGGTATTCCCCTTTCAAAGCTATAAAAATAATTATTAAAAAAACAATATATCCATTGTATAACACCAAGCACAAAAAAAGAGCCATTAAATTTTCAAAAACCTCAAAAAAAACCAAAATGATTAAAAGTACCTATTTCTGGAAATTGGTAAATAAATCAAAATAGGTCTTTTGGCCTGATGTTATTAGCCTAAGTTGTAGCTCGGGCTTGTCATATTAAACTATATTAGACAAGCTTGGGTAAAATGACATATTTATCGTAGAAATAAAAAGAAGGTGTCTCCATGTTAGTGACACCTTCTAAAAGTTTAGTTTGTTGCGTTCTTAACACCTTGTTCTAATGCTTCTACCATTTCCTGCTTTTCCTGAGCATCCGATTGATTCCAAATTAACTCAAATAAAACCCCGAGCCCTGGCAACATTTTTTCTTCACCTGATTGGATGGCATCCACAATGGTTGCTTCTAGCTGACTTTGGTCATTTGATGCAATATTGTGTAAAATGGCATTTCGCAAATTTAAATTCAAACAAATCACCCCTTATTTGGATTAAACTATGGATAGTTTGACCAGATTAGTCTTAAATATGTATGATGGAATAAGATAAATGATAAGGAATGAATGAAATGTTAACATCAATTAAAAATGAAAAAGTTAAAAATTGGCGAAAACTCCATAATCGTAAAGATAGAGAGAAGTCTGGAACCTTTTTAATAGAAGGGTTTCATTTAATCGAGGAAGCAATTAATAGTAATTGGCAAATACATGAAATAATTCTTCAAGCAGGGGTAGAACGACCTAACTGGGCTTTAGAAAATAATGTCGTGGACGTTGGCGAGAAGGTGTTTCAGCATATTACGCAAACAAAAACACCTCAGGGAATAGCTGCTGTAGTTGGTTTTAATGAATTCAAAAAGTTCGGTGGAAAATATGTATTATTACTAGATCGAATTCAAGATCCGGGCAATTTAGGTACCATTATCCGAACTGCAGATGCTGCAGGTTTTGATGCTGTTATTCTCGGAGAAGGTACAGTAGATCTTTATAATGACAAAGCAATTCGTGCTACACAAGGGTCGATATTTCACATACCTGTTCTACAGAAAAAACTTTCTGTAGAAATACAACAACTAAAAAGAGACGGTTTCCGTGTTTGGGCAAGTGCATTAACTAATTCAAAAGATTTTCATACAGTAAGAACTAATAGTAAGGTTGCCTTAATTTTAGGTAATGAAGGTTCTGGAATAGGAACTGATATATTAGGCCTAGCAGATGAAATTGTAAAAATCCCTATATACGGGAAAGCAGAGTCTCTTAATGTTAGTATAGCGGCAGGAATTCTTATGTATCATTTAAAAGGATAATTCCTTGCAAATAAAAGGTGAAATGATTATAATTTTATCTAAATGTAAATAGTTAAAAGCTATGAAAGAGCGATTAACGGTACTAATATGGTTATAGGGAGGAAATGTCTAGACTGTAAGCATTTCTACCATATACTGTCTAATCTTTCACTCTGGAGCTGACACTTGGACCTAATAAATTTTAGTAAAGGTGTTCCGGATAAAAATCCGTTATATAAACTCAGAGTTGGACATGAAACATGTCAACAAGGGTGGTACCGCGACCAAAGCCTCGTCCCTTTTTTAGGGATAGAAGGCTTTTTTTGTTGGTAAGCTTTTTAAAATGTGACTTTATCCGTGAAGAGATGATTATGCACGAAACATAGCGTATTCGTGGAGTGGACTAGGGCTGATTATAAACTTTATAGGAGGTAAAAACCATGCAAGAAGAATTAAAAGCAATACAACAAGAGGCACTTGCAAAAATACAAGAAGTAGGAAATTTAAAAGAGCTTCAAGCTATAAAAGTATCTTACTTAGGAAAAAAAGGATCTCTTACACAAGTATTACGAGGGATGGGCAAACTGTCACCCGAAGAGAGACCAATTGTAGGTGAAATTGCCAATCAAGTACGGGAAGCAATAACAAATGCAATTGATGAAAAAAATACAACACTTGAAAATGCTGCATTAGAAGAAAAACTTCAAGCAGAAGCAATTGACGTAACTTTACCGGGAAGGCCAGCGAAGGTTGGTGGACCACATTTATTAACGAAGGTTATTGAAGAAATTGAAGACTTATTCATAGGTATGGGCTTTGAAGTAAGAGAAGGACCTGAAGTAGAAACAGACTATTTCAATTTTGAAGCATTAAATTTACCTAAAAACCACCCGGCAAGGGATATGCAGGATTCATTTTATATTACAAATGAACTATTACTCAGAACCCATACGTCACCTGTTCAGGCTCGTACAATGAAAGAGTACAAGGGTGAAAAAGGATTCAAGATGATTTGTCCGGGTAGAGTATATCGTCGTGATACAGACGATGCAACTCATTCTCATCAGTTTACACAAATTGAAGGACTTTATGTAGATAAAGATGTGAAAATGAGTGATTTAAAAGGTGTTCTAAACCTGTTTGCTAAAAAGATGTTTGGTGAAGAACGTAATATTCGTTTACGCCCAAGTTTCTTTCCTTTCACAGAGCCTTCTGTTGAAATGGATATTTCTTGTAAAGTGTGTAATGGTGAAGGATGTTCAGTATGTAAAGGTACTGGTTGGATAGAAATATTAGGAGCTGGAATGGTACATCCAAATGTATTAGAAATGGGTGGTTATGATCCAAAAGTATATTCTGGATTTGCTTTTGGAATGGGACCAGAGCGAATTGCAATGCTGAAATATGGTGTAAATGATATTCGTCAGTTCTATCTTAATGATAGTCGATTCTTAAAACAATTCCATCAAGCATAAGGAGGTAGTTACATGTTAGTTTCATTAAATTGGTTAAAAGAATACGTAGATACAGATAATATAAGCCCAGAAGAGCTTGCAGAAAAAGTAACAAGATCAGGAATTGAAGTAGACAATGTTGAATATGTTGCTGAAAACAGTTCAAACGTTGTAGTTGGTTATGTTGAATCATGTGAGAAACACCCTAATGCGGATAAATTAAATCTATGCCAGGTAAATGTTGGGGATGAAATACTTCAAATTATTTGTGGTGCACCTAATGTACGTCAAGGTCAAAAAGTAGCGGTCGCAAAACCAGGAGCAGTGTTACCAGGGAACTTTAAAATTAAGCGTGCAAAACTGCGTGGTATTGAATCAAATGGTATGATTTGTTCCTTGCAGGAATTAGGGTTTGATGAGAAACATATTTCAAAAGAATATGCAGAAGGTATTTTTGTATTTCCGGAGGATGCTCCAATAGGTGAAAGTGTCGAACCACTATTAAATTCAACAGATGCCATCTTAGAATTTGATTTAACTCCTAATCGTGCTGATTGTTTGAGTATGCTTGGTGTGGCATATGAAGTGGGTGCTTTACTTGATAAGCCTGTCAATTTACCAAGTGAAGAAGTTCTTGTAGGGGAAGAGAAAGCCTCTGATTATATCTCAATTAAAGTAGAAGATGAAAAACTAAATCCATACTACGGTGCATTTGTTATCAAGGATGTTGAAATAAAACCTTCACCTCTTTGGATGAAAAATTATCTGTTAGCAGCTGGTATACGTCCAATTAATAATGTTGTTGATATTACTAACTATGTGCTTTTAGAATATGGTCAACCATTACATGCATTCGATTATGATCGTTTGGACTCTAAAGAAATAGTTGTCCGCACAGCAAAACAGGATGAAAAAATAGTGACATTAGATGATGTTGAACGAACTCTAAATCCTGAAAATCTAGTTATTACCAACGGACAAGAGCCTATTGCTCTTGCTGGGGTTATGGGTGGAGCAAATACAGAAGTAACTAGTTATACTAAAAATATTTTACTAGAGGCTGCGTATTTCGATTCTATCTCTGTTCGAAAAGCAGTAAAAGCAACTGGTCTTCGTAGTGAATCCAGTACTCGTTTCGAAAAAGGTATTGATCCGAATCGAGTAAAGCGTGCTGGTTTACGTGCATGTCATCTACTTGAAAAATATGCGGGTGGGAAAGTACTGGAAGGTGTTGTCGAATTCGATGAATTAGATCGTTCTGAAAAGGTTGTTGAGATTAATACAACATCCATCAATAATCGATTGGGAACGGATATTAATACAGAAGAAATCGCAAAAATACTAGAAAGATTACAGTTTAATTTTGAACGTAATGAGGATCACTTCACTGTATATGCTCCTACTCGTCGTGGTGATATAACGATTTTTGAAGATATGTTAGAGGAAGTAGCAAGAATTTATGGTTATGACAATCTTCCATTCACTTTACCAACAGGTACTGCAACTGCTGGTGGGTTAACAAAGAGACAGTTATTAAGACGTTCAGTGAAGAACTACTTGGAAAGCGTTGGATTATCGGAAACAAGAACTTATTCCTTAACAAGTGAAGGCTATATTCAAAAGCTTGTGAGTAATGAAGTAAAAGGATTAAATCCTGAACCGATTAGCTTAGCGATGCCAATGAGTGAAGAACATAAATATTTACGTTTAAGTGTTTTACCTGAATTATTAAAAACAGTTAGTTATAACCTAGCTAGAAATCAATATAGTCTAGGACTATATGAAATTGGAACCATTTTTGTTACGAGTGAGAAAGTATTAACCAAACAACCAGATGAACAATTAAGGCTTTCTGGAGTTTTAACTGGTAAATGGTTAGAGCATTTATGGCAAATGGAAAATAAAAAAGTTGATTTTTATTTAGTAAAAGGTATTGTAGAAGGGTTATTTGAACATCTTGAATTGCCTCTGACTATCATTCAAGCTCAACTTCCTGACATGCATCCTGGCCGCACTGCAAGCCTATTATTGGATGGTAAAGAGATTGGATTTATGGGACAATTACACCCAGGACTTGAAAAGGAAATGGATTTAAAAGAAACATACGTATTTGATATTAATATGGAAGCTGTACTTGAGGCACATCATCATGAGCCAAGTTACACACAGATTCCAAGATACCCATCTGTAACAAGGGATATTGCATTTGTTATGGATAATGATGTTCATGCTGGTGATGTTCAAGCGGTAATTACTGAAGTAGGTGCCCCACTTGTTAAACAGGTTTCCGTGTTTGACTTGTATCAAGGGGATAACCTACCAGAAGGTAAGAAGTCTGTAGCCTACAACTTACTATATCAGGACCCAGAGAAAACCCTAGTAGACGAAGAAGTTGAAAAGTTATATCAAGAAATAATTCAAGCAGTAAATGAAAAATTCAATGCATATGTAAGATCATAATTGATTCGATGGATTCTATGTTTTTTTCCGGGTAATATCTGAACCTGTCGAATATCGACCACATAGTCAAACAGGCTTTGTGGTCTTTTTTGAGATATAAGAAAGTATAAAAAATTGGCTTTGTTAAGTTCTTGTGTAGGAACAGCCACGTCTCACTCCGCACCCAGAGACTAGCGGACTTCCCTCACCTCCGTACGATAAGTCAACATCGACTCCCTACGGTCGTCGTGTTTCCTTTATCTCCTACATGGAATGGACTGCTAAAACCGCCACTTTGCGTGGCAACGCAGTCCCACCCTGCATGGCAGGGCGCAGTCCGTACGTCTCTAAACGGGCGCTTGCGCTTTTGTTCTTCTAAATTGGAAAAATATAGTATAATGTGAAAATAACAATATCATAGTCAGATTATTATGATATAATGTTTAATAATCTGAATGATGAATAGTATTGGGGGAAATGGTTTGCGAGAAAATAATTCCTTTGTAATTTCCATCGCAGCTGTATCTGGTGGAGGAAAAACAACAATTGCGAAACATCTTCATGACACATTAAAACAATCAAAAGTATTTTATTTTGATGACTATGATTTCAATGGACCAGATGACATCATAGCTTGGGTAGATAGGGGAGCGAATTATGATGAATGGGATTTAACACCACTTTTGAATGATATCGAAAAGTTACTAGATATGTCACCTAACTATATTATTCTAGACTATCCTTTTGCATATAATAATCATCGGCTTGGTAAGTATATCGACTTATCAGTATTTATTGACACACCTTTAGACATTGCAATGGCAAGAAGAGTATATAGGGATTTCTCAAATAGTGATCCTAAAGATATTTTAAATGATATGGACTTTTATATAGCTAAGGGGAGAAAGGGGTATATTGAAATGTTGAAATCAATCAAGCCAACTAGTGATTTGATAGTTGATGGAGCTTTATCGATTTCAGAAATTGTTGAAAAGGTATCTGAAACTATTACTAGGGGGAATTGATCATGGGATACATAGAAGATTTAAGAAAGCAAGTCGGAAATCATCCTTTAATTTTGGTTGGGGTTGCAGTTGGTGTAATTAATAATGAAGGTGAAATATTGCTACAAAAGAGACATGATGGTAAGTGGGGTGTACCTGGTGGATTTATCGAATTAGGTGAATCAACAGAAGACGCTGGTAGGAGAGAAGTATTGGAGGAGACGGGAATTGAAATTGGGAAAATGGATGTAATTAATGTTTTTTCGGGGAAGGAACACTTTGTTAAACTCCCGAATGGTGATGAATTCTATCCGGTAACGATCGCTTATATTTCTACAGAAGTGATTGGTGGAGAATTAAAAGCGGATGGAACTGAAACTTTAGAAGCTAGGTTTTTTAAACCAACTAATTTACCTGAAAGTTTAAATCCAATCATTAAACAATTAATATACGCATTTGCTACTAGAAAATAACAGATAAGTGAAGTGATAGGAATGAACGTAGAATTAACTAGATTTAAAGTTAAAGTGGGAAAAACGGAAAAAGTTAATGTATGGCTAACGTTTTTGAAAGAAAATATGAGAGCCGTTTTTCTCACATTGGAAGATGAAAGAATGTATGTGGAAACTATTTTTCGAGAAACACTTTTTGGAGATGAGTACCTATACTGGTACTCCGTGCAAGGTGAAGGTGGACAAGAAGTTGAGGAGTCAGAAAGTTGTATTGATAAGAGACATGGAGTATTGGGATGAATGTATTGATCCAACATTTAAACCAGTAGACTTATCCACAGAGGTTGTATTGATACCTGATAAACTTTTGAAGGCAATGGATTTTTAATAATAGAGGTGATCCGAGGTTGGAAAATATTGATGTTCGCTTCACCAGTAGAATGCAACGAATCATAAGAAATGCAGAGAGGGAAGCACTTCAATCGAAAGCTGGTATAGTAAAATCTGCCCATTTACTTATTGCTTGTTTATATGAAAAAGGCGGGGCGTTGGGTGATTTGATTTTACATACTGATATTTCTTTAAACTCAATTAGGGATACCGCAGAATTGACAAATGCTTATCAAACAATGAAAGTAGATTACTTTGATCGTTTAATAACTGTAGAAGTTGCTAAAGTAATCGACGTGGCCGTTAATTATATGAATCATTACAATCAAATATTTGTAAATGAAGGGCATTTGCTTAAAGCACTAATTACTACAAAAGCATTGGATAGCTATCTAAGTAGGAAAACTAGGGAAATTATCCTAAGACTTGGTACAACATCCCGGGATATGTTTACACATCTTGGAAATTACACATTTCCAGTAATTAATACTAAGGGTATACGAAAAGTTAGGTTGGAAGATGAAGAAATATTTGTTGCTTTTGTAAAAGAGAACTTTTCACAAGAGTGGGCGTCAACAATAAAGAGCGCGTTTATGTTAATAGAACCATCTATATATGTAGCCCTTGATGAAAATGAAAAATTCATTGGGTTTGCAGCCTATGATATCTATCAAAATAAAAAAGGCTATTTTGGGCCAATGGGAGTAGTGACTTCTAATCGTGCGAATAGGGCAGGCTATGCACTTCTTCATCATTGTTTAAAAGATATGAAGGAAGTTGGGTATGAATATGCAATTATTGGTGGTGCTGGGCCAATTGAATTTTACGAGAAAGCTTGCAATGCAGTAGTTATTCCAAGTGTTTCAGTTTCAAATTAAGAGGCCAATAGCTTAGCTTAATCTAGTAAGGCAGTGGTAATGGTGAAAATAAAATCCTTATTGGAAAAATTCCTTTTTCCTCGAAAATATATAAAGAACATACTTGCAAATTAAATGATTTAAAGTAGGAGGTAATATAAATTTTAGCTGTAAAAATAATTAAAAGGATAGTAGATGTTATCGTGTTAATAGCTTTTCTGTATGTTTTCTATAAAGTAATTAAGATGGGTGTAGGAATTTTTAATAGTCCTGAAAAAACGAGTATGGCTGCGTTATTTAGCTTTTTTATGGAATTTGTTAAATTACAAATCTTTTTATTTGTGCTATTTGCTTTGCGAAAGATTGTAAATAAATTTTATGATCGAATGATAGAAAGGGAGTTGCAAGAGTTGAATTCGTATGATTTCTATGAAAAATAAAAAAGTGGCTAATTATGAATCAAAGCCACTTTTTTGCTTTCTGTGTGTTAGCAAAATGAACTTTTGCGCAAGAATCCAACACATGTTCACCTTTCTCACGTATTACCCTTGCTATAGTTTGATCAACTTTTTTTGATGCCCCTTTATTTAATTCAAACCCCATTTTATCTGAAAGTTTATCCATCTCCTTTACAAAGCTTGCTCTAGCAATGATGGATCCGGTAGCAACTGCTATTGAATAACTTTCTGCCTTAGTCATAAAAAAGGTTTTATCAGGAAGCTTTCCTCCCTCAGAAGCTATATGTTTTTTATATATGCCAGGCTCACAGAACTGGTCAATTAGTATCCCATCATATTCTGTATTACCAATCTTTTTTAGTAGGTTCTGAATCGCATGGTGGTGCAACATTGCCTTCATCTTACCTTGTGACCAACCTCTTTTTTGTAAGGTGTTGTATTTTGGGTTATGTAGAATTAGTAAAGAGTATGGAATGCGAATTTGGGCAATTTCTTTTGCTAACTTGAGAATGACAGAATCTGTTAAGTTCTTTGAGTCTTTAACCCCTAACTCTTTTAGTAATGAGATTTGTGATGAGGTTATATAAGCACAAGAAACTGTTATTGGACCAAAGTAATCACCAGTTCCAGCTTCATCAGAACCAATATGGGAAGATGAGAAAAGCGACTCTGATGGTGTGTAAATTGTAGTAGGAGTAGATTTTTTTTGCTTTGTAACAGTTGGCTGTGAACTAGTATTGTCTGTCCACTTTTCTGATTCTATATGTGGTTTACTCCCCTGAAATAATACCTTTCCAGATTTATAAGCAGTAATCACCGCATTTTCAGTTTTTGCCCGAAAAATTGCTCCTTGTGGAGAGGAAGTTAATGATTTATGATAATATTGTTTCATTTTTTTAATCGTTTCAACTGATAGTAGATACACGTTCTGTGACATGTCAAACACACCTTTCTATACAATATTGACTATAACAAAGTATGAACAAGAAAGAAATGCAAAAAAATCCGGGAGAACAGTTTCCCAATTGTAATCTTCATGTTAAGATAAACTATAAGAAAAATGCTAGAATCGTTAGAATTAAGTAGGAGGCTAACCCCAGTGACCCATAACTCAAAAAAAACTCGGGTAACAGTTGAAATAAGAAATAGATCCTATACGATTGTCGGTGATGAAGATGCTAGCCATGTTCGTTTAGTAGCAAGTCTAGTGGATCAAAAAATGAGAGAAATACATGAACTTAATCCATCACTTGATACAGCAGCTCTTGCTGTTTTAACTGCAATAAATTCTATGAATGATTATTTAACTCTAAAAGAAGATTATGCAACACTACTAGGCTCAATAAAAAAAGAAAGAGGATAATTGGCTCATGATTGATTTAATACTAATATTATTACTTATTTTCGGATTCCTCATGGGACTCAAGAGGGGACTGATACTCCAAGCAGTACATCTGATTGGATACATAGCTGCATTTATTGTTGCTGCCATGTTTTATGATGATCTCTCAAGTAAATTAGCAATTTGGATACCGTATCCTGAATTACCAGATGAGAGTTTGTGGGCAGAATTTCTTCAGACTCTTCCTTTAGAAAGTGCATTTTATAATGCAATCTCTTTTGCAATCATCTTTTTTGTCGTGAAATTTGGTTTGCAAATTGTTGCATCTATGATCGATGTTATAGCTTCGTTACCAATCTTGAATTCTATCAATAAAATATTTGGTGCCATTCTAGGATTCCTTGAAATTTATCTAATTCTATTTGTAATTCTATACATACTAGTATTAACACCTCTTGGAGTTATTCAAGAAAGGGTAAATGATTCAAGTGTAGCGTTATTTATTGTTGAGAATACACCTTATTTCTCAGAAAAAGTAAAAGATTTATGGTTTACACATATTGTAACAATGATTAATTAATAAAGAACAGGCTAATTCAAATACTAGGAATATCGTTGTATTGTCGGTACAATACGGATAGCCCCTATTTGAATTGGCCTTGTTTTTTGGTAGTAAGAAAGTAAACTTTCTAAAATTTGTTCTTTATCGCGATTACAATAAAAGTGGAATATAATTGAAACAGGTGATTAAATGACTATTAATAAAAAAGATGTAATTAAATTATTAGAAACCATTGCTATTTATTTAGAATTAAAGGGTGAAAATTCGTTTAAAATTTCTGCTTTTAGAAAAGCAGCACAAGCTTTAGAACGTGATGAACGTTCTTTAACTGATATAGACGATTTCACTGAAATAAAAGGCATTGGTAAGGGAACTAATACCGTAATTTTAGAATACATACAACAAGGAAAATCGGAAACCTTAGAGGAACTACAACAAGAAGTTCCAGAAGGTCTAATTCCATTACTGAATGTTCCAGGACTTGGTGGAAAAAAACTTGCAAAACTTTATCAAGAATTAGATGTGAAGGACGCGGATACCTTAAAGGAAGCAATTGAATCTGGAAAAGTAGAGAGTTTACCTGGATTTGGCAAAAAATCTGCTGAAAAGATTTTGTCAGCACTGAATGAGATTGGAAAAAGGCCGGAAAGATTACCAATCGCATATATGCTTCCAATAGCAGAGAGAATAGAAGACTATTTACGTGAATTAACATCCATCCAGCAATACTCAAGAGCTGGTTCTTTGAGAAGAATGAGGGAAACAATCAAAGATTTAGATTTTATCATTGCAACAGATAATCCGAGTGAAGTAAGGGAGCAGTTACTACAAATTCCTGGTATAAAAGAGATCATTGCAAAGGGTGATACAAAGGTTACTGTGACCCTTGATGATGTATATGATGTAAATGTAGATTTCCGATTAGTTACAGAGAAAGAATTTGTTACTACTCTACATCACTTTACAGGCTCAAAGGATCATAATGTTGCGATGCGCCAATTAGCCAAATCAAGAGGTGAGAAAATCAATGAATATGGTATTGAGGTAGAGGAAACAAATGAAATTTTAACCTTTACTTCTGAAATGGATTTTTTCAATCATTATGGATTACAATTCATTCCTCCTGAAGTTAGGGAGGGGACTGGTGAAGTAGATGCATTTAACAAACCTGTGGAACTTTTAGAGTTAAGTGATATTCGTGGGGATCTTCATATGCACACTACTTGGAGTGATGGTGCACAAACATTAGAAGAAATGGTGAATCAGGCTAGGAGTTATGGCTATGAGTTTATCGCTATTACAGATCATTCGAAGAACTTACGTGTTGCAAATGGATTAGATGAAACACGTTTAAGAAATCAACGGGAAGAAATAGCAAAGTTGAATGAAAAATATTCCGATATTCATATTTTTTCCGGCGTTGAGATGGATATTTTAACTGATGGTTCATTGGACTTTTCAGATGACTTTTTAAGGGAAATGGATTATGTAATAGCTGCTATTCACTCTAGCTTTAGTCAAACGGAAGAACAAATTATGAAACGATTATATACAGCTTTAGAAAATCCATATGTATCACTTATAGCACACCCAACTGGACGTCTACTTGGAAAAAGAACTGGTTACAAGGTTAACTTAGATAAATTAATAGAACGGGCCAAGGAAACAAATACTGCGCTTGAAATCAATGCTAACCCAAATCGATTAGATTTATCTGCTGAATGGGCAAGAACTGCACAAGAGGCAGGAGTAAAAATTGCTATTAATACGGATGCACATAATTATCAAATGCTTGAGCATATGAAATATGGAGTTGGTGTTGCTAGAAAAGGTTGGTTGCAAAAAGATACCGTGTTAAATACTTGGACAAAAGAGAAACTTATCCAGTATTTCAATCGTAATAAATGATAGGTCATATAGACGCCATGTAAAGGAGTAAGTCAATGAATGAACGTATATTACGAGTACTTGATTTTCAAAAGATTATTGATCGATTGATGAATCGTGCTCAAACTAGTTTGGGTAAAGATTTAGCAGCAAATTTAAATCCCTCTACTAAGTTAGAAGAAGTAAATCTATTACAGAATGAAACTGACGAAGCTGCACAGGTTATTAGGTTAAATATCCCTGTTCCACTTGGTGGGATATTTGATATACGAGCGAGTATTAAACGTAGTGTGATTGGTGGAGTACTAAGTACTTCTGAATGTTTGGATGTAGCCAATACCATTTATGGTGGACGCCAAGTAAAAGATTTTATTGAAGGATTAGAAGAGGAACTTCCAATCTTAAAGCAATTGGTTGAAGAGATAACACCACTTCGAAATTTGGAACTTCAAATAAAGAGCTGTATTGATGATCATGGCCATGTGATGGATAGTGCAACGGAAAAGCTTCGAGGAATCCGTTCTTCGATTAGAACTCATGAAAGCAGAGTCCGTGAGAAGCTTGAAAGTTATACTAGAACGAAAAGTAATATGCTATCTGATGCGATTATTACCATTCGAAATGATCGTTACGTACTACCAGTTAAACATGAATACCGTGGAGCTTTTGGAGGGATTGTTCATGACCAATCATCATCAGGTCAAACACTATTTATGGAGCCAAAAGCGGTAGTTGATTTAAATAATCAGTTACAAGAATTGTACGCCCGAGAGAAACAAGAAATAGAACGAATTCTAAGGGAACTAAGTCAGAGTATTGCTGCAGATGAAGGATTTTTGACAGAAAATGTTCGTATTCTTGCTCAAGTAGACTACATGTTCGCTAGAGCTAATTTAGGTCGTGAAATGAAAGCTAGCCGTCCCACTATGAATGACCAGGGATATATTAAAATGCAACAAGCTAGACATCCTTTAATAGGTATAAATGAAGTTGTAGCTAATGATTTAGAAATCGGTAAAGAGTATACATCGATTGTAATCACTGGTCCTAACACCGGTGGTAAGACTGTTACATTAAAAATGGTTGGTCTATGTACGTTAATGGCACAGTCTGGGTTGCAAGTTCCAGCATTAGATGGGTGTGAAATGGCTGTTTTTGAGCATGTATTTGCTGATATTGGGGATGAACAATCCATCGAACAAAATTTAAGTACATTTTCTTCCCATATGACAAATATTGTTGATATCATAAAGCATGTGGATAACCGTACTTTAGTTCTTTTTGATGAGCTTGGTGCAGGTACTGATCCACAAGAAGGTGCTGCCCTTGCAATGTCCATTTTAGATGAGGTTGTTTCTAGAGATGCAAGAGTAATTGCAACTACCCACTATCCAGAGTTAAAAGCCTATGGCTATAATCGTGATAATGTTATTAATGCATCGATGGAATTTGATGTGCAGACCTTGCAACCAACATACCGGTTATTAATTGGTGTTCCTGGTAGAAGTAATGCCTTTGAAATTTCCAAAAGACTTGGATTAGATGATTCGATTATTGAAAGTGCAAAGAGCCATATTGGTGTAGACTCCAAAAATGTTGAAAATATGATTGCATCACTTGAGAGCTCAAAAATTCAGGCAGAGAAAGAATACGAAGAGGCACATAACATTTTACTAGAGAGTGAAAAACTTCGAAATCAAATCGAAGAAGAGTGGAACCGTTTTGAGGAGAAGCAAGAATTATTATATAAAAAAGCAGAAGAGAAAGCAGAAAAGGCGTTAAGTAAAGCTAGAGAAGAAGCAGAAATTATCGTAAGTGAAATTAGAAAAATGAAAACTGATGCGAAGTTAAAAGAGCATGAGTGGATTGAAGCAAAGAAGATGTTAGAAGAAGCCCAACCAAAGTTATCTTCCAAACAGAAAGTACAGAAGGAATTAAATACTTCGAAGGAAGAACTAAATTCAGGAGATGAAATAAAATTACTTACGATTAACCAAAATGGTACGGTCCTTGAAAAGGTGAATGATAAGGAATATTTAGTTCAGGTTGGAATTATGAAAGTCAAAGTAAAAAGAAGTGACTTACAATTAATCGGAAAACCAAAGCAAACCTATCAGAAGCCGTTAGCAACTATAAAAGGTTCGAATTATCATGTTGCACTTGAATTAGACTTACGTGGGGAACGGTACGAGGATGCATTATTAAAGTTAGAAAAGTATGTGGATGATGCAACTTTGGCAGGTTACCCTAAAGTATTTATTATTCATGGAAAAGGTACTGGAGCACTTCGCAAAGGAGTTCAAGATTTTGTGAAAAAACACCCAAGTATTGCATCTTCTAGACCAGGTGCTGCTGGTGAAGGGGGAAGCGGAGTTACGGTAATTGAGTTTAGGTAATTAAAAGGGGATGTTGAAATGAAAATCTTCTGGGAGAATGTGCTAGTTGATACTGCGGCAAGTTATAGTGTTGTTATCTTGTGTACCGTTGTATTTCTTGCAGTGTTTGAGCTAGTAACGAAATACAAAAACTGGGTGGAAATTAAAAAGGGGAATATGGCTGTTGCGATGGCAACAGGTGGAAAGATATTCGGTATTGCTAATATTTTTCGTTATTCTATAGAGCATAATGATACATTGCTAACTAGTATAGGTTGGGGAACGGTTGGTTTTATTTTATTATTGCTAGGTTATTTTATTTTTGAATTTCTAACTCCAACCATAAGTGTTGATGAAGAAATTGGAAAAGGAAATAAAGCGGTTGGTCTTATTTCAATGATTATTTCGATAGGTTTATCGTACGTAATTGGTGCAAGTATTATTTAACTTAAGGGAGATTTATATGGAAACATTAGCAAAAGTTTGCATAGGAGTTGCTATAGTATTTGTTATAGTGGGGATATTATATCTTGTTTTTGATTTTAACTTTAGTATTTTTTAATTAGACTCTGTTAAATATTACTAGTAAAATTTATAAAAAATAGAACTTTCCAATTATCTGGAAGTTCTATTTTTATTTCATTGTAAAACTCTATAATAAAAACATCCCGCAATTAACCTACGTGTATCATAGGCTTCTGAATCGATATTAAACACCACAAATGATTAAATCATTTATGATGACTTCATTTCTGTGATGTGGATGGTTTCTAATACTTGGTATTTATCAAGGTAATTGTTTAGCAATCCCATAAAAAAATCACAAAAAATAAAAAAAGATTTCAAAAAATACTAATTAATCGCTATAATGGAATTAACTATATAAAAAAGGAGGTTAAATGATGGGAGAAGAAAAAAGATGGTACAAACATTATCCAAAGGAAATACCGACTACACTTTCTTATAATGAGAAGCCCCTTCACATGTTTCTAGAGGATGCTGCTTCACTTTACAAAGAAAAGAAAGCGCTTTACTTTATGGGGAAAGAATTAACATTCGCTGAAGTACATAACCAAGCGAAGCGATTTGCGAATTATCTTCAAGGTTTGGGAGTTCAAAAAGGTGATCGAGTAGCTATTATGTTACCAAATACACCTCAATCTGTTATTGGCTATTATGGAGCATTAATGGCAGGGGCAATCGTCGTTCAGACGAATCCTTTATACACAGAGAGAGAACTTGAGTATCAACTGAATGATTCTGGTACGAAAGTTATTGTGTGCTTGGATATCTTGGTTCCTAGAGTAAGTAATGTAAAAAAGAATACTCCTTTAGAACATATGATTGTTACAGGAATCAAAGATTATCTACCTTTTCCAAAGAACTTAATCTATCCTTTCATCCAAAAGAAGCAGTATAACATGGTAGTAAAGGTAGAAGAGTCATCTGACACACATCTATGGACATCAATAATTGAAAAAGCTGAAGCAAGTTTTCAAAAAGTAGATATTGATCCTATAGAGGATACTGCACTTCTCCAATATACGGGTGGTACAATGGGCTTTCCTAAAGGGGTTATACTTACACATCGTAATTTGGTTGCGAATGCACAAATGTGTGATGCCTGGATTTACGATACTAAAAAAGGGGAAGAGACGGTTTTAGGTGTCTTACCATTCTTCCATGTTTATGGTATGACTGCTGTTATGAACCTATCAATCTTGAATGGTTTAAAAATGGTTCTCTTACCAAAATTTGATGCTGGCGATGTTTTGAAAACGATTCATAAATTGAAGCCAACATTATTCCCTGGAGCTCCAACAATCTATATCGGTTTGCTTAACCATCCAGATTTGAATAAATATGATTTGTCTTCCATTGAAGCATGTATTAGTGGTTCCGCTCCACTTCCAGTAGAAGTTCAGGAGAAATTTGAAAAGGTAACTGGAGGAAGGTTAGTGGAAGGATACGGTTTAACAGAATCATCCCCAGTTACACATGCAAATTTGATTTATGGAAATCGCATAAGTGGAAGTATTGGATTACCATGGCCGGATACGGATGCTAAAATCTTAAATATGGAGACATATGATGAAGTAGAAGTTGGTGAAATAGGTGAGTTGGCAGTAAAAGGTCCACAAATTATGAAGGGCTATTGGAATAAGCCTGAAGATACCGAGAATACATTAAAGGATGGATGGTTATTAACTGGTGACTTAGGTTATATGGATGAAGACGGCTATTTCTATGTTGTTGATCGTAAGAAAGATATGATTATCGCAGGTGGGTATAATATCTATCCTCGCGAAGTAGAGGAAGTTCTTTATGAACATGAAGCTATTCTAGAAGTGGTTATCGCCGGAATTCCTGATCCATATCGTGGAGAAACTGTTAAAGCGTATGTTGTCCTAAAAGAGGGATATGCTGTTACAGAAGAAGAATTAAACAAGTATTGTAGAGAAAATTTGGCAGCATATAAGGTTCCGCGAATTTATGAGTTCCGTAAAGAATTGCCAAAGACTGCAGTAGGAAAGATTTTAAGAAGACAGCTAGTTGATGAAGAGAAGAAAAAAGAAAAAGTAAGTTCCTCCCTGAGCCAATAGCTCAAGGTTTTTTTCCTGAAAAGTGTACAAGCAATATATTGACATTACATGATTTGAGTATTACAATAATAAATGAATGATGATTCATTCATTTATTTATTTATTGCGCTTGTACACTTGAAGGAGAAAAGTAATGAAGAATAATAAACCGAAATACAAGTTAATAATTGAGGCTGCGGTAGATGTTATTGCTGAAAATGGTTATCATGCATCTCAAGTTTCGAAAATAGCCAAAAAAGCAGGAGTCGCCGACGGTACGATATACTTATATTTTAAGAATAAAGAAGATATATTAATCTCCGTTTTTGAAGAAAAGATGGGACAATTTATTGAACAAATTGCTGTAGCAACTAGTCTGAAAGAAAATGCTAGTGAAAAGTTACTTACCTTGATAGAAATGCATTTTGGTCAACTCGCTGCAAACCATCATTTAGCGATTGTAACACAATTGGAGCTAAGGCAGTCCAATCTTACATTACGTCAGGAAATTAATCGAATATTAAAACCCTACTTAGTTGTAATTGATGGTATTATTAAAGAGGGAATGGAAGAAAATTTATTTAGAAGTGATATAAATGTACCATTGATCAGACAGATGGTTTTTGGAACGCTTGATGAAACGGTAACGAACTGGGTTATGAATGAGGAAAAATATGATTTAGTAACACTTGCTCCTGCTGTTCATCAGTTAATTACGAAAGGTATTGTAGCCAATTAAATTACATAATTTTATTACGGAATATTAATTGGCTAAGTTAAAATAAATTTAACCTTTGAATTTTCTAAGAAACCTGGATACACAAAATGATAAGGATTAATAATGTATATTCAGGTTAAGGACTACTCAGATTTTTAGAGAAGGGGTGTATTTGTTTGGAAATGATTTCTTATGAACTACAAGGGCATGTAGCAACATTAACTATTCAGAGCCCACCAGCTAATGCTTTATCTAGCAAACTATTGAAGGCGCTTTCCCGGAAACTAGATTTAATAGAAAAAGAGGTTAAAGCTAAAGCTGTTATCCTAAAAGGGGAAGGTAGATTCTTCTCAGCTGGAGCGGATATTAAGGAGTTTACTTCATTACAAGAAGCTTCCGACTATCAATCACTTTCAGAGTATGGTCAAAAATTATTTGATCGTATTGAGCATTTTTCTATACCTGTAATAGCGGCCATACATGGTGCTGCACTGGGTGGTGGAATGGAGCTGGCATTATCCTGTCATATTCGAATCGCTACTGAAAATGCAAGGTTAGGTCTTCCTGAGTTAACACTTGGTATCATTCCAGGATTTGCTGGAACGCAACGATTACCACAGTATGTGGGAACAGCAAAAGCATATGAAATGATTTTATCTGGGGATCCAATTACTGCTAATGAGGCATATGATTATGGTTTGGTTAACCAAGTAACAAGCGAAGAAGAGATATTTGATGTAGCTAATAAGCTAGCAACAAAAATTGCATCTAAAAGCAAGCCTACTATCAATCGAATCATGCAATTAATTCCATATGCAAAGGTTGAGAGTTTCTCGGCAGGTGTTCAGGCTGAAGCTAAAGCATTTGGAGAAATCTTTGGTTCAGAAGATGCAAAAGAAGGGGTTCAAGCTTTCATTGAAAAACGAAAGCCTAATTTTATAGATAAATAGAGAAATAAGAGGAGGAAATCATATGAATATTTATGTTTTATTAAAGAAGACATTTGATACGGAAGAAAAAATCGTAGTATCAGATGGACGTATTGAAGATGACGGAGCTGAATTCATCATAAACCCATATGATGAATATGCGGTAGAGGAAGCAATTAAACAACGTGACGAGCATGGTGGGGAAGTAAGCGTTGTCACTATTGGTGATGAGGATTCTGAAAAACAGCTTCGTACAGCACTTGCAATGGGTGCAGATAAAGCAGTTCTTATTAATATAGAAGAGACCCAAGAAGAAGGTGACCAATTTACAACAACCAAAATTTTGGAAGCGTTTTTTGAAGATAAAGAGGTTGACTTAATTCTAGCTGGTAATGTTGCAATTGATGAAGCTAGTGGCCAAGTTGGTCCAAGACTTGCTGAGCGTTTAGGTATTAACTATGTAACGACAATTACTAACTTAGAAATTGATGGGGATACAGCAAAAATTGATAAGGACGTCGAAGGTGATGTAGAAAAAATAGAAACGTCACTACCACTTCTTGTTACTTGTCAACAAGGATTGAATGAACCTAGATATCCTTCATTACCAGGTATTATGAAAGCGAAAAAGAAGCCACTAGAAGAGTTGGAAATTGATGATCTCGATCTTGATGAAGACGAACTTGAACCAAAAACAAAAACTGTTGATATTTTCTTACCACCTGAGAAAGAAGCTGGAAGAGTATTAGAAGGTGAAATAGATGCTCAAGTAAAAGAGCTTGTTTCGCTGCTTAGAAACGAAGCGAAAGTACTTTAATTGGATGACAGAAAGGAGAAATTATGATGAGTGAAAAAATACTTGTAATTGGTGAATCTAGAGACGGTGTATTACGTAATGTTACTTTCGAAGCGATCGCTGCAGCGAAAAAAGTAAATGCTGGTGCTGAAGTAGTTGGTGTTCTTTGTGGAAAAGAGAGTTTAAATAGTCAAGCACAGGAAATGATTTATTATGGAGCGGACCGAGTTGTCACAGTTTCCCATGAAAAGTTAGCCACATACACTTCAGATGGTTATGGTCAAGCGGTGTTAGCTATAATAGATGATGAAAATCCTTCTGGAATTGTAATGGGCCATACTGCAGTTGGAAAAGATTTAACGCCAAAGATTGCTAGTAAATTAGAAATTGGCTTAATTTCAGATGTTGTGGAGATTAATTTAGTTGGTGATCAAGTTGTATTCACAAGACCAATTTACTCTGGTAAGGCATTTGAAAATAAAATAATTACAGAAGGACTTGTATTTGCTACGGTTCGTCCAAACAATATTCAATCATTAGACCGTGACGATTCTCGTTCTGGAGAAGTAGTCGAGAAAACAGTAGATATTTCAGACTTGCGTACGGTGATTAAAGAAGTGCTACGAAAAGCAACAGACGGAGTTGATCTTTCTGAGGCAAAAGTTGTTGTTGCGGGTGGACGCGGTGTGAAGAGTGCAGAAGGGTTTAAGCCATTATATGAATTAGCGGATGTTCTGGGTGGTGCAGTAGGTGCATCTCGTGGAGCCTGTGATGCGGATTATTGTGACTATTCCTTACAAATTGGTCAAACTGGAAAGGTAGTTACGCCAGATTTGTATATTGCAGTTGGAATTTCTGGTGCCATTCAACACCTTGCTGGGATGTCAAATTCTAAGGTGATTGTTGCAATCAATAAAGATCCAGAAGCAAATATCTTTAATGTTGCCGATTATGGAATCGTAGGAGACCTATTTGAAGTAATTCCTATCCTTACAGAAGAAATTAAAAACCTGAAAGTTAATGCATAGTTTATATAAAAAGATCTAACCTAGTTGTTGGGTTAGATCTTTTTACACATTAATTGTTTGGATAAGAATTTCTAGAATAAGCAAACTGTTAGTAAGGATTATTTAATAATGGTATACTCATCTTGAAATGATGTAAGAAGAGGAGGATTTAGAATGGCGATTAAACATGTAACCGATCAAAACTTTGCAGATGAAACTGCAAAAGATTTAGTATTAGTTGATTTTTGGGCTCCTTGGTGTGGACCTTGTAAAATGATTGCGCCAGTACTTGAAGAGGTAGATGGCGAAATGTCTGATAAAGTACAAATCGTTAAATTGGACGTAGACGAAAATCAAGAAACAGCTAGTAAGTATGGAGTAATGAGTATTCCGACATTGCTACTGTTAAAAGATGGAAATGTGGTGGATCAAGTAATTGGTTTCCAACCAAAAGAAGCACTTGTTGAACTAATTAATAAGCACGCTTAATCTTATAAATCTTTATCATGAACAGACAATCCCTTGTTGCATATTGTGACAGGGGATTATTTTCTAGTAGTACATTTATTTAAAGGAATGACGAGAATGAACCAGAAAATACAAGAAAAATTGGCAGTTTTACCTGCTAAACCTGGTTGCTATCTTATGAAAGATAGGCATAATACAATCATTTATGTTGGGAAATCAAAATTATTAAAAAATAGAGTGCGTTCATACTTTACTGGTGCTCATGATCAAAAGACCGCAAGACTAGTTCAAGAAATAGTTGATTTTGAATATATTATTACTTCCTCCGAGATAGAAGCACTTATCTTGGAAATGAATTTAATTAAAAAGTATGACCCGAAATATAATGTCATGCTAAAGGACGATAAGTCTTACCCATATTTAAAAATTACCTCTGAAAGGCACCCAAGACTACTTATTACTCGTAAAGTAAAAAAAGACAAAGGGAAATACTTTGGTCCCTATCCGAACGTTATTGCCGCAAGAGAAACAAAGAAGTTACTTGATCGGCTTTATCCTTTAAGGAAATGTAATAATCCCTCGGGAAGACCTTGCTTGTACTATCATATGAATCAGTGTTTAGCATGTAGCGACAATCCACCTGCAGAAGAGTTTTACAGGGATATAATTCATGAAATTCAATCATTCTTACAAGGTGGATTTAAGAAAATAAAAGGCAATCTGACTAGAAAAATGCTGGAAGCAAGTGAACAATTAAACTTTGAAAGGGCTAAGGAACTTCGTGACCAAATCCAACATATTGAAGTTGTGATGGAACAACAAAAAATGACCTTAAGTGATAGGATTGACCGTGATGTATTCGGATACGGTTTTGATAAAGGTTGGATGTGTATTCAAGTATTCTTTATAAGACAAGGAAAGCTAATAGAACGGGATGTTTCTGTTTTTCCATTCTTTGATGAGCCAGAGGAAACATTTATCAGTTTTATCGGGCGATTTTATTTACACGAAAACCATCCGAAACCAAAACAAATCTTCGTTCCAATTGGTACTGAAACGGAGCTTTTGAATGAGTTATTAGAGATTGATGTTCACACACCTTATCGTGGTAAGAAAAAAGAATTAGTAGAACTCGCAATGGAAAATGCGAAGGCTTCTTTATTCGAGAAGTTTTCCATTATTGAACGGGATGAGGAGCGAACTATTCTAGCAGTTGAAAAACTAGGTAGTGCATTGAATATCGAAAATCCACTTCGTATCGAGGCATTCGATAACTCCAACATTCAAGGAACAGACCCAGTTTCAGCAATGGTTGTTTTTGTAGATGGTAAACCGAGTAAGAAAGATTATCGAAAATATAAAATTAAAGATGTTATAGGACCGGATGACTACGAAACAATGAGGGAAGTAATTAGAAGGAGATATACGCGTGTACTAAAGGAATCTCTTCCATTGCCAGATTTGATTCTTGTTGATGGTGGTAAGGGGCAAATGAATGCAGCGTTGGATGTGCTAGAAAATGAGTTAGGGCTAGATATTCCCTTATGTGGACTAGCGAAGGATGATAAACATAGAACGAGTGAATTATTGTATGGTGAGCCGCCAAGTATTGTTCCATTATCAAGGCAATCGCAAGAGTTTTATTTAATTCAACGTATTCAAGATGAGGTACATCGTTTTGCAATCACCTTTCATAGACAACTTCGTGGGAAAAATTTATTCCAATCAGAGTTAGATAAAATACCTGGTGTTGGTGAGAAAAGAAGAAAATTATTATTGTCTCATTTTAAGTCGGTAAAAGAAATTCGGGATGCATCGATTCAAGAGATTACTAAATTGGGAATTCCGCAAAATATTGCTGAGATAGTACTAGATCATTTAAATAAACCGGAATTAAAAGAGGATGCTGAAGACTAATCCCCAATTAAGGGAATAAGTCCCAGCATCCTTTTATTCAACAAAGATTACCGTAAATTCAACCTGGTGAATTTTTTTCCTTACCTCTTCAATACACTCACACTCTACACCCTTAATAATGGTAATAGCTTCTGCAAGAAAGCCAGCTTCAAGACGGAATTCAACATCCACTGGCATCGATAAACGTTGCACAACAGCATCGGCAAGCAAATGAAATTCCAGTTTGTTACTTTTCTCTTTAAATAATTCTAATCGCCCCCAGCCAACTTTTTCAAAGAAGTAAATAATATCACTTAAAGCCTTAATCTCCATTTTTCTTGCTAAGCTTCTACCCATAAAATAAAGTAATGCTTCTGACTCAGAACCAAAAACATCCGGTAAACTCACATATCGTAGTAAATCATATCCAGCTCCAGATGATTGAATCTTATCGAGTAATTCAATTGGAAGCGTCTCGTGGTTTCTTTTCATTGTTAGATTCCTTCCTATTATGTAAAAGTCACATAGTAACATTATTAGTATATAGATATTATCCATGCATTTTAATTTTAACGCAAGGGTATTTAGTTCCTGAAAATGAATTTTTGGATAAGTGAAAAATGAATACCTTTTCTTGACGCTAATTGGAGATAGTCGTACAATAAATATGTTGTAAAATCTACATTTTGGACAAAAATAGACTTATCTATTTTATGCGAAATGTCAGACTAATCATTAAAATTCAACAGAAGAACTAAGGGGGGTATCACATGGCGGAACATAGGGAGTATTTTTATAGGAGATTACACTCATTATTAGGTGTAGTTCCAATAGGGATTTTCTTGGTTCAACACTTGGTAATAAACCATTTTGCGGTGTATGGAGAGGAAAGCTTTAATAAAGCGGCAGGCTTTATGTCGAGTCTTCCATTCATGCTAGCATTAGAAATCTTTATTATTTATTTACCAATTCTTTTCCATGCAATTCTTGGGGTGTATATTGTATTTGTCGCAAAAAACAATGTGAAAAGATATGGGTTTTTACGAAACTGGCTATTCTTTTTACAGCGTATCACTGGAATCGTAACGTTAGTATTTATTGCATGGCATGTGTTTGAAACTCGTGTACAAGTGGCACTTGGAAATGCATCGGTTGATTATAGCCTAATGGAGGGAATATTAGATAACCCAGTAATGTTTTGGTTTTATGTTATTGGTGTTCTTTCAGCAGTATTCCACTTTGCAAATGGCTTATGGGGCTTCTTAGTCTCTTGGGGTATTGCGCAATCACCAAGATCACAAAAAATTGTTACATACGCTACTATTCTAGTATTTTTAGTAGTTAGTTATATCGGAATTAGAACATTAATTACATTCGCTTATGGAGTTTAATTAAATAGAGAAGGAGTGAGGTTTATAATGAGTAACCGTAAAATCGCTGTTGTCGGCGGAGGCTTAGCGGGTCTAATGGCAACAATCAAGGCTGCTGAAGCTGGTGTAAGCGTTGACTTATTTTCCATTGTTCCAGTTAAACGTTCTCACTCTGTATGTGCTCAAGGTGGTATTAATGGTGCAGTTAATACAAAAGGGGAAGGGGATTCTCCTTGGATTCACTTTGATGATACCGTTTACGGAGGAGACTTCTTAGCAAACCAACCACCGGTTAAAGCAATGTGTGAAGCGGCACCGGGAATTATTAATATGTTAGACCGTATGGGTGTTATGTTTAATCGTACACCTGAAGGTCTACTGGACTTCCGACGCTTTGGAGGTACACAACACCACCGTACTGCATTTGCTGGGGCAACAACAGGTCAGCAATTATTATATGCTCTAGACGAACAAGTTCGTAGATACGAAGTTGAAGGTTTAGTAACGAAATATGAGGGATGGGAATTCCTAGGAGCAGTTCTTGATGAAGAAGGTGTCGGACGAGGAATCGTCGCTCAAGATATGAAGACACATGAAATTAAGTCTTTCCCATCTGATGCAACTATTATGGCTACTGGTGGACCGGGAATTATTTTTGGTAAGTCTACTAACTCCATGATTAATACAGGGTCTGCGGCATCAATTCTTTATCAACAAGGTGCTAAATATGCAAATGGTGAATTTATACAAATCCACCCTACGGCGATTCCTGGGGACGACAAGCTACGTCTAATGAGTGAATCTGCTCGCGGTGAAGGTGGACGCGTTTGGACTTATAAAGATGGTGAACCATGGTACTTCCTTGAGGAAAAATATCCGGCATATGGAAACCTTGTACCACGTGATATTGCAACACGTGAAATTTTTGATGTCTGTGTGAACCAGAAGTTAGGTATCAATGGTGAGAACATGGTATATCTTGACCTTTCTCATAAAGATCCGAAAGAACTTGATGTTAAACTTGGTGGAATCATCGAAATCTATGAAAAATTCGTAGGAGAAGATCCACGTAAAGTTCCAATGAAAATTTTCCCAGCTGTTCACTATTCAATGGGTGGACTATGGGTTGATTATAATCAAATGACAAGTATCCCTGGTATTTTTGCTGCTGGGGAATGTGATTACTCTCAGCATGGTGGAAACCGTTTAGGTGCAAACTCATTGCTATCTGCAATATATGGCGGTATGGTTGCTGGACCTAAAGCAATTGAATATACAGAAGGCTTAGATAAGCATGCGGAAGATTTAGATTCTAGTCTATATGAGAATCGAGTTAAAGAAGAAGAAGAGAAATTTGAAGCACTAATGAATATGAGTGGGGAAGAAAATGCCTATCAAATTCACCATGAGTTGGGTGAATGGATGACAGATAATGTTACGGTAGTACGTGAAAATGCGAAACTACTAAAAACTGATGAAAAGATTCAAGAGTTACTTGAGCGCTTTGAAAATATCAATATCAATGATACTTCTCGCTGGAATAACCAAGGGGTTATGTTCACTCGTCAGCTTAAAAACATGCTACACCTAGCTCGTGTTATTACAATTGGTGCATACAATCGTAATGAGAGCCGCGGCGCACATTATAAGCCTGAATTCCCAGAGCGTAATGATGAGGAATTTCTAAAGACAACCATTGCGGAATTTGATGCAGAAACTAATTCACCAGTATTATCGTATGAAGAAGTCGATGTGTCATTAATACCGCCACGTAAACGAGATTATACGACAAAACATTAAGACGAGAAAACAAAAAGGGAAGGGAGTAAGTGAAAATGGCTGAACAAAAGACTGTTACATTTATTATTACACGTCAAGATAGCCCAGATTCTGCTCCATATAACGAAACATTTAATGTTCCATATCGTAAAAATATGAACGTTATTTCTGGGTTAATGGAAATACGAAAAAATCCCATTACTGCTAAAGGGGAAAAAACGACACCAGTAGCATGGGATATGAACTGTTTGGAAGAGGTTTGTGGAGCTTGTTCTATGGTAATTAACGGAACACCTAGACAATCTTGTGCTGCTCTAGTGGATGAATTAGAACAACCAATACGATTGGAACCAATGTCGACTTTCCCTGTAGTTCGTGACTTAGTTATTGATCGCGAGCGCATGTTCGACGCTCTGAAACAGGTTAAGGCATGGATACCTATCGATGGTACGTATGATTTAGGTCCGGGACCACGTATGCCAGAGAAAAAACGTCAATGGGCATATGAACTATCAAAATGTATGACTTGTGGGGTTTGTTTAGAAGCTTGTCCAAATGTTAATGATAAATCAAACTTTATTGGACCTGCAGCTATCTCCCAAGCTCGTTTATTTAACTCACATCCAACAGGTGAAATGAATGCAAGTGAAAGATTAGAAGGTTTAATGGAAGAAGGCGGACTAGTTGGTTGCGGTAACGCACAAAACTGTGTTCAAGTATGTCCAAAAGGTATTCCTTTAACAACTTCAATTGCAGCTATGAACCGTGCTGCTACTGTACAATCTTTTAAGAATTTCTTTGGTAGCGATAACGCACATTAATTTGTAAATGAACAACAAGACCCTTACTTCATGATAGGTAGGGGTCTTTTTTTCATCAGTGAGAAAGGGAGACTAAATCATGAGAAAGATATCATATATTGAAGACTTTACTACATGGAGGGAAGAATTTACATTTTCTATACCAATTCGAATCCGTTTTTCTGAGACGGATATGTTTGGTCATGTGAATAATGTCAGTCCATTTATTTATTTTGAAGAAGCTCGCATAGAATATTTAAAAACAGTTGGGGTTTTTGGAGATGAGGGAAATACAGAAGGAATTCCGATAGTAGCTGATTTACAATGTGATTATCTAAGACAATTGTTCTTCGAAGACAGTTTGCATATGTATGTTAAGGCTTCAAAAGTAGGTAATACATCATTTGATATTCACTATATGGGTGTTAATCAGGATGAAGAAGTATGCCTTACT
This sequence comes from Paucisalibacillus globulus DSM 18846, assembly GCF_000482485.1. Classification (GTDB taxonomy): domain Bacteria; phylum Bacillota; class Bacilli; order Bacillales; family Amphibacillaceae; genus Ornithinibacillus; species Ornithinibacillus globulus. The sequence continues at coordinate 184,409 of NZ_AXVK01000015.1, read as the reverse complement.
GGTAGAGGGCGAATTGTATATATTAATTCAACTACAGGGAAGCCACTTCCGTTGGGTGATCATATAAAGGAAAAAATATCAGTTACTAGTTCCAGTCAATAAATAGGACTGTAATCAAATTGATTGTTGTCTTTTCTTTTACAGTTGATGGAAAGTGTGACGTATCTAATAATGTTCAATAGCGCATCATACCCGCTCCGGAAATACACTGCGCGCATCCTATGGCCGCTGTTGAGCCTCCTCATAAAATAAAAACCGACTTCCTATTAAGGAAAGTCGGTTTTTTCTAGAGCTTTAATTCACCCATATGGATGAGCTCTACGACTGCCTGAGAACGCCCCTTGACTCCTAATTTTTGCATAGCTTTTGTTATGCGTACCATTAGCGAACAGTTTGAAACCTTGATACAACAACGTTTCTTTAATTATCTACTTCCTGATTATTGCGGATGAATTGAGCCACTTATGCGGAGATGAGAGCCATCTTCTGCGGAATAGAGAGCCACTATAGAATAGCCTTTTGTATAATGAAGTAGCATGCAAACATGCATGACATTATTATACAGGAGGTTTTTTTATGGTTAATTGTCGTGAGATTCTGGAATTGTATTTTGAAGGGGTCAGTCATAGAACCATTAGTTCTGCCACTGGCCATTCAAGGAATACAGTCTCCGATGTCGTTCGCTAAGAAACTAGGTGTAGAGCGTTTGAACTATACCATGACCAATCCATGTCTAGAAGCGTTTCTCTTTCCGGAGAAACAGGCTATTGAGAAAGGTTATTTTCCAGTTGACTTGGAGAAAGTGCATAAGGAACTACAGAAGAAGAATGTCACTTTGGCTTAATTACATCACGAGTATGCATATAATTACTATTCGCTATTTCTAAATATTATCCTTCTATAAAATGCTGTTTTTCAAGTTTTCCTCATAACTATGTATTTATGGTAATGCTTCATTAGAAAATAAGGAAATGTACTTTTATTAGTATCAAAATAGCAATAACTGTTAAAGATTAATTAGTAATTCTAACCTTTGTTATGTCTTAGAATTGTTATTAATCTTCATTCAGTTTCTAGGGTAGACTAGGAAAAAAATACTATTTTAGTATATTAAGGATATTAAGGGATTTAATAGAAAAAAATCCATATGATTGAAGAGAAGGTCTTTAAGTATTAGGTTGGCAATGGAAAAAATAAGAAGGAGTTGGCTGAATTGAAAAAAAGTATTTTTAATTTGTTGATAAGTACAATAGTGATAACTATAATTACTTTATCTTTACCTAGTAATGGCATTATAGCAAAGGCAGAATCATTACCATTAAGCGATGGAAAAGCGTTGACCGAAAAAATGTTAAGAGTTGTAGAAGATGGCGAGGATATGGCAGAAATTTGGTCAAGCTATACAGAAAGCGAGAAAGAATATGTAAGAGAATTCATAAGACAAGTAGAACCAGTTATGAAAAAAATCAATAACCAAGATTTAAGTGACTCGGAGTTTAATAAACTCTACAATACTTTATCTGAGGACATGAAGTTAGCGACAAGAGCCTTTTTTATTGTTGACACTACCAATATTAAGCCAATTAAGTCGTCAGAAGGTTCATTAATACAACCAACTGCAGAGTATAGAAGAACTTTAACACATCCATTAAAAAACGTATTTGGTATTCTATTGGGGACATACTATCATAGAATAGTAGTCTTTAGTGACGGGACAAAAATCACTTCTGCAAGTAGGTATGCTTGGGGAGAATCGGAACATATAGGATATCATTATAATGGCACTGAATACCTAGAAAAACAGGGTGGAAAAGGCTACAATTTCTTTTGGTCAGAAGTATTAGGGAAATTTAGTGCAGGAATAGGCGGTATAAATTTACCTTCAAGAACTGTGAAAAGTGACTTTACAGTGGATTATAAAGGTAGATACTATTATTAATATTAAATTCTACTTTTCTGAACTTCCAGACTATGGGTAAATAGTCCACTTTAAATTCATTATATTTAAAACCTTATGATATTAAGAGACCTTCTTTTATTACATGAATAGAATAGTTAAGTGTTGAAGTTCATATAATGAGATATCAATATGCAGAAATTTTTTAGGAGGTATTTACATTGAAAGCAGAGAATAAAATCTCTATCCCAGTACTAGGCTTTGTTATTATTTTTCAAATCACTTTACTTTGTATTACGACAATTTTACTTCTTCCAATAATACCAGACTTTTTATATAATACTTTTGGTGAGATGTTAGCAATGTTTATTTTAGTAGGATTTAGCTTTTTGTGGTTGAAACTAGGTATGAAAATTGGTAACAAAATTTTCCCTAAGAGAAATATATAAAAGTACTATTTACAAAAAAGAGTCGGCTTCATTCCGACTCTTTTATTAATATGGACAAGATTACACCAAAAACATAATTTGGACAATGGTTTTCATCAATAAATCTTCAATTATTTGAAGATTTATTGATGAAAACGATGAAATTAGATTACTGTACGAAAAAACTAACGACAGAGTCATTTCTAAAACTATTACTTTTTGCGCAGCTACAAGAAGTTGAGAGTTTACATGAACCAAACGATTGTCTTTTCAATGACCAACTCCAAAAGGAAATCGATCTTGATTCATTCAGTATTTCTCAGCTGTCTCGTCGCTTAGGCGGTATGAATCCAGATATATTTCAGAGACTATTCCTTGATTTAGTGTCTCGAATTCATTTGAAAACACATTATACAAAGCTTGTGATGCCATTGAAAATCATTGACTCAATCACGCTGCCACTGAATTTAACCAATCATAAAAGGGCCGAATTCCGCAGGTGTGAAAGTGCATCTAAAACTTGTATTTATGGAAAAAGGAATATCTTATCCTGAAAAAGCTGTTTTAACTAATGCGAAAGAACATGTTCGCAACCAGCTTGAAGTATTAGTAGATGACAAAGAATGCATGTATGTGTTCGACCGTGGCTACCTGGATTACGAACGCTTTGATCGCATGACGGATGATGGTTACTTTTTCCTTTCTAGACTGTGATAAAATGCGTTTATATGAGTAGTTGATGAATTTAAACTATCTGAAGATTCAACGGTCTTATCGGATCAAATGGTGTTGATTGGCACGACTCAATACCGAGCTGAGAATTACTTTCGACTAGTTAGAGTTGAAGATACAAAAGGAAATATACTTCAATTAGTTACAAACCGTTTTGATTTAAGCGCCGAAAAAATTTCAGAAATGTACAAATCACGCTGGGCCATTGAATTATTTTTCAAGTGGATGAAACAACATGTGAACATCAAAAAAATCTACGGTCAAAGTGAATCAGCAGTTTACAATCAGGTGTTTATTGCACTTATCGTATTTTGTTTAAATGTACTCGTTCAAAATGAGACGAATAGTAAGCGTAATCTCTTACAAATCAGCCTTTTTTTAAGGGCATCCTTGTGGAATTCCAAATGGATGGAGCCACTTTAAGTTGAGTATTTACTTTTTTGGCTCTATTAAAAATAAGATTAAAACAGCAAAATTCAGATACCTTTTTATGCAATACTAGTGGATTTGCCTGAGAAAAAAATTTAAAAGAGGGGGTGTTTTTCCAATGAAAAAAATACTAATGGTCTTAATGGCTCTTATCGTAATGGTGGTATTAGTAGCAGTGCGGAAACAAATGACGATATAGCTAAAGAAGAGGACAAGGTAGAGGCGGCTAATGAGTCAGAACAAGATATGGAAGAAGCAACAGGCTAAAACAGAGGTAGCTAAAAAAGAAGAAGATGAGACTAAGGTAGAAGAAACTAAGCAAGAAGAGAAAAAGGATGAAAACGGAGGAACGATGGAACAACAGCAAGCTGTAAGAATGGCTGAAGATTATTTGGATAATACGGTATTTTCCAAAAGTGGTTTAATTGAACAGCTTGAGTATGAAGGTTTTAGCAATAGAGATGCAACTTATGCAGTAGAAAATATTACTGTAAATTGGAGAGAACAAGCAGTAATAGCAGCTGAAGATTATTTGGCTTACACAGCATTTTCCAAAAGCGCTTTAATTGAACAACTATTGTATGAAGGTCACAGCAATGAGGATGCAACTTATGCAGTAGAAAATATCACTGTCGACTGGAGAGAACAAGCAGTTCAAGCGGCAAAAGACTATTTCGATTACTCAGCGTTTTCTAGAAGTGGTTTAGTAGATCAATTAATTTATGAAGGCTTCAGTAGTGAAGACGCTGATTATGCTGCAACTGAAGCAGGCCTGTAATATTATTTATATCAACAACATAGCGGCTATTTAATTGAAGTAATTCTGATCGCGATAAAATGAATATAAAAATGGATGGGAATTACAATCCTTTAGAAAAAAGCAATAAATAAAAACCGACTTCCGATTAAGGAAAGTCGGTTTTTTCTAGAGCTTTAATTCACCCATACGAATGAGCTCTACAACTGCCTGTGAACGCCCCTTGACTCCTAATTTTTGCATAGCATTTGAAATGTGGTTACGGACAGTTTTTTCGGAAATAAATAATTCCTGGGCAATTTCCTTAGTTGTTTTGTCTTGAACTAAGAGTTCAAATACTTCTTTTTCTCGTTTTGTTAATAATTGCTTCGGTTTATACTCGTTGTCCTTCAAATGTTAACCCCTCCTTGCTGTCATAGAGCTGCGGTATGAAGGGAAATTATTTAGTCACTAATAGCTTATGTATGGAGTAGTAATAGGTGCGCACATTTCATGAATGTTAGAAATATAGTATCATAACTACTTTTACCTAGGAAAAATTCTTTTTAATAAATAAATCATAGGTTTTTCTCAGCTTTATGATAAAATATGACTATATGATTGGAAGTTCGGGAGGTAACGTCTTGGAAAACAACAATTCAACAGAATCTATAGCACAATTAGAAAAAACACTTCGACATATATCGGGAGCAATCAAGCAAAATGGTCGTAAAATATTAAATAATTATCCGATCACTAACCCACAATTCATTGCACTTCAATGGTTAAGGGAAGAAGGGGACCTAACTATTGGAGAACTATCCTCTAAAAACGGTCTAGCTTTTAGTACAACAACAGATTTAGTAGATCGCATGGAAAAAAATGACTTAGTTGAACGCGTTCGTGATACAAATGATCGACGTGTTGTTCGTATACATGTTTTAGAAAAGGGCCATCGTATCATTGAGGAAGTAATTTTGAAACGACAAAATTATCTAAATGAAGTTCTCGAAAATTTTAGTGAGGATCAAACAGAAACTTTAATTGAACTACTTAATTTATTGCATCATCAAATGAAAACTGTAAATGAAAAATAACATCCTAGAAGAGGCGGTAAATTTGAATAAACCAATTGGTGTCATTGACTCAGGAGTAGGTGGATTAACAGTTGTACATGAATTAATGAGACAACTTCCAAGAGAAAAACTTATATATCTTGGGGATACACTACGATGTCCGTATGGGCCAAGGTCAGCTGATGAAATAATACGTTTTACTTGGGAAATGGTTGATTTCCTTTTAACAAAAGATATTAAGATGCTAGTTGTAGCCTGCAATACAGCCACTGCATATACATTAGAAGAATTACAGAAGAAGCTTTCTATACCTGTTGTTGGTGTTATTCAACCTGGGGCGAGAGCGGCTATAAAGCTAACTTTAAATAACCATGTAGGTATTATTGGTACTGAAGGAACGATTCGAAGTAATGCATATGCCAATGCATTAAATATGCTAAAGCCAGATTTGAAAACTGTATCCTTAGCCTGTCCGACATTTGTACCGATAGTTGAGCAAGGAATACTATCTGGTGGGTTAGTTGAACAGACAGTGGAGAAAGCACTACTACCATTAAAAAAATTTGACAAGATGGATTCACTGATTTTAGGTTGTACCCATTATCCATTATTAAAAGAAGTGATTCAACAAGTTGTTGGACCAGACATCACATTAATATCTTCGAGTGAAGAAACTGCTAGGGAAACAAGTACGATATTACAAATGAACCAGTTATTAAACGATGGAACTGAACTATGTTATCATCAATTTTTTACAACTGGTGATGTGGAAAATTTTACTTCTTTAACTAAAAGTATTTTTAATAGTTCGATTGATAATTTAAAATCCGTTGCTATAGAAAAAGCTTATATAACACATTAGCATGACTTACACAAAAAGGGGTTTATCCTTCCAAAAAACAATGTTTGTTTTTTGAGGGATAGGCCCCTTTTGAACTTATTTTTCATACATGAAGGGTAGATTTTTTAAAATGATAAGGTCTAAATTTTAAAAAGGCTCGTATACATAGTAGTACAAACCATCGTAGGAGGGAATGACATGAGAAAGCAATATTTGCTAATGTTACTTGCATCATTATGTACGTTGTTATTATTAACTGGATGTTTCCAAGGAGAACAATCTCTCCCTGATATGGATCCACCACCAAATGCAGAAGCTGTAGATGGACAAGAGGAACAAGCTAATGATGATGAAGCGGTAGATAATGCAGAAGAAAAAGAAGAGTCAGCTCAGACAGTTGTCCGTCAATTATTTTTGCTAGATTCTAATGGTCTTGTAGCACCACAAACTGTTGAGTTACCAGTTCCAGAGTCCAAAGAAGTAGCCTCACAAGTCTTGGAATATCTAGTGCAGGATGGCCCAGTAACAGCATTAATACCTAATGGTTTCCAAGCAGTTTTACCTACTGGAACAGAAATACTTGGTTTAAGTATTGAAGAAGGCACAGCAACTGTTGATTTATCAGAAGAGTTTAATGAATATGCTTCTGAAGATGAGTTACGAATTCTAGAGGCAATGACATTCACATTAACCCAATTTGATTCCATTAAACGGGTTAAGTTACGTGTAGCTGGAAAAGACTTAGATGCTATGCCGGTAAATGGAACACCAATTGCAAACGGTTATACAAGAACTAACGGAATCAATATTGTTCAAACGGATACTGTAGATTTAATTAGTAGTAAAGCAGTTACCATGTATTTTCCTACAGAACATGATGATAACCAATATTTTGTTCCTGTAACACAATATATTGAAGTTAAGGATGGAGATGTTAATCAATCTATTGTGGATGCATTAATTGAAGGTCCAACTTATGATACTAATTTAATGCATGTGTTTAATGATGAAACGATGTTATTAGATGGGCCAACATTAAATAGTGGCGTTCTTGAACTAGTATTTAATCAAGATATCTTAATAGATAAAGGAAATGGAGTAATTGCTGATGAAGTAATGGAGACCTTGGTTCGCACTTTAACAGAACAAGAATCTATTGAAGCAGTTAACATCAAAGTAGAAAATGTTGAACAAATTGCCAATGAGAGTGGAGAAGTTTACTCTGAACCTGTAACACGCGAATCACTTACACCATCAGAAAAATTATAGTAATACTATTTTAGAAGAGCAGATTAGTCTGCTCTTTTTTTAGTTAGTTAGGAAAGTACAAAACTTTGCGACATACAGAAGAATTAACATAAATGTACTATTATTTGAGGAATATTTCTCCTCTCTGGATTTTATATGATGTTATTTAATACATACAGTTACTATGCTTAAGGAAGAGTGAAAATGGGTTATTCTTATATTTGTCTAAAACAATTGTAATAAGGTGAATCTTTCCAGTAAAATATGATAAGCTAATCTCTAGACAAGGAGGAATTAATGTGAGAACTGATCAAAGAAATATAAATAGTTTAAGACCTATTACGATAATAACAAATTTTACTAAACATCCTGAAGGCTCTGTCTTAATCCAAGTAGGGGAAACAAAAGTAATTTGCAACGCTACAATTGAAGACAGGGTTCCTCCTTTTATGCGTGGACAAGGAAAAGGCTGGATCACTGCAGAATATGCCATGTTACCACGTGCAACCCAAGATAGAAATATCCGTGAATCTTCAAAAGGAAAAGTATCTGGAAGAACGATGGAAATCCAACGACTTATTGGTAGAGCGCTTCGCTCAGTAGTTGATTTAGATAATATTGGTGAAAGAACCGTTTGGATAGATTGTGATGTTATACAAGCGGACGGTGGTACACGTACAGCATCGATAACTGGTGCATATGTTGCACTAGTTCTTGCATTCGGAAAACTTTTAGAAAAAAACACATTAAAGAAAATGCCTGTTACGGATTTTCTCGGGGCTACTTCAGTAGGTGTACTTCCAGATGGAACAGAAATACTTGATCTTAACTATGAAGAGGATTCTAATGCGAATGTTGATATGAATATTGTTATGACTGGATCAGGTGAATTTGTAGAAATCCAAGGAACAGGGGAAGAAGCTACATTTTCCATGAATCAATTGCAAACACTTTTAAAGCTTGCCGATGAGGGATTGAAAGAAATCTTCATGAAGCAAAAAGAAGCGTTAGGAGAACTAGCAACACGAATCGGTGAAACTGTTAAATAAGGAGTATAGCTAATGAAAGAAGTTTTAATTGCAACAAAGAATGTGGGAAAAGCTAAAGAATTTCAAACATTATTTGAACGATATGGAATAAAAGCAGTTTCATTATTAGATCTAGAACAAGAACTTCCAGATATTGAGGAAACAGGATCAACGTTTGAAGAAAATGCAGCTTTAAAGTCAGAAGGAATTGCCGAAATACTAAATATTCCAGTTATGGCCGATGATTCAGGGCTAGTAGTTGATGCATTAGACGGGCGACCAGGTATCTTTTCTGCTCGTTATGCAGGGGAACCAAAAGATGATAAAAAAAACATCGAAAAAGTATTAAGTGAATTAGGAAGTGTTCCAGAAGAACAGCGAACAGCTAGATTTGTTTGTGTAATATCTGTTTCTGTTCCTGGTCAGAAGACAATCTTTAAGAAAGGTCTTTGTGAAGGAACAATTGGTACGGAAGAAGTAGGAAATCATGGTTTTGGTTATGATCCTATATTTATTCCGGATGGACTACAACAGACCATGGCAGAGCTTTCTCCAGACGAAAAAAACAAGATTAGTCATCGGAGTAATGCAATAATACAGCTTGAAGATTGGATACAAAAACTAGTCTAGTGGAGAGGATATCATGACGAAAGTTATTATTATGAGTGATAGTCATGGATTAACAAAAGAAATTGAAGAAATTAAAATTCGCGAGCAGGCAGATTATGTAATTCACTGTGGAGATTCTGAATTAACGGATGATGCTAACGAATTAGAGGGTGTTATCACAGTTGCGGGCAACTGTGATTTCTATGGGGATTTCCCAAACGAACAGAAAAAAGTAATTAATGGTATAACATTTTTTGTTGTCCATGGGCACTTACATAATGTGAAAATGAATCTAATGAATTTAGCTTATCGAGCTGAAGAAGGATCTGCTAATGTTGTTTGCTTCGGACATTCGCATATAGCCGGTGCAGAAAAAGTTGATAATAAGTTATTCATAAATCCAGGAAGTATTCGTTTGCCAAGATTAAGGGTAGAAAGGACGTATGCTGTTCTCACATGGCAATCTTCGGATAAAGTGGAGATAAGCTTTTTTACTCAAGAAGGTCAAAAGGTTGAAGACTTATCTTTTGTAACCTCCTTGTAGGAAACGGTTGAAGGATGATTTTTAATAGCGTCCTTCAACTGAAAAATATATTAATTTTCTGAAATAAAATTAAGTGTTGACTTTAAATACAAAACTGCATATAATAAATCTTGTGATCAAAACGAGCCACCTAGGTTAACGGAATTTAATATTTTTTAAACACCTATGCGAGTGTAGTAACGAGCAACGCTCCCAACGAATCTGCTACGAGTTGCCTCGAGAAATTAACATCTTCGAATAAGCTAGAAGACTGAGAGGCATAATGGACCACAAATGGTGCGGTCAACAAAATTAAATACAAAAACCTAATTTCAATGCGGGTGTAGTTTAATGGTAAAACTCCAGCCTTCCAAGCTGATGTCGTGGGTTCGATTCCCATCACCCGCTCCATAATACATATGTCCCAGTAGCTCAGCAGGATAGAGCAACAGCCTTCTAAGCTGTGGGTCGGGAGTTCGAATCTCTCCTGGGACGCTAATGTTAAGAAACCTATATTTATAGGTTTCTTTTTTCATATTTGGTGATATATGATTAGTAAGTATTTTACGTATTCCTTTCGTATAAACTAACTAATTAAAGGAGGGGAAGTCAATCATGCGTACTGAGGATGAAAAGGTTATTCTATTTCCTAAATGGAAAACAACCTTAAGAGATGAAAGTCTTCAAGATTTACAAGAGAAGAGATATATAGAAGCATTAGATAAAATAAATACATTAATTCAATATGATGTTCAAGATCGTGAACTACTTATAGGTAAAATGATGTGTTTAATGGAATTAGGTCGTTTTCAAGAGGCAGAAGATATGTGTGAAGAAATTATCCAAGATAAAAATGATGAGCATTATTTTCATTACGTACATATATATTTAACGATTCTATTTCAAACGAATAAATATGATCTTCTTATGGAGAGAATTGAAGAGGAATTATCATCCGAAAATCTACCATCTATACTCAAAGAACAATTCTTACAGCTTTATCATGTGAGTGAAAAAATGGAATCCGATTTAATAGAGAAGAAAATGTCCGTCTACATTGAAGAATTATTTGAAGCTGTTCAGAATACTGATCATAAGAAACAATGGCGCTGTATTATGCGTTTAAAAACAATGAAGATTAAACCCGACAATATGGTTGTAGAATTGTTGAAAAATGATAAAGTACACCCAGTTATTAAAACTGCCATCTTCCTATGGTTAAAAGAACTAAATTATTCAAATCAGGTTATGGTTAATAAACTTGGGAAAGAATTAGAGGTAAAGCCGGTGGACATACCGGATTTAGAAGAACTAAATTTATACAAAGAAATTATATTTGATTTAAGAAATATTGAACAAAATGATCCAATTATGTATCGGTTCTTGATGGATTCGTTATATCGTTATCTTTACGTACAGTATCCAATAATTCCACTAAGTAGTGAAAAAGAGTTAATCTCGGACACTTTAATAAAAATGATTCATCTTCTTTTAAATCAAGATGGTAATGAACCAGTAGATGACCATGTTAAATACTATTTTGATGAAATAAAAAAAGGTGAGCATCTATACCTATCTATCATTGAAGATTAACAAAGGAACTTTTGCTTATGGCTTGAAAGGGCATGTAATTATGGTATAATAAGATGGTTGTAAATATACTAAGGGTTTATTAAAACAATATCAAATCTAATTAATGAATTTAAGTAGTTAATGGAAATAATAGATTTTGGAGGGAATTTATATGTCAGTAAAATGGGAGAAAAAAGAAGGTAATGAAGGAGTTCTAACGTTTGAAGTTTCTGCTGAAGAATTTGATGCGGCTTTAGACAAGGCCTTCGCAAAGGTTGTTAAAACAGTTCAAGTTCCAGGTTTCCGTAAAGGTAAAATGCCTCGTGCAATGTTTGAAAAACGTTTTGGTATAGAATCATTATATCAAGATGCAGTTGATATCGTACTTCCTAATGCCTATGTAAAAGCAGTTGAAGAATCTGGTATTGAGCCAATTGATCAACCGAGCATTGATATTGAAGAAATTGAAAGAGGTAAGGCTATCGTATTTACTGCAGATGTAACAGTTAAGCCCGAAGTAAAACTAGGTGAATACAAGGATCTAGAAGTTGAAGAACAAGACGTAACGGTAACTGATGAAGATGTAGATAATGAATTAAACCAATTAAGAGAGCGTCATGCTGAATTAGTTGTAAAAGAAGAGGGATCTGTAGAAGAAGGCGACACTGTTGTAATGGACTTTGAAGGCTTCTTAGATGGTGAAGCATTCGATGGTGGAAAAGGTGAAAATCATTCACTTGAAATTGGTTCAGGTCAATTTATTCCTGGATTTGAAGAAAAATTAGTTGGTAAAGAAGTGGGAGTTGAAACTGACATCCAAGTTACTTTCCCAGAAGATTATCATGCAGAAGAATTAGCTGGAAAAGAAGCTACTTTCAAAGTTACTATCCATGAAATTAAATCAAAAGAGCTACCTGAGCTTGATGATGAATTTGCAAAAGATGTGGATGATGAAGTAGAAACTCTAGATGCACTAAAAACTAAAAAGCGTGAGCAACTAGAATCTGAGAAAAAACAAAGTGCAGAAAATGCAAAGCGTGAAGAATTAATTAATAAAGCTACTGATAATGCTGAAGTTGAAGTTCCAGAAGTTATGGTTGATACAGAACTTGATCGCATGATGCGTGAATTCGAACAACGTTTACAAATGCAAGGAATGACTTTAGATCTTTACTACCAATTCTCTGGTCAAGACGAAGAAGCATTAAAGGAACAAATGCGTGAAGATGCAGGTAAGCGTGTGAAAACTAATCTTACTTTAGAAGCTATTGTTAAAGCAGAAAACCTTGACGTAACTGATGAGGATGTAAATGCTGAATTAGAAACAATGGCTGGTATGTATGGAACGGATACAGAACAATTAAAACAAATGCTTGGCGGTAATTTAGATGCTGTTAAAGAAGATCTATTATTCCGTAAAGCTATTGATTTCTTAGTAGACAACAGTAAAACAGTTGCATAATTAAATACAAAACTGTTACGATACAAAAAACAAGGTGCGAAATTTCGTACCTTGTTTTTTTACACGCAAGGTTTAAAAGAAATACTAATTTTTTGTGTACCGTGCATTTTACGAGACATTCAAAAAAGGGCAACAAATCAACCCTTTTCTTTAGTAATTTAAAGAATTTTTTAGTATGATTAAAAACAAAGTCCAGACTTGCGTGTTTCATTGTCAATTTTATTGGGCATAGTGACATATACTAAAATAAATTAGTAAAATACAAAATGAATTGGTTATCAAATACAATTAGATTGGAATACAAAGTAAAATAAACTAAAATAACAACCTCAGGGTAAATTATTTTGTTTTCAAAACACCTTCTGATATGATAACTATTATAACTTAACGTTTTGTGTTATTTGACCAGAAACTTTAGGGGTGAAATCTTATGTTTAAATTTAATGATGAAAAAGGGCAGCTAAAGTGTTCGTTTTGTGGAAAAAGCCAAGAACAAGTACGTAAATTAGTTGCTGGTCCTGGCGTTTATATATGTGATGAATGTATTGAACTTTGTACTGAAATCGTAGAAGAAGAGCTTGGAACAGAAGAGGAAATGGAATTTAAAGAAGTTCCAAAACCAAAGGAAATCTGTGAGATTTTAGATGATTATGTAATTGGACAAGAAAAAGCTAAAAAGAATCTTTCTGTTGCTGTATATAATCACTATAAGCGTATTAACTCACCAAAAAGTAATGATGATGTTGAATTATCAAAAAGTAACATTGCTATGATAGGACCAACAGGCAGTGGTAAGACATTACTAGCTCAAACCTTAGCTCGAATTCTAAATGTGCCTTTTGCAATGGCAGATGCTACATCTTTAACAGAAGCAGGATATGTTGGTGAAGATGTTGAAAATATTCTTCTAAAGCTTATTCAATCAGCTGATTATGATATAGAAAAAGCTGAAAAAGGTATTATTTATATTGATGAGATAGACAAGGTTGCTCGTAAATCAGAGAACCCGTCCATTACAAGAGATGTTTCTGGTGAAGGTGTACAACAAGCTCTTTTAAAAATCTTAGAAGGAACTGTTGCAAGTGTGCCTCCACAAGGTGGCCGTAAGCATCCGCATCAAGAGTTCATTCAAATCGATACAACAAATATCTTATTTATTTGTGGTGGAGCCTTTGATGGTAGTGAACAAATTATTAAAAGAAGACTTGGTAAAAAAGTTATTGGTTTTGGAGCAAATGAAAAGCAAGAAGAATTAAACAAAGGCCAACTGTTAGCTAAAGTATTACCTGAAGATTTACATCGATTTGGTTTGATCCCTGAATTTATTGGGAGACTACCAGTAATTGGTAGTCTAGAGCCATTAGATGAAGATGCATTGATAGAAATTTTAACAAAGCCTAAGAATGCTCTTGTAAAGCAGTATGAGAAGTTATTCCAAATTGATAATGTTGAGCTTGAATTTGAAGAGGAAGCACTGAAGGAAATTGCGAAAAAAGCAATTGAACGAAATACTGGTGCACGTGGTTTACGTTCCATCATTGAAACCATTATGCTCGATGTTATGTTTGAACTTCCATCAAGAGAAGATATTAATAAATGTGTGATTACAAAAGAAACTGTCATCAATGAAAATGGAAGTCCTAAGCTTTATTTTACTGATGGAACAGTTTCAGAAGAAATTACAAAGTTACCAAAAGAAAGTGCTTAAAATATTCAACTAACTTTAACCAAAGAGGCTGACTAGGATTCTTTGCTCCCAACCAGATGTACAATCTGAAGCGGAATTAAAGTCCCTAGTCAGCCCTTTTCTTTATGTGATTGTTTACCGTGAGGCAGTTTTGGTTTGAATTATTGTATTTGTTTGAAGTGCGCTAAGCATCCATAAAGTGATATAAGGAATTAGTTAAGAAATCAAAGGGTAAACTAACAAAGAATCTCATTTATTTTACAAACTAAAATCACTTCTATAGAATTTAAGAATAAATACATAATTCTTAAATGAAACTTTTCATGTTTGGAGGTACATACATATGACAAAAGAATTAAAACAAGTTCCCCTCCTTCCATTACGAGGTATATTAGTATTTCCAACAATGGTACTTCACTTAGACGTAGGTAGAGATAAATCTATTGCTGCAATAGAAAAAGCAATGGTAGATGATCAAATCATTTTTCTTGCAGCTCAAAAAAAGGTAAGCATCAATGAGCCAAGCCCTGAAGAAATATATCGAATAGGTACATTAGCAAAAGTAAAACAAATGCTTAAGCTCCCAAATGGAACATTCCGTGTACTTGTAGAAGGGTTAAAACGAGGAGAAATAATTAGATTTATTGATCAGGAAGAGGAATTCATAGTTGAAGTTCAAGATTTAGAGGAAGAATACGGTAATCCAATAGAAGAAGAGGCATTAATGCGAAACATATTGAAGCTTTTTGAACAATACGTTAAAGTCTCTAGAAAAGTTACTAAGGAAACCTTTACAACAGTAAGCGATATTGAGGAACCTGGTAGATTAGCTGATATAATTACTTCGCACCTTTCTCTCAAGTTAAAAGAAAAGCAAGATTTACTTGAGATGTTGAATACACAGGAAAGACTCCAACACTTAATCCAATTAATCTCAAATGAAAAGAAAGTGTTGGATTTAGAGAAGAAAATTGGACAACGTGTAAAGTCATCCATGGAGAAGACTCAGAAAGAGTATTATCTCCGTGAGCAAATGAAGGCCATTCAAAAAGAGCTTGGAGATAAGGATGGCAAGTCTGGTGAAGTAAGTGATTTACGAGAAAAGATTGATAAATCGGATATGCCTGATCGAATTAGGGAAGTAGCGTTAAAGGAATTAGCTCGTTATGATAAAGTCCCGCAATCCTCAGCTGAGAGTGCAGTTATTCGCAACTATCTAGAATGGCTATTATCCTTACCATGGACTGAAAAATCACAGGATACGATAGAAATTAAATATGCAGAAGAGATACTTGACCAAGATCATTATGGTCTTGATAAAGTAAAGGAAAGAATTATAGAATATCTTGCAGTTCAAAAGCTAACGAATTCTATTAAGGGACCAATTCTTTGCTTAGTGGGGCCTCCTGGGGTTGGGAAAACCTCTTTGGCTAAATCTATCGCAAAATCGGTCAATCGGAATTTTGTTCGTATCTCCTTAGGTGGGGTACGTGATGAAGCAGAGATTCGTGGCCATAGAAGAACCTATATTGGTGCTATGCCAGGTCGAATTATTCAAGGGATGCGTAAAGCTAAAACCGTTAATCCTGTTTTCTTATTAGATGAAATAGATAAAATGTCAAATGATTTCCGGGGTGATCCCTCTTCTGCCATGCTTGAGGTGTTAGATCCGGAGCAGAATAATAGTTTTAGTGATCATTTTATTGAAGAGCCATATGATTTATCAAATGTACTATTCATAGCAACGGCAAACTATGTGAATAATATACCGGGTCCACTTCTAGACCGTATGGAGCTTATTTCCCTTTCTGGTTATACCGAATTCGAAAAGCTTCATATAGCAAAAGAACATCTTGTTCTAAAACAATTAAAAGAAAATGGATTAAAGAAAGGCAATTTGCAAATTCGTGATGAGGCTTTATTAAAAGTAATACGGCTGTATACTAGGGAAGCTGGTGTACGTACACTTGAAAGACAAATTGCTAAAATCTGCCGAAAAGCGGCTAAATTAATTGTCTCAGATGAGAAAAAGCGTGTTGTTGTGACCGAGAAGAGTCTAGAAGAATTGTTAGGAAAGCCAATTTTTCGTTATGGACAGATGGAGACGGAAGACCAAATTGGTGCAGCGACTGGTCTTGCTTATACAACAGCAGGTGGTGATACTTTATCGATAGAGGTTTCCCACTATCCTGGTAAAGGTAAACTAACCTTAACTGGAAAATTAGGAGATGTTATGAGGGAGTCCGCACAAGCTGCTTTCAGTTATATTCGTTCCAGAGCAGAAGAACTTGGAATCAATCCTGATTTTCACGAGAAATATGATATTCATATTCATGTTCCTGAGGGAGCAACACCAAAAGATGGTCCATCCGCGGGGATAACAATGGCAACGGCTCTTGTTTCCGCACTTTCTAATCGGGCTGTTAAGAAGGAAGTTGCAATGACTGGAGAGATTACATTAAGAGGACGTGTTCTACCAATAGGTGGTTTAAAGGAAAAGTCATTAAGTGCCCATCGTGCGGGTATTACCACCATTATTTTCCCTGAAGAAAATAAAAAAGATTTAGATGATATACCAAAAAGTGTAATCAAAGATCTCACATTTATTCCGGTCAATCATTTGGACCAAGTCTTAAAGCATGCTTTAGTGGAGGAGTAACATGAAAGTAACAAATGCAGAAATTGTAATTAGTGCCGTAAGTAAAAAGCAATACCCTAATGACCAACTACCTGAAATTGCGCTAGCAGGTCGATCAAACGTTGGGAAATCATCTTTTATTAATAAGTTAATTAATCGTAAAGCATTGGCTAGAACATCATCAAAACCAGGTAAAACACAAACATTAAATTTTTATCGAATTAATGATGCTTTTTACTTTGTGGATGTTCCTGGTTATGGCTATGCCAAAGTATCCAAGACGGAACGTGAAAAATGGGGCAAGATGATGGAGGAATATTTCCAAACAAGAGATACGCTTAAAGCAGTCCTTCTAATTACGGATATTCGTCATGAGCCAACAAGGGATGACATTCAAATGTATGATTTCCTAAAGCATTTTGAACTTCCTGTCATTGTAGTAGCGACTAAAATGGATAAAATACCAAAAGGGAAACGTGCGAGTCATTTAAAAAGGACAATAAATACGTTACAAGTTGAAAAAGGTGATTTAGTATTACCGTTCTCATCTGAGACTGGTGAAGGTAAAGACGAAGCATGGGGCATACTGAAGAAATACTTATAATCAGTATTAGAGAAGATCAAATCATTACGATTTGGTCTTTTTTAGTTTTGAACCAATAAATTTAACCCGTAAATCCCCCTCAAAAAAAGTGAATATTTTCACTAATTTTGATGATTCCAGAGCCTAATGGAGTATCAACAAGTATTTATAAGGATTTTATAGTTATATAACTAATATGGGTCTAACCTCCGACATATTCTTACTAATCAAATTATTTGAAATTAGTTGTCATCTTAATATCTTGTTATACTTTTAAAGAAGGAAATGATATGCATCATTTTCAAAAAAATGAGGAGAGGAATTACATATCTTATGAGAAAACTGAAAATTAAACTTTTTTTCGTGTTGTTTATAGCGGTACTAGCTGCATGTGGAACGGAAGAATCTAAGGATGGTGATCCAATAGATAAAGCCGAAAACAGTGATGCCAATAATGCTGGTTCAGAATATGGCCTTATTGAAGAAGGAAAACTCATCTTTGCTGCATCTGGTGAGTTTAAACCGTTTAGTTATATGGAAGGAAATGAAATGATCGGCTACGATATTGCTGTCGCAGAAGCGATAGCTGAGAAGCTTGGACTTGAAGCAGTTCAACAAAAAGCAAAATTCTCTGGAATTGTGACTGGCGTAAATGAAGGACGTTATGATATTGCAGTTGCTAGTCATACGATTACAGATGAAAGACTTGAGAAGGTTAATTTTTCTGAAGCCTATTATTATTCCGGCCCTGTAATCTATACTAGACCAGATAGTGATATCCAATCAGTGGATGATTTGAAAGGGAAAGAAATATCCGTTTCTAGGGGTTCAACCTATGTAGAGATGGCAGGGAACTATACGGATAATATCCCACAGGTGGATAGTGATGTTGTAGCACTGCAGTCTTTAGCGAAAGGACATCATGATGCAGTAATTACGGACGATATTACAGGCCAAACGGCAATTCAAAATGGTCTAGAAATTGAAAATCGTGGACAATTAGGAGTAAGTGAACAAGCTATTGCAATCAATAAAGAAAATGAAGCTTTGCTAGAAGCAATTAATCAAGCACTTCAAGAGTTAAAAGATAGTGGTGAACTAGCTACACTGTCAGAAGAATGGATTGGTGTTGATATAACTCAGAAGCCAGAAGAACTAGAATAGGCATTTATATAAAAATGCATAAAACTTAAGGAGTTGTCACACGTTGTCCCACATTCTTGACGTATTTATCGAAAGCCTTCCATTGTTCATGGAAGGGCTAAAGATTACACTATACCTTTCTACAGCTTCATTGTTAATAGCTTTAATTATAGGATTGTTCTTTGCTATTCTTAAAATTTCTACTATCAAACCACTTGAATGGATTGCGGATGCTTATATTTGGATTATTAGGGGAACTCCATTAATCGTTCAGATTTTTGTGTTGTATTACGGAATAACTGAAATAGTACTTATCAACGCATTTTGGGCTGGTGCCATAGGATTAGCTGTCCACAGTGGAGCGTATATTGCAGAGATTATCCGGGGATCGATACAGTCAATTGAAAAAGGTCAAATGGAAGCAGGAAGATCACTTGGTATGACGAAGGTACAAACGATGAGGAAAATTATTCTACCACAGGCGTTTCGTAGAGCTGTTCCTTCTCTAGGGAACCAGTTCATCATTGGGATAAAAGACTCTTCTTTAGTTTCTTTTATCGGGGCTCAAGAATTATTTGGTGTCTCTAGCTCACTAGGATCAAATTCATTCGATTTCCTAACCTTCTATTCTGTTGCTGCTGTTTACTATTTATTTATTGTTCTAGTTCTTTCAGTCATTGTAAATAGAATTGAAAAAAGACTAGCGAGAAGTGACTAAGGAGGTCGTGTTATGGCTAATAAAGAAATGGTACGAGTAGAGAAATTAAATAAAGCTTTTGGGGAATTACATGTATTGAAAAATGTTGATTTACGGGTTGAGGAGAGTAATGTTGTTGTTCTCATTGGTGCAAGTGGTTCTGGAAAAAGCACACTATTACGTTGCTTAAATTTCCTTGAATTTAAAGATGATGGAAGAATATTTATTGAAGGGGAACAAGTTGAAAAAGAAACTCATAATTTAAATGAAATACGGCAAAGGGTTGGCATGGTATTTCAACATTTTAATCTTTTTCCTCATAAGACGGTGTTAGAAAATGTTATTGAAGCACCTATTATAGTAAAGAGAACACCTAAAAATAATGCGATTGAAGAAGGAAAAGCATTATTAAATAAGGTTGGACTTGGAGATAAGTATGATGCGTATCCATCAACATTGTCAGGTGGCCAAAAGCAGAGAGTGGCTATTGCAAGGTCACTAGCAATGAAACCTGAAGTTATGTTATTTGATGAACCAACTTCGGCTCTTGACCCTGAATTGGTTGGAGAAGTTTTAACTACAATGAAAGAATTGGCTGATGAAGGTATGACGATGGTTGTTGTAACACATGAGATGGGATTTGCTCGCGAGGTAGGAGATTGGGTTATGTACATGCACGATGGAAAAATTGTTGAATATGGAAGACCTCAAGAATTATTTGACCATCCGAAAGAACAACGAACAAAAGAATTTTTAGGTTCTATATTATAACGTGTTTTTTTAGGAGAAATCTCAACTATGTATTAGTTGGGATTTCTCCTTTTAGCTATTTCCGTTTATGTATAAACTGCGAAGTACCAGGGACTTTGTGTGAGCATCTAACTCCGCTCCGGAAATACACTCCGCGCATCCTAAGGCGGCTGGTGAGTCTCCTCGCGCTGAAAAGAGTGCGCCTGCGACTTCTAGTAACGCTTCGAAGCAGGCTTTCTCGGCGCAAGGGAACTAAGAAGCATATTCAAGTAGTGCCCTCACTATGGGGTCTCAGCTATGCCTATCCTCCCGCAGGACAAGGAATACTTCGGAAGCGATACATCGCACGAAGAAAAAGCGTTCTTCTTTTTAGAGGAGTCTCCGTGTATTTCCTAAAAAATTTAGCAGAAATGTAACTGCGAATTTTTCATCAACTATGTATTCTGATTCAAGCTACCCATAATTGCTACTCTTATATTAGTGTCCTTCATTCCGCCTGCAAAATGTTATGCTGTTACTTCTTTTTTTTCAGAAGATATATTCCAATTACAACCAAAACAATCGGCCAATATACATCAATGAAGTCGACAACATCATGTATCCAGTTAAACCAAGATGGAATATTAATGGAAAAAATGAAAATACATGAAAGAACTATTAAGATGAGTCCGGGGAATAATCCTTGTTTTGTTTTAACATAACGTACTAGAAATGCGGTACCAACAATGAGTGGATACATAGCCCAGTGATCAATCCAAAATCCATAATGTTTAATTCCATGGAAATGAATACCGAGACCAAAAAGAAGTGTACCACTAAATAATGAATTATAATCTTTTGCCTGAAAGCTATAGATTAACAGTGCAATGCCAATAATAATTAATATCGTTGGCCAAGAATAAAAGTCTGTAAAAATTGGAAGCTTTAATTGTCTAAGTAAAAAATAAAGTCCGATACCAATTAACAAATAGGCAGTTAATGTATTTTTATTTTTCATTGTTTTCACCTCTCGTATCTATAGAAATACCATATAGTAAAGTTTGCTTGCTTCTCATACTATGGTATGTTAGAGTACAT
Source organism: Paucisalibacillus globulus DSM 18846 (assembly GCF_000482485.1). Classification (GTDB taxonomy): domain Bacteria; phylum Bacillota; class Bacilli; order Bacillales; family Amphibacillaceae; genus Ornithinibacillus; species Ornithinibacillus globulus. Next base: position 163,253 of record NZ_AXVK01000015.1, on the reverse strand, counting down.
CTGTATTTATATTTATAATAGCATATAGTTTCAAAATCTGTTCACAAAAGTAAAAAATGTAAAGATATTACTATGTTATAATAATAAGATACCGTTATTATGTTCAAACATAATTGAACCGCTTAACTTTTGGAGGAGAGATAAGGTGCATATTTTAAAAGTTGGTTTAAATTATAAAACAGCTCCTGTTGAAATTAGAGAAAAACTGACTTTCTCAGAAAACTCTCTTCAGGATGCTATGAGAGAATTAAAGAAACAAAAAAGTATTTTGGAAAACGTTATTGTTTCGACATGTAACCGTACAGAAGTCTATGCTGTAGTCGACCAAGTACATACAGGTCGTTATTATATTAAGCAATTTCTTGCTGATTGGTTCGGAACGGATAAAGAAGATTTTTCTTCCTTTTTGCGAATTACTGAAGATGATGGGGCTTTAGAGCATTTATTTAGAGTTTCATCAGGTCTTGATTCCATGGTACTTGGAGAAACACAGATCCTAGGTCAAGTGAAAAATGCTTTTTTAGCTTCTCAGGAGATAAAAGCAACAGGAACTGTTTTCAATGAATTATTTAAACAGGCAATTACGTTTGCAAAAAGAGCACAGAAAGAAACAGCTATAGGTGAAAATGCAGTTTCTGTTAGTTATGCTGCTGTCGAACTTGCGAAAAAAGTCTTTGGAACATTAGAAGATAAGCATGTTGTTATACTTGGAGCGGGTAAAATGGGTGAGTTAGCAGCGAAGAACTTACAAGGCTCAGGTGCAGCAAATATTACTGTGGTAAACCGTACACTAGAAAAAGCGAAGGATTTAGCAGAGCAATTTAATGCAAAAGCTGAACAACTTGATCATCTTACTCAGGTTTTAGTCCATACAGATATCTTAATTAGTTCAACTGGCTCAAAGGAATATGTTATTACCAATGAAATGTTGCAATCCATTCAGAAGAAGCGAAAAGGAAAAGCTCTATTTTTGGTTGACATAGCTGTTCCTAGGGATATAGATCCCGCAATTAGTAAGATGGATAATGTATTTCTTTATGATATTGATGACCTTCAACATATCGTTGATGAAAATCTAGAATCACGGAAAAAAGCTGCAGAACAAATTGAAATATTATTGGAAAAAGAAATTATTACGTTTAAAGAATGGTTAAAAACATTAGGGGTAGTTCCAGTAATTTCTGCCCTAAGAAATAAAGCTCTTTCTATTCAAGCGGAAACCATGAAAAGTATTGAAAGAAAGATGCCAGACTTAACAGACCGTGAGAAAAAAGTTCTGAGTAAACATACAAAAAGTATTATTAATCAATTGTTGAAAGAGCCAATCACACAAGCTAAAGAATTAGCTGGTTCAAGTAATCCAGCTGAAGCATTGCAACTATTTATCAATATATTTGGTATTGAAGAAGAAGTAAAAGAGGAATTTGCAAAACAAGTGGAAAAGAATGAAGTAATTTTACAATCTCTTAAAAATGAGATTCCTTTAGTAAGTAAGCTCGCTACGAATTAAATTAGTAAAGGATTTGTAGTATGGTCGATGTACGCTTTATCTATGAGGGAATATTATTTATTTATATATTAAGTCTTATTGGATTCTTTATTGATTTTCTACAACAAAACCGGAAGGCAAAAAAATTCGCCTTCTGGTTACTTTGTATGGTTTGGCTCTCGCAAACCTTTTTTTTGTTTCAACATGTCTTGATTGAAAAAAGTTTTCCTATTGCTACTATAGCGGATAGCCTTTATTTTTATGCATGGGTACTAGCGACTTTTTCAATATGGATGAATCGATTGTTTAAAATGAATTTTATTGTCTTTTTTATTAATCTCTTTGGATTTTTTATTTTTCTAATGCATGTTTCTCTCGTGGCACAGGCAGAAATAGACAAAAGCGGAATACAACTTGTTGATGAAATATTAATCGCACATATTTCATTTGCTATCATTTCATATGGATTTTTTACTATTTCTTTTCTTACCTCTTTAATGTACATGGTGCAATATCATTTCTTAAAAGAGAAAAAAGCTTTAAAATGGATGTGGCGATTGGGAGATTTAAATAGACTGGATCACTTTACCTATCGAACTATTTCCATCGGTGTCCCATTATTGTTTATTGGTATATTATTAGGTTTTGTATGGGCTTATACCGAGCAAGTGGAGTTTTATTGGTTCGATGTAAAAACATTGGGTTCCATTCTTGTTTTAATTGTATACATTATATATTTACTATTACGGATTGTGCGTAGGTTTTCAGGTAAAACCTTAGCTAAATATAATACCTACGCATTTCTGATATTAATAATTAATTTCTTTTTATTTACTAGTCTATCGAATTTTCATATTTAGGAGGATGTAAAATGCGGAAAATTATTGTTGGTTCCAGACAAAGTAATCTAGCGTTAACACAGACAAATTGGGTGATTAATGAATTAAAAAAAGCTGGGATACAAAACGAATTTGAAGTTAAAAAGATAATGACAAAAGGAGACCGTATCCTTGATGTTACATTGTCTAAAGTTGGTGGTAAAGGCTTATTTGTTAAAGAAATTGAAAAAGCATTATATGATAAGGAAATCGATTTCGCTGTTCATAGTATGAAAGATATGCCTGCAGTACTCCCAGAAGGGTTAGTTATTTCCTCTATACCAGGTCGTGAAGACCACCGTGATGCATTAATTTCGAACAATCATGTTTTGTTAAAGGATCTACCGAATGGTGCCATTGTTGGAACAAGTAGCCTACGTCGTGCAGCGCAAATTCTAGCTAACAGACCTGATATCGAAATAAAATGGATTCGGGGTAATATTGAGACTAGAATTCGTAAATTGCAGGAAGAGAATTACGATGCGATTATTCTAGCGGTTTCTGGCTTAAAACGTGTTGGATTAAGTGAAGAATTGATTACAGAATACTTAGATCCAGAGATATGTGTACCTGCTGTTGGACAAGGGGCATTAGCGATCGAATGTCGTGAAGATGATGAAGAGGTTCGAGCAATTTTAGCTAAAATTAATGATGATTACACAGCAAGAACGATTGCGGCAGAAAGAACTTATTTAAATCTTCTAGAAGGTGGATGTCAAATTCCAATTGGTGGTTTTGCTCACTTAGAGAATGAGGAAGTAGTATTAAATGTACTTGTAGGGACACCTGATGGAAAAACTATCTTAAAAGAGGTTGTTCGTGGAACGGATCCTGTACAAGTAGGAAAAGAAGCCGCTGAAAAACTTCTAAGCAAAGGTGCTAAGGAAATCATTGAACAAGTAAAAGAGGAGCTAAATAAGTAATGGAATTTCCATTATTCGGGAAGAATGTTTTGGTAACTCGGGAAGCGAGCCAAGCAAAGCTATTTACGGAGCAACTTCTTAAAAATGGGGCTGAGGTAGTTGAAGTCCCGTTATTAAAAATAGCTTGTAAGTGTTCCAAGGAAAATATCAAAGAACTTCGTCATTTAGACAAATTTAATTGGGTATTCTTTACAAGTGTAAATGGCGTAGATTGTTTTTTTGATATGCTAGAAAAAAATAGTATGCACATACCGAATGTAAAAATTGCTGTGGTAGGTCATAAAACGGAGGAAGCCTTAAATAGGTATGGTTACCAAGCCGAAATAGTTCCTTCCAGATATGATGGCGAAACGTTAGTTAAAGAATTTCTTGAAAAATATGAAGACATTGGTCAAGTGCTGTTAGTTCAAGGAAGTCGTTCACGTGATGTTATTGAAAAAGGGTTAAGTGAAGCGGGGATTATTTATCAAACATTAGTCGTCTACGAAACAATTTATAATATGGATGCAAGAGAACAGTTACAAAAAGTACTGGAGACGACAATGTTTGATTTTATTACCTTTACAAGTCCCTCAACAGTAGAAGCTTTCGCTAAGCTTTCTAATATTGAAATTCCAAATGATACAATTGTCGTTTGTATTGGAACAACAACCGAGGTACGTGCTAATCAACTAGGATTAACTAACGTGATTTCATCTAAATTATTTACAATAGAGGGCATGATTCGTGTTATGTGTGATATTACCAATAGAGAGGACCAGAAAACATGGAATTAAATACAAATTTTAAACGTCATCGTCGCCTACGTTCATCACATGCGATGAGACAGATGGTTAGGGAAAATCATTTAAGAGTAGAAGACTTTATTTATCCGATGTTTGTTGTAGAAGGAACGAATATAAAAAAAGAAGTACCATCTATGCCAGGAGTATTTCAAGTATCCATGGACCTATTGTTGGATGAGGTTAATGAAGTGGATGATTTAGGTATCAAGTCGATTATTTTATTTGGAGTTCCAAGTGACAAAGATGAAGTTGGAAGTGGAGCTTTTCATAATCATGGTATCGTACAGGAGGCAACTAGATTAGTTAAGAGTAAGTATCCTGAACTATTAATTGTTGCTGATACTTGTCTATGTGAATACACTTCTCATGGACATTGCGGGGTAATTAACAATCAAGATGTAGATAATGATGAATCATTAAAACTACTTGCAAAAACTGCTGTTTCCCAAGCAGAAGCTGGTGCTGATATTATTGCACCTTCTAATATGATGGATGGGTTTGTACGAGTAATTAGAGAAGCTTTGGACGAAGCTGGATATACAAATATTCCTATCATGTCATATGCTGTAAAATATGCTTCTGCATTCTACGGCCCATTCCGTGATGCTGCAGAAAGCACACCACAATTTGGAGACCGCAAAACATACCAAATGGATCCTGCTAACCGTTTAGAAGCATTAAGAGAAGCAGAATCCGACGTAGAAGAAGGAGCAGACTTCCTTATTGTAAAACCAGCATTGTCTTACTTAGATATTGTTCGTGATGTACGTAATCATTTTAATTTGCCAATTGTAGCTTATAATGTTAGTGGAGAATACTCCATGGTTAAAGCTGCAGCTCAAAATGGCTGGATCAATGAAAAAGAATTAGTTTTAGAAAAATTAACATCTATGAAGCGTGCAGGTGCAGATCTAATTATTTCATATTTTGCTAAAGATGTTGCAAAATGGCTAAAAGAAGCTAAATAGTGAGGTGGATAAATTGAAGCAATTTAATCAATCAATCGATGCATACAAGGAAGCGGTAGATTTAATGCCTGGTGGTGTTAATTCTCCAGTTAGAGCGTTTAAGTCTGTTGGAATGGACCCTATTTTCATGGAAAGTGGAAAAGGATCAAAAATAAGAGATATTGATGGAAATGAATATATTGATTATGTTTTAAGTTGGGGACCACTTATTTTAGGACATGCTGATGATAATGTTGTCGGAAAGTTACACGAAGTAATCGAAAATGGAACAAGCTTTGGCGCCCCTACTTTATTAGAAAATAAATTAGCTAAATTAGTTATTGAAAGAGTACCTTCTATTGAAGTTGTTCGAATGGTTAATTCTGGTACAGAGGCTACTATGAGTGCTTTAAGACTAGCGAGAGGGTTTACTGGTAAAGATTTAATCCTAAAGTTTGAAGGAAGCTATCATGGCCATGGGGATTCCCTCTTAATTAAGGCTGGTTCTGGTGTGGCGACACTTGGATTACCGGATAGTCCTGGAGTTCCCAAATCTATTGCTCAAAATACGATTACTGTTGCCTATAATGACCAAGAAGGAGTCCGTACTGCTTTTGAGAAGTATGGCGATAATATCGCAGCAGTAATTGCTGAGCCAGTTTGTGGGAATATGGGTGTTGTTCCACCTGTAAATGATTTCTTACCATTCTTAAGAAAGATAACAGAAGATTATGGCTCACTATTAATATTTGATGAAGTTATGACTGGGTTCCGAGTGGATTATAATTGTGCTCAAGGATATTATGACGTTACTCCAGATTTAACTTGTCTCGGTAAAGTTATAGGTGGGGGATTACCAGTAGGAGCGTATGGTGGAAAACGTGAAATTATGCAGCAAGTTGCTCCGGCAGGACCTATCTATCAAGCTGGAACCTTGTCTGGTAACCCATTAGCAATGACTGCTGGGTATGAGACATTACATGCGCTCACAAAAGATTCTTATGAAGAAATGAATAAGAGAGTGGATCAATTAGTGGAAGGCTATAAGAAAGCTGCAGAAGATTATAATATTCCACTTCAAATTAATCGTGCTGGATCAATGGTTGGAATCTTTTTCGCTGAAGAGCCAGTTACTACCTTTGCTACAGCGTCAAAATCAAATCTAGAACATTTTAATCACTATTACCGAACAATGATTGAAGAAGGTGTTTTCTTGCCACCATCTCAATTCGAAGGACTATTCCTTTCAACCACACACACAGAAGAAGATATTGAAAAAACTATTCAAGCAGCAAGAAAAGCATTTTCAACACTGAAATAAATTAATGATATAGAAAAAAGGCTGATTTTGAGATTTTTACTCAGGAATGGCCTTTTTTTATTATATAAAATAAGAAAAATGGTATTTTTATCGTGTATTTTCACCGTGGAGACTATAAGAGAGATTTAAAGAAAGTATTTTACAGAAGATATTTCCCTTACTTAGCATATCCTATAGCCTTGGCTCATATAGATAATTAATAGCTAAGCGCATATCGCATGCATGTTTTGAAGGGAGGAACTAACTTGTTAAGCGAAAATTCAGTATTTCGTTTTGAGCTAAATGAATCGCTTTATTTTGAAAAAGGCCAAGAAGTCGCTGAAATTATGGGGATTTCCCTAGAACCTGAAATTTCTATACAAGAGTTTTCCGATTATGTTTCTATTAGAGGAGTAGTAGAATTACAAGGTTCTTATCAAAAAAACGAAGAAGTAAGTAATGGAGATGATGAATCGTACTTAGAAGGGTATGATTCCAAGCGTTATATGGAGAGAGTGACAGATACTCAATTTGGTGGAGCTGAATTTATGCATCGATTCCCAGTGGAAATAACAGTCCCGTCCTATCGTGTGGAAAATTTAGATGATGTCACCGTGGTAATATCTGAATTTGATTATGAATTACCAGAGTCAGATCATCTCTATTTACGGTCCACAATTGAAATTCATGGCATTAATAGCCAAGTAGAGGAATTGGCAGAGGAAGAAGTAGAAAGTATTGAAAACGAAGAAGAAAGTTTGATGGATAGAAATACTGAGGATTCATTTGAATTTGAAGTTAAGCAAGAAGACGAATCTTCCAGTTACATAGAAGATTCTCCGGAACGACTTCCGACATTAGAATCTCCTGGCGAAGATCCGGAAAGTGATCGTTGGAAATTTATGCAAAAAACCCAGACTTTTGATGAATTCTTTCAAAAAGATACAGAGCCTGAGGTTGTAGATGTTATTGTGGACGATGTTGTGGATGAATCATCTTCCTTCTTAGGTGATGATTCACGTAGTTCGGATGAGAGCTATGAATCTAGAGCAGAAAAGGCAGATTTAACGTATCTTGCGGATATATTCCGCAACGCTGAAGAGGAATTTACCAAGCTTAAACTTTGCATTGTTCAAGAAAAAGATACATTAGAAACAATAGCTGCTAAATATGAAACCTCATCATTACACATTCGAAATCAAAACCGTTTAGAAGATGATGATTTAATAGAGGGGCAATTACTTTATATTCCAGTAAATAATTAAATGAATTATAATGATACCCCTTGTCAAATTGTCAAGGGGTATATTAATGGAGATGCTATAGGTGGTGGAGAATTTTGGAGAACATCAGGAGAGTACTAGAATCCTATCATGTTTATCCGGTAGATATTAATAAAGTTACGGAACGCCTTTTTTATATAAAAGGTAATAATCAGAGCTATGCTTTAAAAAAAGCATCCATACACGATGAGAAACTTCCTTTATGGCTTGAAGTATATAGAACTGCCCAAACACAAAACCTCCAAAATATATTACCTGTCTATCTTAATCCATCAGGTAATCTATATTCAATGGATGGGAATGATATCTATTATTTAACTCCTTGGATTGAATCAACTAATCGAACTCAGTCCATCGATAAAATCTATCAAAACATAGGATATATCCATGCAAAAACAAGAAAGGTTCAGTCTATTTCAAAAGAAATGCAGGATAGTTCACGTGAAAGTTTTCTCATTTATAAAAATAATATGTTGGAATTAAGAAAAAATCTCTTAAAATATGTTGAACACTTTGAAGCGCAGCATTTCATGTCACCAGTAGAATTGTTAGTTTGTACACAATATCGTGATCTAGTTCAAGTGTTTTATATATTGGAAAGAAGATTAAATCAATACCTGGATGCACTTGAAGAATTAACAGAGTGGAAAGTTAGTCTTTGCCACGGGAAACTAAAAGATTCCCATGTATTGCATGGGAACCAGTTTTATTTTACGAATTGGGAAAATGCTAGTTACGAACATCCAATATTGGATTTGACGACAATCATTCAAGATAAAACCTTATATCATGATACGGATAAACGATTATTGTTGGATAAATTAAAAGTATATACAGATGAAAATAAATTAGAAAGTCATGAATTAACATTACTAACAATATATTTACTTAATCCATCCAATTATCTTAGTACAATTGAGAGCTATGTTGAGGCTAGGTTAGAAAAGAGTACAATTGATTACGTAATTAAATTACAACGTTATCATCGTCAGCTAGTTTTTGGTGTAGCTTTTTCAGAATTTATAGAAGAAGAGTTTGAAATGGTACCATTAGATGAAAGTATAAGTGAAAGCTAAATCCACTTTAGATAAAATGCAATAAAAATGGTAGCTAATAATAACGTAAGTAAAACATCAAATGTAGTTGGTAAAAATATAGTGCGAATTAATTGGAATATGAGTAATGGTAGTGTAACTTGTTCGGCAATAAATAAGCATTTTCTTGCCCAAGGAGGTATACGGTAACGATAATATCTTGACATACAACTATCACCTCAATCTATTTTTGATTCACCAAAAAGAACTTTATTAATATAAATGAAGTAAACACTTAGTTGTCTAGTTTCAGGTGTCAGCGACTTGCGAGACTACTCTCACCTCCGTACGTCGCTAAGCAGGCACCTTACTTTTCTATAATATATGTATAAACCAAGCTTATTCGTGCAATAATCCATTTTATAGTTGATTTTCCCATTGATATTAGCTAAAATAAGAAAATAATACTATAGGTGAAGCAAGTGAGAGGGAAGAGTACAGAATAGTTGCTTTTAAGAGAAGAAAACATTTGGTGAGAGTTTTCTAGGTAAACTTTTTGGAAGGTCGCCCTTGATGCAGCAGCTCTGAAATTTTTAGTAGGAGTGTGCCGGTTAATAACCGATATCAAGCAATGAGTGTACAGGTATAGATTTAAACTGTAAACAAAGGTGGTACCACGGAAATAATACCCTTTTCGTCCTTTTCTTAGGATGAAAAGGGTTTTTTATTTTAGTAGGTAGGAAAGTATAAAAACTTTCCGCAGACATAAGAAAAATTACCACATTCGTTTAAGGACGAACGAAAGTGAGTTTTTCAAATAAAGGAGGCAAACATTTATGGAGGAAAACAAAACCGCATTAACCCCCAAGTATAATCATAAGGCAGTAGAAGAATCTCGTTACAAGTTTTGGTTGGATGGAAAATACTTTGAAGCAAAGGATGACCCAGAAAAGGAACCATTTTCTATCGTCATTCCTCCTCCAAACGTTACAGGACGTTTACACTTAGGCCATGCCTGGGATACAACGATGCAAGACACTATTTCCCGTATGAAAAGAATGCAGGGGTATGATGTTTTATGGCTACCAGGAATGGACCATGCAGGAATTGCAACCCAAGCAAAGGTAGAAGCACGATTAAAAGAAGAAGGAACAAACCGATATGAACTTGGTCGAGAAAAATTTCTTGCAAAAGCATGGGATTGGAAGGAAGAATATGCTTCATTTATTCGTTCTCAATGGGAGAAACTCGGTCTTGGTTTAGATTATTCTAGAGAACGATTCACACTTGATGAAGGTCTTTCAGAAGCAGTAAAAGAAGTATTTGTTACATTATATGAAAAAGGGCTAATCTATCGTGGTAAATACATCATTAACTGGGACCCACAAACCAAAACCGCTTTATCAGATATTGAAGTAATCTATAAAGAGGTTAAAGGTAATTTCTATCATATGATGTATCCAATCAAGGATAGTGATGAAACAATTGAAATTGCAACTACACGTCCCGAAACCATGTTAGGGGATACTGCAGTTGCGGTTCACCCTAAAGATGATCGCTATCAACATTTAATAGGAAAGACGGTTGTACTTCCAATTGTTGGGCGTGAAATTCAAATTGTTGCCGATGATTACGTAGATCGAGAGTTTGGCTCTGGTGCAGTTAAGATTACACCAGCACACGATCCTAACGACTTTGAAATCGGTAATCGTCACAACTTAGAACGAGTACTTGTGATGAATGAAGATGGAACAATGAATGAGAATGCCGGTAAATATGAAGGCATGGATCGTTTTGAGTGCCGTAAGCAAATAGTAAAAGACCTTCAGGATATGGGAGTACTATTTAAAATTGAGGAACATATCCATCAAGTAGGTCACTCCGAGCGTAGCGGCGCAGTTGTTGAACCATACCTTTCTACACAATGGTTTGTAAAAATGCAACCATTAGCAGATGCTGCATTAGAAATGCAAAATACGGAAGAAAAAATAAACTTTGTTCCTAATCGGTTTGAACAAACCTATTTCAATTGGATGGAAAATATTCGTGATTGGTGTATAAGCCGTCAGTTATGGTGGGGACATCGTATTCCGGCTTGGTACCATAAGGAAACTGGTGAAATCTATGTAGGTAAAAATGAACCAACTGATATAGAAAATTGGGTTCAAGATGAAGATGTATTAGATACATGGTTTTCAAGTGCTCTATGGCCATTTTCTACAATGGGCTGGCCAAATGAAGAAGCAGAGGACTTGAAACGATATTTTCCAACAGATGTGTTAATTACTGGTTATGATATCATCTTTTTCTGGGTTGCACGCATGGTATTCCAATCTAAAGAATTTACTGGTAAACGACCATTTAAAGATGTATTACTACACGGCTTAATTCGTGATGAACAAGGTCGTAAGTTTAGTAAATCATTAGGAAATGGTGTGGATCCAATGGATGTTATCGAGAAGTATGGTGCAGACTCCTTACGTTACTTCTTGCTAACCGGTACATCACCTGGTCAGGATATGCGTTTCTTCTGGGAAAAGGTTGAATCTACTTGGAACTTTGCCAATAAAATTTGGAATGCATCCCGTTTCTCATTAATGAACTTAGAAGGTTTTGCTTATGAGGATATTGACTTGTCAGGCGATCTAACGCTTGCAGATAAGTGGATTCTTACACGATTAAATGAAACTATAGAACAAGTAACTCGTAACAACGATAAGTATGAATTTGGTGAAGCGGGCCGTCATTTACACAACTTTATCTGGGATGAACTATGTGACTGGTATATCGAAATGGCGAAGCTTCCACTATATGGTGACGATGAACAAGCGAAGAAAACAACGCAATCCGTTTTGGCTTATGTTTTAGACCGTACAATGCGTCTATTACATCCATTCATGCCATTTATTACTGAAGAGATTTGGCAAAAGTTACCGCATGAAGGTGATTCAATTACCATTGCTGATTGGCCTGAGGTAAGAGAAGATTTCCATGATGAGAAAGCTTCGGCCGAAATGAAACGTCTAGTATCCATTATCAAATCAGTTCGTAATATCCGTGCAGAAGTCGATACACCAATGTCTAAGCAAATTAGTCTTTTAATTCAAGCGAAAGACGTTGCTATTGTTACGGAACTAGAAACAAATCGGGGTTATTTAGAACGTTTCTGTAATCCAAGTGAATTAGTGATTGCTACAAAAATAGATGTTCCAGAAAAAGCAATGACTTCCGTTGTAACAGGTGCAGAAATCTTCTTACCTCTTGAAGGATTAATTGATTTTGATAAAGAAATAGCTCGTCTGGAAAAGGAACTTGAAAAGTGGAACAAAGAGGTTGAACGTGTTCAGAAAAAGTTACAAAATCGAGGCTTTGTTTCTAAAGCGCCAGAAGCAGTTATTAAAGAAGAAAAGAATAAGGAAAAAGATTATTTAGAAAAACAAGCAGCAGTTACTGCACGTCTTGCTGAATTAAAAGGGTAATAAATAAACCAGGATTCGGGTCTTAGGAATCCTGGTTTATTATTGTTTTTATATAGGAAACATATTTTTCAACAAGATTAACATCACTAACTGCACTTAAGGTTCTTGAACCAGCAACATCCTCAATCTCATTAAACCTTAATTTATTATCGAATCCTATCAGAAAATCTATACCGACCATTCCAAAATCAAAATGATTGATAATCCTTTGAATGAGGGTTACTTCTGCTGTATTTAGTTCATACAATCTAGCAGAACCACCAAGTGTAAAATTAGCTCGAAAGTCGGTATTACTCTCTCTTAATACGGCACCTATAATTTCCTTACCAACTACAAATACTCTTAAATCCTTTCCTAATTTAACATTTGTGGATTGTGCAACATAATCAACCGTCCGTGCACTAGTTAGAAAGTTGCTCCATTCATCTACATTATTTATAAAATAAACTTGTTTACCACCACGACCCATGGCTTCTTTTATAACAAAAGGATATTGCATTGGGGCTACTTTGTTCAAATTTGTACCTTTTATAAAAAAAGTATTCATCATTGGAATTCCTAGTTGTGCGACTGTAAAATAAGTTTTCGCTTTATGATTACAAATCTCTGAAGTACGGAACGAATTAAATACTTTTATTCCTAGTTGTTCTAGCTGTAAATTTAGTAAAGGTTCAACAGTTCGGACAACTGCAAAATTAGGTAATTCTGTTTTCTTATTTTTATAAAGTAGCGTAAGATTATTCTCTAATACTCCAATTGTAATGTCTTCTCTAAGAACCAATTGTAGAATTAACTCCTGCTTCTTGGCTTCTTCTATAAACCAATCAATATATGCTTTATTTTCTATTGAATCCAGTTTACTATATATAAGCCAACCATTAATCATAGATCAATCCCTCAATTTGTTTAAAATATATTCTACCATTGCATCAGCTGCATTAATTCCTGTACAATCATACAAATTACGAATATGTGCATTGGAATTAACTTCACAAATAATAAATTCACCATCTTCTCCAAATAATAAATCAACGCCACAGAAATCAGCTCCTATAGCTTTTGATGCGGCAATAGCCGTTTCAATTGCTTTAGTAGGGGCTTTATATGCTTTCATTCGACCACCAGCAGTAATATTAGCTCTAAAATCATTGGAGGAGGTGCGTTTCATAGCTGCGATTACTTTATCACCGACAACTTGTAATCTAATATCTTTTCCAGAACTGGATTTAATAAATTCCTGAAACATAAAGGGCTTTCCGTAAAGCTCTTGTACTTTTTCATTCAATTCTTCACGGGTATGGACTAAGTAAACCTGTTCTCCAAATGAACCAAAGGCTTCCTTAATAATCATAGGTAAACGAATACTTTCAATAATTTTATCTAAATTGGGTAGAAGCTTTTCCTCCCGATTGTAGTACACTTTAGGTGCTACAATTGTTTTAGGGATAGGAAGGTTATGTTTTGCAAGGATTTGATAGGTTGCTATTTTATCATCACTAGTTTCGATTACATAAGAACTATTAAAAACAGGAATTCCTAACAGCTCAAGTTGTTTAGCTAAATAAATATCCTTATCTGTGAATATCACATAATCAGGTAGTGTTTTATCAGTTATTATTCCAAGATTATTAGAATCAAACGATGATAGTAAATCATTATTTTTCACTATTGTTGTTTGAGAATTTTGCTTAGCTGCTGATTCATGGAGCATCTCTGCAAAATCTAAAAATTTATTGCCTGGTAAATTGCCGTTATAGATTATCCAACCTGTTTTCAATTTACGATTTTCCTTTCTTCATATGCTATACTTTATTTCTAATTGATAAAAAGATGGTGATGTATATGTTTAGAAGTATTGAACAAGTAGAAACTTTTTTTTTAGAAAGAAGAACTTTAGGTATTAAACCTGGCCTTGACCGTATGTATATATTATTAGAATCTCAATTGAATCCTCAAAAAAAATTTAAAACCATCCATATAGCTGGGACAAATGGTAAAGGGTCAACTTTAACCTTTATTAAGGCTGCTTTATTAGCAAATAATTATAAAGTAGGTGTGTTCACTTCTCCGAGTTTGACTGGTTTTACAGGGCATATGCTAATTAATGATTTGCCAATAAGTGAAGAGCATTTTTTACTCTACTTTAATCAATTGTTGCCTACAATCGATGAACTTGATGTAGATAAAATGCATCCGACCGAATTCGAGATTATTACGGCAATTGCTTTTATGTATTTTGCCGAGAAAGTTGATATTGCCCTTATCGAAACTGGCATGGGCGGTCGGGAGGATACGACAAATTGTATCCAACCTATTTTATCTATTATAACAAATATCGCCATGGACCATGCTAATTTTTTAGGGGATACACTTGAAAAAATTGCCTATCAGAAGGCAGGAATAATAAAACCAAATATCCCTACGGTTGTTGGTGCTGTTGAACCTACTTGTCTACCTGTGATTTATAAGGAAGCTGCAGCTAAAAGCTCTCCTATCTATCAGTTAAACAAAGATTTCTTTTATGAGGAAAATACAAGTGTTATAGATAGACAAATCTTTAATTGGAATTACAAAGAGTTGGTATATCCGATTGAAATCGGAATGAGAGGATTACATCAAGTTGAAAACGCATCAACAGCCCTGATGGCATTAAAAATAATCAATGACCATAGTTTTTCATTAAATTGGGAGAACGTATTTACAGCGTTAAGCTTGGTACAACTTGCTGGAAGATTTGAGAAGGTCCACGAAAAACCAGAGATTATACTAGATGGTGCTCATAATCCAAATGGAATGGAAGCATTTCTAGATACGGTTCAGAGTTTATATGAAAATAAAAAGAAGCATCTGATTTTTGCTGGTTTTCGTGATAAAGAACTAGTTAAAATGTTAAAAATGGCTTTACCATATTTTAATACGGTTTCTGTAACTTCATTTGAAAATCCTAGAGCGGAAAAAGCAGAGAACCTGATGGAGTGCTTACCTTCTAATATGGTTAGACTTGGTAATTGGAAGCAGATAATCAAGGAAATTAAGCATCAGGATGACATCTATTTCTTTGCAGGTTCTCTCGCGTTTATTGGTTTAGTACGAGCTTTTATAAAAAACAAAAAGTTGTAGAGTTATTGCAATTTATGTTGAAATAAAAAGTGTTAAGCATGACAATATTCTCCTTACTTTTTAGTTTTATTATGCTAGAGTGGATTAAACTAATCTAGCAAAGTGGGGGACCCGTATGTCTGCAAAAAAGCCAATCGTTGTCAGGATTGATGGAAAACAGGCTAAGAAAAAAGCAAGTAAAGAAATAAGTCGCAATATAGATAAAATCGGGAAGGTAAATAGAGAACAGGCAGCTACAGTGGAAGAGTCTAGTGAAAACAAAATCCAAACTTTTGCTAGAGAGTATGATACACCCCTATCTCTTTCCAAATCTATTCCGAAGAATCGAAATTATTTTAATATGTTTAAACCAATTATTATTGCTATCATTTCTGCAATAACAATCGGTTCTATAATGGGCTTTGTGATGTTGAAAATAATTGTGAATTTTGATAATGATTTAAATGCGACTCCAGCATATTTAGTACCAGGACAAAATGAGGAAAATGATAATAAGGAAAAGGGTAGTGCTGGGGAGTCGACCAGTAATGGTTCTTTATTTCAAATCAGTGCAATGTCTGCATTTGTTTTACAAGGTGGGGTTTTTTCATCTGTAGCTAATGCGGAAGCTGAGTCGGCAAAATTTATTGAACAAGGCTATTCACCTGTTATTTGGGAGAAGGATAGTCAATACTTTCTACTAATTAGTTCAGGGATTTCAAAGGAAGATTTACAAGAGGATACAGATGCTCTAATGGATCATGGAATAGATGCATATGCAAAGGAATGGACAGTTGGTGAGAAAGAAATAAAACTAACAGAAAAAGAATATAACTGGTTTAGTTCTTTTCAAGATAACTGGAATATGGCTTTGGGGAAAGATAACATCGAGATTGAAACATGGAAAGGACTAGTGGGAGAGGCTCCTAAGGGTTCAGAAGCCTTTAATAGTTTCGTTGCGAATATAACTGAACAAATAAATAGTGTAAATGATAAAAATTCAGGGCAAGTTTTATTATCCATGTGGGAGTTATATGATTCTTTTTTAACGACAGAACAAATGAATCTTGAATAAAATATAAAATTCAGTTTTGGTTTATTAGCAGTATTGAAAGATTGTATTTTCAATACTGCATTTTTGTGTTTTCAAATGGATTTTCAATTATAAAAGTAATTTTTACTAATTTGTAAGGTAACTTTATCTAGGATATCCTATTTTTAGCAGTTAGAAGAGTGTACTTACTTACTGCCAATCTAGGAAAGACTAACACTTCTCTTAAGGACGAGTGAATGTGAGTGTTTCTAAAAGAAAGGAGGTTTATTCTATTGAAATCGACATCTATTATGATTAAAGACGTTCCAAAAGAGGATCGCCCAAGGGAGCGACTCCTTCATCTAGGTGCTAATCATTTATCCAATCAAGAATTATTAGCCATATTATTAGGAAGTGGAACTAGAGAGGAATCTGTTATGGCCTTAGCAAATCGATTGTTAATGCATTTTGAAGGGTTAAAGCTGTTAAAGGATGCAACAATTGAAGAATTAACAGCAATAAAGGGTATTGGTAGTGCAAAGGGAGTGCTAATTCTTTCTGCTTTAGAACTTGGCAAGAGACTAAGCCAATATAAGCCGAATGAACGATATGTCATTCGTTCCCCGGAGGATGGAGCTGATTATGTCATGGAGGAATTGCGAAATCTTAACCAGGAACATTTTGTCGTTCTTTTTCTTAATACTAAGAACCAGATTATCCATCGTCAAACCATCTTTATAGGTAGTCTAAATGCTTCTATTGTTCATCCTCGCGAAGTTTACCGTGAAGCTGTAAAACGCTCAGCAGCTTCTATAATTGTCGCGCATAACCACCCCTCCGGTGATCCCACTCCGTCCCAAGAAGACATTCATGTTACTAAAAGATTAGCAGAATCAGGAAAAATGATTGGGATTGAGTTACTTGATCATCTTATCATTGGTGATCGTAAATTTGTATCACTGAAGGAAAAAGGCTACTTATAGCACTATCAATTTTTATCTTTTTTTCGTATAATTATATAGATGGATACAATGCGCCATTTTCATTCTCTCTGAAAGTGGCGCTTATTAATTGAAACGAAGGTAATAATATTACATAACCGTTGTGGAAAATAGAGATATTAAGATTATATTGTAGGGAGCATCACATAAACTAAAATAAAGAGTCAAGCTCTATATAAAGAATTACTGGAGAGGGAGATATTATTGGGGATTTTTGGCTTTTCTCAAGATTTAGGTATTGATTTGGGTACAGCTAATACACTAGTATTTGTTAAAGGGAAAGGTGTAATTTTAAGAGAACCTACTGTGGTTGCCAAAAATGTAGAAACCGGAGAAATTGAAGCAGTAGGTAGTTCGGCAAAAAATATGATAGGTAGAAATCCTGGAACAATTTCTGTAATTAGACCAATGAAGGATGGGGTTATAGCTGATTATGATACTACCGCAACGATGATGCAGTATTATATAAAGCGAGCAATGAGAAGCCGTTCTTTTTTTGCAAAAAAACCTAATGTAATGATTTGTGTTCCATCGGGAATTACAATGGTTGAAGAGAGAGCAGTGATTGATGCATCTAAACAAGCTGGTGCTAAAGAGGCTTTCCCGATAGCAGAACCATTCGCAGCTGCAATCGGTGCCGGTCTTCCAGTATGGGAACCTACAGGAAGTATGATTGTTGATATCGGTGGTGGAACCACTGAAGTAGCGGTTATTTCTTTAGGTGGAATTGTTACAGCAAGGTCAATTCGTAATGCTGGTGATAACATGGATTTATCCATCATTAATCACATTCGTAAAACCTACAATCTAATGATCGGTGAGAGAACCTCGGAACAGATTAAATTTGAAATAGGTTCTGCAGGAGATAAAAATTTAGATAATAGTGAAATGGAAATTCGTGGTAGAGATTTGCTGACAGGATTACCAAAAACCATTACGATAAGTGGTAAGGAAGTTTCACTTGCATTACAGGACACAGTTAATGCTATAGTAGAAGCTGTAAAAACTACATTGGAAAAAACCCCACCGGAACTAGCTGCCGACATAATGGATCGAGGCATTGTGTTATCAGGGGGAGGGGCTTTATTGAAGAATTTAGATCGTGTATTAAGTGACGAGACAAAGATGCCAGTCTTTGTAACAGATGATCCGCTAGATAGTGTAGTTGTTGGAACAGGAAAATCTCTGGAATATATCCAACACTTTAAATCACAACCAAATGTATCAATTCGTCCCAGAGTAGAATAAGTAGGTGTTTTTATGTTGCGTAAAAAAAGATTATTTACAATACTGATTGGAATTATAATTTTAGTTGTTTTTATTGGATATTCATTAGGGAATCGGTCTAATTTAACTACAGGAGAACAATTTGTTAGTGACATAATTGGCATGGTCCAAAATGTAATTTCAACACCTGTAAAATATGTAACGAATATTTTTGATAATATTGATGATATTCGTAATACATATGATGAAAATCAACTGTTGAGAGAAAAACTAGCACAATATAAAGGTTTAATTTATGAAGTTCAAGAGATAAAAGAAGAAAACACGGAGCTTAGAGAAATAATAGACAAAGCAGATTCTATCCGTTCTTATAATCCAATCCATGCAACAGTTACTGCTAGATCACCTGAACGTTGGATTGAACAGGTTACAATTAATAAGGGTTCAATTGCTGGTGTTAAGGAGAATATGGCAGTAATTACAGCAGCAGGAATGGTTGGGAAAATTCAAAGTGTTTCCCAGTTAACTTCTACGGTACAGTTATTATCAGGATTTGATGAGTTTAATCGTATTTCGGCTACGATTTCTCGAAAAGAAGGAAATGATATTTTCGGTTTGATTGAGGAATATGATAAAAAGACAAATTCGCTATTGTTTAAAATTATTGAGGAATCCGACAAAGATTTGGAAGAAGGGGAACTCGTTGTTTCTTCAGGCATGGGTGGTGTATTTCCCGCTGGATTACCTATTGGTACCGTTAAAGAAGTTATTCCTGACGATTATGGGTTAACAAAAACTGCTTTAGTAGAACCAGCAGCTAATATGTATGAAATTAATAATGTTATCGTTGTAGATCGAGTATTAACAGGAGAAGAGGAGGAGGAGGAATGAGACATATATTCCTACCCCTTATTCTGCTGCTTTTAGTTGCACTAGAAGGAGTTGCGCTTGATATTTTGCCGAGTAGCCTAATTGATGGAGACATGATGATAACTCCACATTGGGTTCTAATGTTTTTAGTATTAATTGCAATCTTTTATGACCGAAATAACTCGTATCATTCTATTATTTACGCGGCGATATTTGGTTTGTTAATTGATATATCTTATACGGGTATATTAGGTGTTTACATGTTTACGTATACAGTGGTAATTTATATTATTCGTGAACTTAGAAATATATTGCATAGTAATATTTATTCCACGCTATTGTTTGGTATAATAAGTATAATGATTGCTGAATTAATTATTAATCTTATTTATTATGTTGTAGGCATAATAGATTTGATATGGATGGATTATTTGATGGAACGTTTATTACCATCTATTTTAGCTAATTTTATTTTCTTATTAATTTTATATCCATTATTTGCAAAACGACTTGAGAAATGGAAAAATAGTAAAGCAAAATAGAGCATATAAATCATAATATTTAACCCTACACGCTAAATTTGAAACAGGTATCAGAGGTGAGAACATGCAGGATACGAAGACAAAACAATATGTGACAATTAAAGGTACACGAGATGGGCTTACACTCTTCATTGATGATCGATGTTCCTTTGAGGATGTGTGTAGGGAGCTACAAGAGAAATTATCTATCAATTTACCTCAAAAAGATGAACAAGAAGTATCCGTTACCATTAAGCTAGGTAATCGGTATCTATATGAAGATCAAATGGAAGAATTGGAAAAGATTATTACAAATGAAAGTCAGTTTATCATACAAAGCCTTGAATCTAATGTCATATTAAGAAGTGATGCTCTAGCGATGTTAGAGGATACAGAAATAAAAATAGAAAATCGAATTGTTCGTTCAGGACAGGTTCTAGAGGTTAAAGGTGATTTATTACTTATAGGTGATGTCAATCCAGGTGGAAAAGTGATTTCTACTGGTAATATATATATCATGGGAAGCTTGCATGGAATTGCCCATGCAGGAGTTAAAGGTGATAAAAACGCAATTATAACCGCTTCTTATATGAATCCGAGTCAACTTCGAATAGCTGATTATATTAGTCGTGCTCCGGATTATGAATCAGATGGTGTATACATGGAATGTGGTCTCGTCGATGTAGAAAAAGATAAAATAATAATTGATAGATTACAAGTTTTAGCCCATAAACGTAAAAGTATAAGGGCATTCGAAAGGAGAATTACCAATGGGTGAGGCAATTGTTATAACATCTGGTAAAGGTGGAGTTGGAAAAACAACTACTACTGCAAATATCGGTACTGCTCTAGCGTTAATGGATAAAAAAGTTTGTTTAATTGATACGGATATTGGACTTAGAAATCTAGATGTAATTATGGGTCTAGAAAACCGAATTATTTATGACATTGTTGATGTCATTAATGGACGTTGTAAATTAAAACAAGCCCTTATTAAAGATAAACGATTTGATTACTTATCACTGCTACCGGCTGCGCAAACAAGTGATAAATCAGCTGTTACTACTGAAGGAATGCTTGAAATTATTAAAGAATTAAAGACAGAATATGACTATATAATCATTGACTGCCCGGCGGGTATTGAACAAGGATTTCAAAATGCCGTTGCTGGAGCAGATAGAGCGATAGTTGTAACAACACCAGAGAAATCTAGTGTTCGAGATGCTGATCGAATCATTGGTTTACTAGAAAAAAAGGAAATTGAACCTCCGACTCTAGTAATTAACCGCATTCGAAAGCACATGATGAAAAATGGAGACATGCTTGATATTGATGAAATTGTACAAGTTTTATCTATCGATCTAATCGGTATAGTCCTAGACGACGATGAAGTAATTAAAGCATCTAACTACGGTGAACCTGTAGCATTCCAACCAAATTCAAAAGCATCCATCGCATATCGTAATATCGCAAGAAGAATACTTGGCGAATCCGTACCTTTACAATCATTAGAAGATGAAACAGGTATGTTTAAAAAGGTTAAAAAGTTCTTTGGAATTAGAAGTTAATTAAATTCGTCTAACAGAATGAACAAGGAAGATAGTTTATTTCCTTCGTTCATTTTTTTTTTGCCTATGGTTAAGAGAAGTTAATTTAAAATTATTAAACTGATTGGCTTGAAGCGTTTAGTTGTGAGAAATTAATATCCATAAAATTGACCATTCATATCTTGTCCAAATCCTTCATACAATTGTATAAACAATGAATGAGGGAATGAAGAGAATGAAGAAAGATATCAAGGATGTTCGAAAATCAATTAACGATCGAAAAAAAATACGAGGTTTACCAACAAAAATTAACCGAAATAAAGTTAGTACAATCATGCCAACATTACCACAAGAAGAAGAAAAGCATGGATTCTATCCCAACTTTATTGACCCTTCAGCCACTAACCAATCAAGAAGCAACACAATTACTGGAATAATACTTAAAGGTATATTTTCTGTTATGTTATTTTTCTCCTTTGCTATCATTTGGCAAAACGATGCAGCCATTTTTGAAAAACCAAAACAATGGACAAATAGCGTATTAACAGAGGAATTTCCATTTGCTAGCGTATACCAGTGGTATAAGGACTCATTTGGAACACCTTTAGCGTTTTCACCAAGTGATGAATCAAAGGAAGTAGAAGATGTAGCACTCGCGTTACCAGTATCAGGAAGTGTCATTGAGACCTTTCAATCCAATGGTAAAGGAATTATGATTGCACCAGGAGAAACAACTTCTGTATCAGCCCTAAGAGAAGGTGTAGTAATTTTTTCTGGTAAAAAATCAGACACGAATAAAACGATTGTTGTTCAACATGCAGATAAGTCTACTACTACCTATGGTTTTTTAAGTGCAGTTGATGTGCATTTATATCAAATTATTGATGCAAACCAACGAATCGGTGAATTTACCCCAACCGAAGAAAATAAAATGGTCTATTTTGCTATTGAAAAAGATAATAAATTTGTCGACCCAGTACAGGTGGTTGAAGTTGATGACAATCCATAAGATTATTCCACCAATACATATTCATCCAATACTATTTGTGTTTATTATTATTTCATTCTTAACAGGTACATTTGTTGAAATGTTTGTTATCTTGACCATTGTATTATTTCATGAACTTGGTCATTATGTAGCAGCAGCATATTTTAAATGGAGAATTAATAAAGTGATGTTATGGATTTTTGGCGGTGTAATGGATACAGATGAGCATGGAAATAGGCCGGTTAAGGAAGAATTTATTGTAACTATAGCAGGTCCTTTTCAGCATGTGATTATTTATTTTCTTATGATTTTTGCTTCATTTTTTTCTCTATTGCCATCATCTATTATTGAGACTGTTAACATATACAATACGACAATTCTTATCTTTAATCTTTTGCCTATATGGCCACTTGATGGTGGTAAACTTTTGTTCTTTTTATTATCCAAAAGATTTTCATTCCAAAAAGCTTACCATATGATCATTATCTCATCGATGTATTTATGTCTTGTTATCCTTGGGGTGCAATTATTATTTTTTTCATTTACATTAAGTTCATTTTTAATTATAGTTTTTCTATTATTAGAAAATCATTCAGAATGGAAAAAAAGACATTTCGTATTTATTCGTTTTCTCTTAAATCGTTATAAAGGAAATAATTGGATTAAAACGGTAAAACCGATCATAGTGCCTTCGCACTCTTCACTAATGGAGGTCTTCTCACAGTTTAGAAGAGATATGAAGCATTCAATTTACATTCAAATGCCTAATAATACACGTCTTGCTATAGATGAATCGGATTGTTTGAAAACGTACTTTTTTGATAAAGGCTACTATAAAACAGTTGGTGAAGTTGTAACTATACCAACATAATCGAATTAACCTTGACAAAAGTATAGATTACGTGATAACATTTGTATGTTATTCATCGTAGCACCCGTGCTACAACCGCACAGAACAGGTATTAAAACTTACATAAGTTACCTGTATGGCGAGTCTGAGTTTAATAAGGAGGTGCAGTTATGTACGCAATTATCGAAACAGGTGGTAAGCAAGTTAAAGTTGAAGAAGGCCAAGTAGTTTACGTAGAAAAAGTTTTCGCAGACGTAGATGAAACGGTTACTTTTGACAAAGTACTTTTCGTAGGTGGAGAAGATGTAAAAGTTGGTGCTCCTTACGTTGAAGGTGCTACTGTTACGGCTAAAGTTGAAAAACATGGTCGTCAGAAAAAAGTTACTGTATTCAAATTTAAAGCTAAGAAAAACTACCACAAAAAACAAGGTCATCGTCAACCTTACACTAAATTAGTAATTGAAAAAATTAACCAATAAGGGTTTGTTCCATGATTAAGGTAACTGTTATCCGAGATAATAATCAAATAAAGTCCTTTGAATTATCTGGACATGCAGATAGTGGACCTTACGGATATGACTTGGTTTGTGCTGGAGTATCCTCAGTTTCTTTTGGTGCGGTGAATGCTGTACTGAAACTGACGGATATCAATTTAGCAATCGAACAAGGTAATGAAGGTGGATATCTTCATGTAACCATACCGGATTCTGTTGATACAGAATTAATGGAAAAGGTACAACTTCTGTTCGAAGGTATGATTGTTTCACTCGAAACTATTGAACGTGACTATAATCAATTTATAACGATACAAAGTAAATAGGAGGTGCTCTTATGCTACGTCTAGATTTACAGTTCTTCGCATCTAAAAAGGGTGTTGGTAGTACTAAGAACGGTCGTGACTCTGAGTCCAAACGTCTTGGTGCTAAACGTGCTGATGGTCAATTCGTAACTGGTGGATCTATTCTTTACCGTCAACGCGGTACAAAAATCTATCCAGGTGAAAACGTAGGCCGTGGTGGAGATGACACACTTTATGCAAAAATCGACGGTGTTGTAAAATTCGAACGCTATGGTCGTGACCGCAAAAAAGTTAGTGTTTATCCAGTTGCTCAAGAGGCATAATTAAACATAAAAAAACTCCAATCCTAAATAGTGGTTGGAGTTTTTTTAATGGAATGAATTCTATATTGCATGCAATATATGAAGTTCACAATAGATAGGCCTCATGCAACATTATAGGGAACTAAAAATAAAGCCATCATGAATAATAGATTTCTGATACTGAGATACACAATGTAAATACATCCAAATAATGAACTCATCGTTGTTTTCTGCTATAATTCAACATATTGGGGGAGGATAATGTGGAAGCAAAAGATGTTATTCAATTATTACGATTACAAAGACATGATTTAATGAATGATTTACAGATTATTCACGGCTATTTAAGTATGGGGAAAATAGACAAAGTAAAATCAAAAGTTAATGATATTATCGAAGCTTGTAATCAAGAAAGAGTGCTCATGAATATCAATTGCCCAAATTTTGCTTTATGGCTAATTCAGGTAAATTTACACCATAAACATATACAATTTACATATGATATACATACAGAAAATAGAAATTTACACGGTTATGATTGTGTTTTAACGGAGATAGGTAATGTAATCATTGATTGCATCTTAACTGATAATGTAGAAATAATAACTGGTGAGTTACAGTTAATAAACGTTAATAATTCTATTGAATTAACAGTTACATTAAGTGGACAAACAATCAATTGTAACGACTGGAAAAATAGAATGACCAAAAAGCTGAAAAATGTGTTGATACAAGTAGAGGAATTGGAATCCAATGTAATGTTTACCTTTTCGATTTCCTCTCCTGAATAGATGAGGTGAGTAGTATGTTTGTCGATCAAGTCAGTGTTTATGTGAAAGCTGGAGACGGTGGTAATGGTCTTGTAGCATATCGTAGAGAAAAATATATTCCATTAGGTGGACCTGCTGGTGGTGATGGTGGTAATGGTGGAGATGTTATATTTAGGGTAGATGAAGGCCTTAATACGCTGATGGATCTCCGTTATAATCGTCATTTTAAAGCTAAACGTGGGGAAAATGGAATGAGTAAGAACCAACATGGTAAAAACTCTAGCCCATTAATTGTATCTGTACCTCCAGGAACTACTATTATTGATGAGGATACAGAACAAGTAATTGCAGATCTTACCATGCATGGACAAGAAGCTGTGATTGCAAGAGGTGGTAGAGGAGGAAGAGGGAACTCCCGATTTGCTACTCCTCGTAATCCTGCTCCAGATTTTGCTGAAAATGGTGAACCAGGTGAAGAAAAAAATATAAAGGTTGAATTGAAGCTTATTGCTGATGTCGGACTTGTTGGATTTCCAAGTGTTGGAAAATCCACCTTTTTGTCAGTTGTCAGCGCTGCAAAGCCCAAAATTGCGGATTATCATTTTACAACATTAGCTCCGAATTTAGGTGTTGTGGATACAGCAGATAACCGTAGCTTTGTGCTAGCAGATTTACCAGGTCTAATTGAAGGTGCTCATACTGGGGTTGGTCTAGGTCACCAATTTTTACGACATGTCGAGAGAACTAGAGTAATTATTCATGTAATTGACATGGCGGGTACGGAAGGGCGTAATCCTTTCGAAGATTACCAAAAGATAAATAAGGAATTAAGCGAATATGATGAGAAATTAATGTCTAGACCTCAGATTATTGCTGCTAATAAAATGGATATGCCAGATGCTGAAGAAAATTTAAAACAATTTAAGGAAAAAATCGGATATGATATTCCTGTCTATCCTATCTCCGCCTTAACAAAAGATGGTTTGAGAGATCTTCTATTCGCTGTAGCTGATTTATTAGAAACAATTCCTAAAATTACCGAAGAAATAGAGGAAACAGATGAAACGGTAGTTTATCGTTATCAGAAAGAAGACAAAGGATTTGAAATTAATCGAGATGATGACGGTGCATTTGTCCTTTCAGGTCCAAAGATTGAAAAGTTATTTAAAATGACTGATTTCAATCGTGATGAAGCTATTCGTCGCTTTGCCCGTCAAATGCGTTCTATGGGTGTAGATGAAGAACTACGGAAAAGAGGAGCAGAAGACGGGGATACCATCCGTATATTACAATTTGAATTTGAATTTGTAGATTAAATAATTGTCGTTCTCCTAAACAGGGAACGGCTTTTTTAATGGGTTATTAAATACTTTTTAAAAGAAGGTTATATAACCACTAAATGAAGTTTCACTTTATGTTCAACATTTGGATTAATTTTGCATATCTTGATATAGAGTGATTAGCCCAGAATATAGAAGTGAAAGGAGTTCGATTTAACATTGAAGATTCATATTGTCCAAAAAGGAGATACATTATGGGAACTGTCTAAACAGTATGGGGTGGACTTCGAAGCATTAAAAGCTGCAAATTCACAACTTTCAAGTCCTGATATGATTATGCCAGGGATGAAGATTCGCATTCCAACAACAGCTAAATCGGTAAAAAAAGAAATGGTACAGAAAGAAGCACCTATAAAGGAACAAAAAGTAGAAACACCCTACAAGGATATTTCACCAAAACCAATGCCAGTGGTTAAAGAAGATGATCACAAACCACAGATGGAGCTAAAACCAGAAATGCCGATGCCACAAATGCCGCAAATTCCACAGATGACGATGCCCCTAGTGCAAGCTCCTACAATCGAACAAGATTTATATATGCAGTTTAATTTCCAAGAAGAAAAAGAAAAGGAAGTTCCAAAGGAAATACAACATGTGGAGCAACCACAACAACAGCCGATGGTCCAACAACCTATGTTCCAACCGGTTCAAATGATTCCTTGTTATCATGTACATCCATGCTGCTTTGGAATGCCACCACATGGTCATCATGTATTTCCAATGCATCATGCCCCTATGGTAGCACCTATGGGTCACCCAGGAATGATGATGCCCATGCAACAACAGCAAAATGATTGTGGTTGTGGTGGAGGAATGAATTACGAAGCTCCACAAATGGTTGAAATGCCTCAATTTAGTTTCGATGCAAATTTGAGTAACTTCCAAGCTTCTCAAGGAACGATGCCACAGATGGAACCAACTATGACATTTCCATCTATGTCTGGTTTCGACGCTAGCGGATTTCCAACCCCTCCAGGCTTTGGTGAAGTACGAATTGAGGAAGAATCATCTGATTGAGTTACAATCTAAGTAGAGACGATCAACGTTTTAATCGTCTCTCTTCTTTTTTACGTTGGGAGGGGAACTTAAGAGTAAAAAAGATTCATCCGATAAAACGTAATATTTATTATATTGAAGCCGAGTCAGGAGATAAATATGTTCTAAAGGGCCATTCTAATACCTCGAATATGAGACAACAATGGGATTTTTTTGAGCGAATACGGTCAAAAAGAGTAGTTCCGTTTGTTCGGTATCCAAATGGGAAAAAAGAAATTTCGAATGGAACCCATTTTAGTTGGACTATTGCACCGTATGTTTCAGGGAGAAAGTTGAACTATGAAGCGGATGTTGATAGAAGAAGAGCAGTTAATTTATTAAAAAAGTTTCATGCAGATGCAAGTCAGATTTATATAAAAAATTTGCTGAGAAAACAACAGTTTTACAAAAGATGGCATGCACGACTTTATAAATTTTCGGAGACCGAACAAATTTTTGAACGGAAAGGTTATAAAGCTTTGTATAACGATATAACGGTCCTAATGAAAAAATATCTGGAAGTTGTAGAAAACTATCCTTGGTATAGAGACCAGTTAAGTGCGGAAAGGAATGGACTGTGGGTACATGGCGACGTAGCCTCTCACAATTTTATCCAAAATGAAAATACGTATATGATTGATTTTGACCTTTTACATTGCTCACCTCAAAATTATGATTATATTCAACTAGGTCAACGATTTTTGCCACATATAAAATGGGACGTTGAACGATTACTAGGTTATCATATGGTCGAAGAAAATGAACTTGAAAAGTATTTATATTCCATTTTTATTCCAAGTGATTTAATCCGTGAATGGATACATTACCTGACAAGAAAACGTAGAATAAGTGTAGGAGATTACATGGAAACAATGGAGATAGAGTGGATAAGACGTAAAGATTTTTTAAATGCCTCAAAGTTAATTCTTAATAATTAATATTATTTTTGGTTTAATGCTTTAAAATCTTCGTACCCATTAAAGTAAAATGGATAATTTAATCGGTATTAAATAACCTCTCTTTTAACAAACTAGTTATAAGGGAGGTTATGTTATGCGAGGTAAGATTATAATTGTCATAACAAGTTTTTTTCTTGTTACAGCATGTGGGAATGAGCCTGAACAAGGACTGAATAACAAGGGAAATCAAATTCAAAATCAGAATAATACACAACCAATAAATTATGAAACAACAAATGAACAAAAGGAACGTTTAGGGGAAAGAGATAAGTCCATTGGAGAGTTAGGTGGATATAAACAAAGTGATCAGGAATATGTGAATGAAGGCGATAAAAACTTTAACGCAAAGAATGAGGATCAGTATACAAGTGAAAGGACCTATTTAATTTCGGAGTATTTATCTGAAAGAAAAGAAGTTGTTCAATCACAAATTGCAGAAACGGATGACCGTGTCATTGTTGCAGTGATGACGGGAAATAAGTACTATCCCGATTTACCTGAAATTATTAGAAGAGATGTTAAACAAATAATACCAGATAAAGAAGTGGTCGTATACACGGATGCTGCTTGGTGGGATCGAATGCGTAATTTGAATAGTAATCCAAACGATATGGATGATAATATCCAGAAAGATTTAGATGACTTCTTTAACAATGAATAAGCCTTTGATTTTCTAAAGGCTTTTTTTATTGTTTAGGAAATTATAAAAGTCTCTGCCTGTGGATAATTAATCAGGAATGGCCAGGTCCAGCTCCAGCACCCAGCGACTATTGGACTTCCTTCACCTCCGTACGATAAGTCAACATCGACTCTCTTCGTTCGTCGTGTTTCCTTTATCTCCTACGGGGAATGGACTGCTAAATCCCCCGCTTTGCGTGGCAACGCAGTCCCACCCTGCATGGCAGGGCGCGGTCCATACGTCGCTAACCGGGCGCTTGCGCTTTTGTTATGTTCTGCTACTTAGAACCCAAACCTATGCTCCCCTTCCATATTTGTGATAGAATAGGAAAAGGATTAAAATGGGGAGAAGATAATATGATTTCGTATTTACGTGGTAATTTAGTCTCGATTCAAGATGAGGCTGTTATTATAGACATTCATGGGGTAGGATATGAAGTGATTTGTCCAAATCCATTTGTTTTTCAGGATAGTTTAAATAACGAACTTCAAATACATACCTACTTCCATGTTCGGGAAGATGCACAAATCTTATATGGATTTAAAAACGAAGACCAAAAGTATTTGTTTAAAAGACTAATATCTGTGTCTGGAATCGGTCCAAAAGGCGCCTTAGCCATCCTTTCTGGTGTAAATATACCTGAGTTTGTATCTGCTGTCGAAAGAGAAGATGACAAGTTTTTGACTAGTTTTCCTGGTGTTGGAAAGAAAACAGCGAGACAAATTATTTTGGACTTAAAAGGAAAATTAATCGCTAACTTTAATATTACAAAAGAGGATATAGAAACAACAACTAAGTCATCAAGTCAATCAGCTGAATTAATCGAGGCAATCGAGGCATTAAAAGCATTAGGATATATGGAAAGAGAATTGAAAACAATCATACCAGAGCTTCAAAACAACATTAGTAATGAAACAAATACGGATGAAATAATTCGAAAAGGCTTAAGTTTATTAATTAAAAAATAGTAAGGGGGCAGGAGTAATATGGATGAGCGAATGGTTACCGGTCAATTACATGAAGAAGAATCCTATGTTGAGCTTAGTCTTCGCCCCACGACATTAAACCAATATATCGGTCAGGACAAGGTGAAAGAAAATCTAGATATTTTTATTCAAGCTGCAAAGATGAGAAACGAGCCACTAGATCATGTTTTGCTTTATGGTCCTCCAGGGCTCGGAAAAACTACACTCGCTGCGATAATAGCTAACGAAATGGGAGTGCAATTCCGTTCAACATCAGGCCCTGCAATAGATCGTGCTGGTGATTTAGCTGCTATTTTGACAACCTTGGAGGCAGGGGATGTTCTGTTTATAGATGAGGTACACCGGTTGCCTAGAGCGGTTGAAGAAGTATTATATTCAGCAATGGAGGATTTCTTTTTAGATATCGTAATTGGAACTGGCCCAAGTGCAAGGTCAGTCAGAATTGATTTACCACCTTTTACCCTTGTTGGTGCGACAACAAGAGCTGGTCTTTTATCAGCACCACTAAGAGACCGCTTTGGAGTATTATCGAGGTTAGAATATTACGAAACAAAGGATTTGTGCGCAATAGTGGAACGTACAGCAGAAATCTTTGATACTAAAATAGAGAAAAGTGCGGCAGTAGAAGTTGCTCGTCGTTCTCGAGGTACACCACGTATTGCTAATCGATTACTTCGCCGAATCCGTGATATTTCACAGGTTAAAGGTGAATCCGAAATTAGCTTAGAAACAACAGAAGTAGCTTTAGGTATGCTACAGGTTGATGATGTCGGTCTTGACCATATTGATCACAAGCTACTAAAAGGAATTATAGAAGGATTCCAAGGTGGACCAGTTGGATTAGACACCATTGCTGCAACCATTGGAGAGGAATCACAAACGATAGAAGATGTATATGAACCATATTTATTACAAATTGGTTTTATCCAACGTACTCCTAGGGGAAGAATAGTAACACCGAAGGCATATCAACATTTTGGATTAAAAATGAATGATGAAGCGTGAATTTAGGAAAGATGTTGATTATAATAGGCAGATAGGAAAGTGTATTTCGTTAAATTACTTGAAGGAGTAACATCATGAATATTGAAGACTTTGATTTTGATTTGCCAGAAAATCTAATAGCACAAACTCCATTAAAGGATCGCAGTGCTTCGAGGTTAATGGTTTTAAATAAAAATACAAAAGAGATAGAACATAACCATTTTACAGATATAAAAGGATATTTGAAAAAAGGGGATTGTTTAGTTTTAAATGATACAAAGGTACTTCCTGCCAGACTATATGGGGTTAAAGAAGATACCGGTGCAAAGGTGGAAGTTCTTCTTCTAAAACAGAATGAGGGAGATAACTGGGAAGTTCTTGCAAAGCCTGCCAAACGAATTAAAGTAGGTACTAAGCTGACTTTTGGTGATGGTAAGCTGAAAGCAACCTGTACCGATATTTTAGAGCATGGTGGTCGTATTTTTGATTTTGAATATGATGGTATTTTTTATGAAGTGTTAGAAGATTTAGGGGAGATGCCATTACCGCCATATATTAAGGAACAATTACCAGAGAAAGACCGTTATCAAACTGTCTATGCGAAAGAAGAAGGCTCTGCAGCAGCACCAACTGCTGGGTTACACTTTACAAAGGAATTACTTGAAGAGATTAAAGACATGGGTGTGACCATAGCATTTATAACTCTTCATGTTGGACTTGGGACATTTCGTCCAGTAAGTGTTGAAAACATTGATAATCATAAAATGCACTCTGAATTTTATATGATGTCGAAAGAAACAGCTGAAACATTAACGAAGATTCGAGAAAATGGTGGTAGAATTATATCTGTTGGTACAACCTCCACACGTACACTTGAAACGATTGCACGTGATCATAATGGACAATTCGCTGAGTCAAGCGGATGGACGGATATTTTTATTTTTCCAGGTTTTGAGTTTAAGGCTATTAATGGATTAATTACGAATTTCCATTTACCAAAATCCACATTAATTATGCTGGTTAGTGCTTTTAGTGATCGTGATTTTATTTTAAAAGCTTACAATGAAGCTGTAGCGGAAAAATATCGCTTCTTTAGTTTTGGAGATGCGATGTTTATTATTTAGTAAAGGAAAGATAGAATGAATTCACCAATACGTTATGAATTAATTAAAACAGATAAACAAACTGGAGCTAGACTTGGACGGGTACATACGCCACATGGATCTTTTGAAACCCCCATGTTTATGCCTGTTGGTACGCTTGCAACTGTAAAAACAATGAGCCCAGAAGATTTAGAGACAATGGGAGCTAAAATAATATTATCCAACACCTATCATTTATGGCTAAGGCCGGGAGAAGATATTATTAAAGAAGCGGGTGGCCTACACAAATTCATGAATTGGGATGGTGCGATATTAACTGATTCTGGTGGTTTTCAAGTATTTAGCTTAAGTGATATGAGAGAAATTACGGAAGAAGGGGTACATTTTCGTAATCATTTAAATGGGGATAAATTGTTTTTATCACCAGAGAAGGCAATGCAAATTCAAAATGCACTTGGTTCTGATATTATGATGGCATTTGATGAATGTCCACCTTATCCAGCTACACATGAATATATGAAGGCATCAGTAGAAAGAACTTCCAGATGGGCGGAAAGATGTTTGAATGCCCATGAGAGATCCGATGTTCAGGGCTTATTTGGAATTATTCAGGGAGGAGAGTTTGAGGACTTACGTAGATTAAGTGCTCAGGATTTAGTTTCTCTGGATTTCCCAGGATATGCGGTTGGAGGACTTTCCGTTGGTGAACCAAAGGATGTTATGAATCGTGTTCTTGATTTTACAACTCCGCTAATGCCGGCGAATAAGCCAAGGTACTTAATGGGGGTAGGTTCACCAGATTCATTAATTGATGGTGCTATCCGTGGAATAGACATGTTCGACTGTGTATTACCAACGAGAATCGCTCGTAATGGAACATGTATGACATCAAATGGTAGACTTGTCGTGAGAAATGCGAAGTTCGCTCGTGATTTTGGTCCAATTGATGAGAACTGTGATTGTCATGTATGTCGAAATTATTCCCGTGCATACATTAGACACCTACTAAAATGCAATGAAACATTTGGATTCAGACTTACCACTTATCATAACCTCTATTTTCTGTTAAAATTAATGGAGCAAGTACGAAACGCAATACGCGAAGATCGACTTGGTGACTTTAAAGAAGAATTCTTTGAACAGTACGGATTGAATAAACCGGATGCGAAGAATTTTTAAAGAACGTTTAGAAAAATATTTTTTTAAACGAATTGTCTGGAAAGGAGGGACAAGTACATGGAAGGATTTGCTACTTTATTACCGTTAATAGCAATGTTTGTTATTTTCTACTTCTTGTTAATTCGTCCGCAACAAAAGCGTCAAAAACAAGTAAGACAAATGCAGTCTGAACTTAAAAAAGGTGATTCTGTTGTAACGATTGGTGGTTTTCACGGTGTTATTCATGCTATAGATGAAGACACTATCGTGTTACAAGCAGGTGACGGTTCTAAGCTTACATACGATCGCTCTGCGATTCGTGATGTTAAATCTGTATAACTAGACCTAAACAAGAGGTAATCATAATTGATTACCTCTTTTTAAATTTTACATATTAAGAAAGAATTAGAAGTTTGTAACAACTTTTAAATCCTACTCGTGATTGGAAGCAATATTTACCCCCACTGCCCCACCGAATAGTGCTGCTAGAATATAAAATACATGATGAATGCTTTGTTGTAGACCAAATCCTTCTTGGAAACCTAGAAACTGAACTAGAAAAGTAAATACTGTAAAACCTAAACCTGTAAATGCTCCAATTACCCATCCCTTTTGTTTTCCTTTTCCACCAGCAACAGCTCCACCAATAAATAACGATATTAACCCTATAACAAGAGTTACCCAATCAAGTGCTGGCTCATTAAAACTTGAGAAACGTAATAGTAAAGCTAAAGCCATACTAGAAACAAGAATTAATCCAAATACTACAATCCATCCATAAAGTAATGCAGTAAATTGTTGATTACGCATAATAATCCCCCTCGAGTAAATAATCCTTTTATAGAATCATATTCTTGTCCTAACAAAAGTAGACGAGTTTTTTACTGTTTTTTTAAAAATATTCGGTCATGAACACAGACACATTTACTTTTGAGTTTAGAGTGAAAAGCTTGTAATTAATTACATAATTTGTATAAACTGAGCGCAGTAACAAGTTCTCTAGTTTCTTGAACAGGACACATGCGCCGGTTTGAAGGTCCCAAGTTTACCAAGAGTCGGGTGCATACTCTGGTTTACAGGGCTCAAGTTTTCCTGTATCGGGCGCATGTTTTGGTTGAAGGTCCCAAGTTTCCCAGAGTCGGGCGCATGTTTTGGTTACAGGGCTCAAGTTTTCCTGTATCGGGCGCATGTTTTGGTTGAAGGTCCCAAGTTTCCCTGAGTCGGGTGCATGTTTTGGTTGAAGGTCCCAAGTTTCCCTGAGTCGGGCTCATGCTCCGGTTTACAGGTCCCAAGTTTCCCTGAGTCGGACACATGCTCCGGTTTAAAGGGCTCTAGTTACTTCACATTTCCAATCAAAAACGAAAGTAAAAAGCAAAAAGTATGAAGGAAATGGCCATTACATAAAAACTCTATCGAATCCATTTTTGTAAAAACGGAATTTGTTCTAATTCATCCCTTGATATAAATTTCAATATGAAAAGTAGGATGATGTAGATTATAGTTAGAACAATCAATGACAAACCAAATAGTAAGATGTTTGGATCGTAGTTTACATAAATGTCATATATTAATTTACCTAGTCCCCATGTAATGAGAATTAATGCTACCATCTTAGCAATATCTTTAATTGGTATATAGAAATTAATTTCCTTCCGTAATGATGCTAAATGTAATAATGTAATAAGAATAACACCGATAGACATCGCAATAGCGACACCCATAATTCCAAAGCTTTCATTGGAAGCAAGAATAAATAAAACAATAAATTTTACAACAGCTCCAATCAGACTATTCCACATGGCTGGTTTAGCAAGGTCTAATGCTTGGAGTGCTGCTTGTAATGGAGATTGGATATAGAGTAAAATATAAAAAGGCGCCATAAATATTAGAATTGTACTTGCGTTTGACGTTCCATACATAAATGATAAAATCGGTACGGCAAAAATAGATAATATTACAGTAGCAATTGCACCTGAAGCAAATGAAATACGAATAGACTGGTGTATTCGGTAATGGATTAATTTCTTATTCTCTGTCGCTTCAGCTTCCGAGATATTTGGTACAAGTGCTATCGATAAAGATTGAGTGATAAAGGTTGGTAAAAATAATAATGGAAGGACAAATCCGGTTAGCTCCCCATACTGCCTTGTCACCATGACACTGGAGACTCCTGCAAGGGTAAGACTATGTGCAACAATAATAGGTTCTAAGAAATTTGAAAATGAACTTATCATTCTACTACCGGTACTTGGAAGGGCGATAGAGAATAGTTCTTTGATTGTTTGTTTGCTTGATTTAAGATAATTGAAGAAACGATGCCTGATACGTATGGTTTTCTTGCTTTTAAATTGATAAATCATATAAAGTAAGGAGACAAATTCGCCTAAAATAACACTAAACATTGCTCCGGCTGCGGCAAATTCCACACCATAAGGCA
This sequence comes from Paucisalibacillus globulus DSM 18846, assembly GCF_000482485.1. Lineage (GTDB taxonomy): Bacteria > Bacillota > Bacilli > Bacillales > Amphibacillaceae > Ornithinibacillus > Ornithinibacillus globulus. Next base: position 127,447 of record NZ_AXVK01000015.1, on the reverse strand, counting down.
GTAATATATTTACAAATAAGGCAACACAACTGATGCGAACAATTTGTTCGATTACTTGTGAATAGCTTTGCGGTTTCATATTTTGCATTCCCTGAAAATAACCTCGTAATACAGAAGAGACGGCAACAATTGGGATAATTGGGCTTACTGCTATTATTGGATAAAGTGTTCGATCATCTGTTAGCAGTGTTGTCGCTATAAATGGGGCTGCAAAGATCATAACAACGGTGAAGAAAATACTTGAAATTGATGTTATGATAATAGAGACCACTAATATACGTTTTATTTTAGCTCTATCATTTCGTGCATCTGCTTCGGCCACTCGTTTTGAAATTGCTACAGGTAGTCCGAGTTGCGTAAGAGTCATAACTAAAAAGAGAGTAGGGAGGGCCATCATATATAAACCGATACCTTCCTCACCCATCAGTCTAGCAACCACTAAACGGTTAATAAACCCTAAAAACCTAGTAATCATACCAGCTAAAATTAAGATAAGTGTGCCTTGTAAGAAAGTTTGTTTAGACAACATCGATAACCTGCCTTCTCAAAAAATAAAATTTCATATACAATGATATATATGCAAGATTAGTGTCCAAGCATGACAACTTGTACTATGAAATGAATTCTTTCTTGAAGAGGTGAAGGTCTTGGAATTGGTAAAGGCTGTAGAATCATGGAAACAGGAATTATTACCAGTTTTAAAAAGTAAAGCTGAAGAATTACAATTGATGGGTTATCCTAAAGCGACTGATGAGGATATTTGGATGTGCCTTGTCAAAAAAGTGTGGAAAGGTAATCCTGAAAAAAGATTATATGAGGTTGTCCAAGACATATTTCACTTGAGTTCTAATATTTACATGAGTTATTTAACAATTGATGCGTATCAAGACGATGACTTATTGGCTTCCATCGCAGCGCTGACAGGGAAAAGTTAATTTCCTAACAAATGCATTTTTACATATTTGTATTTGATACAGTTTAAGGAGGAAAAGTTTTATGAAAAATAAAGGACGCATTATATCCTTTTTCCTAATAGTGATTGCATTAGGACTTATTATCGGATTATTTACACCTAAGATTGCAAATGATGTTAATCTTGGGCTAGATTTACAAGGTGGATTTGAGGTGCTATATAAGGTAGAACCTATTGACAAAACACAAGAAACGACCCGTGATTTATTAGAATCCACTGTTCAATTACTAAATGACAGGGTAAATAAACTTGGAATCAGTGAAGCTGTAATTGATATTGAAGGGGAAGACCGAATTCGAGTACAGCTAGCTGGTGTTGAGGACCAAACGCAAGCACGAGAAATGTTAGCAACTAGTGCAAGACTATCATTTCGTGATGTAAATGATAATGTGTTATTGGATGGGGCAGATATTAAAGAAGGAAGTGCCAAACAGGACTTCGATCCAACGACCAATGCTCCAATCGTTACACTACAAGTTAAAGATGCCAAGAAGTTAACAGAGGTGACTACGGAACTATCTAAGAAATATGTTAGTGATGCCATCCCTCCAACCGAGAGAGAGGACTTATTGGTTATTTGGATGGATTTCCAAGAAGGGGATTCGTTTAAAGCGGAGGCACTAAAAGAGGATCACAAGTATATTTCTGCACCAGGTGTTAAGAATCCAATTCCGGGTACAGATGTTATGATAAGTGGAAACTTTACCGTTGAATCTGCACAATACCTTGCAGATATTATCAATTCTGGATCATTACCTGCTGACATGGAGGAACTATTCTCTACTTCTGTTGGGGCACAATTTGGTGAGCAAGCGTTAAATGAAACTGTGATGGCTGGTATTATTGGTATTGCTATTATTTTCTTATTCATGATAGTTGTTTATCGTTTTTTAGGTGTAATTTCAGTTATTTCGTTAAGTGCTTACACATTTTTAGTAATAGTAATTTTTGAGGCTCTCAACGGTGTTCTTACTTTACCTGGAATAGCCGCTTTAATACTTGGAGTTGGTATGGCCGTAGACGCAAACGTCATAACATTTGAACGTATTAAGGAAGAGTTACGAGAAGGAAAATCACTACATGCATCATTTAAAGCAGGAACAAGTAACTCATTTAGAGCAATTCTAGATGCCAATATTACAACTATTCTAGCTGCTGCTGTGCTATTTGCTTTTGGGACAAGCTCCGTTAAAGGGTTTGCTACTATGTTGATTATTAGTATCCTTGTCAGTTTCTTAACAGCAGTATATGGTACAAAATGGTTACTTCAATTATGGCTAAAAGCTAAATTCCTGAAGAATAATCCAAGTTGGTTTGGTTTAAAAAGATCGGAAATTAAAGATATTAAAGATAAATCAGAGGTTCCAGCTAAATTCTTGAATAGAGAATGGAACTTTGTTGATAAACGTAAGAAATTCTTTATATTTACTATAATCCTACTTATTATTGGTGCTGTTTCTTTAGCTGTATTTAGATTAAATCCTGGAATTGACTTCACAAGTGGTTCAAGGGTACAAATTATTGCTGAGGAAAGCTTGAACGCGGAAGAAATTATGGCAGACCTTGAAAAACTAGGTTTAGAAGAAAAATCTCCTGTACTTTCAGGTGAGAATAATGAGATTGCGGTAATTCGCTATGATGATGTAATAGAGGAAGATAAAATTGCTGAATTAAAAGCATATTTCTTAGAAAAATATGATGTTGAACCTAGCGTAAGTGTAGTCTCATCAATTGTTGGAGAAGAGCTTATTAAAAATGCCATTTATGCACTTGCTATTGCATCTATAGGTATGATTATATATGTTGCTTTCCGCTTTGAGTTCTTCTTTGCGATAGCAGCAATAATTGCATTATTACATGATGTATTTATAATGCTAACAGTCTTTAGTATTTTTAGAATAGAATTTGACGTTACAATTGTTGCCGCAATTCTAACGATAATTGGTTATTCCATTAATGCAACCATTGTAACATTTGACCGAATACGGGAAAATATACAGAGAGAGAAAAAACCTGTTAAAACCTTTAAAGATCTTGCAAGTATAACTAATAAAAGTATTGTTCAAACTATGACTAGAACAATGAATACTACGATTACAACCTTAATAGCCGTACTAGCATTCTTATTCCTTGGAGCAGATCCAATTCAAGGATTTGGAATTGCCTTAGCTGTTGGCATTATTGCTGGACTTTACTCTTCACTATTCCTTGCTACTCAACTATGGTTAGTATGGCGTGGGAAGAATATTAAAGAAAAGCCACTTGATTTTAGAAAGAAAAAACGTGTGGAAGGACCACAGGTCTAATATAAAAATCCCCTGGGCTTGAGCCTAGGGGATTTTTTTTATTATGTTGTATAAAATATCATGTATATAAGGAGGAGTATTTAGTATGAAAGGACAAACTTTTGTCATTATCGCCATTATATTTATGATATTAGTAGCGATATTCGCGGTCACAAATGTTAATCCGGTTGAAGTAACTTATTTTTTCTGGGAACTAGAATCGCCCTTAATCCTTGTTATCCTTTTTTCAGTATTGATGGGAGGTATTATTACAGCAGCTGTAGGTATGGTACGTATGTTTAAGATGCAACGAGAAATTAAATTGTTAAAAAAAGAAAATCAAAAATTAACCCAGTTAGTAGATGAAACGGAATTAATAGGGACAGAAATTGTCTATCAACCAGAAGTGGAAAATCAATCAGATAAATCTAACTAGAATTTTAATTGCTACCCCTGACTGTATTTGTGTATAATAGATTAGTCAGGGGTGAATTTATGTTACGAAGCAAGTCGAATTGGAAATTTGCTAGCATACAAGATAATATAGATGATTGGATGGATGACTCAAGCGAATTATCTCCCGTGATAAAAGAATTGCTTTTACAACGTGGCTTGACAACAGCTGAAGAAATACAAAGTTTCTTGAAACCGTCCACTGATCTGTTAATTAATCCAAATAGAATGGCATCGATGACCGTAGCTAAAGATCGAGTGTTGCAAGCGATTGAAGCAAATGAAAAGATACTTGTTTTTGGCGATTATGATGCTGATGGTGTTAGTTCTACAACAATACTGATCAAGACACTAGAAGAACTAGGTGCGAATTGTGACTTTTATATACCAAATCGTTTTACTGAAGGTTATGGCCCTAATGAAACTGCTTTTAGACAGGCAAGTTCAGAAGGATTCAAACTAATTATTACAGTAGATACAGGAATTGCTTCTGTACATGAGGCAAAGGTGGCTAAAGAACTTGGAATTGATTTGATTATTACAGATCACCATGAACCACAAGAAGAACTACCTGATGCATTTGCAATTATACATCCTAAATGTTCACCCGATTATCCGTTTAAAGAATTAGCTGGAGCAGGGGTAGCATTCAAATTAGCCGAAGCCTTACTTGGGTATTTTCCAGATCATTTATTGGATTTAGTAGTAATAGGAACCATTGCAGATTTAGTGCCATTAGTTAATGAAAACCGTATATTAGCATATTTTGGTTTACTTAAATTATCCAACACGAAAAGAGAAGGCCTTATTGCCTTAAAAAAACTTTGCAATATAGAAGGAAAAACAACAGAAGAGGATATTGGCTTTCAAATAGGACCTCGTTTAAATGCTGTTGGCAGACTTCAAGATGCAGATTTAGCAGTGCATCTTCTAATGACCGATGACAGGCAAGAAGCTGAAGACCTTGCTAAAATGGTTGATCAGTTAAATCAAGAGCGTCAGAAGGTTGTAGCTTCTATTGTCAAAGAAGTGGAAGAATCAATTAGAATTGATTCTGAAAAGGGTGTAATTGTTGTTGCAAAAGAAGGATGGAATCAGGGAGTGCTGGGCATTGTTGCATCTAGGTTGGTAAGAAAATATGACCGACCAGCCATTGTGCTTGCGATTAATGAAGCAGATGGTACAGCAAAAGGATCTGCAAGAAGTATTCCTGCCTTTGACTTTTTCCAAAGTTGCATGCAAATAAAAGATATTTTCACTCATTTTGGAGGACATTCTCAAGCGGCTGGAATGACTTTGCCGATTGAAAATGTTCCGTTACTAGAAGAGAAACTTGATAATATTATTAGTCAAGAATTATCAAGTGAAGATTTTAAACAAGAAATACTAATTAGTAAAACACTTGAGCTTTCTGATGTTACGGAAGAACTTATTGATGATATAAGTCTGTTAGCTCCTTTTGGTATGGCTAATCCTAAGCCGAAATTTACTATCCATTCAAAGCCAGTAGATGTAAGGCAATTAGGTAACATGAAAAAACATCTAAAACTACTATTTAAAGATGATAAATATTCAATAGAAGGAATAGCCTTTGGTATGGGTGATCTATTCCATTGTATTTCTCCTAACGCAACAGTATCTATAGTAGGTGAATTAGGAATTAATGAATGGAATGGCATTCGAAAACCACAACTAGTCGTTGAGGATATGAGAATTAATGAGTGGCAATTATTTGACCATCGAGGAAAGAAACAGACAGACTTAACAAATTATCTTCACCAATTTGATAATCATATACTACTGTATAATGAAAATAGCCAGAACCATCATGCATTTCCAGAAGGTATTAGGGAAGTTACTTATGAGCAAGCGTTTGAATTAGTTGAGGAAGTAGAAGTATTATATCTATTTGATTTACCTCCTAATTTAGATGACTTAAAAGAATTTATTAATAAGGTTAAGCCTTTGTGTATTCATGCTTGTTTCTATGTGGAAAACAGTGCTTATTTATCTGCTTTTCCGACTAGAGAAGATTTTAAATGGTTATATTCTTTAATATGGAAAAGAAAAGAATTAGATATTCAAAAAGAATTAAATGCCATATTACACGCTAAGGGCTGGACTAAAGATACGGTTCGTTTTATGTTAAACGTGTTTTCTGAGTTAGAATTTGTTAATATAAATAATGGACTTATTTTATTAAATAGCACACCACAGAAAAAAGATTTGCAAGAAGCAAATGTTTACCAAGAAAGAGTGAAGCAAGCTGAAATTGAAAAAATCCTCTATTATGCAACCTATGATGAATTAATGAAATGGTTTCAAGATAGTATGGAACAGTTGGCTAAACCTAAGGAGGAAGTAACCCATGGATTATAAACAATATATTAAAATTGTAAAGGATTGGCCTAAAGAAGGTATTGAATTTAAAGATATTACGCCATTAATGGATAATGGAAAAGCCTTTAAATCTGCAGTTGATGAAATAGTTGAGTTTGCAAAAGATAAAAAAATTGATCTTGTAGTAGGTCCAGAAGCAAGAGGATTTATCGTTGGATGTCCAGTATCCTATGCTCTTGAGGTAGGGTTTGCACCTGTGAGAAAAGAAGGAAAATTACCACGTGAGGTTATCAAAGTAGATTACGGTTTAGAATATGGACAAAACGTGTTAACAATCCATAAAGATGCTATTAAGCCTGGACAACGCGTATTAATAACAGACGACTTGTTAGCAACCGGTGGTACTATCGAAGCAACAATCCAATTAGTAGAAGAACTAGGTGGTATCGTTGTTGGATGTGCATTCCTGATTGAGTTATCTTACCTAGACGGTTTAGATAAACTTAAAGGCTATGATGTGTTAACATTAATGAAATACTAATTATGATGATTAGGTCTGATGAGAAGAAGCTTTCATCAGACCTCTTCTAATACGTAAGTATAAATTTTTCTTTACATTTACGACAAACTTTTCGATACTAGTATGTAAGTATCTTCTACAATAAAAGGTGATAATATGGCAAAGAGTGACATTATAACAATTGAACAATTAATAGAGAAAGCACGTGGGTATCTTTCTGCAGAAGATGTGAGTTTTATTTATAGGGCTTTTGAATATGCAGAAAAAGCCCATAAGGATCAGTATCGTAAGTCTGGGGAAGCGTATATCATTCACCCTATTCAAGTTGCTGGGATCTTAGTAGATTTAAAAATGGATCCTGTGACAATAGCTGGCGGTTTTTTACATGATGTTGTAGAGGATACCGAAATTACACTTGAAATGATTGAGGAAGAGTTTAATAGAGAAGTTGCTATGCTTGTTGATGGTGTAACGAAACTAGGGAAAATTAAATATCAATCTAAAGAGGCACAACAAGCAGAAAATCACCGAAAAATGTTTGTTGCCATGGCAAAGGATATCCGTGTAATTCTAATTAAATTAGCAGATAGATTACACAATATGCGTACATTGAAGTTTTTACCTCCAGAAAAGCAGCGCCAAAAGGCAAATGAAACAATAGAAATTTTCGCTCCTTTAGCACATCGTCTAGGGATTTCCACGATTAAATGGGAACTTGAGGACATTTCTTTACGTTATTTAAATCCACAGCAATATTATCGTATTGTTCAACTAATGAAACAGAAACGTGAACAACGTGAATCGTATATTGAGGAAGTAATTGATGAAGTAACAAACCAACTAATCGATGTTAACATCGAAGCAGACATCTCGGGTAGGCCAAAGCATCTTTACAGTATTTATCAAAAGATGTATAAGCAAAATAAGCAATTTAATGAGATTTATGACTTATTGGCTGTTCGTATTCTGGTCAACAGTATTAAAGATTGTTATGCTGTGTTAGGAATTATCCATACTTGTTGGAAGCCGATGCCTGGTAGATTTAAAGATTATATCGCGATGCCAAAGCAAAATCTTTACCAGTCCTTGCATACGACTGTTATAGGTCCTAAGGGCGATCCATTAGAAGTACAAATTCGTACTAATGAAATGCATGAAATTGCAGAATATGGTATCGCTGCACACTGGGCCTATAAAGAAGGAAAGCAAGTAAATAAGGATAAGAAGTCTTTTGAAGAAAAATTAACCTGGTTTCGTGAAATATTAGATTGGCAAAGTGAAACACATGATGCAGAAGAATTTGTAGAATCATTAAAAGTTGATCTATTCTCTGATATGGTTTATGTATTTACACCAAAAGGAGATGTGATAGAACTTCCTTCTGGTTCTGTTCCACTTGACTTTGCTTATCGAATTCATACGGAAATTGGTAACCAAACCATTGGAGCAAAAATAAATGGTAAAATGGAGCCACTTGATTATGAATTGAAAAATGGCGATATAATTGAAGTTATGACGTCTAAGCATTCCTATGGACCTTCACAGGATTGGCTAAAGATTACCCAAACTTCACAAGCCAAAAACAAAATTAGAGCATTCTTTAAAAAACAACGTCGTGATGAAAACATTGCTAAGGGTAAGGAGTTAGTTGATAAAGAAATTCGATCCCTAGGTATAGAACCAAAAGAAGCATTAACGGAAGAAAACTTAAAACGAGTATATGAACGTTTTAACTTTATTTCTGATGAGGATCTATACGCTGCAGTTGGTTATCAAGGCATAACAGCTGCACTGGTTGCGACAAGGTTAACCGATAAAATTCGCCAGACTCGTCAAAAAGAACAAGATTTTGCTCAAACACTCGAAGGAGCGAAAAACGAGTATAAAGAAAAAGAAAAGAAAAAGTATAAAAAGGACTCTGGAGTTATTGTAGAAGGTGTAGATAACCTACTAGTTCGTCTTTCCAAATGCTGTAATCCTGTTCCGGGTGATGAAATAATTGGATATATTACAAAAGGACGTGGAGTTTCCGTTCACCGTTCCGATTGTCCGAATGTACTAACAGAAGAAGCAATGGAACGCCATTTACATGTTGAATGGGAAGAAGATCAAACACAGAAACATTATCATGTTGATTTAGATATTTCTGGCTACGATAGAAGAGGTCTTTTAAATGAAGTTCTACAAGCTGTCAATGAAACAAAAACAAATATTACCCATGTAAATGGTCGTTCTGACCGTAACAAGATGGCGATTATTCAGATTACAATTTTGATTCATAATACAGAGCACTTAAGAAAAATTGTTGAACGGATAAAACAAATTAAAGATGTTTATACCGTAACTAGAACAATACAATAGCCCCATTACTATTATGGGGTTTTTTACATATTGAAAAGGAGTTTTTTGAATGAGGGCTGTTGTTCAACGTGCAATAAATGCATCGGTTACCGTTAATAAAGATGTGGTTGGTAAAATTTCTAATGGATTTGTAGTATTATTAGGAGTTACTCATGAAGATACAATAGATGATGCAAAATATCTAGTTAATAAAATCGTTAATTTACGTATTTTTGAAGATGAAAACGAAAAAATGAACTTATCTTTAAAAGATGTGGACGGTGAAATCCTATCTGTCTCACAATTCACGTTGTATGGAGATACAAGAAAAGGTAGAAGACCGAACTTCATGCAAGCAGCGAAACCTGACAAGGCAAATGACCTGTATGAGCAATTTAATGATTTGATCCGTACGGAAGGAGTAATAGTAGAGACTGGAAAATTTGGTGCGATGATGGATGTTATGCTGACAAACGTTGGACCGGTTACTTTAATTTTAGATAGTAAAGATAGATGAGCATATTAGTATAATAATGATCATCAATTAGATGGTCGCTTTTTTAAAAAAAGTAACTGAATCAGCTTGGTTACTAGGACAAATCCAAAAAAGTCACCTGAATAGTGCTGCATCCCAAAAGTTAGAGTAAAAAATCTAACTTTTGGGATGCTTTTTGATTTTAAATTTGAAAACAGGATTATGGTTAGTAATGAACCAGATATGTCACTATTTTAGATTATTGAATGGAGAAATAACGCTGTAAACCATTAACAATACCTGAAACTAGCTTTTCTTGATAAACATTTGTTAATAATAATTGTTCAATTTCGGGATTCGATATAAAGCCAAGTTCTATTAAAACAGATGGCATTAAATTTTGACGAATAACTTGGAAATCACCGAAATCTACTCCACGATCACGATCGCCTGACTCCTTAATAATTTCTTCTTGAATGTAATTAGCCAAGGGCTCGTATTGTTCCTGGTGGTAATATGTACCAATTCCAGTCACATTTGGTAAATCAGGTACACTATTGTAGTGTAAGCTAATAAAAGCATCTGCATTTTCAACGTTGGAAAGTGTTGCTCTACTTTCAAGCGTCACGAATGTCTCCTGATCTCTTGTCATAATAACTTCAGCACCGAGCAGAATGAGTTCCTGTGCTAATATATCCGCAGTCTTATATGTTAAATCTTTTTCATAAATGCCATTATTGCCTAATGCGCCAGAATCATCACCGCCATGGCCAGGATCAATAACTATTGTTTTTCCTTTTACCCCGTCGGTTAATTCTTCGTTGCTTTCATCTACTAATTCTTTGAAAACATATCCTTCAGAATCATCTAGCTTTACTTTAAACCATTTATCAGTTTCCCCTATAACCTGAAGTTCTTCACCCTCTTTTACCAAGTTTATTATATCATGTTCAGTAGAGGGACCATTACGAATTTGTGTTTTGTTGTAAGGTATTTTAATTGTTTTTTGTACAGTACTTTCTTCTGTATTGGTTGAATCTGTTACTGTGTCGGTATCAGTTGAATCTTTATTATTGGTTGGAACTGTCGTATCAGAGAAATCTTCTTGTTTTGATACAAATTCAGAGGATACCCATGCTGTAAACCCCTCTAATTGTATTTCAACCCATCCTGATTGTTCCCCAACTTTTGTATATATATCACCCTTATGTACTTGTCCTAAATTTTCGTAATTAGTACCAGGGCCACTCCTCAGATTTAAATTATCTTCGTTAATGACAACTTCATTTGTACTAGCAGTTATCGGATAATTCCAACCAACAAGTGCCAGACAAAGCATTATTACCAATATTTTTCTTTTTCGCAAAAGACTTCCTCCTAATTCATCAATAACTATTTCTTTTCTATTCTAATAAATATTGTCGAAATAGGCAAAGCTAGTCTTATGAAAAAAACATTTTCTAAAGATTACTGTTAATTTAGCACAGATGGAATTAATGAATAGAAGATGGAAGCTGTGCGATAACTAATTATTTTTGCTGAGCAACGAACCCGCGGGGGAAATACACTCCGCTGATAGTGAATTAGAATTATTGTTCTAAATTACTAAAAAATGCGTTACAAACAATCCATAAATCGGAAGTTCTAACTAACACAGGCAGAATACGGAGACTCCTCGAAAATAAAAATCAATTTTCTTCGTGCGATGTCATGCTGCCGAAGCTTTCCTTGGGACTGCGATTACTCGCCCCACCGAAAACATTTGTCCTACGGGAATAGCACGTGTCCGAAGACCCCCGCAGCGGTGCTCTTTCCGCGAGGAGGCTGAGGCCGTGCCCGTGGAAAGCGAAGTATTCTGCCGGAGTGGTATCTTAGCAGTTACCTTTATTAAAATCATAGCCGAAGTTAAACAATAGTTACCGCACAGTCTAATCAAATAGTAACTAATTAAACAAAAAATGTTGATTATAAAATAGGAGGCTAATACTGTGAGAATGAATGAAAAACATTGGAGTTCCCATAATAACCGAGATATTTTTGGGGTGAATTTACATCGCTTTATTGAAATGCAAGACTCGTCAGGGCATATGGAAATTGCACAAGAACTTGGTATTTCATTAGGAGAGGTAAAAGCTTTAAAGAAAAAAATTAATCGTACTTGACATTCTACTTCTGAAACATTATGATAATATTCATTCACGTATGATGAACGAATTATATGAAACTCCGATGAGGGAAAAAGTAGCTAGAGTATGTATGTACAGAGACAAAATGCCTTAGGCTGTAAGCATTTTGCATAACAATCTGGTAAAAGACATTCCTTAGGATCTATATTGAACGGATTTCTTAGTAAATATAGACGTTTTGCAGGCGTTAACTGTGAAAGGTGGATGCACAATTTGCATCAACTAGGGTGGCAACGCGGGTTACTCTCGTCCCTTTTTTTTAGGGATGGGAGTTTTTTGTTGTTTTTACGTTCATTTACATAATAAAAGGAGGAGTAAAGAATGGAAATTAAGGCACCTAGGGGTACAGCTGACATTCTACCAAAGGATGCTAGAAAGTGGCAGTACGTTGAAAGTAATATTAAAGGAATTTGCGATAACTTCCATTATGAAGAAATTCGCACACCATTATTTGAGCATACAGAAGTTTTTGCACGTGGGGTTGGAGATACTACAGACATTGTTCAAAAGGAAATGTACACATTTGAGGACCGTGGTGGAAGAAGTTTAACATTACGTCCTGAAGGTACAGCTTCTGTGGCTAGGGCATTTGTTCAAAATAAATTATATGGGGAACCAAGTCAACCGGTGAAGCTTTACTACTTTGCTCAAATGTTTCGCTATGAAAGACCACAGCAAGGGAGAATGCGTCAGTTAAATCAATTCGGTGTAGAAGTTTTGGGTAGTGCTGATCCTGCTGTCGATGCAGAGGTAATTGATTTAGCGATGACTGTTTACAAACAGTTAGGACTATCATCTTTAAAACTAGTAATAAATTCACTAGGTGACGTTGAAAGTAGAACAAATCACAGAGATGCTTTGATTAAGCACTTTACCCCTCATAAAGATGAATTATGTAAGGATTGTCAATCAAGACTAGAACAAAATCCAATGAGGGTACTTGATTGTAAAGTGGACCGTAATCACCCTTCCATGAATACAGCACCGTCTATTTTAGATTTTCTGAATGAGGAATCAAAAGAATACTTTGAACAAGTTAAAAGCTATTTAGATTTAATGGGAATCCCATATGAAGTGGATCCAAATCTAGTACGTGGACTTGATTATTATAATCATACAGCATTTGAGATTATGAGTGAGGCAAAAGGATTTGGAGCAATTACAACCCTTTGTGGTGGTGGTAGATATAACGGTCTAGTAGAAGAACTGGGTGGCCCTACAACACCTGGGATTGGGTTCGGAATGGGTATTGAACGATTGTTAATGGCACTAGAAGCGGAGAATGTTGATATTCCATTAGAAGATGGGCTTGACTGTTTCTTAGTTTCACTAGGAGAAGGATCTAAAAAAGAAGCAGTACGATTAGTACACGAGCTTCGCCAACATGGTATTCAAGTAGATCAAGATTACCAAGGTAGAAAGGTAAAAGCGCAATTTAAAGCCGCTGACCGCTATAAGGCAAAATATGTCTTAGTTCTTGGAGAAGATGAATTACAAAAGCAAGTGATTAACGTTAAGGAGATGGCAACGGGTGAACAAGTTGAAGTTCCTCTAAATCAATTAATAAACACAATGAAGGAAAAGCTACTAGGAGGAAAATAGTATGAGTGAGAGAGTACTTGCCGGAATGATTCGGGAATCAGATGTTGAAAAGGAAATTCTACTAAAAGGTTGGGTACAAAAACGACGTGATTTAGGTGGATTAATTTTTATCGACCTTCGTGATAAATCAGGTATTATTCAAGTTGTATTTAATCCTAAGCATGAAGAAGCATTAGCGGTAGCAGAAAATGTTCGTAGTGAATACGTTATTGAAGTAAAGGGAATGGTTGTGTTACGTGATGAGAATACCATTAACCCACTAATGGAAACCGGTAAAGTGGAAGTTATTGCTGATGAAATAAATGTACTAAATAAATCGAAAAACCCGCCATTTCTAATACAAGATGAAACAGATGTTTCGGAAGATTTGCGTTTGAAATATCGTTATATTGATTTGAGACGTGCTCCACTTCAAGAAACATTTAAAAAGCGTCATCAAATCACACAAGTAGTCCGGAATTATTTAAATAATGATGGTTTCTTAGAAATGGAGACACCGATATTAACGAAAAGTACACCAGAGGGAGCTCGTGACTATTTAGTTCCTAGTCGAGTTCATCCAGGTGAGTTCTATGCATTACCACAGTCTCCACAGTTATTTAAACAGTTAATTATGATGAGTGGGTTTGAAAAGTATTATCAAATAGCACGTTGCTTCCGCGATGAAGACTTACGCGCAGACCGCCAACCAGAATTTACGCAAATTGATATTGAGACATCCTTCATGACTAGTGATGAAATTATGACCATGACAGAGCACATGATGCAGCAAGTTATGAAAGAGGTAAATAATGTTGAAGTTGAGCTTCCATTACAGCGTATGCCGTATCAAGAAGCAATGGATCGTTATGGTTCAGATAAACCAGATACTCGTTTTGAGCTAGAGCTAATCCACGTAGCAGATTGTTTAGCTAACTCTGACTTTAAAGTATTCCAAAGTGCCATTGAAAGTGGCGGAAATGTTGCGCTATTAAATGTTAAGGGAGCAGCAGCTAACTTTTCACGTAAAGACATTGATAAATTAACAGAATATGTAAAAGTTTATGGAGCAAAAGGTTTAGCTTGGCTAAAAGTAGAAGGCGACGAATTAAAAGGTCCGATTGCAAAGTTCATTACTGATGACGAGAAACAAGGACTATCAGAACGTGCAAATACGGAAGATGGGGACTTATTATTATTTGTTGCAGATAAAACATCTGTGGTATATGACAGTCTCGGTGCATTAAGATTAAAACTAGGTAAAGAGCTTGGATTAATCGATGAAAGCAAATTTAATTTCTTATGGGTAACAGATTGGCCACTATTAGAGTATGATGAAGAGCTAGGGCGCTATTTTGCAGCTCACCATCCATTTACCATGCCTTTTGAAGAAGACTTTGAAAAATTATCTACTGATCCTGGAAGTGTTCGTGCCAACGCTTATGACCTTGTATTAAATGGATATGAATTAGGTGGAGGGTCCATCCGTATCTATAAACGAGAAGTGCAGAATGAAATGTTTAAAGTACTAGGATTTACTGAGGAAGAAGCAGAGGAACAATTTGGGTTCTTACTAGAAGCTTTAGAATATGGTGCCCCACCACATGGTGGAATTGCCCTTGGATTGGATCGTATTGTCATGCTATTAACGGGTAGAAGTAACTTACGCGATACCATTTTATTCCCGAAAACAGCATCAGCATCAGATCTTTTAACAGCTGCACCAAGTGAAGTAAGTGAAGCACAGCTAACAGAACTATCTATTCAGTTAAACCAAAAAAATGACTAAAATTAACTGATGTCGATTATCTGTAACAATTGTAATCAACTCTTCACAAAAAGGATATTGAGTGGACTCGGGTTTATGTGTTAAGATTATTTTACAAACAAAGATTACTTTAAATAAATCAATCCTGATATGTTAGTCTATAACATACGTTTTGACCGAACAGTTTAAAAGAGGGAGCCTGATTGTTTTCGATTGGCATGCATGCCTCATACAAGAGGACGTATAATATTCGAAACAAGGCACCCACCTGCAAGGAGCGGGGATCAAAACTTACTATAGACGGCATAATTGGGATTGATGATATACATAGAACAACTAAAGGCCAGATTCTATTCATCGTAGACTCTGGCCTATTTATGTTTAATAAAAAAGATGTCTCAGGAATTTTCCAAGACACCTTTAAAAATTAATTAGAACCTTGTGCGATTTGCTCCAAATTTCCATTTTTATCCATGCGAAATGCTGGTGCTTTAAATGATCCCTGATCTTCTAGTACGGTCATTTTTCTAGCGCGATCCATAATTTGCACAAATACCTTGTAATCTTCTTGAATAGTAACAAGCTCCTGTTCCGTATCAGAAAGTTGCTTTTCAAGTTTAGTAATCTGTTCTTTTAACATTGTATTCTCTTTTTGTGCGTGATCCAATGAAACTTTTGATTGATTAGAAGCATAATAGTCTCTTTTGAGTTGAGTTAGAAACTGAATAACGGTTTCTAATGTAATTGTTGAAGGCTGAACCTGTGTAACGTCAGTGCTTCTATCAGACCCCTCGTTATTAATGGTTTCGTAGCTAGGTTGAAATGCCACAACAGATGGTCTTGTAACTTTCCTAGCTTTTTCAATGGCACGTTTCTTTTCTTTACGTTGTCTTTTAGCAAGGTCTATAGCACTAATATATTTTTTTCGGATTTCAGCATTCCACCTAAATCCACATGCCGCAGAAGTACGATTTAATTTATCGCCAACTTCTTCAAATGCATTTAATTGTGTACTTCCTTCACGAATATGACGCAGTACTGTTTCAGCAAGTAACAGGTCATCTTCATGTGACCAAGCATCTTGTCTAACTTTTGTCATGTATGTTTCATCTCCTTTTTCAAGTAACAACCTAATCAAAACTATAGATTTTAACTAGTAAATTGTGTTGATAAAAAGTCAGTTCATTAGATAAACAGTTTTAGAAGTGACTTTTCAGGTCATTGTTCCATTTTCAATAGTTTTGACGGGAGAGAAACTTTTTATACGTTATGACAAAATTAAATTTTGTGTCTTTGATTAATGATTCGTTAGTACTCCTAATTTAAAAGGCACCCCAGTAATGGGATGCCTAGTATTAGTCCTTTTTATTTATTAATCTTTTTCTCTTTTAGAATTTTTTCATATACTTGCTTCATTGCTTGTTCAAACTTTCCGGTGTTCTTTGGTTGATAGTATTGTTTATTTTTAATCGTATCCGGTAGATATTGTTGGTAAATCCAGCCACCTGGATAATCATGTGGGTATTTATATTCTATGCCTCGTCCTAGTGCTTTCGCTCCTTGGTAATGGGAATCTTTAAGATGATTTGGAATATCTCCACTTTTACCACTACGAATATCCACTAATGCAGAGTCTAGAGCTGAATATGCTGTGTTTGATTTTGGTGATAAACACAGCTCAATGATAGCTACAGCTAATGGTATTCTTGCTTCAGGGAAACCTAATCTTTCAGCAGCTTGAACGGCGGAAATTGCACGTGGTCCTGCTTGTGGATTCGCAAGTCCAATATCTTCATACGCAATAACAATCATTCTTCTAGCAATGGAATCTAGGTCACCTGCTTCGATTAACCTACCTAAATAATGAAGCGCAGCATCGACATCACTACCTCGTATGGATTTTTGAAAAGCGGAAATAACATCATAATGGGCATCTCCGTTTTTATCATGGGAAAAGCTTTTTCGTTGCATACACTCCTCGGCAACCGCTAAATCTATAAAAATCTCATTATTATCATTTTTGGGTGTGGATGCTACAGCTAATTCAATCCCATTCAATGCTGAACGCATGTCACCACCTGAACTACCTGAAAAATGGTCTAATGCTTCCTCAGTAACATGTATGTTTTGATCACCATAGCCGTTTTTCTCGTCTGTTAGTGCCCTCATAATTGCATGTCGAACATCACTTGGATTTAACGAATGTAATTCGAAAATGTGACAACGACTTCTGATTGCGGGGTTTATTGCATGGTAAGGGTTGCTAGTCGTACAACCGATTAATGTAATCAGATTACTTTCTAAATGAGGCAAGAGAAAGTCCTGTTTTGCTTTATCCAGTCGGTGTACTTCATCTAGTATTAATACTATGTTACCAGACATCTTAGCTTCTTCCACAACGATTTCCATATCTTTTTTCTTATCAACTACAGCATTTAATAAACGAACTTGTAAATGGAGACTTTTTGCTAATGCAGTCGCCATGGATGTTTTTCCAGTACCTGGGGGACCATACAAAATCATAGATGCTAGGCTTTCTGCCTGCACCATTCGATTTAATATTTTTCCTTCACCAACTAAATGTTCCTGTCCAATGATTTCATGGATATGATTCGGTCTCATACGGTAGGCAAGTGGTTTTTGTTTCATTTTCATCAACCTTTGAATAAAATAATAGTTTGGTATTCTTAGCCTAAGCTTGATTTATAAAAAATGCAAGAAGACTAACTTCATGCTATAATACCATGTATTTTAAAGTTAGCGGTAATAATGGTATAGTTAATATAGAAAAAATACGTTAGTTTTATGTACAAATTCAAAGATGTCTAGCTCCGGGCGCCTGCGACTAGCGTGACTTCCATCACCTACGTGCGATAAGTCAACATCGACTCCCATTCGGTCGTCGTGTTTCCTTTATCTCCTACGGTAGGAATGGTCAACTAAGATCGCTACTTTGCGTAGCAACGTTGACCCACCTGGCATGGCCAGGCGCAGTCCGTACGTCGCAAAAAGGACGCCGTGCGCTTTTCTAAGGACAAGAGGAGATTTGTTATGAAAATATCTACTAAAGGCCGTTATGGGCTAACCATTATGATTGAATTAGCACGTAATTATGGGGAAGGTCCAATTCCATTAAAAACAATCGCAAGAGAAAATAGTCTATCTGAACATTATTTAGAACAACTAGCTGCACCATTAAGAAATGCAGGATTAATAAAAAGCATTCGTGGAGCTTACGGTGGCTACATATTACCTGTAGAACCAAAGGAAATTAGTGCAGGTGATATTATCCGTGTATTAGAGGGACCAATTGCACTAGTTGAGGGAATTGAAGATGAAGAACCTGCAAAGCAAGCTCTTTGGAGACGTGTTACGGCAGCAGTTAAAGAGGTTTTAGATACAACCACTTTGGAAGATTTGATTAATCATGAAAAAGACGATCAACTGGACGGGTATATGTTTTATATTTAACCTGAAGTGTAGAAAGGACGAACACAACATGGAACATATTTATTTAGACCATGCAGCAACTACTCCAATGGATAAAAGGGTTATTGAAGCAATGGTTCCTATATATGAAGAAGTATTTGGTAACCCCTCAAGTGTACATGCTTATGGTAGAAAAGCAAGACAGCTACTAGATGAAGCAAGAAGAACTTTGGCTAAAAGTATTCATGCAAACGAAAAAGAAATTATTTTCACAAGTGGCGGAACTGAAGCAGATAATCTAGCTTTAATTGGAACTGCTTTAGCGAATAAACATAAAGGAAATCATATTATTACTACGAACATCGAGCATCATGCTACACTTCATACTGCTGAGTACTTGGAAAAGGAAGGATTCAAGGTTACGTATCTTCCTGTGCAAGATAATGGCAAAATTGATATTATCGACTTAAAAAAGGCATTGAAGCATGACACTATTTTAGTCTCCGTCATGTATGTTAATAATGAAACGGGAATAATTCAGCCTATTGAAGAAATTGGTGAACTGCTAAAGGACCATCAGGCGTACTTTCATACAGATGCTGTTCAAGCATATGGATCTATAGAAATAGATGTCGATAAATTAGGTGTCGATTTGTTATCCGTTTCCGCTCATAAAATAAATGGTCCAAAAGGAATTGGATTTTTATATGCAAGGGAAAGTATTAAACTCAACGCATTACAGTTCGGTGGTGAGCAGGAACGTAAACGCCGCCCAGGTACTGAAAATGTGGTGGGAGTAATTGGATTTAAGACTGCAGTAGAATTGATGGTGAAAGAAAGAGAAAGCCGTAATGAAAAATATGAGGCTTTTAGACAGCAATTTTTACAAGTTCTAAAAGAGGAAAATATAACATTTGATATTAATGGTAAGATCGACAGTACTATTCCTTCTATTATAAATATTAGTTTTTCAGGTACAAATGTGGAAAAGCTATTAGCGAATTTTGATTTATCAGGAGTAGCGGCATCCAGTGGTAGTGCTTGCACCGCGGGTTCAGTAGAACCCTCACATGTATTATCGGCAATATACGGTGCCAACAATCCATGCACAACCAATTCCATTCGCTTTAGTTTTGGTGCTGCTAATACAACTGAAAATGTAGTGGAAGCTGCACATCGTGTCGCGAAAATTATTAAACGATTAGTAAAATAAGGTGGTTATTATGAGAGAAAATAAAGATATTCGTGTCGTTGTTGGTATGAGTGGGGGAGTAGATTCATCTGTTGCTGCCCTATTACTTAAAGAACAAGGCTATGATGTTGTTGGGATTTTTATGAAGAACTGGGATGACACAGATGAATTTGGAGTATGTACGGCAACAGAAGATTTTGATGATGTTGTTCGTGTTTGTAATCAATTAGATATACCATATTACTCCGTGAATTTTGAAAAACAATATTGGGACAAGGTATTTACTTATTTCCTTGATGAATATAAAGCAGGGCGTACTCCAAATCCAGATGTAATGTGTAATAAAGAAATTAAATTCAAAGCCTTTTTAGACTATGCTCTTGATTTAGGTGCTGATTATTTGGCGACTGGTCATTATGCACAAGTTCGTGAGGAAGACGGTAAAATTGAAATGCTTCGTGGAGTGGATTCAAATAAGGATCAAACCTATTTCTTAAATCAATTAACGAGTGATGTGTTAGAGAAAGTTATGTTCCCACTTGGCCACTTGCCAAAATCAAAGGTTCGTAAAATTGCTAGTGAGCATGGTCTTGCAACAGCAACAAAAAAAGATAGTACAGGAATTTGCTTTATTGGAGAAAGAAACTTTAAAGAATTCCTTAGTGAATACTTGCCAGCTCAGCCAGGTGAAATGCAAACACTTGCTGGAGAAGTGAAAGGTAAACATGATGGACTAATGTATTATACGATAGGTCAACGTCAAGGACTTGGTATTGGCGGTTCAGGGGATCCATGGTTTGTTGTTGGGAAAAATTTAAAAGACAATATACTCTATGTTGAACAAGGTTTTAGCAATGAAAGTCTGTATTCGGACGAACTTGTTGCTACAGATTTAAATTGGATAAATCCAGAAGTTGTTTCTAATGAATTTACTTGTACAGCAAAATTCCGCTATCGTCAAGAAGACAGTGCAGTTACAGTTGAAAAATTAGAAAACGGTAATGTGCGTGTGATTTTCGCTGAAAGCCAACGAGCTATTACCCCTGGCCAAGCGGTAGTATTTTATGATGGGGAAGTATGTTTAGGTGGCGGAACGATTGACAAAGTAATTAAAAAAGATCATGTCTTAGACTACGTAGGCTAGCTATTCCACCGAAAGGAGTTAGAAGATGAATAAAATTGCACAAGCAGTAGATTTAATGAAGGAAAATAAGTATGAAGAAGCTGCAAATTTATTTAATGAATATATCGAAGAAAATCCTAAGGACCCAGTAGGTTTTGTGAATTTTGGTAATTTGCTTTTGCATTTAGGGGATCATGATCACGCGGTCAACTTTTTTGAAAAAGCAATTTCTTTAGATGATAAAACTGCGACAGCTTATTATGGATTAGGGAATGTTTTTTTTGATAAGGAAAATTTCCCTAAAGCACAACAGAACTTTTTGGAAGCTATAAAAAATGGTCTTGAAGAAGCCGATGTTTATTTTATGCTTGGAATGGCGCATCAAAATCAACAACAATTTAAATTAGCTATACCATATTTATTACGTGCGAAAGAATTAACTCCTACTGATGAAGAAGTAGCATTTCAATATGGACTTGTGTTAGCACAGAGTGAATTACTCTCTGAAGCAAAAGAGGTATTTGAATCTGTTCTTACTTTAAATAAGGAACATAGTGATGCCTTATATAATTTAGGTGTAATTGCATTATTTGAAGACAATGCTACTAAAGCTTTGGAATTATTCAATCAAGCATTAGAATTCGACCCGAATCATGTGTTAGCAGCTAACGGCAAAAATGTGGCAGAAGAAGCAGTAAATTAAAGGTTCATTAAAGTGAGGTATCTCGTATGAATAATGGTCAAATGGAACAAGTACAAGAATATATCAAAGGTGAACTTCTCTATACTATTTTTCAAAATGATATAGAGCATTTTTCCATTGCTAAAGTAAAAGTACTAGATACCAATTTAAAATACGATGAAAAAGAAATAGTAGTAAAGGGGTATTTCACCCAGCTGCTAGAAGGGACAGTCTATCAGTTTTTCGGACAGCTTGAAAGACATCCTAAATATGGACAGCAATATAATGTGACTACTTACCAAAGTTTTATTCCAGACACAAAGGATGGGTTAGTAGCCTATTTATCTAGTGATTTGTTTCATGGAATTGGAAAGAAGACAGCAAAGAAAGTGGTCGATTATCTTGGGGAATCCATTGTTTCTAAAGTTCTGAATGACCCCGAAGTACTTCTATCGATACCAGGGTTAAAGAAGGAAGCAGCAAATACAATTTCAAGAACCATTCAAGAAAACCAGGGCTTTGAGCATGTAGTTGTCAATTTATCCAAATATAATATTGGATTAAAAATGGCCCAAAAAATTTATGAAAAATATAAAGACGAATCTATCAATATTTTAGAAGAGGATCCATACCAATTTGTTTTCGATATTGAAGGATTTGGATTTAAAACTGCTGATGAGATTGCAAGAATTAATGGAATATCCTTATCCAGTCCTAATCGAATTGGGGCTGGATGTATTTATATTTTACAAAAAAGTGTACTTGATGGACATGTTTTTCTTCCATTATCTGTCTGTATTGATGACGTACTCACTCTACTACAATATTCGGAACAAGTGTTAACAGAGTTCCAAATTAAAAATGTTCTAGAGGAATTAAATAAAGAGAAGAAATTAATACTTTACCAAGGTAACGTCTATCTTCCATCACTGTATTATGCTGAAGATGGTTTTGCTTCTAGTATTAAGCGGATTATTACCCACCAGATTGAAGATGAAACAACTTTAGCAGACCTTATGAAAATAATTGGTCAAATTGAAGAGGAAGAAGTTCTGAGCTATGGTAAAGAACAATTTGCTGCTATAGATCAAGCTTTAAAATCAAAGTTAATGATACTAACAGGTGGTCCGGGTACCGGCAAAACTACTGTTATCAAAGGAATTATTAAAGCATATGCTGTTATCCACCAAGTATCCATTGATCCTTCTTCCTATGAGCATAAGAAGGATTTCCCTTTTGTCCTTGCAGCACCTACTGGAAGAGCGGCTAAACGGTTAACGGAGTCTACTGGTATACCAGCTTTAACGATTCATCGCTTATTAGGATGGAATGGTAGTGAGGGATTTGATAAAGATGAGCATGAACAATTAAATGGAAAATATTTAATTATTGATGAGTTTTCCATGGTTGATATTTGGCTTGCCAACAATTTGTTTAAGGCCATACCTACAGACATGCAGGTTTTGCTTGTTGGAGATGAGGACCAGTTACCTTCAGTCGGACCTGGGCAGGTCCTATCCGATTTGCTAGAGAATGAATCGATACCAAAAGTTAGTTTGAATGAGGTTTATAGACAGAAGGAAGGCTCTAAAATAATTCAACTAGCCCATGGTATTAAAAACAATGCTTGTACTATGGAGTTATTAGAGAATGATAAAGATTTTAGTTTCATTACATGTCGTGAACATCAGATAGTAGAGGTTATTACACAAGTATTCGATAAAGCAATAAAAAAAGGATTAGATGTTCGAGACATACAGGTTTTAGCACCAATGTACCGATCCCAAGCTGGTATAACTATGATCAATAAAGCTTTACAAGAATTAATCAATCCCAAGGTGAAGGGAAAAAGAGAAGTAAAGGCAAATGATGTAGTTTTTCGCATTGGAGATAAAGTGATCCAACTCGTTAATCAACCAGAGGATCATGTGTTTAATGGAGATATCGGTGAGGTTGTTGCAATTTTTAGAGAAAATGAGAATACCGAGAATGTGGAACAATTAGTAGTGTCATTTGATGATCGGGAAGTAGTTTATGAGCGAAAAGATTATATTAATTTGATGCATGCTTATTGTGTATCAATTCATAAGTCACAGGGAAGTGAATTTCCTATTGTGATACTACCAGTAGTACCAAGCTATCATCGTATGTTAAGGAAGAATCTTCTTTACACAGCCATTACGAGAGGAAAGCAGTCTTTAATTATTTGTGGTGAGAAACAAGCATTCTTTCGAGGAATACAAACCCTTGATACGAACAAGCGATATACATCCTTGAAGGAACAATTGACGGAGAGACTGGGTGAAATACCAATCAATAGTACGAATTCAATAGATGAGGACGAAGATATTTCTCCTTATGATTTCATGTAGTTGGTATATTTATAGAAAACTCGGGCAAGCATAACATAATACTTATATTTTATTTTCAGGAGAGATTAGTACTTATGTTAATGCGATGTCCGAATTGCAGTAGTAAAGATATTGGTAAAATTGGTTCACAACAGTTCTATTGCTGGAATTGCTTTGTGGAAATGTCTGTTACAGGAAACGAACTAACGATTCATCAAGTAGAATCCGACGGGAGCCTAAGTTCACTGAATGATTTATTTACAGAAGAAGAAAGAAAGCTAGAATGGTAATCCTTTAGTTCATACGGTTTACTCTTGGACTAAAGGAGTGTGCCAAATGTTTTCTACTAAAAAACCGGTTAATTTTCTCTATTGGATTATCTCTGGGATTTTACTTTTTCTATTCATTTTTCTACTTGTAAAGTTATTTCCATATTATAAAGCTTTTTTTTCATTCTTATGGCATTTAGCTGTGCCTTTTTTAATTGCGGCTTTGATCGCTTATTTGCTTTATCCAATTGTACAAAAAATACATCAGTACAATATTCCAAGAAGTATTGCTATATTATTAATATACCTACTATTCTTTGGTGTAATGGGTTACTTGATTTATCGTGTTTATCCAGCAATTGTTTCACAATTAAGAGATTTAGATGATTATTTACCACAATTAGTGGCGATGTATCAAGATACTATTTATCAAGTATATGAATCAACATCTTTTTTGCCCGAAACCGTGCACGATAAGATAGACGAAACAATTAATTCGATGGAGCATTCAATTGATAATCTAATTGGAAAGTTAATAGGTGGAGTAACCAAGATAATTGATTTTATCGTTATTTTAACAGTAATACCTGTATTGGTTTTCTATTTTCTCAAGGATTACAAGAAAATAAATCACTATATAAAATGTATCATCCCTCATAAATATCGTGATACGACAAGTGGTCTCGTTCATGCAATCGATGAGGGACTTGGTGGATATATTCGAGGGCAATTACTAGTCTGTCTATTTGTGGCACTAACGAGCTACTTAATCTATCAGTTTTTAGGATTAAACTATGCTCTTTTATTAGCTATCTTTATGGGATTGATGAATTTTATACCGTATTTTGGTCCGATTATTGGGGCAATCCCTGCAGTATTAATTGCCTTAACCATTTCAGGAAAAATGGTGCTTTTTGTTTTTATTGGTGTATTTGCGATTCAGCTGATTGAAGGAAACCTCCTATCACCATATATCGTAGGCAAGAGTATAAAAATTCACCCAGTAGCTATAATATTTGTCCTGCTATTAGGTGGAAAACTTGGTGGTGTGTTAGGGATGGTTCTAGCAGTCCCAACATTTACTATTTTAAGAGTGGTTATAAAACATATGTGGATTTTGATAAGAAAGAATTGACTTTATAAGTAAAGTTAACTATAATATCGCTAGTTATATTAATTATCACGATGAAGGTTATCAGTACATGGCACTCAATTTATAGAGAGGGATTTTCTAAGGCTGAAAGAAATCCTAAGTAAGAACCATGGAAAGCTAAACCAGAGTACGGCTAATCCCCGTCGGTCGCAACCGTTAACATGCATAAAGTGATGAACAAATTATTTGTTCATAATTAGGGTGGTACCGCGTCTAATCTCGTCCCTGCTATTTAGCAGAGAGGAGGTTTTTTTGTTTTTTAAGAACTTTGTTTTTAGTTTTATGAATGAAATTGTAACAAAAATTGATGCTCTGAGCATATGTCCCACCTGTGCAAGAAGTAAATGCCTAGTGTATTTGAATCGCGGACATATACAGTGTGAAAAACAAGGAGGAAATAGGAATGAAGAATTTAACATCAGCTCAAATTAGACAAATGTACCTTGATTTCTTCAAAGAGAAAGGTCATAAAGTAGAACCAAGCGCATCGCTAGTTCCACAAGACGACCCAACATTACTTTGGATTAATAGTGGTGTTGCAACACTTAAAAAGTATTTTGATGGACGTGTGATTCCAGAAAACCCACGAATTGTAAATGCACAGAAATCAATCCGCACAAATGATATAGAAAATGTTGGATTCACAGCAAGACACCATACATTCTTTGAAATGTTAGGGAACTTTTCCATTGGTGACTATTTCAAAAAGGAAGCTATTGAATGGGCTTGGGAATTTCTTACAGGTGATAAATGGTTAGGATTAGATCCAGAGTTACTATCTGTTACAGTTCATCCAGAAGATGATGAAGCATATGACATGTGGCTTCATGATATAAAAATTCCAAAGGAAAGAATTATTCGTCTTGAGGAAAACTTCTGGGATATAGGTGAAGGTCCAAGTGGTCCTAACACGGAAATTTTCTATGATCGAGGAGAAGCATTTGGAAATGACCCTGGGGATCCAGAATTATATCCGGGTGGAGAAAATGATAGGTATTTAGAAATTTGGAACCTTGTATTTTCGCAATTTAATCATAATCCAGATGATACGTACACACCATTACCAAAGAAAAATATTGATACAGGTATGGGATTAGAACGAGTTGTGTCTGTTATTCAAAATGCACCTACAAATTTTGAAACTGACCTATTCATGCCAATCATTAAGAAAATAGAAGAATTAGCTAATGTGAAATATGGTGTAGATCAAACGGGTGATACTGCTTATAAAGTAATCGCGGATCACATAAGAACGGTTAGCTTTGCAATTAGTGATGGTGCTTTACCATCTAATGACGGAAGAGGCTATGTTTTAAGAAGATTGATTCGCCGAGCAGTTCGTTTTGCAAAAGAAATCGGTATTGAAAAGCCATTTATGTATGAGTTAGTTGATATTGTTGGAACAATCATGAAAGAATTCTATCCAACAGTATTAAAACAGCATGATTTTATCCAAAATATTATTAAAGTGGAAGAAGAGCGTTTCCATGAAACTTTAAATGATGGACTTGAAATTTTAACGGATCTTATTGAAAAAGAAAAAGCGAAGAACTCCAATATTCTACCAGGTGTTGAAGTTTTCCGCTTATATGATACGTATGGTTTTCCAAAGGAATTAACACAGGAATATGTAGAACAATTTGGTCTTGCAGTGGACGAAATTGGATATGAAGAAGAAATGCAAAAACAACGCGAACGTGCTAGAAATGCACGTCAAAAAGTTGATTCTATGCATGTTCAGGATGAGGTTTTAAGCCAATTAGATGTAGAAAGTGAATTTGTCGGTTATGAAATATTAGAGAATAATACAAAAGTTGTTGCGCTAATTAAGGATGGCGAATTAGTAGACATTGCTAAACAAGGAGAAGAAGTGTTAATCTTCCTACAAGAAACGCCATTCTATGCAGAAAGTGGTGGACAAATTGCTGATCAGGGAAAAATTACTTCTCAAAATGGTTCAGCATTTGTAAAGAATGTGCATAAATCTCCTAAAAAGCAAAATGTCCATTATTCCATTGTTGAAAATGGTGAACTACATGTTGGAGATACAGTGAAGGCGGTAATTGATACTGACTCTCGAAATTTAATCATCAAAAACCATACTGCAACGCATTTACTTCACCAAGCACTGAAAGATGTGTTAGGTAAACATGTAAATCAAGCTGGCTCATTAGTTAATCCTGAACGTTTACGGTTTGACTTTTCTCATTTTAGTGCAGTGTCAAAAGAAGAACTAGAGCAAATTGAAAAAATCGTTAATAATAAGATCTGGGATTCTATCCAACTTAAAATAAGCTTCAAGAATCTGGATGAAGCAAAAGCAATGGGAGCAATGGCTCTTTTTGGTGAAAAGTATGGTGAAATTGTCCGTGTCGTACAAATTGGTGATTATAGTCTTGAATTATGCGGAGGCTGTCACGTTCGTAATACTTCAGAAATTGGTCTATTTAAGATTGTTTCAGAAGGTGGAATTGGTGCAGGAACACGTCGTATTGAAGCAGTAACAAGTAAATTTGCTTATAAATTTCTTTCAGATAAATTGACTCTATTACAAAATACGGCACATCTGTTAAAGACAAATGAAGAGAAAGTACCTGAACGGGTTGATGCATTATTCCATGAAATGAAAGAAATACAAAAAGAAAACGAATCGTTAAGTGCTAAACTTTCAAATCTAGAAGCTTCTTCCATACTTGACCAAGTAAAAGAAGTAAATGGAGTTAATGTACTTGCGCAAAAAGTAAATGTGAAGGATATGAATCAATTACGGACAATGCTGGATGAATTAAAGCAAAAATTAGGTTCGGCTATTATTTTATTAGCAACCGAAAGTGATAATAAAGTTCAATTAGCATCTGGCGTTTCAAAGGATTTAATTGATAAGGGGTTACATGCTGGGAAGTTAATCAAACAGGCAGCACAGATTTGTGGTGGAGGCGGCGGTGGACGTCCCGATATGGCACAAGCTGGTGGTAAAGATCCAGGTAAAATCAATGATGCTTTACAATATGTACAGGAATATGTAGAGTTGAACGTACAAGGATAAAATGCCTTCAGATGGTATCGTTTAATCTATTTTGTAAATTATTATATTAAATCTTTTAAACATGATAGAATGGATATAGAAACAAAAAGTGGAATGAGGTGTCATGATGAGTTCAATCGATAAAACAATGAAATTCAACTTTTCGGAAGAACCATTTGATCGAGATATTAAAGAAGTCCTAATGACTGTCCATGAGGCACTTCAGGAGAAAGGCTATAACCCAATTAATCAAATAGTTGGCTATTTATTATCAGGTGACCCTGCGTATATTCCTAGATATAAAGATGCGAGAAACTTAATCCGCAGAATTGAACGAGATGAAGTAATTGAAGAATTAGTAAAATACTATCTAGAACAGCAATATAAAGGTAACTAGATGAAGATATTAGGTTTGGATGTTGGGTCGAAAACAATAGGTGTTGCAGTAAGTGATGAACTAGGATGGACAGCTCAAGGTTTAACTACTATTAAATGGGATGAACTTGAGATTGAGTCTGCAGATAACCAATTAAAAGAGATAATTAACGAACATCATGTAGAAAAAGTTGTAATTGGATTACCGAAAAATATGAATGGTACCATTGGAGAACGTGGAGAAGCATCAATAAACTATGCGAAACATATTGAAAAAGTACACGGTTTACCTACTGTTCTATGGGATGAGCGTTTAACTACAATGGCAGCTGAACGTGTTTTACTTGAAGCCGACGTTAGTAGAAAAAAACGTAAAAAGGTAATCGATAAAATGGCTGCAATGATGATTTTACAAGGATTTCTTGATCAAAAATGAAAAGGAGATAACATTTATGGCAATTGAAGAAAAAGAACGCATCATCATTCCTGACGAAAATGGTGAAGAACATTTATTTGAGGTACTATTTACATTTGATGTCGATGAAACTGGGTATTCCTATATCGCAGTAATACCTGCAGAACAAAAAGATGATGAGGAAGTAGAAGTTTATGCTTTCCGTTATGAAGAAAAAGAAGATGAAGACCTATCCTTATTTGCAATTGAATCCGATGAAGAATGGGAAATCGTCGAAGAAATGCTAAACACATTAGCAGAAGAAGAAGATTTAAAAGAGTAAGTATATACTTGCTGTTGTGAGAAAAGTAGGTGTCTAAAAAGACATCTACTTTTTTATAGGCATTTTTCTATTAACGTTGTTGTTAATACTCAATTTGTATAGACTGTGCGGTAAGTAGGTACCTTGGGTTGAGCCTCTAACCCGCGGTAGGAATATACTTCGCTTTCCGTGGGCGGCTGGAGAGCCTCCTCACTCCTTCGTCGTTGCGGGGTCTCACCTAGGCCTGTCCTCCCACAGGAGTCTACGTATATTCCCACCGCTAATTTAGATTGGAATTAGATTGACAGCAAGTATCACTAAAAACAAGATCTAAAACAATCTTCAATTTGAAAACTACTACTAGCGCAGGCAGAATACGTAGACTCCTGCGGGAATAGCACGTGTCCGAAGACCCCGCAGCGGTGGTCTTTCCGCGAGGAGGCTGAGGCCGTGCCCGCGGAAAGCGGAGTATTCTGCCGGAGCGGTATCATAACACTTCACCCACTACATTCATTAAAGGTGAGGAAGTTTTTCAGTAGTTACCGCGCAGTTTCCATCAAAAGAGAAAATAAAAATATCAACAAGAAGAAAACAGTATTTTAGACATTTTATTAATATGACTTATTAATAGAAACATTATCAACTGAAGGCATTTTCCATAAATCCTAGCATATATTGTCTTTTTTTAGTATAATATACCGGATGAGAGGGGGATAATGGATGTCCGAGGGTAAAAATGATAAAGATAAAAATAAAAGTAAAAGTAAATTTAGAGATAATTTAGTTGCTAGGGGAGAAGACGCAAGAGCCGTCCGGAAAATCGTAGCAATCGTTATTTTGTCTCTCATTATAGTCCTTGTTGTTGGAGGAATATCTGGTTATACATATGTTAAGTCAGCATTAGAACCAGTAGATCCAGGAAATGAGCAGGGTGTAAAAGTTGAAATCCCTTTAGGTTCATCAACATCCGGAATTGCTGAAATACTTGAAGAAAGCGATATAATAAATAACTCCATGATTTTTCGTTTCTATATTAAATTTAAGAATGAGTCCGGATTTCAGGCAGGTAACTATACATTTACAAAGGCAATGACTTTAGATCAAATCATTGAATCACTTAAGAGTGGTCGTATCATTAAAGAACCTGTCCATCGTGTAACCGTTCGAGAAGGTTTAACTATTGATGAAATTGCAGAAATTTATGCGGATAAATTACCTATTACTGAAGAAGAGTTTTTAGAGAAGGTTAAAGAACCTGATTATATCAATCAACTTATGCAAAAATATCCTTTCTTAACGGAAGATATTTTAAATCCTGAGCTAAGATATTCACTTGAAGGATACTTATTTGCTGCGACGTATGATTTTTACGAGGAAAGCCCACCAGTAGAAGTAATTATTGAGAATATGCTAGATAAAACACAGTCTGTTTTAGGTCAACATATGGATGCTATTAATGAAAAAGGTCTATCTATTCATGAAGCTGTTACAATGGCTTCATTAGTAGAAAAAGAAGCAATAACGGAAGACCAACGGAAGAAAATTTCTGGAATTTTTTATAATAGACTTGAGTCAGGAATGAGATTGGAAACGGACCCGACCGTTCAATATGCAAAAGGTACACATACGGAAAAGGTATTGTTAAAAGACCTAGAAATTGAATCACCGTTTAATACGTATCGAAATGATGGGTTACCAATTGGTCCAATATCGAATTTTTCAGAAAATGCACTGGAAGCAGGAATTAACCCGGAAGAAACAGAATTTTATTTCTTCCTTCATGATGAGCAAGGTAATATACATTATGCTGAAACTTTCGAAGAACATTTGGTTAATAAAAATCAATATATTCAATAAAGTGAGGAAGTGTGAAGCTATTTCACATTTCCCGTTTTTTTGGCGAGACGGAAATCTTTCACATTCCACCCATATGTGGAGCTAAATAGCCAATGGATATCAGGTTTCTTAAACATAATTATGCATTAACTTGGTATCCTAATAGGATAAGTATAAATGAGGGTAAAATATGGATGAAATGTTAAATAATTATTTAGTGAAGCATTTACCCAAAAAAGAAGATTGGGTAAATGAGATAGAAAGTCAAGCAAAGGTAGATCATGTCCCAATTATGGATCCAGTTGGGATAAATTTTTTGATGCAATTAATTCGATTAAATAAACCTGATAATATATTAGAAATTGGTACAGCTATAGGTTATTCCGCATTAAGAATGAATGAAGCAAATCCAGATGCAAGAATTACTACCATTGAGCGTGATGAAATAAGATATGGACAAGCAGTTGAAAATGTAAAAAATCAACAAAAAGAAAACATGATTGAAATTATTCATGGTGATGCACTTGAAGAATTAACGAAGCTTGTTGATGAAAAAAGAAAATATAATTGTATATTTATTGATGCTGCAAAGGGACAGTACAAAAAGTTCTTTGAATTATCATTACCTCTTCTGAAAGAAAACGGAATAGTCATTTCTGATAATGTTTTATT
The DNA here is from genome assembly GCF_000482485.1 of Paucisalibacillus globulus DSM 18846. Classification (GTDB taxonomy): domain Bacteria; phylum Bacillota; class Bacilli; order Bacillales; family Amphibacillaceae; genus Ornithinibacillus; species Ornithinibacillus globulus. Next base: position 95,703 of record NZ_AXVK01000015.1, on the reverse strand, counting down.
TAGAGGGTATGTACTTGAACCAAACTTTGAACATAAGCGATATAAGAAAATGGTAGAAAAAATAAAAGAATATAATGAATGGCTTGTAAACCATCCTGGATTTATTACAACAATATTACCTATTGGTGATGGAATTGCTATTAGTTATAAAAAATAATGAAAAGGGGTAGTATGATGCAAGACAAACCAGTAGTCATTGGTGTTGCAGGAGGTAGTGGGAGTGGAAAGACTTCTGTTACAAAGTCAATTTGCCAGCGATTTTCAGATAAAACTATCCTTGTACTTGAACAGGATTATTATTATAAAGATCAAAGTAATTTACCTTTTGAAGAACGTTTAAAAACAAATTATGATCATCCTCTTGCTTTCGATAATGACTTATTAATTAAACATATACATGCTTTGCTAAGTCGCCAACCTATAGATAAACCAGTTTATGATTATAAAGTTCATAACCGATCAAAAGACGTTATTCGAGTGGAGCCAAAAGATGTAATCATCCTTGAAGGTATATTGATCCTCGAGGATCCTCGCCTTGTTGATTTAATGGATATCAAGGTATTTGTTGATACAGATGCAGATTTAAGAATCATTAGAAGGTTACTTCGTGACATAAAGGACCGCGGAAGATCATTAGATTCTGTGATTGACCAATATTTAAATTCTGTTCGTCCAATGCATTTACAATTTGTTGAGCCAACCAAAAGATATGCAGATATTATCATCCCTGAAGGTGGAGAAAATCATGTTGCAATCGATATAATGGCGACAAAAATTGAGCAGATATTGTCAAAAAATAATGGAAATAGTTTGAACAAAAGTATTGAAAATTAAAATAAAATCTGCCATAGTTATGAATAGTATACTTTGAGTTATAAGATGAATGAAATACATCACAACCAAGTATGATTGTTGGTAGCAGTAGATAGATAAAAGGAGTGTTTTTTTATGGCTATAGAGAAAAGTTATTATATGACACACGAGGGAAAAGAGAAATTAGAAAAAGAGCTTCTTTTCTTAAAGACAGAAAGAAGACAAGAAGTTGTTGAACGTATTAAAGTAGCACGTGATTTTGGAGACCTTTCCGAGAACTCTGAGTATGATGCTGCAAAGGATGAGCAAGCATTTGTAGAATCACGCATTGCTCAAGTTGAAAAAATGATTCGTAATGCGGTAATTATCGAAAATGATAACCAAAATCCGGATATGGTTTCCCTTGGGAAATCAGTTACATTTATGGAGTTGCCAGATGGTGAAGAAGAAACCTATACAATCGTTGGAAGCGCTGAAGCAGATCCATTCGAAGGTAAAATCTCTAATGATTCCCCAATGGCAAAAAGCCTTCTTGGCCATGAAATTGGCGAAGAAGTAGCTGTAACAACTCCAGGCGGTGACATCCAAGTTAAAATATTAAAAGTTGAATAGTCATAACAAAAGCGGAGTAACCATCTCCGCTTTTTAAATTTGAAAAACTATCTTTTGTTATTATTATTATTTTTGACCAAAATCAATGGGGATTTCTTGAATAAAATCTATTTTAGTTGAATATTATTCTATGCGTTCCTTGACTGGTATTCACCAAAATGAAATATAAAATTAAAGACAAGGATATTATTCCTAGCATATAAATTATGTTACTATAATAACGTATACATAGGGAGGGGAAACTAGTATGAGTGATTTTGATAGATATACTCGTGTTAACAAGTTTGAAAAACGACGTAAAAATACGAAGCTAATGTCCTTATTAATTGTTGCTGGAAGCTTCCTTATTATTCTTTTAATCGGCCTTTGGATATTTGGTCCTGATGATGAACCAGAACAACCCAATAACCTTGCCGGTTCTAATGATGAGTCTACGGAAAATGAAGATTTAAATGAAGAGGATGAAAAAGAAGCGAAGGAAACTGACGAAGAAACTGCTGAAACAGAGGAGGACTCTTCACAAATAGATGAAAATCAAGATTATGACACGGATTCTAGTAATGAATCAAACGATGAGATAGATAGTGAACTAGGTGAAAAAGAGCAAGTCGACCCTACTGGAGACGACGATAATGTTATAGAAGCATTTAAACAAAACTGGCAACCTATTGGTACAGAGCAAGAAGGACCACATACAACTCAGTTTGTTGTTGAATCTCAAGACTGGGAAGAAATGGAGAAGGCAATTCGAGCAGCTACAGGACTAACAGAAGCTGATATGACAACTTGGTTTATAGGAAATGGTGGAGATCAAAAGGCTATCGGTACTGTTACAAATAAGGCTGGTACAGAGATATACAGAGTGTATTTAAGTTGGGTTGAAAATCAAGGTTGGCAACCTACTTTAGTAGAGGTACTTAGAGAAAATGATAAAAAATAGAGATTTGAATAAGGTTTACTATAGGAGGCAATTGACATCATGTACATTGGTATTATCGGAGCAATGGATGAAGAAATAGAAATTATTAAAGGGAAAATGACAGATAAAGAAGAAACAATTATTGCAGGTAGTTTGTTCATAAAGGGTAGTCTAATTGGAAAAGATGTTGTACTTTTAAAATCCGGTATTGGTAAAGTAAATGCTGCCATGGCAACTACTATCTTAATGGAGAGATTTTCTCCAAAGTTTATCATTAATACGGGTTCAGCAGGTGGATTCTCCGAAAAACTAGAGGTTGGAGATATAGTTGTTTCTTCAGAAGTGGTGCATCATGATGTTGATGTAACAGCATTTAATTATCAATACGGACAAGTTCCTGGAATGCCAGCAACTTTTTCATCCGACTTATCATTAGTTGATAAAGCGATGAATGCCATTGACCAACTTAATGTAAATGGTGAGATTGGGTTAATCGCAACAGGGGATTCCTTTATGGAAGATCCACAACGTGTGAAAACAATTAGAGAAAGTTTTCCGGATATGATAGCAGCTGAAATGGAGGCTGCAGCAATTGCACAGGTATGTTATCAGTATAGCTGTCCATTCGTTGTTATTCGTGCACTATCTGATATTGCGGGTAAGGAGTCTTCCGTTTCATTTGATAAATTTCTTGAAAAAGCTTCGCAAAATTCTTCAAAAATCATCATGAATCTTATAGAAAAATTATAGTTTAAATATAAATAAGAAGAGCTAGGAAAACAGTATTGTTTTATTCTAGCTCTTCTTATTTATTATTCAATAATGTAAATTACCATTTCATCAGAAGTACAAATTAAAATTCTATTAGTACCATAACTTCGGAAAAATTTTTCTTCATTAATAGAAAATCAATTTTCCAGTGGATTTACTCATCTCAATATAACCTGGGAAAGCTCAATCATATAATCATCAAATAATAACACCTTTTCCATTCGTATAACAAAAAAATATATATTAGTTCCTACAATATGATTGCAAATAAATTGAAACATAATAGTGTATAAGTTATATCGCACTTTATTACTATTTAAAATGACATGTCACATAAGAATATCAATTTGGTGGCAATTGAACGTAGACAACTTTCGATATTTCTCATACAGAAATCACTAATTTTATTACAGTATTATTACGTAAGTGTTAATATTTCTTTACAAGGTCATTCCTTTTCATATTATTAGGTATTTTGTATTGGTCACTTTTTCCTATTTTGGAATTATTAAAATATTTATATGATATTGTAAAGAATAGTAAAAATATAAATATTAGTGAATTAACCTATAAAAGTGATTAAATTTCATTATAAACCGAACATTTAATGCATAATTGTTTAAAGAAGTTTGGTTTTTAATGAATTTTATAGTGTTTCCCATTCATATATCTCGAAACTGAGTTATTTTTATTATGATCCATAGGTAATAAATACTGTTTTCGCTCTAAAGTCTTATCTTTATGTGTCAATTCTAGTAATATTTATTAAAGATAAATGTCACATACTTGTAAATAAATAACTAATATAAGATTTTAAGACCTTAAATTAAGAAGAATACGATTGATGTAGGTGAATAGTATGAATAAATTAAAGTTGGTTTTATTAACTAGTGATGATTCGTATGCAGATTACTTTTCTAACTTCATGTTAAATCCGGATAACAACAACCGCTTTTCCACCAAAATCTTTACAAATAAAGATTCCTTTAATCAAATGATGCGTAACCAAAAACAACATATATTATTAACGGATTATAACTTAGAAGATATAGATGTAAGTGTATTTGAAAAGACGATTATACTTCGGGATAAAGACGAGTACATTCCAGAAGACGTACCCAACATTCTAAAATACCAGCCGATTAAAAACTTATTAGATAAAGTCTTAGCAATTTTTTATGAAGAAAATGGTAACTTACAATTGTTATCTAATGAAGGTGACACTGGAAGCTACGTCATCAGTTTTTATGGCGGAAGTAGTGGTGTTGGGAAGACGTTATCTTCTCTATGCTTGGCAAGACACTTAAGCATAAAAGATAAACGGGTATTTTACTTGAATTTAGAGACTGTACATACGACCCTGCTTTACTTTAAGGAAGAAAAAGAGTCCTCTGCGGAGGTATTTTATTACGTAAAGAATAATAAAGATAAGTTGTTATCGAAGATTGAATTCTTAAAATCTCGAGATGATTTGACTGGAATTGATTATTTCGCTTTACCTGTAAATCCGGAAGAAATGGATATATTTACAGGTGAGGATTTAGAGGTATTAATTCAAGCATTAAAGGCAACGAAAGATTATGACTTTATTATTATTGATCTAGATAGTACATTGCATGAGAGAAATACGAGGGCATTAGAAATTAGTGATGAGGTATTTTGGTTATTGAGTTCCGATGAGGCTAGTTTCTCTCGAAGTAAGTATATATTGGAAAGTAATACAGCTTGTGAAAACCTAGATAGGGCAAAAATTCATTTTGTTATTAATAAAATGGGAACCGATGTATTTAATGGTTTTGATCGTTTTAATTTTAGCATTGAAGATCGACTACCATTTAATGAACATTTCTTACTACAAAGTGAGGAAACAAAACTCCATGAAGATACTGTAATTGGTGAGCGATTATTCAGATTAATGAAGAGTCTTGTAAAGGAAGACACGGAGGTGTCCTCTGTTGGCAACTAAAAAAATGCAACAAGTTCCAAATGAACAGTTACCTAAAACAGAAGATGAGATTACAAAACATTTAATTGAGAAGCTACGAGAAACATTGGACTTTATGCATTCCATTACGGATGAGGAATTAAAAAACTTTGTAGAAGATACTGTATTTGAGTACGCACGTGAGCGTAAGCTATCTTCTACAGAAATTAAGCGTATTGTAGATCGAATGTATCATGCTTTTCGAGGTTTAGGTGTACTTCAACCAATACTTGATGATCCATCTATAACAGAAATTATGATTAACAGTTATGATGAAATATTTGTTGAAAAAGATGGGCAAGTATTTAATGCAGGGGTTAGGTTTGAAAACCAACAGAAATTAGAAGATACAATACAAGCAATTGTATCAAGGGTTAATCGGGTAGTAAATGAAGCTAGTCCCATTGTTGATGCTAGATTACAAGATGGTTCACGTGTGAATGTTGTGCTACCTCCTGTGGCATTAAAAGGACCAGCAATGACGATCCGTAAATTTCCAGATAAACCGATGACAGTTGAAAATCTAATTCAATTTGGTGCGATAACATCAGAAGTAGCAGACTTTTTAAAAGTACTTGTGGAAGCTAAATTTAATATTTTTATAGGCGGGGGAACTGGATCTGGGAAAACTACTTTCCTGAATGTATTATCCAATTTCATACCTAAAAGTGAACGACTGATTACAATAGAGGATTCAGCCGAATTAAAAATCTTACATACTCCTAACCTAGTTAGTCTAGAAACGAGAAATGCTAATACAGAAGGAAAAGGTGAAATTACGATTAGAGATTTAATTAGAACTTCTTTGCGTATGAGACCTAACCGAATTATCGTAGGGGAAGTTCGTGGTGCGGAAGCGTTGGATATGTTACAAGCAATGAACACAGGTCATGATGGTTCCATATCCACAGGTCATGCTAACTCCGTATACGATATGTTAAGTCGTCTAGAAACGATGGTGCTAAGTGGGGCAGAGCTACCGATTGAAGTAATACGGAAACAAATCAGTTCAGCAATAGACATTATGGTGCATTTAACTCGCTTTCGTGATCATACAAGAAGAGTATTTGAAATCAGCGAAGTTCTAGATGTAGAAAATGGTGAAATACAGTTAAACCCACTTTTTGTATTTGAAGAAGAGGGGGTAGATTCCACAGGTAGAATAATAGGAAATCTGAAAAGAACAACTAACAAACTACAAGCTGTAGATAAATTGAAGCTATCTGGTAAGTATGATTTATTAGAAAAGATTCTGTAATGTAGAGTTTTTTTGAAAGTAGGTGGTCAAAGTGGGAATTGATAAAATAATCGGACTTATTCTGATAGTTATCCTCATTGGTTTTATGGTTCTGCGTAGGATCTTAAAGGCAAAAAGAGTAAATGAAGAGAAAAAGTTAAATAACTTAAAAGAAAAACAGATTCGCGAAAGAACCATTCAAGCTATTCGAAGTAGAACAATTGGTGGTGATAAATTAATCGATTATGCCACGTATAAAGTTTCCTTTCAAGAGTGGATTAAATATTCGCTTATAGCTGGAGTTATTATTTATATAGTAGCGTACTTATTCTATGATAATTTGGTTCTCTCCATTGTAGCATCATTATTTGGTTTTATTTATCCAAAGTTTAAACGGAAACAATTAATTAATGTTCGAAAGGATGAATTATCCTTACAGTTTAAAGAAGCAATATCATCCTTAACATCATCATTAGCTGCAGGTCAGTCTATTGAAAATGCATTCCGTGATGCATTAAAAGATTTAAAATTGCTATATCCTGATGATCAAACATATATAGTTAGGGAATTTAATTTAATTAATCGGCGAGTTGAAAATGGCGAAATAATAGAAAGAGCACTTGATGATTTTGCTAATCGATCTGACATAGATGATATTCGAAATTTTGCTGATGTATTTATTACCTGTAAACGTACGGGGGGTGATTTGGTCGAAGTAATAAAACGAACTTCTGACATTATCACTGACAAAATTGAGATTCAACAGGACATTAAAGTGTTAATTTCCCAAAAAAAATTAGAGTCTAAAATTATGGCTGTTGCACCTTTAGGGATTACATATTTTCTAAAAGTATCCTCTCCAGATTTCGTTGCACCTCTATACGAATTTGGAACATTTGGTCCTGTCGTTATGACAATAGCATTAACATGTGTCATTTGTGGACTGTTAATAAGTCAAAAGATAATGGATATCAAGGTTTAGAAAGGAAAAGGACCATGATTTTAGAGATAATTCTACTTGTGATGGTTTTAATTGTTTTAATACTAGTATTTAAGAACAAGAAGATTTATGAACAATTTATTAAAGAATATCAGGAAGAGATTACATTACCGATGCTGGCACCTTATGCATTTTTTATTGTTGATAAGGTGAATTTTTACAAGAGGCTTCCGAGATTAATGAATTATATTCATCAAAAGATGATCATTTTAAGGGGAAGTAAATTTTCTCGAGATTATACCAAGATATATGCTGCAAAAATTATAATAGTAATTTCATTGTTAGTGTTTTTAGGACTTGTATTGGTTTTAGCTGATGATAGGGATTATAGTAATCTATTTTATGCTTTGTTTATTATTGTAATTGTTAGCTTTTACTTGGTAAGGGATTTAGATAAGAAGGTAAGAGAGCGAAAAGATTCTATCATTATGGAATTACCGGAGTTTGTTAATAAGATAATTCTATTAGTGAATGCTGGTGAAACCGTTCAGGGAGCAATCAAGAAATGTGTAGAACAGAATAAAGGAAACATCTACGATTCTCCACTATATTTTGAATTAAATGAAGCAGTTAACAAATTATCTTCGAACACACCGTTTCAAGATGTAATGAAGGATTTGAATTACCGTTGTGGAATTCAAGAGGTATCCGTCTTTACTACGACAGTTCTAATGAATTATCGAAAAGGTGGAGCATTACTAGTAAATTCATTGAAAGAGTTGTCTGTATCACTTTGGGACAAAAGAAAAACTGTAACAAGAATAAAAGGGGAAGAGGCATCATCTAAATTAATTTTCCCGATTATCTTTATTTTTGCGGCAGTAATTCTTATTGTTATATATCCTGCAATAGCAGTATTTTAAAATTAAAGGGAGAGATTATTTATGAAGGATTATTTAGTAAGATTTTGGAAAGACGAAGAAGGTTTGGAGACTATTGAGATTCTACTTATTTTATCTGTATTAATTATTATTGCCGTTATGTTTAAAGATAAGATTACGACTTGGGCTGAAGGTCTATTAGAAAAGGTTGATAAGGAACTAAAATTAGGAGAATAGTCTATTAGGAGTTTACGAGGGTGAAACATGATGAAATACTTTTTAATAGAGTACATTGGTAGTTTCATACATAGAAGCTACCCTTTGTCTTCCTACATTAATAATTCCCAGGTTGCCCCATACTTGGAATAACTCGCATAAGTATTTAACTATTTATCGGTAAGTTTTTTGAAGGAGGTTTAGCAACTTCTTTATTTTTGGTAGCTTGTTCAGATGATGAATCAATAGGTCATACTGATAATCAGTCAAGGACGGATGAGAGTTCAGTAGAAAATAAAAATACTAGTACAGATAACTCAGAATCCAGTAGTGATAAAGAAGTTAAGATTAAAACAGATAGAGATGAGGATATCCAAAAGAATAGTGTTGAACACATTGAACATCAGTACCGTCTTAAAATAGGTGAAACTGGTACAGTTGTGAGTTACTTTTCAAATGATTTGGACGATAGGATAAGTTATGAAGTTACATTAAATGAAATTCGATATGATGAAGAGCTTGAAACACATATCCAATTATTTGATGAAGTCTTTGCTGTAGTAGATGTGACAATTGAAAATATTGACGATCAGCCAATTGATTTGATTGATTTAGTTGTTCCAAGCTTTGGTGAATTAGGAACAAATGAATATCATAGTGCTGTTGGTTCAGAGTTTTTACAGAATATCCCTGAATTAACCATAATGGAAGGTGAATTACAACCAGGTGAATCAAAGACTGGAAATTTTGTTTTTGATGTTGATAAATCTAGTAAGTATCACTTTGCTGTGGGTACTAGATGGGATCAAATCGTTACATTAGCTGAATGGGAAATTAGTGCGGAAGAGGTTAAATAAAATTATACAAGGTTGAATTCTAATGATAAGAAATAAACTATTATTTACTTTTGTTATACTTTTAGCAATGTCTTTGTTTTTGGTAGGTTGTTCAGACGTTGAATCAACAAATCCATCCGATAAACAGTTAAAGACTGATGAGAATTTTGTGAAAAATAATAATGCAAGTTTAGATAACTCGGACTTCAGTAGTAATAATGCAAACAAGCAAGATTCAGATGGAAATAAAGAAGAAAAGAAAAAGGATGAACACATTGAACATCAGTATGGTCTTAAAATAGGTGAAACTGGTACAGTTGTGAGTTACTTTTCAAATAATTTGGATGATAGGATAAGGTATGAGGTTACATTAAATGAAGTACGATATGATGAGAATTTAGATTTGAGATTATTTGAAGATGCTTTTGTAGTGGTAGATATAACGATTAAAAATATAGATGACCAGTCATTTAAGTTAACCGATATTTTTACTCCGAATTTTGGTGATTTAGAATCGACTGTATATTTTGTACCTGTTAAATCTGAATTCGTACAGGACTTTTCAGGAATAACAATTCTAGAGGGGGAACTACAACCTGGCGAAACTAAAACAGGAAATTATGTATTTGATGTGCCTAATGCTGATAATTATAAATTTGCTTTCGGCAAAACCTCTGATCAAATCGTTACACTAGCTGAGTGGGAGCTTAGCGCAGAAGAGATAAAATAAATCCATCCATAGAATGTACAGATGAAAAAGTTTTTTAAGGCGAAGCGGGACTCGATTTCAATTTTTACTATTCTTATGATTCTCCTTATCTTTATCACAAATGCTTTATTCATTAATACATTTAGAGTCATATCTGCTGAAAGATTGTTTACAAGTGCGTTGGATAGTAGAATAGTCTATTAAACTATTAAAGAAAGTTTATAATGAACTAGAAATTTTTAATTTCAAGGAGGAACTAGTATGAAGTCCTTCTTTAAGGATGAACGGGGTAGTTTTACAATGGAAGCGACCCTTGTCTTTCCTTCTGTTTTAATTTTCACCATAATAGGGGTATTCTTTTGTATTATAGTTTTTCAAATGGGTACAGCCAATTATGTAGCACAGAAGGCAGCGAGTGAGCTTGCTTTTATTTGGAATAATTCACAAAAGGATATTACTAGTGGAGAATTCAATGAGGATCATTATTCGGGTCTTGGAAAAGGTGGAGACAATTTATATTGGCGTTTATCTGATAATAACATCTTGAGTATATTTGGATTAAACTCTTTTCCTAGTGAGGGACCTGTAGCTGATAAAATACAAAAAGTTAAAAATAAATACAATGGATCTATTCGTGTAAAAGATGTTCAATATAATAATAACCTCATTCATAGTGAGGTCGTGGTGGTAGCTGAATCTTCATTACATGTTCCATCCTTTATCACAACTTTGTTGGGATCTGATGTTGTAACTGCAGAATCGAGCAGAGTGGTAACCGATACTCCTGAACTTATTCGTACACACAACTTTGCCAAATACTTATGGAGTCAATTTGGACCAACTGGTGGATTGTCTGGAGCAATTTCGTCGATTAAAGGTTTTTTTGGAGCTCCATAAGAATCTCTGTAGAAAGAATAATATGTTTTTATAATCTTATGTTAGGACGATTCAGCAATTTTTTGTGGAGGTCCAGGTTATGATGAAAAAATTTAAAGGTTTTTGGATAAAAGATAGTGGAGCTGTTTCAGTATATGCGATCATTATTATCTTACCTATTTTTATTCTTAACGCCCTATTAATAGATAGTTTAAGAATTATTTCAGCTGAGAGAAAGATTGAAAATGCTATGGATGCTGCACTACGATCAACTTTGGCTCAATTTCACTCCGACTTGGCGGCTGTCGGATTATTTGCCTATGGTGGAGATGGTGCAAGTAGTGATTTTCAGAACTATGTAACCAAGCAAATACCTAATCCTGCTGATTTAAGCGGATTTCAAAATTTATCTAATCCATTAGTTGTATCTACTAATGCTTCATTTAATACTTCTCGTAACCTTGTAGACAATGATGTTTTTCGTCACCAGGTTCTTGAAAGCATGAAATATCAAGCTCCGGTACAATTAGGAGCTGACTTAGTCGGGTTATTTACGGGCGGTAAGGGTGTCACGATAGAGGAGATTGAGAAAACTGAAGAATTAGTAGAGAAATATGAAGAAATTATCAATCTGATGAGGAAACGAAATGCTCAAATAGATGAAGCAATACTTCAATTAGAAGAATATATTGAGGTCATTGAAACTGAAATTAAGAGGGATATTCTTGGTTCAAAAGTTACTTCCGGTGACGCGATTCCAAGTAATATCAAAACTTTTTATGAAATGCTCTTTTATAATACTCGTTATAAAGAATTAACAGAAAAAGAAAAACCAAGCAATGACGAAAAAAAGGAAATTAACAACTATGAAAAGGCATTGAATATAGATTTATATTCTGCTGTACTTGATGTGGAAATTTATTATCAAGATATACCAGAACATTTAATAGGATTTGGGAGAACACTTCAAAATCCTAAAGAAGGTTCTGCAAAACATTATAATGACCAAATATTGGAATTGATGGGAGATAATGAGCTTCTAAAAGAGCTTCAACCTTCTTTGTTACAAGATAAGTTTTTTCAAGATATTAAAACAGCAACTGATGAGATATACGAAGAGGTTAAGCTTGATAGGAATCCTGGTTCTACAATAATCGATTTAAGTAATCCAGGAAAGTATTCCATCCCCCAATTATCGGCTGGCTTTTATTATTTCATGAGTGGGAAAAATGTTACTGCTGGGGAAATTATTATTCAGACCATAGAGACTAAAGTTAATGATTTAACTAAAAAACAAGTAAAAACAATTAAGGGCCAAATGGATAATTATAGAATTGTAAAGGCACAGTTAGAGAACGTAGATACAGAAGCTGAGGAAGAGAAAGCCGACGAAAGCTTTGGAAGTCTATGGGCAAGATTAAATGAGTTTCAAGATATAAAGGATAATATTTCAGGTGATCTAGATATTTATTCTGAATTAGATACAATTGTTCAACAATATAATGGGGCTACAGGTATTGGCGGTGATGATACTGAACCAGCTAGGTTACAGTTTATAAAGGATGCATTTGATCGCTTTAAGGAGTTTATAGAGTTTATTCATGGATTTCCAGAATCTGTTCGAAACGAACTTTATATTAATGAATATATATTAGCCAACTACGGTATATCAGCACCATATGAACTTGATAATCATGAATCATACACTTATGCTAGTAAACAAGCAAATTATATTGTTTATGGATCTGCTACACCAGGAATGAATTATTTTTTATTTATAAAAGATGTAACACTCATACTATTCGTTGCTAACTTGATTTCTCAAGGTCTTCAGGGTGGATTTGCTGGACCATTAGGATTTTTTAAAGCATTGTCAGCTGCATTAGGTGAAACCTTAAACAATCTAAATGCACTCACTACAGGTAATTATTTTGCGCAATGGTCTCCATTTAAAGTATTTGGAATGAAAACTCCTATTACAATGACCTTGCCGATGTTCTTAAAGGTGATTATGGCAATGAAGTCTACAGGTAAATCGTATAATAATAATAAGTTAAGAAGATTGCAAGCAGTAGTAACAAAAGAGACAGGTGTTAATCTAATTGATGCACCATCTTATATTGAGGGGAATGTGACAGCAAAAGTAAAGCTTTGGTTTATACCTCAGTTAGCAGAAGTTTTACCAGGCAATGTAGAAGGAAGTTATTATATTATTAATATGAAAAAAGTATATTCTTATTAGGAGGTATTAAATTATGAAAAAACTTTTACTAGTTTTTATCTTAGGTGCGCTAATAATATTTATAGCTGGATGTAGTGAGGACAAAGAAAATTCGGAGGATAAGGGAAATAAAACTAATCCTAGCCAGGTAGTAGACAACGGTAATGTTGAGAGTTCTGAAGAAGAGGATAAAAAGAAAATTTATCAGATTGGAGAGACAGCAGTTATTACAAGTGACATGTATGAATTTGATTACGAGGTTACTGTTAATAATTTTGAATTAACTAGAGAATTTGATGGTGTTAAACTTGAGGAGTTTTTATTAAATGCACAAGATGTACAAAGGTTTGCTATTGTAGAGGTTACAATTAAAAACATAAGTGACCGAACTTATATTCCTAATGATATGTTCTCTGCTAACTTCTCAGGCATAGATGAAGAATCAGGACAAACATCATATGATGAATTTTTTACTGTTGGGGATGAAGAATTAGCACCAGGAGATGAGATATCAGGTCACTTAGTTTATATTACCTCTGTTGATTATGCTGATACTTTCCTTGTTAAATATGAAGTAATGTCTGAAGAAGAAACTCAATTTGAATTGCCTAATCCAGAGATGTAATTTATACGAAAAATAAATTTAAATTATCAGTTGAATGAGAGGTTTTTAAATTTACAACTTCTCATTCAGCTTATTTAGGAGTTGATTTTTTTGAAAAAGAATATGTTGATGTTTTTATTCATTGCAACTTTAGGTATTCTTAGTGGTTGTAGTAGTGATACAGCTGGTGGAGAAAACTATTTTGGTATAGAAAAGTTAAATAAAAGTAAAGCAAAAGACATATTAATTCAGGATATTTTAGATTCAAACGTAATTAAAAATAATGGTGTTGACTACGGTAAATCTGATATTGAAATAGTTAAGTTATGTGAAGCTTATAATATTCTCGAAACTAAAGACGAATTTACTGGAAGGTTCCAAGTCTTTTGGAAAACTACAGATGGGGACATTGAAGAGTATATTCAATTGACTCAAAATTATACTACTGAGAAAGTTGCAAATCATGAAGCGATAGCGGATAGATGCATAACGGATTTATAGAATACTTATACGAAGACAGTTTTTATCTGTTTAGTGTCTTAAGATAAAAAGAAAATATATAGGGTTGAGAGGGGATATATTTGTTTCTTAAAAAAGAAGACGGTAGTATAACGATTGAAGCAACGTTAATTATCCCGATATTTTTATTTTTTATTTTATTTTTGACGTCACTTTCAAAAATAACTATTGCCGAAATGGCATTAGAGGAATCTATGAGCGAGACTGCACAGGGTGTTGCTCATTATTCCTATTTAGCTATGGTTGGTCAAAAACAGATTCAGACTGCGTCTGAAGGTTTCGTTGATTCATTAACAGAAACTGCTAGTGGAAAGCTTGGGAATCATGCAGTAGCAAATTACTTGCTAGATAAGCTAGCCACAATTGGAAAAGATATGATTCCATCATCTGGTCAAGCCTTAAATTATTTTTCGGATTCCATATATGAAGGAATGATAATCGATAGTTACAAGGAGAAGGTAAACAGCTCTGATTTTTTTAATCCAAACGGGATTACTGTGACTAACTCTACTTTTCCTCAATCAACTAGTGGTGAGGGTGCAGATGTTTTGATTGAAGCAGAAAATGAACTGAAATTGGTCCTTCCGTTTTTTGAAAAAACAATTAAAATTAAAAAAGTCGTGGTAGAACGTGCTTGGGTTGGAACCGAGTAGATTAGAAGAGGGGGCTTCAATTGGGCGGCCAATTTATTATATTATTTTTATTTTTAATAGTTGCATCATTCTATGATATTAAATATAACCGAATTCCAAATTGGTTAAATGTTTCAGGAGTTATTATTGGGATAGTGTACCATCTAATCTTTAATCAGTTGGATGGGTTTATTCATTCTATTACAGGAATGTTTGTAGGTGGAGGAGTTTTATTCATTTTATACTTATTCAAAGCAATTGGAGCAGGTGATGTTAAATTATTCGCTGCGATAGGTGCTTTAGCTGGTGTCTTATTTACTTTATATTCTATAATGTATTCTATTATTTTTGCTGGTATTATTGGATTAATAATCTTATTATTTACCAAAACATTCTTTATTAATATGACATTAGCTTTTTTACATATAAAAGAATCCATACAAAAAAGAGATTTAACCCCATTAGATGAATTTAAAAATAATATTTCAAATCGATTTCCATTCATATATGCTGTTGTCCCAGGTGTAATAGTATCATATTACTATATGTTTTTAGTGTAAGGGGGAAATAATATGTCGACTTTGACGAATACATTTCATATAGGCTACGTGCAATCTAATGGACTATACATGAAAATTCAAAAAAGCGAAGATAACGGTTTTCAGTTAGAAGAATTTCAGGAACTTCAAATGAAAATGATTCAAGCTAATCGCATTCCGCGACTTGTTCCAATTAGTTTTGAAGAAAAGAACGGTGAAATAAATGTTTTTTATCGTATTGAGGGTTTAAGAAAACTACGTAATATTCTTTCAGATGGGCAATTAACAATGCAAGATTTCTACACCTTATTTATTAATATTATCCAATGTTTGCAGGATGCAAATAATAACATGCTGAGTGAAGAACATTACATGCTTCATGAGGACTTTATTTATGTAGGTAATGGCTATCATCAAGTTAATATGACCTATCTTCCTTTAAAGGATATTGGTAATGTAACGCCTTTTTATGACAGACTTAAACAATTATTACTCAATATTGCGAGTGAAATCCATGGTATAAACGGAAATCAATTTAAGATGATTCTAAATTATATTAAGGATCCAGGGTTTAGTTTACAAGGATTAAAAAATCTGTTGCAGGATTTGCAGGGGAACGTAGCTACCCCATCTAATAACCAGAATCAACATATAGAATCGAATGCGTATCTACAAGAGGAAACAATAATCAAGCAGGTGAAAAAATTACCTCCATTAAGGAGTAAAGAAAAGGTTTATTCCATTTTAATTTCCCTTCTATTAATTGCAGCTAGTTGGAAATTATCAGAGGATGCTTCTTCTTCAATTATGTTATTAGTTTCCGTTTGTTTAACTATCATAATAGTTGCGGGATTATTAATTTACTGGTTTGGATGGCGTCCAGGGGTTGAACCTATTATAACTGAGAAAGAAGTCAAAGTTACTAAACCTAGCCAGTCTAAGAAAAAGCAAATGCCTAACACATCTACAGTTCCGCATCAATCAAATGCTGTCGAAGGGCAGAGTAATGCGGATAATAGTGATGTAATAAGCAAAGAAGAGTGGCAAGCATTAAATAAGGAATTCGCGTCGGCATTACAAGAGAACTCTTATAATAACTTAAATAAAAATAAGCCTGAATCTGATGATTATGTAAGTTCGGATGAAACTACATTACTTAATGAAGAGATGATTTTAGGAAAGCCTAGAGTATTAAATTATTTAACAAAGGAAGATGGGGAAAAGATAGAAAAAATTGAATTAAAAAAGGAAAGTATTGTAGTAGGTAGAGCTGGAAAAGGTACGGATGTTGTCGAGAAAGGTACTGGTGTTTCTCGTTTACATTTTGAACTTGTTAAACTTTCGGATACATATGGAATAAAGGATTTAGGTTCTACCAATGGAACCTATGTAAATGACAAGAAAATTATGCCATACGAAATACATGAGCTTAAACATGACGATGAAATTCGAGTAGGCAAAACGATGTATCTATATAAGGTTGAATTTTAATAAAGGAATATAAGTAAAAGGGCAGTACTTGTACTGCCCTTTTACTTGGTAGTTAGGAAAGTATAAAAAACTTTCCGCCGACATAAGAAAAACTAACACATTCGCAAAAGGACGAGCGTAAGCAAGTTTTTCTAAGAATGAAGAAGTTACCAGGTACTTTGTAAGGATGTAATACACCGTTCTACTTACTTTTTAATGAAAATGGATTATTCATAATAATAATAATAATAATAAGGGGTGTAGATCTTTGAAAAAACTACTTCTAATACTTTTGGCCGCAATCTTACTAACTGGCTGTAGTGATAACGAGAAAGATACTGCTTCAGATTCATCAAAAGAAATCGAGAATTCTGATGCACTATCAAAGAATGAAGATAAAGATGAAGAAAGAGTTTATCAAATTGGAGAAACTGCAGTAATTACTAGTGATATTTATGAGTTTGATTATGAAGTGACTGTGTCCGATTTTAACTTAACTACAGAAGTAGATGGTGATACAATTGAGGAGTTTGTTATCGGGGCTGACGAAACAAATAGATTTGCAGTTGTAGATGTTACGATTAAAAATATTAGTGAAGAGGAAATTATACCAAACAGACAATTTTCTGCTAATCTTGGTGGAAAAGAGGATCTTGGCGGTATTACTTCATATAATGAATATTTCCCTGAAGGTGACGAGATACTTGAACCTGGTGAAGAGGTAAAAGGGCATTTAGTATATTCTACGACATCAGATTACTCAGATACATTTATATTGAAGTATGAAATATCGACTGATGAAGAAACTCATTTTATTTTACCTAATCCTGAGCTATAATTTTAGATCATTATCAAATTCGGAACTTGTAGGATGAGAAGAATTATTATCTTCTTATCCAAATTCAATTTAACAGTGAAATAAATGAAAAGTATTAATTGAAATTTATACTAAATGAATTTGGTAACTCTTTATCTGAATGTAAAGGCTATATGATAAATCAAATGGGGTGAAAAATAAAATGAAGAAAATTTTAACTTTTGTGATATTAATGATTCTATTAGTCGCATGTAGTGATGATAATTCAAGTAATAAAGATATAACGAAAAATGTAGACCAAAACGAATCTGATACTAGTAGTAATGAAGATATAAAAGAGTATACAATCGGTGAAACAGCCATAATCACTAGTGATTTTTATGGTTTCGATTATGAAATTACGGTTTCAGACTTTCAGCTTACTAGAGAAGTAGATGGTGTCAAAATTGAGGATTATTTATCTGGTGCGGTAGAGTCTAATAGATTCGCAGTTATTGATGTCACAATTAAAAATATCAGTGATAACGCTTATGTTCCTAATGAAATGTTTTCCGCTAACTTTGCAAAGGAAACTGAACGTGCTGGAGATACTGATGAAGATCAGTTTTTTACAATTGCTGATGAAGAATTGCAACCAGGTGAGGAAATGTCCGGACACATAGTTTATCTTCTTGACTTAGATGATTCACAGGAATTCAGATTAAAATATGAGTTTTTTACAGAAGAAGAAACACATTTTGTACTTCCTAGACCAGCAGGAGAATAAGTTTAATGGCAATAAAACCAAAAGAGAAGTGTGTAGTGATTATGGGGGTTACGATGAATAGGAGAAAATATAAGTTCTTAATAATTACTGTATTAATTCTATTAGCTGCCTGTAGTAATGGTAAATCAGGAAATAATGATCTTGTTTATCTTGAAGATTTAGATCGTGCTAAGGCAAAAGAGGCTATTATAAATGGTGCTTTAGAATCAAATGTTTTAAGTAATGCCGAGATGAATTATAGTGGTTCAGATATAAAGATTATAAGTTTGTGCGAAGCGTTAGAAATTAATTATAAAAGTGAAGGCTTCAAAAAGTATGGATATTTTCAAGTAATCTGGGAAACAAATGATGGTCTATATGATGGCTATTTCCTATTAAATGGTGAGTATGGGGTTGAAAATTATGCTAATTTCCAAAGCATAGAAGACCGGTGTATAACGGATTTATGATTTTAAATATTCAATGCGTAAAAATAAGCTAGATAAGATATGTGTATAAATCAAATCGGAGGTTAAATGGTAGTATGAAGAGATATTTAATTTTGATGGTATTGAGTATCGTTTTAGTCGCATGCAGTGATGATAATTCCAGTGATGGCGGAACAACGGATAACGCGGGCCAAACCGAATCTGATACTAGTAGTAATGGTGGAATAAAAGAGTACTCTATTGGGGATACAGCTGTAATCACAAGTGATTTTTATGATTTTAATTATGAAGTAACGGTTTCAGACTTTCAGCTTACTAGAGAAGTAGATGGTGTCAAAATTGAGGATTATTTATCTGGTGCGAGAGAAACTCATAGGTTTGCAGTTATTGATGTCACAATTAAAAACATTACTGATAGTTCATATATTCCTAATGAAATGTTTTCCGCTAACTTTGCAAAGGAAACTGAACGTGCTGGAGATACTGATGAAGATCAGTTTTTTACAATTGCAGATCAAGAATTAGACGCAGGTGAGGAACTCTCAGGTCATATTGTATATATTATTAATTTAGATGATTCACAAGAGTTTAAGTTAAAATACGAGATTAATACAGATGAGGAAACTCATTTTGTACTTCCAATGCCAGAGAGTGAGTAATTTTATTACGAAGAGGGCAGTTTACATACTGCCCTTTACTTAGTTCATAACAGTAAAGAATGTAACAATAGTTATCCTTTTCGCTCATTCCGATAATACTCATGAAAAACTTTCATTAAAGCCCTTTTTTCGATTCGAGATACATAACTTCTTGAAATATTAAGTTTTTTAGCTATCTCACGTTGAGTCATTTCCTTTTTATCATTCAATCCGTAGCGATAAATGATTACTTCCCTTTCGCGTTTATCTAGAATTGAAAAATAATCCTGCATTTTTTCAATTTCCATATTTAATTGGATGTATTCAATCACATTTTCATTCTCAGCTTCTAAAATGTCAATAAGACTAATTTCGTTACCTTCTTTATCCTGGCCGATCGGATCGTGTAACGAAACGTCTTTTTTAACCTTTTTTAAAGCTCGTAAATGCATCAGTATTTCATTTTCTATGCATCTTGCAGCATAAGTTGCAAGCTTTGTCCCCTTGCCCACAGAGAAGCTCTCAATCCCCTTAATTAATCCAATCGTTCCAATGGAGATTAAGTCCTCCATATCTTCGCCTGTATTTTCAAATTTCTTTACGATATGGGCAACAAGTCTCAAATTATGTTCAATCAATTTATTTCTTGCTTCTTCACTTCCATTTTGCATTTCCGCAATGTATTTAGCTTCTTCTTCTGAAGATAGGGGTTGTGGAAACGCATGGTTTTTTACGTAGGAAACAAAGAATAGAGCTTCCTTTATTAGCAATGCAAGGACACTCAATATTCCGGACAAACACATACACCTCCTGACTAGGCTGGGCTATAGCCTATATAAACACACTATGATGATAAAGCGTGTCTTGTGTCTGTCCTTCCAAAATAAAGTGAAACTTCATTTATTGGGGCTTGCGGTTAGTAAATTTTTGGGAAATTTTATTCTAAAAAAAGAACGTCTCAGAGGGAGATGATGTCTCCATTAAGACGTTCCATTTAATTTATTGTTGTTTTCGCATTGCCTCTTCATATGCATCTGTTCGATTTTTTGTTAGAGGCTTGATTCCACTATTATGTGCTGCTCGTCCAATCATATGAGCGGAAACAGGAGCAGTTATCATAATAAATAAAATACCGAGTAAAAGTTTTCCACTTACAATATCTTCTTTCACATATAAGTAGAGAAACGCTGCAATTAAGATACTAGAAACACCGAGAGTAGAAGCTTTTGTAGCAGCGTGAAGTCTCGTATATATGTCTGGAAACCGTATAATTCCAATTGTTGCGGAAAGGGTAATAAACGCTCCAATTAAGACTAAAAGAATGACAATAATATTAATAACTAATTCAATCCATGTCCCTGTCAATAATAACACCCTTTTCTACATATTTTGCCGTAGCAAGTGTACCTAAGAATCCTAGAATCCCTACAAGCAAGGCAACATCGTTTAAATACGGTGTTGAAAGATAAATGGCGATTATACCTGTTAATGCCATTAGGTTAATCCCAATTGTATCTAAACCAACCGCACGATCTGGGTTTGTTGGCCCTTTGAAAATACGATATAGAAGTAATAGTAGTGAAACTCCAATGAAGATGGAAGAAATAATAATTGTGTATTTCAGTAATGTATCTGTAAATGCAATAGCATCTGCCATCTATCTCGTCACCTCCAAAATCGCCTTCTCGAAGCTATCCTTGATTTCCTGAATGGATTGGTCTACCTCATCAATATCCATTGCATGAATAAATAACGTATCATTGTTTTCTGAAATAGCCACAGACAAGGTTCCTGGTGTTAATGAAATTAGGTGTGCTAATAATGTAATTTCCCAGTTACTTTTTACTTCAAGTGGTAAAGCAAAAATACCAGGTTCAATATCAGGCTTTGGTGTATAAACAAGTTTAAGGATGCTTAAATTTGAAAAAACTAATTCCCTTATAAAAATAAGAATAAGTTTAATGATCTTCACAATACGTATACCGTAAAATCTACCAGGAATAAATCTATTTAATAGAAGAACTAATAGTAGACCCCATATATACCCAGCGATAAAACTAGCAATCGTATAAGACTCACTTAAGAACATCCACATGAGCGCTATAATGATATTAATTAAAATCTGAAAGGCCATAATCGTCTACTCCTTTAACACAGAATCTATATAAATTTGGGGGTCTAGTAAGTATTCTGCAATTCCATCAATGGCAGGATAAACAAATTGTGCTCCTATTCCTAGAAAAACAGAAATTGCTAATAAGCAAATTATAGGTATGAGCAATCCTGCTGATACTTTTTTAGACATATGACTTTCATCTTTTTCTCCCCAGAAACCTCGAATGAATATTTTCATAACAGAGTAGAGGATTAGTAAGCTGGATAAAAGGGCTATAATTGTGATTATTATTTCATCCGCTGATAATGCACCTCTTAGCAGTAACAGTTTCCCGATAAAACCGCTAAATGGAGGGATGCCTGCTAGTATAAATGCACTAATGAAGAGTAACCATCCTAAAATAGGGTAGTGATGGATTAGTCCTTTCATTCTTCTTAAGTCTGATGTGCCTGCAACATATGCAATGACACCTACTAATAAAAATAGTGCTGATTTAATAATCATATCATGGATCAAATAGTAGATAGAGCCAGTAAGTGAATCCTGGTTAAAGATGCCAATCCCCATGATAATAAAGCCAATAGCTGGGATGATGTTATAGGCAATGATTAGCTTAATATTGTTTGTTGAAAGTGCACCTATAACACCAAAAAGCATGGATAAGCCTGCAATCCAAAT
Organism: Paucisalibacillus globulus DSM 18846; assembly: GCF_000482485.1. Classification (GTDB taxonomy): domain Bacteria; phylum Bacillota; class Bacilli; order Bacillales; family Amphibacillaceae; genus Ornithinibacillus; species Ornithinibacillus globulus. The sequence continues at coordinate 73,481 of NZ_AXVK01000015.1, read as the reverse complement.
AAATGCTTCATGTGTAATTTCCATCTTGTAAACGAAAATAAGTGAAAATACCCGAAGTATGGAGTAGATACCTACTTTAGTTAGCAAGGCCCCAAATAATGCCGAGACAACCGGGTTTGGAACGATATAAGGTCTTGGTAGCCAGTAATATAATGGAAATAGGGCTGCCTTAGTTCCAAAAACAAAGAATAATAAAATACCAATAGTTGTTAGTATACCTTTTTGTTCTACTTCTGCAACACGTTCAGCAATATGGGCCATATTTACAGTTCCAACAACACCATATAATAATGCTACCGCAGTAACAAAGAGCATAGAGGAGAATAAATTTATCAAGACGTATTTAACAGATTCTCTAAGTTGGATTTTATCGCCACCTAAAACAATTAGCGCGTAGGAAGCCATCAATAGAACCTCAAAGAATACGAATAAGTTAAATAAATCCCCTGTTAAAAATGCACCAGAAACACCGGATATTAATAAGAAAAAGAAGGTGTAATAGTAATGTGTTTCTTGTTTTAAACTTAACGAATGTGGTGCATAAAATGCAGCAGTTGCTGCGATGATATTTGTAGTTAAGACGAGTAATATGGATAGTTGGTCTGCGACAATAATAATTCCATAGGGTGCAGCCCAATCTCCCGTTTCTAGAATGATAGAGTCATTCGTAAATACCGTATAAGCAACGTACGCCACTATAAGTAGACTAATAATAGAAAATAGTTTTGATAAGAAACGTGTTATTTTAACATTCTTATTCGTAAAAGCAACTATTATACCGGCTAACATAGGGATGATAATCGGTAAAATCGCTAAATTACTCATTCGATTCACCCCTCATTTCTTCCATATTATCTGTATTATTTTCTTTTGCTGTCCTATAACTTAATACAAGTAAAAGACTCGTAATACCAAAGCTAATAACTATGGACGTCAAAATTAGTGCCTGTGGTAAGGGATCGGTGTAATTAGTAACAGATTCGTCCAAAATAGGGGGATTACCACGTTTTAATTTCCCCATTGTTAAAATAACTAAGTGTGCACCGTGAGAAAGTAATACGGTTCCGATAATAATACGTAATAACTGCTTTTGTAATATGTTATAGATAGCTGTAGCAAACAAGATTCCAGCTAATATTAGGATAATATATTCCATTAGTCTGCCTCCTTGTCTTTTCTTACTTTAATGAGGCTGTATATTGCTAAAGCAGCAATTCCAAGTACTGTAATCTCGAATAATGTATCTAGTCCACGCATATCCACTAAGATCACGTTAACGATATTATTTCCGCCACCTAATGAATATGATGTTTCTACAAAGTAGTCTGATATGGTCTTGAACCAGTCTGAACTATGCGCAGCAATACCAACCATCGTAATTAAGACTCCAGTACCAACAGCTAGGAAGAGATTCGTAATGGATGTACTTACTGATTCATTTCTTTTTTGTAGCTCTGGTAAATGGTAATAGGCAAGTAGAAATAGAGCCATGGATACCGTTTCAACAACAAGCTGAGTTAAAGCTAAGTCAGGTGCCCGGAACACAACAAAGAGAATAGATATTCCAAATCCAACAATACCAGTAATGATGATTAATGCTAACTTATTATTTACAAAAATGGTACAAATAGCTGCAAGAACCATAATCAGAACAATTGCAATATCAACTATTTCAACTTCCGCTAAATCGCCAAAGGAAATATTTTTAAATCCACCTGATGCAAACATGACAGTAAATGTGAAAATGATAATTGTTGCTAAAATAATCGACATATATAGTTTTAGCGAACCAGTCATGTAAGAGTTTGTAATTTTAGCAGAATATTCATCGGTTTTTCCAATTATCATGTCATAGGTCTTATTTAGACTAAGTTTACCTGGGATAGCCTTATATATATTACTCCATTTTTTACGGGTTAAAAATAGAATAATCCCAACGCCAACAACTACTAGTGTCATCTTAAAGGCGGGTATTAGACCATGCCAAAATACTACCGGCTCTATTTCGAAATTACTGTTAGTAATGGCGTGTGCTGCATGAGTTAGCAATGAGCCATTTACAAGGTTAGGGAATAACCCAATTATGATTACCCCGAAAACAAGCACAATCGGTGATATTAGCATCCCAATCGGTGCTTCATGTGGTTTTTTAGGAAGTAATTTGAGTTTTTTCGGTCCGGTGAACACACCAAAGAAAAAGTACATGGAATATACAAAGGTAAAAATACTACCAAATACAGCTAAATAGGGAATAGCTTCGGATAAAAAGCTAGCTATTGAATTACTATTTTCATTTAATAGCGTGGTTGCTTTAAAGAATAATTCTTTACTGTAAAATCCGTTTAGGAATGGTAGTGGAATTCCAGCCATGGAAAAAGTACCGAAGAGCGCTAATGTAGCTGATATTGGCATAAATGTAAGTAATCCGCCAAGTTTACGAATATCTCTTGTCCCAGTTTCATGATCAATTATTCCTGCAATCATAAAGAGACTTCCTTTAAAGGTAGCATGGTTTAAAATATGGAAAACAGCAGCAAAAACAGCAACTTCTGTTCCGAAACCAAGCATGGCCATAATCATACCTAATTGACTAATAGTAGAAAAGGCAAGGATACCTTTTAAATCAGTTTGTCTTACTGCCATATAAGAAGCCCATACCAATGTAACGATACCGACTAAGCTAACACTGATAAAAAACCATTCATACACAACGAAAATAGGTAAAAACCGTGCTACTAGATAGATTCCAGCTTTAACCATAGTAGCGGAGTGTAAATAAGCGCTAACTGGTGTTGGAGCTTCCATTGCATCGGGAAGCCAAATGTGAAATGGAAACTGTGCAGACTTCGTAAATGCACCTAATAAAATAAACACAAGAATAAGTGGCATATATCCACTGTTTACAATAACATCAACTTGATCAATCATCGAACGAATGCTGGTCGTTCCAGTAATTACAGAAAGTAAAACAAGACCACCAAGCATACTTAAACCACCAAATATGGTGATTAGCATTGATTTCTGTGCACCGTAGCGTGACCGTTCACGATGATGCCAAAATCCAATTAACAAGAAAGAAGATATAGACGTTAATTCCCAAAAAGTATAGAGAACAAACACGTTATCAGACAATACCACTCCTAGCATCGCTGTCATAAACATTAAAAGGTATACATAGAAATGACCAAGTTTCTCTGAAATGTGTAGGTAGTAGATGGAATAAAATACAACAAGAGTACCAATTCCACTAATTAGTAGGACAAATAGAAGACTTAGCCCATCTAAATAAAAATCTAAATTGATGTTAAGTGAAGGAATCCAGTTATATGTATGACGTACAGCAGAGAAGTCTTTACCTATAAAACTTAAAAAGTAAAGGAAGATTCCTAAGGGGATAAAAACAACGAAAATACCTGTATGTACTTTATATTTAATTTTGCTTATGGTTGGAACTAATAAAGCAAATACAAGTGGTAATAAAACTGCGAAAATCATGTATGAATAGACCTCCTATTAAATTATCGATTATTTCAGAAATGAATTATAGAATGAATTATAGCTAACCAGCACTTCACTTTTATTTCTTAAATTGCCTGCCTCCATCTTTACAGTATGATATATTCATTCTAATACATACATGGTTAAGTCACAAAGTGAAATACCGTAAGTATATAAAAAATAGCTTATCATAATTTAAAGGAAGACAGAATAAAAAACTCTCACCATTCACAAGAATGACAAGAGTAATTTTTTTTTCTTCCTATTTATATGTTTTAAATTCCGTGACATTTTTCCCTAGCTAGAGTATTTAATCTTATGAGTTAAACCTCTTCGATATATTTCATCTTTTATAAGTGAAACAAAATCAGGGCTTAATTTTAATTCATTTGCTTTATGATATGATTCGATTAATAATTCATCTGACAAATGTTCCATAAATACAGCCCTCCTATATATATTCTTTCATTTTTACTAGATTTAGGATAGTTATAACGTATCACGAAATAAAAGTCAGAACAAGATGCGACTTATCTACAGTAGACTGTAGATAAGTTGTGTATAAAGTGGTAATTTTTGTTATAAATCCAGTTATATTACTGTTGATAATGTGAATAGACTTATCCACAATGCAATTATTGTAGGGAATTGTCGAACGATTATTTGCTTTTTTTCCTATGTTTTACATATTTCTACCTTCTACAACATATATATGGTATTTTAATAAGCGTAGGTTTTTTCATTTTGTTTATTGGGAGTCGAATCCGCAATCAGAATACAATGATTATATTTAGTATAATTTCTTTTTTTGTGAAAAGGACCATCTTAATATACTAAATATATGAAGTAATACTATAATATTAACCGAAAATACTATAATATAAACATGTGCTGATTGTGTATTGGATGACTAAACAGATTTATAAATGTTATGAGGTGTGATTATTGTTAAAGAGATTTTTACCTAATGAGCATGTTAAAAATATATTTGAGATTAAACCGAGTGTGTTAAAGGAGCAGGGGATCCAAGGAATTATTACAGATTTAGATAATACTTTGGTTCCATGGAATGTGAAACAAGCAACTCCTGAGATCATAGATTGGTTTAAACTAATGAAGGATAATGGCATTAAAGTAACTATCATTTCTAATAATAAGGAAGAAAGAGTAAAAATGTTTTCTGAACCTCTCGGAACACCGTTTGTTTTTAGTGCTAGAAAGCCTCTAAGACGTGCATTTAAAACGGCAGCAAAACAAATGGAACTGAAAAAAGAGGAGATTGTGGTAATCGGAGATCAATTATTGACAGATGTGCTTGGGGGTAATTCTGCAGGCTTTTACACTATCCTTGTAGTTCCCATTGTACAGACCGATGAAAAGATAACACAAGTTAACCGAAAAATTGAACGTAGAATTATGAATTATTTCCGTAAAAAGGGATTGATTAGCTGGGAGGAATAGAATTGGAAGATATTTATTGTATAGGCTGTGGTGTTCAAATACAAACTGAGGATCCAAAGGGACTCGGGTATACACCGAAGTCTTCATTAGAAAAAGAAGATATTTTATGCAAGCGATGTTTCCGTCTGAAGCATTACAATGAAATTCAAGATGTTTCCATTCATGATGATGATTTTTTGAAAATGGTTAGTACTATCAGGGAGCGGAACGGACTTGTAGTGCATATTATTGATATTTTTGATGTGAACGGAACAATGATAAAAAGTTTACCGAGAATCGTTGGGAATAACCCAATTATATTAGTAGGAAATAAAATGGATTTATTGCCAAAATCTACAAACCGAAGTAAACTAATACAATGGTTACGCGCTTCAGCTAAAGAAGCTGGTTTAAAGGTAAAGGATGTTTTTCTGATTTCATCCGTTAAGGGACATGGTATAGAAGAGTTAACAGAGGGAATTGAAAACTATCGAGAGAATCAAGATGTTTATGTCGTTGGTACTACAAATGTTGGAAAATCAACGTTTATTAATCGATTAATTAAGCAGTCTGTTGGTGAAAGTAATGTTATTACTACTTCTTATTTCCCAGGAACAACATTAGGATTTATTGAAATTCCACTAGATGAACATTCTGCACTAATCGATACACCTGGAATTGTTAATCATGAACAAATTGCACATTATATATCTGATAAAGATTTAAAGATTGTTACGCCAAGAAAAGAAGTGAAATCAAGAGTGTATCAATTAAATGCAGGTCAAACTTTATTCTTCGGTGGCTTAGCACGTTTAGATTTTATTAAGGGTGATAGACAGTCGTTTGTTTGTTACTTTTCAAATGAGCTTTCAATCCATCGAACAAAATTAGATAAAGCTGACGAACTCTATAAAAATCATGTAGGTGAATTATTATCACCACCTGATGAAGAGTCCTTAAAATTGTTACCAGAGTTTACAAGTAATGCATTTCGTTTAACCGATGAAAAAACGGATATCGTATTTCCTGGTTTAGGTTGGATAACAGTGAGTGGAAGTAATACGACAGTTGTGGCACATAGTCCAAAAGAAGTTGCAGTATCAATAAGGAAATCATTAATTTAGGATGAGCATAATGGAACATAATCTAGGCTTAATTGGTTTTCCAATTAAGCATTCCTTATCCCCATGGATACATAGACAGTTTCTTGAAAAAGCAAAGATAAAAGGGACTTACTCTATTTTTGAAATTAATGATAAGTTGTTAAAGAATCAAATCGAAATGATGAAGCAAAACAGATTTAAAGGTTTTAATGTAACCTTGCCTTATAAAACTAAAATTATACCCTATCTGGATGATTTAGATCACAACGCAAGGAATATTGGTGCAGTTAATACAGTATTAAATCTTGATGGTAGATTAATCGGATATAATACTGATGGAATAGGCTATTTGCGATCACTTCAACAATATTATCCAGAGTTGGTGACAGATAAACAAAAGAATATACTACTAATAGGAGCCGGAGGAGCTGCTAGAGGTATATACTATGCTTTAAATCAATCGGGGTTTAATACAATTGATATCGCTAATCGTACGATTGAAAATGCGAATTCAATAGCAGAATTGAAAACAAATGATACGGTAACAAATATTCTTACCCTTAATCAAGCGGAGGATAATTTGGTCCACTATGATGTAATTATCCAAACTACAAATGTAGGAATGAAATCTAACCAACATGACTCACCGATAAAGTTAAAACATGTTCGTGAGTCAGCGATTGTTAGTGATATTATCTATCAGCCGATTTGGACGAGTTTTTTAAAAAATGCTTCCTTGGTCGGTGGTAGAGTCCATCATGGTCATACTATGTTATTGAATCAGGCACAATATGCTTTCGAAATATGGTTTGGACAAAGACCGGAATTAGGGAGTATGGACATACAATTAAAACTATTGTTAGAAGGGTGATACAATGCTTACAGGTAAACAGAAGCGTTTCTTACGTTCAAAAGCACATCATTTAAAACCAATATTTCAAGTTGGTAAAATTGGTGTAAATGAAAATATGATTATACAGGTAAATGAGGCTTTAGAAAAAAGGGAATTGATAAAAGTTAGTATCCTGCAAAATTGCATGGATGATAAAGAAACGGTTGCAGAAGAATTACAAGCGGGTACTAATTCTGAGATTGTTCAAATTATCGGAAACAACATTGTTTTATACAAAGAATCAGAAGAAAACAAACAGATTGAGCTACCGTAAAATAAGGAGTTCAAAACATGAAGCGAATTGGAATTTTAGGTGGGACATTTGATCCACCGCATATTGGACATCTAATAATCGCCCAAGAAGTTTTGGATTCATTAGAGTTGGACCAAGTATGGTTTATTCCGACTTACGAACCTCCTCATAAACATGAAGCAAGGCTTCAAGTGGAAAATAGAATAGAAATGCTACGACTTGCTCTGGCTGATAATAGCACCTTTCAATTGAATACAATTGAAGTAAAAAGAGCAGGGAAATCTTACACGTATGATACAATGATTACACTGAAAGAGCAGTATCCTAATACAGATTTTTATTTTATTATTGGTGCAGATATGGTGGAATACTTACCAAAGTGGCATAAAATTGATAATTTAATCAATTTAGTGACTTTTGTTGGAGTAAAGCGAACAGGTTATACACTTAAGACAACCTATCCTATAAAGGAGGTCGATATTCCGATGGTTGATATATCTTCAACAACTATTCGGGATCGACTTCAAAAAAAGAAAAGCATTCAATACCTTGTTCCCGATTCTGTACATACTTATATTAAGGAGCATGGTTTCTATGAATAAACATGATGCACTATCAATTGTAGAAACACATTTAACAAAGCCGCGATTTGAACATACGGTAAGGGTGGCTGAAACGGCGGTAAGACTTGCGCAGATTTACAATGTATCCAGTGAAAAGGCTGAACTTGCATCTATTTTTCATGATTATTGTAAATACCGTTCGTTGGATGAGATGAAAAGAATTATTCAAACTACTTATTTACCGAAAGACTTGCTGTTATATCATCACGAACTATGGCACGGGCCAGTAGCATCTATTATGATTGAACAAGAATACGGGATTAAAGATGACGCTATTCAATCAGCTGTTTATTGCCATACAACCGGAAGAGCAAATATGAGTGATTTAGAACTTATCATTTTTGTAGCGGATTATATTGAGCCTGGACGAAGTTTTCCAGGATTAGATGAAGTTCGAGATATGGCAACACAGGACTTGGTTAAGGCGGCATGGATGGTTTCCCGAAATACAATTAATTATTTGACTGAAAAGAAAAATCGTATATATCCAGATACATTTCATGCATATAATGATTTGACTAGACTTTTAAATGGAGGTAATAAATTTGAATAATAATCCTTTGGAAATTTTAAAGCTTGCAGCAGAAGCATGTGATGATAAACGAGCAGAAGAAATACTGGCGCTAGATTTAGCTGAAGTGTCATTAGTCGCTGATTATTTTCTTATTTGTCATGGTTCAAATGAACGTCAAGTTCAATCCATCGCAAGGGCTGTAAAAGAAAAAATGGAAGAAAATAATATTTCAGTTAAGCGTCTAGAAGGATTTGAGCAAGCAAGATGGGTACTAGTAGACTTAGGTGACGTTGTATGCCATGTTTTCCATAAGGATGAAAGAAGCTATTATAATTTGGAACGTTTATGGGGAGATGCTGCCCCAGTACCATTAGAGGTAGGCTGGTAAAGCATGTCCTATCATTTAATGGCAAGATTATATGATCAATTTATGGAAGATGCTCCATATGATAAATGGGTTGAATTTACGGAGTTTCTAATTAAGAAATATAACGTAACGAAGCCTAAAATGGTTGATTTAGGTTGTGGAACAGGTGAAATCACTGTTCAGTTAGCTAAAAAATATGAAGTTATCGGAGTAGATTATTCTTCCGATATGCTAACCATCGCGGAGCAAAAGGCAACTGAAAATAATGTAATGATAAACTGGATTAATCAGGATTTACGTGAATTAGAAGGCCTTACTCAAATTAATTTAGCTGTGAGTTACTGTGATGTAATGAATTATATTACGTCTGAAACGGAAGTTCAAAAGGTCTTTTCCAATGTAGCGAATCTGTTAGAAGAAGATGGAATTTTTGTTTTTGATGTTCATTCGATGAAGCATATTGAAGAAGACTTGATAGAAAATACATTTGCTGATGTAACTGATGATAATGCATATATTTGGTTTTGTTATCCAGGTGATAATAAAGGTGAAATGTTTCATGAATTAACTTTTTTTGCGTCAAGTGGGGACAACTATTCCCGATTTGATGAAACACATCATCAACGAACATTTCCTTTATCCGTTTACCAAGAATTATTAAAAGAATGTAATTTGCAAATATTAGATATTTATGCTGATTTTTCTATAGAAAATGATTTTTCTGAAGAAAATGCAGACAGAATTTTTATTATTGCTCAAAAAAGGACGAGATAATTTGATTATCTCGTCCTTTTTTCATTTTGCCAGAAAAATAATCATTATGTATGATGGTGGAAGAACGTATGGGATGTGAATAATTTTGTTAGAAATGATTCGTAGAAATATATTTGTCATTTTAATTGGAATCGGAGTATTGATTGCTTTCTTTTTCGTAATGAAAAAGGAAGAGGAACCAGCACAGGCAGTATTTCAAGGTTCACCTGAAACATTTGCTGAGGGAGAGAGTGAAAAAGAAGATGTTCAGGGGCGATTATTAGTTGATATAAAAGGAGAGGTGAGATTGCCAGGAGTCTATGAAATGGATGCAGGTGCTCGTGTTAAAGATGTTGTCAAGGAAGCTGGAGGATTCACTGAGGAAGCTGATCATCATTTAATAAATCTTGCACAGAAAGTGTTTGATGAAATGATTCTCATTGTCCCTAAAATCGGGGATGAAAGTAGTGCTAATGAAGTAGTTGCAGAAAGTTCAAAGATTAGGATCAATTATGCAACAGCGGAAGAAATACAACAACTACCTGGAATCGGACCATCTAAGGCAAATGCTATTTTAGAATATAGAGAGGAGCATGGGTTTTTTCAAAAACCAGAAGATTTATTAAATGTTTCTGGGATTGGCAAGAAAACATTAGAGACATTATTAGAAGAGATACAAATTCCGTAAGCGATTGACGATATGAAGAATAGCAAGGTAAACTAGAGTTAATAGAGAGGGGAGTTACATAAATGGAAAGAATCTCATGGAACCAATATTTTATGGCGCAAAGCCAGTTGCTAGCTTTACGTAGTACGTGTACTAGACTCATGGTTGGAGCGACAATTGTTCGCGATAAACGGATTATTGCTGGTGGGTATAACGGTAGTGTTTCTGGAAGTGTTCACTGTATCGATGATGATTGTTATGTAATTGATGGACACTGTGTAAGAACGGTACATGCTGAAGCAAATGCTCTCTTGCAATGTGCAAAGTTTGGGGTACCGACGGAGAATGCAGAAGTTTACGTTACACATTTCCCTTGTTTACAATGTACGAAACAGCTAATACAAAGTGGCATCAAATCTGTTTATTATGCAGAGGATTATAAAAATCATCCATACGCCATTCAACTTTTCAAAGAAGCGGGTGTGAAAACTGAAAAAGTTGAGTTAGATTACTTAGCACTGGATCTTTCTTTTAAAGAAAAAACATTACTTGTACAAGAACTTCTTGAAAAAGTAGATTCAATGGAATCAGACGAGATTATGGCGTTAAAAGAAAAAGCGCAAGAGCTCTTTCCATTAACGAGGTAAGGTACTTTATGAAAGGTTATTGGCATTTCCCCGCATTTGCAGGGCTATGTGGTGCTATTACAGTCATTTTTGATTCATTTATATTTTTTATTGTACTTCTATTCTGGTTAGTTATTTTATATAAAACAAAGCGGTTAGGGAAAATACCAATTATATTTTCCTTAGCCACCTTTCTTTTATTCTTCTTATATATTCCTCAAATTAAGCCACATACTTCCGTTAATTCTCAAGAGAAAATGATTTTAACAGGAGAAATTGTAAGTCATGTGCAACCATCTGAAACATTTCTTCAGTTTGATTTTCAAGAAAGTAAGACTAAAAGTATTTTAAAAGTGCTCTATTATAGTCCAGACTCTAATCATCAGAATTACTCATCCATTCAACTAGGTGCTAGCTGTCAAATAGAAGGAGAAGTTGGTGATCCAGAAGAAAGCACAAATCCGGGACAATTTAATTATAGGAAGTATTTGGCAGCGAGTGGAATTGATTACGAAATGGAAATCGATTCAATAGATGACATTGCATGTCATGGGAAAACAACCCAAGGATTACTATATACGCTAAGAGAAAATATCATTCATTACATTTCTACTACCTATTCTGAAGAAACTAGTGCATGGATTAATGCGTTAATACTAGGGGATGACAGCCAGATAAATGAGAATACAATTGAACTGTTTCAAAGGTGGGGATTATCGCATTTATTGGCTATTTCTGGCTCAAATATAGGATTAGTAGTTATTCTATTTTATTTTATAACGGTCAAGCTTAATTTGTTTACGAAGGAAAAAGCACAATACCTATTGATGGTGTTTTTGCCTATTTATGCAATTCTTGCCGGTGGGGAACCGTCTGTTCTGAGGGCGAGTTTAATGGTGTTACTACTATTGTTAATGCAAAAAATTAAGCTAAATCTCTCAGTAACCGATGTAATTAGTGTTGCCTTTTTAATCCTAATTGTCTTAGATAAATATATTATTTATCAAGTTGGTTTCCAATTATCATTTATCGTAACATTTGGTATTATTATATCTGGAAAATGGTTACTGGAAGAAAGCTCACTATTTTTTCAAATGCTTAAAATAAGTTTTATTTCTCAGCTCATTATCATTCCTCTGCAAATTATTTACTTCTTTAATTTTAATCCGTTATCGATTATCATAAATGTCTTTGTTGTGCCATATTTTTCTTTTTTTGTGATGCCATTCATGTTTATATTGCTTGTATTATCTCCAATTGCCATTGTTCGTGATTTATTGGATACGTTATATGCAACCCTACATGACATTCTTTTATTAACTCCATTAGAATATATTGATCAATTTGCCTATTTCCCTTGGGTAACTGGTGTATTTCCACCACTTTTAATCGTTATCTACTACGTGTTATTAATTGCAATGATGATGCGTATTCAAAAGAATAAACATTGGAAGGCATTTATCCATGGTTTGATGTTAGTGGTTGTATTGTTTTTGCTTGTTATTCGTCCTTTTTTATCTCCGTTTGGGACCGTAACTATGCTTGATATTGGACAAGGGGATGCTATTGTAATTGAGTTTCCTTATCGAATGGGTGTTGTTATCGTAGATGCGGGAGCTAACTTTACCTTCGAGAATCTGGAACCAACTGATTCGAATTATAAGCGAATACTGAGACCATTTCTGCAATATCAAGGAATCAATAAAATAGACGCAGTTTTCGTAAGTCATGAGGATGTCGATCATGCTGGGAGTGTTAACTATATCTTGAAAGACTATGAGGTTAAGCAGATTATCGTAAGTAAGTATTATAATTTTGAAGGTAAATTGTTGGGGGATTTGGAGAATAAAGGTACTGGAATCCTACAAGTGGAGGCGGGACAAAGCATAGAAATTAATGGAACTATGTTTAACATTCTCTCTCCGTGGGTAGATAAAAAGAGTAGTAATGAGAATTCGCTGGTGTTATTAACAGAGCTTGGAAATATGTCTTGGTTATTCACTGGAGATATTCATCAAGACAATGAAAAAGAAATTCTTCAACGCTACCCCAATTTAACTGTCGATGTCTTAAAAGTCGCTCATCATGGTAGTAATACTTCAACAGATCCTGTATTTATTAACCAAACGAATCCCTCTTTTGCACTAATCTCAGTAGGACGTGAAAATCGATATGGACACCCATCACTAGAGGTTATCGAATTACTAAAAGAAGAAAAAACAACGATAATGAGGACCGATCAGAATGGTGCAATTATTTATCGATATACTGAAAAGGGCGGAACCTTTTATCCTTATAAACCATAGGCTAAAATAGAAATATGAATCAAAAACAAAAGAGACAGGAGTATGCCCAGTCTCTTTTGTTTGCAGATAGGAAAGTATACTATATATTCCTGCCAGCATAAGAAAAACTAAATTATGTACCTTTAAGAGCCAACTACACTAATGGTTACGCCAATAGCGAAAATTACTAAAAAGAAAATCAGTGAAAATGCGAACCCCTTAATGGAATCAACAACATCACTATTTTTGGATTGTGGATCCTTTTCAAATTCATTCATAGCTAACCCTCCTATATCACCCTTTAGTATAAATTAATTACATAAAAAAATCCACCAATGATACAAAAAGTTCATATTTAAATGTATTAACCAAAATTAGAAAGACTTTACAACTATACTTTTTAGCAGAAGGGTCATGCTATAAATGAAAGAAAACATCGTTTAACATATAGTTTCTAGGGCCTTATGTTAGACGTTCATATAGATAGGGGAGGGGAATTTGATATTCCGAAATTTCCCTCTCAGGTTTTTCTTGCTATTCACAAATAGACCGATTACCATAAATATATAACAAGTTGGAGTGAATAGCATGACATATACGGAAGCAGTAAAGCAAATTAAAAAACAAAATATACCAGAGGTCATTTTATTATATGGAACAGAAAATTATTTTATCCAAAAAATAAAGGACTTATTGGTTAAACACGTGTTATCAGAGGAAGAAAACCTTTCTACATATGATTTAACAGAAACATCTATTCAAGAAGTAGTTTCAGACGTGGAAACATATCCTTTTTTTGGTGAGCGCAAACTAATAATTGGAACAAATGCCACCTTTCTAAAAGCCAAGCCTGACAAACTCACATTTGAACATAAATTAGAAGTTTTAGAACAATATCTGGAAATGCCAGTGGACTATTCAGTTCTAGTACTAATCGCACCATTTGAGAAAATAGATGAACGAAAAAAAATCAGTAAAACACTGAAGAAAAAAGGGCTCGTTGCGGAATGTAATCCAGTTAAGGAATATGAACTTAAAAATTGGATTATGAATTTAGCCAAACAGTTAAATATCGAGATAGCCGAGGATGCGTATGAAGTTTTTGAAAATGAACTTTCTACTGATTTGAATATTATGGAGAGAGAACTTGAAAAAATTGCTTTATATGTTGGTGATGGGGGTACTGTTACTAAACAAATCGCAGATGAAATGGTATCTCATACAATAAGTAGTTCAGGAATCAGACTAGTGGATGCTGTAATCGAGAGGAATTTGGCCAAGGCTATTGCTATTTACAAAGATTTAGAAAAAATGAAAGAGGAACCGATAGCCTTAATCGGTTTATTGGCATTTCAATTCAGAACTATACTTCGGGTAAAATTATTAAAGCAAAAGGGGTATAGTTCCGGTCAAATGCAAAAACAACTAGGTGCCCATCCATACGTCATAAAAATAGCCTTAAATCGTGAAGCGAAATTTTCGGTGCAGCAGCTTAAAACGTTTATAGACCACTTAGCAGAAACAGACGCTATTATGAAACAAGGAAGAATGGATAAGGAACTAGCGTTTGAAATGTTATTATATAATCTCATAAACAAATAAAAAAACGATCCAAATAGGATCGTTTTTTTTTCATGTATTAAGCACCAAGTCCGTTAACTTTTTTAGTTAGACGAGCTTTTTGACGGTCTCCTGCATTTTTATGGATAAGACCTTTTTGTACTGCTTTGTCAATCTTTTTAATTGTAGCAGTTAAAGCAGTTTTTGCATTATCAACATCATTTGCTTCAATAAGTTTTTCAACTAATTTAATTTGAGTACGCATTTCTGATTTGTCAGATTGATTTTGAACACGCTTTTTATTGTTTACATCAACACGTTTAATCGCGGATTTAATGTTAGCCATGATTTCACCTCCTAAAAAAACAAGAACGTTCATTACATTGAACAAGAGTCATTTTACCAAAGTTGGAGCTTGTTTTCAATAACTATTATTTATTGTTCCATAATTTGTATGATTTTAATAAAAATGTGAAGGCTAATGCTATAGCTTTTTGCTTTCTATTTTACTTGAAAGGATGCGATTGAATTTGGATATGGATATAAATAAATTGCAAGTACGTACGGACCTGGCAATTGAAGCAAAGGATATGTATGTAGAAAAGGAAACATCTGACGAAGAACAGATAAAAGGCGTTACATTAAAAGAACGGGAAGAAAACGGTATAAAAGTATCATATGTTGATATTGATGAAGAAGGTGCAAAATTACTAGGAAAGAAACCCGGCTCTTATGTAACTATTTATGCAGATGGAGTAAAAAGGCAAGATACAAAGCGTCAGGAAAATGCAGCGAAAATACTTGCTAGGGAATTAGAGAGCTTATTAGAAAAAAATAATATCCGTAAAGATGGAACAGGCTTAATTGTTGGACTTGGTAATTGGAACGTTACACCTGATGCATTAGGACCGATGACTGTGGAGAAAGTATTAGTAACGAGCCATTTGTTTAATCTTGAACATGAATCTGTGTCTGAAGGATACCGTCCAGTTGGTGCTGTAACCCCTGGTGTAATGGGTGTTACTGGTATTGAGACAAGTAATATTATCTTTGGTATAGTTGAGAAATTTAAACCGGACTTTGTTATTGCAATTGATGCATTAGCTTCACGATCAATAGAAAGGGTTAATGAAACCATTCAACTTTCTGATTCGGGAATCCATCCCGGCTCTGGTGTTGGTAATAAGAGAAAAGAAATAAGTAAAGAAACACTTGGAGTACCGGTTATTGCAATAGGTGTTCCGACAGTTGTGGATGCCGTTACGATTACAAGTGATACGATTGACTTTATATTAAAGCATTTTGGACGAGAATGGCGAGAAAAAGACCGTCCATCTAAGGCACTAGCTCCTGCTAATATGTCTTTTGGAGGTAAAAAATTTACGGAAGAGGATTTACCTGACCCTGAAAAAAGGCAAACATTTATGGGGATTGTTGGAACTCTATCAGATGAAGAAAAAAGAAAGCTTATTGCCGAGGTTCTAACTCCAAACGGTTACAATATGATGGTGACTCCTAAAGAAGTGGATGGGTTTATGATTGATATGTCACATGTAATCGCTAATGGAATAAACGCAGCTCTTCACGAAGCAGTAGACGTTGAAAACTTTGCTAATTATTCAAGATAACTAACAGAACAAATCTATTAAATTTTATAAAAAATGAGAGTATCGGTTCTACCTTCCAAAGATTCGTCATAGATTTTACTAAAGACGAACGGGAAGGTGGAACAATTATGGTAGGGTTTAACACTAACAAGAATAAAAAAAGTGTATTTTTAATCGTAAAAAAGAGCGTTTTATATGTAATATGTGTATTGTTCTTATTTATTTTAATAGGATTATTTACTTCTATCTCCCCAGCGCTTCGTTTTTCTTCAAATACATTAACGAATTGGACAAGTGAAATTGAAAGTTCGACTTTCTTATATTTATTGGGGATGGAAAACCGAGTATATTTGGAAGGACTTCCACCTGATTCAGACATACCAAAAATATCATCAACCATTTTTCAAATAGCTACAAGTATTAAACCAGATGATCCTAGGAGTTTACTAGGTAGTGAAATCCCAGGGTTGTCCATTTATGATAGTGAAATTTTTATAGCAGGGGAAGGTACAAATTATACGAATTTGCCTGTAGAATCAGCACCTCCATTAGAAGAGGTTTTGAGAGATAGGGAAGCGGTTGTTGATGAAAATATTGAAAATGAACCTAATAATGAGCCTGACAAGTCTCCGAATACCGGAGGAAAGAATGTAGTGTATATCTATAATACCCATAATTACGAATCCTTTCTCCCTTATTTACCAAGTGTGACAGACCCGAATCTCGCCCAACACAATGAGGTAAACATAACAAAAGTAAGTCAACATCTAGCTAATGCATTAACTGATCAAGGGATAGGTAATACATTTGATGAAGTGGACAATATGAAAATATTAGAAAAAAATGGTATGGAATATCCTCAATCCTATACATCGATAAGAGGTCATGTTCAGGAAGTCTTCGCTAATAACAAAGATATTCAATACGTATTTGATATACACAGAGATGCAGTTAGGAGAGAAGCAACAACCAAAGTGATAGATGGGGAAGCTTATGCTAGAATTGCATTTGTTATTGGTGGAGAGAATAAAGATTATGAGAAAAATGTTGAAATTGCAAGTAATCTTTACAAGATTATGGAAGAGAAATACCCTGGCTTAAGCAGAGGTGTTTTGCCACCGAAACGGGGAGCTGGAACAAATGGCGTATTTAATCAGGACTTACATGAAAATGCTCTAACAGTGGAAATTGGTGGTGTTGATAATACGTTAGAAGAATTATATCGTTCAGCTGATGCCTTAGCAGAAGTATTTAGTGAATATTATTGGGACGCTGAAAAGGTTAGCGGGGATTAAAGGAGGTTCTAAAAATGTCCAAATTTATATCTGTCTCATTACTTTTAATAGTTTGCTTTCTAGTCGGAACCCTTGTTGGTATAGATCATAATGGAAAATCACTGATACCAACTAGTTCAACGGTAAAAACTGAAGATGTAGAATCAACGCCTGAGGTACAACAGACAGTCAACAAAGATATTCAAGAGACAGAAGTGGTAAATCAAGAAACAATTGCCCAAGAACTTACCAATCCCAACACAGAACACCTTAGCCAAAAAACAGCATCCTTCCTAGAAGTAATTGTACAAGGCTTCTATGATCTCATTGTCCAAATACTATATCAGATTTCACAATTATTCTACTAAAACTTGGTCAAATTATAATCCGAATGCCGATTGTTAATTCTTTTAGGGTTACATCCATTTGGATTTTCTCTTTGATTATTAATTTATATGGTTTGGTATTGATTTTGTATAGAATGTGCGGTAACTAATTCCCAAGTTTCTTGGTCAGGGCGCATGCTCCAGTTGACAGGGCCCATGTTTCCCTGAGTCGGGCGCATGCTCCGGTTGACAGGGCGCATGTTTCCCTGAGTCGGGCGCATGCTCTGGTTTACAGGGCCTTGTTACTTCACATTTTCCATCAACTGTGCATTATAATCAAAATACCAAAATAGTGTTTTAAAAATTGGTAACTATGGCTTTGTTTGGACTTCTTAAGAGAATTATACCTCTTCTAACAACTCTTTCTTGAAACTAAAGGTTGCAATTGCTATAATCATCCTAGCAATCATCGTAATTATTTATGTTAAATTTGTACTTTTACTGAATATTGGTAAAGGCATTAGGAGTGAACACCAAGTATGGCGAGAAATCAAGAAAATGTACGTAATTTTTCTATCATTGCCCATATTGACCATGGAAAATCAACATTAGCGGATCGTATATTAGAAAATACTCGAACGGTTACGAAACGTGAAATGAAGGAACAATTGCTTGATGCGATGGATTTAGAAAGAGAACGTGGAATTACAATTAAATTAAATGCAGTACAGCTACATTATCAAAGTAAAAGTGGAGAGGATTTTACCTTTCACTTAATCGATACCCCAGGACATGTTGACTTTACATATGAAGTATCTAGAAGCCTTGCAGCTTGTGAGGGAGCGATATTGGTTGTCGATGCTGCACAAGGAATCGAAGCGCAGACTCTTGCAAACGTGTATCTTGCATTAGACAATGAACTTGAAATTATTCCAGTAATTAATAAGATTGACTTACCAAGTGCAGATCCTGAACGCGTTAAAAAAGAGCTTCAAGATGTAATTGGTATTGATCCAGATGATGTTATTCTAGCGTCAGCGAAGGCGAATATTGGAATTGAAGACATATTGGAGAGGATTACAGAAGCTGTACCACCTCCAATAGGGAATCCAGAAGAACCATTAAAAGCATTAATTTTTGATTCTTTGTATGATTCTTACCGCGGTGTAGTAGCCTATGTGTGTATTAAGGAAGGCTCTGTAAAGGTTGGCGATAAAATAAAGATGATGGCCACTGGTAAAGAATTTGAAGTTAATGAGGTTGGGGTATTTACGCCAAAGCAATTACCACTGAAGGAATTGAATGTTGGAGATGTAGGATACCTAACTGCTTCTATCAAAAATGTTGGTGATACACGTGTTGGTGATACAATCACCTTTGCAAACAACCCAGCATCTGAACCATTACCTGGTTATAGACGTCTAAATCCTATGGTTTACTGCGGACTATATCCAGTAGATTCAAATAAATACAATGATTTACGTGAGGCATTAGAACGCTTAGAACTTAATGACTCAGCACTTCAATATGAAGCTGAGACTTCTCAAGCGTTGGGCTTTGGTTTTCGTTGTGGCTTTTTAGGTCTATTGCATATGGAAATTATTCAAGAACGAATTGAACGTGAATTTAAAATTGATTTAATAACAACAGCACCAAGTGTAATCTATGAAGTGGAACAAACAGATGGAGAAACTATCATTATCGATAATCCGTCAATGATGCCAGATCCACAAAAGATTCAAGAGATTCGCGAACCATATGTAAAAGCAACGATTATGGTTCCGAATGAATATGTTGGAGCTGTAATGGAAATTTCTCAAAAGAAACGTGGCCAATTCATTGATATGGAATATCTTGATGATATCCGTGTTAATGTGATTTATGACATACCACTTTCAGAAATTGTCTATGACTTTTTTGATCAATTAAAATCTAATACAAAAGGATATGCTTCTTTTGACTACGAATTAATTGGTTATCGACCTTCGAAATTGGTCAAAATGGATATTCTTTTAAATGGTGAAACTATTGATGCATTATCCTTTATTGTACATAAGGATTTCTCTTATGAACGCGGGAAACTAATCGTAGAAAAGTTAAAAGAATTAATTCCTAGACAACAGTTCGAGGTGCCAGTTCAAGCTGCGATTGGTAATAAAATTGTAGCAAGATCATCGATTAAAGCAATGCGTAAAAACGTACTAGCAAAATGTTACGGGGGAGATATTTCTCGTAAAAGAAAGCTACTTGAAAAGCAAAAAGAAGGTAAGAAGC
Source organism: Paucisalibacillus globulus DSM 18846 (assembly GCF_000482485.1). GTDB lineage: Bacteria > Bacillota > Bacilli > Bacillales > Amphibacillaceae > Ornithinibacillus > Ornithinibacillus globulus. Next base: position 53,419 of record NZ_AXVK01000015.1, on the reverse strand, counting down.
GCATGAAGATGGTCGGATCTGTAGAGGTACCACAAGAAGCATTTATGGCCGTACTTAAAATGGATGATGAATAAGGAAAAAGAGCGGAAGAACTTGTATAAAGTTTTTCCTTTTCTTTTTTACACTTATAGAATTATAAAATCAGTTTGTTAGGAGAAAGTACTATGATCCAATCCGTATATATTCATATTCCGTTTTGTCATCATATTTGTCATTACTGTGACTTTACAAAGTTCTTTTATAATGAACAAATGGCAACGGATTATTTAGATGCACTTTCCAATGAAATACACACACAAGTAGAAGGTAAGAAAAACCCAGTGAGAACTATTTTTATTGGTGGTGGTACACCAACATCACTAAACCATACACAATTAAAAACATTATTAGCATTAATCGCAGAAAAATTTGATGTTTCCAATTGTGAAGAATATACAATCGAGGCAAACCCGGGAGATTTTGATGAAGAGAAGGCAAAACTATTAAAAGAATATGGTGTTAATAGGGTATCACTAGGCGTTCAAGTATTTGATGATAATATGCTTAAAGAATTAGGAAGGGCACATCGTATCGAGGATGTATATAAGACCGTAGAGTTATTGAAACAACAAGATCTAACAAATATTAGTCTTGATTTAATCTATTCTTTACCGAAGCAATCTGCTGAACACTTTGAGAAAACAGTTACAGAAGCGCTCTCATTTGACCTTCCACATTATTCAGCCTATTCCTTACAAATTGAGCCTAAGACTATTTTCTATAATCGCTATAAAAAAGGTCAATTACACCGTCCTACACAAGAAGAAGAAGTAAAAATGTACGATATTCTAAAGAGAAAAATGAAAGAAGCAGGAGTACAACAATATGAAATAAGTAATTTTTCAAAGGAAGGTTTTGAAAGTAAGCATAACCTAACCTATTGGAATAATGACTATTACTATGGATTTGGTGCAGGGGCTAGTGGTTACCTTCCTGGTAAACGTACTATTAATATGAAACCTATTCCCGCCTACATTAAACAAGCGATGGAAGATGGAAATCCAACATTAAAAATTGAAACGATAGGTTTAAAAGAACAAATTGAGGAAGAATTATTTTTAGGATTGCGCAAGCTAAGTGGTGTAGACAAGCAAGAGTTTTTATCGAAATTTGCCTTTCCAATTGAATTACTATATAAGAATCAAATCGACTACCTTATTCAAAAAGGTTGGCTAGTTAATGACGAGAAATCTATTCATCTAACGGATGAAGGTGTGCTATTTGGTAATGAAGTATTTGAACACTTTTTATTAGAAGATGAAGACTTAGAGGCAATAGCGTTGACAAAAAAATAAGGATTTGATAATTTATTATTAGAATTAGCACTCAGAAGGCCAGAGTGCTAACAGGGGTGATCATTAATGTTAACAGAAAGGCAATTATTGATTTTGCAAGTTATTATTGATGATTTTATTGAATCAGCTAACCCAGTTGGCTCCCGTGCTATTTCAAAAAAAGATGATATATCCTTAAGTGCCGCAACGATACGTAATGTCATGGCTGACTTAGAAGAATTAGGTTATATTGAAAAAACACATTCTTCATCTGGTCGGGTCCCGTCAGAAAAAGGGTATCGTTATTATGTGGACAATGTTGTTGGACCGCATATGGAGAATGGTAATCTTAGTATCATGAGAGACTTAGTCCGGGATGATTTCATCGATTTTGAAAAGTTGGTGCAGAAGTCTGCTGAGGTATTATCTGATTTAACAAATTATACATCCATTATTCTAGGTCCAGAAATATTTGAAACAAAGCTTAAACAGTTGCAAATAGTCCCATTAACAGATCATTCAGCTGTAGCCATATTGGTCACGGACTCAGGTCATGTAGAACATCGTTCATTTACTATTCCTGCTGAAATCAGTGCAACAGATTTAGAGAAAATCGTTAATATTTTAAATGATCGATTAAATGGTATTTCTCTTGCCAGGTTACCAGAAGTCATTACAACAGAAGTACTTTCTCTAATGCAAATGTATGTACATGATTTTGAGAAGTCCTATCAATATTTGAAATCAGCATTCTTTAAAGAGCAGCCAGTTAAGTTATATATTGGTGGAAAGACGAATTTGCTAACACAACCTGAATTCAATGATATTAAAAAGATTCGTGCATTCTATCAAATGATGGAAAACGAAGATCAAGTTGTGAATTTATTAAAAACACCTCAACATGGCATTAAAGTAACTATTGGTAATGAGAATAAGTTTGAAGAGATTAAGGACTTTAGTCTCATAACAGCTTCTTATCAATTTGGTAATGAACAGATGGGGACAATCGCATTGCTAGGACCTACTAGAATGGAATATCGAAAAGTGATAACCCTATTAAATGCGTTATCAAATGAAATGACAGATGCGTTGTACTTGTGGTATAAAAACAACGAAACGTAAAAAATGTAAATGGTTTAAAAAATCATTTACTTGAGTGGATTTTGGAGGTGCTTGATATGGAAGAGAAGGATGTTACTGGAATTGAGGAAGAATTAGAAGAACAACAAGAAACTGAGGGAAATGAGCCAGAAGTTATAGAACAAGTAGAAGTTACTTCTGATATGGAAGATGAAACAGGGAAGCAAAATGAAGAAATAAATAAATTACAACAAGAAAAAGAAGATATATATCAAAGATTCCTAAGAATACAGGCAGAATTTGATAACTTCAAGAAACGTTCAATTAAAGAGCGTGAAGCTGCGGCTAAATATAAAGCTCAGGATCTTGCTACTGAACTTTTACCTGCTATTGATAATTTTGAACGAGCTTTACAGGTTGAAGTGAATGAAGAAAATAAAGGTTTACTAGATGGTATTTCTATGGTTTATAGACAGCTTATTGATGCTCTTAATTCACAAGGAATAGAATCAATTGAAGCAGTTGGTCAAGAGTTTGATCCTAACATCCACCAAGCTGTTATGCAGGTTGAGGATGAATCAAAGGAATCTAATATTGTTTTAGAAGAATTACAAAAAGGATACTTAATTAAAGATCGTGTTATTCGACCTGCAATGGTTAAGGTAAATAAATAAGTTAGGTAACGATTCAAGGAGGAAACAAATATGGGTAAAATTATTGGGATTGATTTAGGTACAACAAATTCATGTGTTGCAGTTATGGAAGGTGGAGAAGCGGTAGTTATTCCTAACCCTGAGGGTAACCGTACAACGCCATCAGCTGTAGCATTTAAAAATGGTGAAAGACAAGTTGGGGAAGTAGCAAAGCGTCAGGCAATTACTAACCCAAATACGATTCTTTCTATCAAACGTCATATGGGTACAGACTATAAAGTAGAAGTTGACGGGAAAGATTATACACCTCAAGAGCTTTCAGCAGCAATTTTACAATACTTAAAGTCATACGCTGAGGATTATATCGGAGAAACAGTTGATAAAGCTGTCATTACAGTACCAGCATATTTCAATGATTCAGAACGACAAGCAACTAAAGATGCTGGCCGTATTGCAGGACTTGAAGTGGAACGTATTATCAACGAACCAACTGCTGCAGCTTTAGCATATGGTATTGATAAGGCGGACCAAGATCAAACTATTCTAGTATTTGACCTTGGTGGTGGTACTTTTGATGTGTCTATCTTAGACATCGGTGATGGTACGTTTGAAGTTGTTGCAACTGCTGGTGATAACCGTCTTGGTGGAGATGACTTTGATGATGTAATCATCAATCACTTAGTCGCAGAATTTAAAAAAGAAAATGGAATTGACTTATCCCTTGATAAAATGGCAGTTCAACGTCTAAAAGATGCTGCTGAAAAAGCGAAGAAAGATTTATCGGGTGTTTCTCAAACTCAAATTTCCCTACCGTTTATTACGGCTGGTGAAGCTGGTCCATTGCATCTAGAAATGAATTTAACTCGTGCTAAGTTTGAAGAGCTATCTTCTGAACTTGTGGAACGTACGATGATTCCTACACGAAAAGCATTACGTGATGCTGATTTAACTGCTAATGATATTGATAAGGTTATTCTTGTTGGTGGATCTACTCGTATTCCTGCAGTTCAAGAGGCTATTAAACGTGAAACTGGTAAAGAGCCTTCTAAAGGTGTTAACCCTGATGAAGTAGTTGCACTTGGTGCAGCAATTCAAGGTGGAGTTCTTCAAGGTGATGTTAAAGATGTTGTATTACTAGATGTAACACCACTTTCATTAGGTATTGAAACAATGGGTGGCGTATTTACTAAACTAATCGAACGTAATACAACTATTCCGACTAGCCATTCACAAGTTTTCTCTACAGCTGCAGATAGTCAAACAGCAGTAGATATTCATGTTCTTCAAGGTGAACGTGAAATGGCAGCGAACAATAAAACACTTGGACGCTTCCAATTAACGGATATCCCACCAGCACCAAGAGGAGTACCACAAATAGAAGTATCATTTGATATTGATTCAAATGGTATTGTAAATGTGCGCGCGAAAGACATGGGTACAAATAAAGAACAATCTATTACCATTAAATCTTCCTCAGGTCTATCAGATGATGAAGTAGATCGTATGGTACGTGAAGCGGAAGAAAATGCTGAAGAGGATAAGAAACGTCGTGAAGAGGTTGATCTTCGTAACGAATCTGATCAACTAATCTTTACAACAGATAAAACATTAAAAGATTTAGCTGATAAAGTTTCTGATGAAGAAAAACAAAAAGCAGAAGCTGCGAAAGAAGAATTGAAAAAATCACTTGAAGGTTCTGATCTAGAGGATATTAAAGCGAAGAAAGAAGCTTTAGAAGAACAAGTTCAACAACTATCAGTTAAACTATATGAACAAATGGCACAACAAAATCAACAAGCAGAAGGTCAAGAAGGCCAAAGCACAAATGACGACGTTGTAGACGCTGATTACCAAGAAGTAGACGACGAAGAAAAAAAATAAACAACTAAAAATAGTCATCTATAAAGTCAAAGTCAGGATACCCTTGACTTTGACTTTTTCATTAAAGTTATTTGGAAAAAGTTTTATTGGGCTTTTCCATGGATAATTAAACCCTATCCATTTGCCATCATATTATTTTTAATGTTATGATTTACCTTATGTGAAAGTGATTCGGGAGAGTGATAAACAGTGTCAAAACGTGATTATTATGAAGTCTTAGGTATAGAAAAAAGTGCATCAAAAGAAGATATAAAAAAAGCATACCGTAAACTAGCTCGAAAGTATCATCCAGATGTTAATAAAGAGCCCGATGCAGCGGATAAATTCAAAGAAGCGAAAGAAGCTTATGAAACATTATCAAATGAACAAAAACGAGCACAATATGATCAATTCGGTCATGCGGGTATGAATGGTCAAGGCTTTGGCGGAGGTCAAGATTTTGGTGGTTTTGGTGATATATTCGATATGTTCTTTGGTGGCGGCGGGGGCCGTAGACGAGATCCAAATGCACCTCAACAGGGTGCTGATTTACAATATACCATGATTCTTGATTTCGAAGAAGCAATCTTTGGAAAAGAAACAGATATCTCAATTCCAAAGGATGAAGAGTGTGATACTTGTCATGGATCAGGAGCAAAACCTGGTACAAAACCAAAAACTTGTTCCCATTGTAATGGTTCTGGTCAATTGAACACCGAGCAAAATACACCATTTGGTCGTGTGGTTAATCGTAGGGTTTGTCACCACTGTAATGGTACTGGGAAAATTATTCCAGAGAAATGTACGACTTGTGGTGGAGATGGAACGGTTAAAAAGAACAAAAAGATTCATATTAATATCCCTGCTGGTATAGATGATGGTCAACAAATCCGTGTAGCTGGTAAAGGGGAACCTGGGAAAAATGGGGGCCCTGCCGGTGATCTTTATGTAGTTATTCAAGTAAGAAGACACGAGTTCTTTACACGTGAGGGGGATAATATTTTCTGTGAATTACCACTAACTTTTGCACAAGCTGCCCTTGGTGATGAGGTAGAAGTACCAACAGTTCACGGTAAAGTCAAACTTAAAATCCCTGCAGGTACACAAACTGGAAAGACCTTCCGCTTAAAAGGGAAGGGTTCACCAAATGTTAGAGGCTATGGAAATGGTGACCAACATATCAAAGTTCGTATCATGACTCCAACTAAATTGACAGACCGTCAGAAGGAATTATTACGTGAATTTAATGATATAGCAGGAAACGATAAAACAGAAGAACAAGAAGATTCGATTTTTCAAAAGTTTAAAAGAGCTTTTAAAGGGGAATAAAGAATTTTTATCCCCTTTACATAAGAAAACAAATAAGAAATGAGTGAGATTCGTTTGAAATGGTCAGAAATATGTATTCATACAACGAATGAAGCTATTGAACCAATTTCGAATATTTTGCATGAAACGGGTGCAAGTGGTGTCGTTATTGAAGATCCAATGGATTTGGTTATAGAAAAAGAAGACAAATTTGGTGAAATATATGCACTTGATGAAAATGACTATCCGGAAGAAGGAGTCTATATTAAGGCATATTTACCATTTAACAGCTTTCTAGGGGAAACTGTAGAGGAGATCAAGCAAGCGATTAACAATCTTTTAACATTTGATATTGATTTAGGACCAAATCAAGTAACCCTAAGTGAGGTAAATGAAGAAGATTGGGCAACTGCTTGGAAGAAGTATTATAAACCAGTTCGAATTTCAAACAAGATTACAATTACCCCTACATGGGAAGACTATACACCGAAATCTAATGAAGAAATTGTTATTGAGCTTGACCCTGGTATGGCATTTGGTACAGGAACACATCCAACGACTGTATTAAGTATTCAGGCCCTTGAAAAAGTTATTAAAGGAAATGAAACGGTGATTGATGTTGGATGTGGTTCAGGGGTACTTAGTATTACTTCAGCATTACTTGGTGCAGACGAAATTTATGCATATGACTTAGATGAGATTGCAGTTAAAAGTACGCAGGAAAATGCGAAAGTAAACAAGGTTAATCATTTAATCAAAACGAAACAAAATAACCTACTTAGCCATGTTGATATGAAAGTGGATATTATCGTTTCCAACATTTTAGCAGAGATTATTGTAAGATTTATTGATGATGCATGGGACAATCTAAAAGATGGCGGGTATTTTATTACTTCAGGTATTATCCAAACAAAAAAATTATTGGTTTTAGAGAAGTTGGAGCAACAAGGGTTTGAGATACTGGAAATTAATGAGCTAGAAGACTGGGTATCTGTCATAGCCAAGAAAAAGTAGGTGCTGTAATGCAGAGATATTTTATCCCAGATGAAAATTGGAATAGTGAAATAGTAACTATTGACGGGGACGATGCTCATCATATTATACGTGTTATGCGTATGCAAATTGGTGATGAAATAATTTGTAATCCGCCAAATACAAATGGAGCAATCTGCAAAATTACCGAAATAGAAGAACATTGGGTTACTGCTGAAGTTATTGAATGGCAGGATCGTAATGTAGAACTTCCTGTTTTTGTAACAATTGCACAAGGACTACCTAAGGGAGATAAGCTGGATTTTATCTTCCAAAAGGGAACAGAACTTGGTGCTTCGGCATTTATCCCTTTTCAGGCGAAAAGGTCTGTTGTAAAATGGGATGCTAAGAAAGCTGATAAAAAAATTGCTCGTTATGCTAAAATAATTAAAGAAGCTAGTGAACAGTCTCATCGTAGTCGTATACCAGAAATTAAACCAGTCTTGAAATTACAAGAGTTATTGAAGGAGAGCGAATCCTATCAACTGAAAATTATTGCATACGAGGAAGAGGCAAAAACAAAAATTTTTCAATCTTATGCAAGTATTATCAGTCAGTTAAAAACAGGGGATAGTGTTATTATTTGTATTGGACCAGAAGGAGGATTTTCTTCTGAGGAAGTACAAAAATTGAAGGAACATCAATTTATCCCTGTTCGGTTTGGACCACGTATATTACGAACTGAAACTGCTGCTTTATATGCACTAGCTAGTATATCGTATCATTTTGAAGAATTGGGGGGGCAATAATGCCAACTGTAGCGTTTCATACATTAGGATGTAAAGTAAATCATTATGAAACAGAAGGTATTTGGCGGATGTTCATGGAGCAAGGTTATGAACGCGTCGACTTTGACCATGACTCTGACGTCTATGTTATTAATACATGTACAGTAACAAACTCTGGAGATAAGAAAAGTAGGCAGACAATTAGACGTGCGGTGCGTAAAAATCCGGACGCGATTGTTTGTGTTACAGGTTGCTATGCACAAACATCACCGGGCGAAATTTTAGAAATTCCTGGTGTTGATGTTGTTGTCGGTACGCAAGATCGTAAAAATATGATTAAATACATTGAAAATCATAAGAAAACAAGAGAACCGATAAATGGTGTTTCTAACATTATGAAAAATCGTGTATTTGAAGAAATGGATGTTCCTGAATTTACCGATAGAACTCGTGCATCATTGAAAATTCAAGAAGGCTGTAATAATTTCTGTACCTTCTGTATAATTCCATGGTCAAGGGGACTACTACGTTCAAGAGATCCAGAAAGTGTATTAAACCAAGCACAAAAATTAGTAGAAGCAGGTTATAAGGAAGTTGTTCTAACTGGTATTCATACTGCTGGATATGGTGAAGATTTAAATGATTATAATTTTGCAGCTCTTTTACGCGATTTAGAATCAAAAGTGGATGGTCTAGAACGTATCCGCATCTCCTCCATTGAGGCTAGTCAAATTACAGATGAGGTAATTGAAGTACTGGATAAATCTGAAAAGATTGTACGCCACTTACATATACCACTTCAATCTGGTTCTGATACTGTATTAAAGCGTATGAGAAGAAAGTATTCAACTGATTTCTACTATCAAAAAGTAGAAAAAATCCGTAAAGCTTTGCCGGACTTAGCGATTACCTCTGATGTAATTGTAGGCTTCCCTGGCGAAACAGAAGAAGAGTTTATGGAAACGTATAATTTTATTAAAAAAGTTGGATATTCAGAACTTCATGTATTCCCATTTTCAAGAAGAACTGGTACACCAGCTGCTAGAATGGAAGAACAAGTGGATGAAGATATAAAAAATGAGCGCGTTCAACGAATGATTGATTTATCAGAGGAACTGGCTAAGGAATATGCATCTCGTTACGAGAATGAAGTATTAGAAGTTATTCCGGAAGAACGTGTACTGGATGAAGAAAATCCAAATATATTAGTAGGATATACGGATAATTATCTTAAAGTTAAATTTGAAGGAACAAATGACATGATTGGTAAAATTGTACGTGTAAAAATTACCAAATCTGGGTATCCATATAATGAAGGTACCTTTGTACGCATCATGGATTACGCTACTCATAGTAAAATTAAAATGAATGCCTAGTCAAAGGACTGGGCATTCGCTATTATAGATTAGCATTTTAGAAAAGAAAGTGGTATGCTACAAGAGGTACGTACAACATAATAAGAGGATGTGTTTTAATTGGTAAAGGATATTGCAAAATATATTGATCATACATTACTTAAGCCTGATGCAACAAAAGAAGGTATTTTAAAGATTGTTGAGGAAGCAAAAGAATACGAATTTGCATCAGTTTGTGTAAATCCACATTGGGTACCATTATGCTATGAGCATCTAAAAGGAACAAGCGTAAAAGTATGTACAGTAATTGGTTTTCCATTAGGAGCTACCTCTACAGCATCGAAAGTATTTGAAACAAAACAAGCTATTTCAGATGGGGCTACTGAAGTTGATATGGTTATTAACATTGGTGAGCTGAAATCTGGTAACGATGAATTTGTTAAACAAGATATTCAAGCTGTTGTAGAAGCTGCAAAGGGACAAGCATTAACAAAAGTAATCATTGAGACGTCATTACTGACAGAAGATGAAAAGGTAAAAGCTTGCCTTTTAGCAAAAGAAGCAGGGGCAGACTTCGTTAAAACATCAACTGGATTCTCTGGTGGTGGAGCAACAGTAGAAGACATAGCATTAATGCGTAAAACTGTAGGACCGGACCTTGGAGTAAAAGCTTCTGGAGGAGTACGTGACTTAGAGCAAACAAAAGCAGTAATCGAAGCAGGAGCAACAAGAGTCGGTGCAAGTTCCGGAGTAGCCATTGTCAACGGCCTTCAGGGAACATCTGATTATTAATTTATAGTAATGACTATTTAGGAATCGAAGGAAACTGTGCGGTAACTTTAATTAAAAGGTTAATGTAGTGCTAAGACACCGCTCCGGGGTCTTCGGACACGTGCTATTCCCGCAGGACAAATGTTTTCGGTGGGGCGAGTAATCGCAGTCCCAAGGAAGACTTCGGCAGCATAACATCGCACGAAGAAAATCGGTTTTTATTTTCGAGGAGTCTACGTATTCTCCCTGCGCTAGTATTGGCTTTCAAAATAAAAATTGTTTTATCACACATTTTTATTAAAAATTAATTTTAATAAAATTCAAGCTAAACGAGCTCCGGAAATACACGGAGACTCCTGTGGGAGAATAGGCATAGATGAGACCCCGCAGTGCGATAGCACGAGGAGGATCACCAGCCGCCTTAGGATGCGCGAAGTGTATTTCCGGAGCGGGTATGATGCGCTGCCAAAAATTATTAGTTAGTTACTGCACAGTCTATACAATTTGTGTAATTAAAAACAGATTTCCAGAAAACAGCTATTGTAAAATGTGTTTTTATTGTTTATAGTCATATAAATAATGGATCAATATTTATTAACTGCTAAGCTGTGTGCTCACGCTACAGACATAGCAATATAATAAAGAAAAATAATCAGTTGACCATTACAAAGCAATATATTATAATTACAAAAGGCATGATATATATCGATTGCCTTATTAATCTGTTTTTTTGCTTCGGAGGGAGGGAAATTAGCATGTCAAATACAACTCGCGTTCGTAAAAACGAGTCTCTTGAGGATGCTCTTCGTCGCTTTAAACGTAGTGTAGCAAAAAGTGGGACACTACAAGAATATCGTAAGCGTGAACACTATGAAAAACCAAGTGTTAAGCGCAAAAAGAAATCTGAGGCTGCTAGAAAGCGTAAATTCTAAAGTAGGTGCTGGAAGATGTCATTAATGACACAGTTGAACGACGATATGAAGCAAGCAATGAAGAATAAGGATAAAGAAAGACTTAGCGTTATTCGAATGGTAAAAGCTTCATTACAAAATGAATCGATAAAACTTGGTAAAAGTGAATTATCTGAAGACGAAGATTTGACTATTTTATCAAGAGAATTAAAACAAAGAAAAGATTCCCTCCAAGAATTTAAATCAGCTGGACGCGAAGATCTTGTTGAAAAACTTGAAATGGAAATCAAAATAATTCAAGAATATATGCCTGAACAGCTTTCTGATGAGGAACTTTCAGCAATAGTTCAAGAAGCGATTCAAGAAACTGGCGCATCTTCAAAAAAAGATATGGGTAAAGTTATGAGTGCAGTAATGCCTAAAGTTAAAGGAAAAGCTGACGGCTCTAAAATTAATAAATTAGTTCAAGAACATTTGAATTAAGTTTGCCCTGAAAAACCCTTGCAAAATAGCAAGGGTTTTTTATCTTTATCTTATTTTACGATTCTTATTCATAAGAAGATATCATTTTTCTACCTTCTCTATTAGAATCTGTGATAGTATTTATGTTAATCATGTTATACATATGAAATATTTTTGAAACTTTATTCCATTATAAACGTATAAATAACTGTGCATAGAAGGAGGTGTAATAGTTGCCGAGAAAGCGTTTGGCATTATATTTTTCTATTTATATTGTCATTATTATATCTTTGTTAGCACCGGCTTTTGGCAAAACTATTCATGCTGACACTGACACGCAGGGTGGAGGAAAATTAATCTATGTTATTCCTATAAAAAATGACATTGAACGGGGATTAGAAGCTTTTTTATCTAGAACCACAAGTGAAGCAATTGAAAAAGGGGCAGATCATATCATATTTGAGATTGATACTCCTGGTGGAAGTGTAGAAGCTGCAAATAATATTGGAACCTTAATTGCTAACCTATCCATACCTTCCACTTCTTTTGTCGTAAGTGAAGCCTTCTCAGCGGGTTCATATATTGCCCTTCATACGGACACTATTTATATGGCGCCTAGAGCTCGAATTGGAGCAAGTGGCGTAATTAATTCGGATGGAACAGCTGCGGATAAAAAAGCGCAATCAGCATGGTTGAAAACAATGACAAGTGCTGCTGAAGCAGGTGGAAGGGATCCACTATACGCTGCAGCGATGGCAGATGCAAGTATTGATTTGCCTGAATTTGATGCGCCAACGGGAGAATTTTTAACATTAACCCCCCAAGAGGCATTAGATGTTGGTTATGCAGAAGGGATTGTCCAGGATCGTACTGAGTTATTGTATGAACTAGGACTATCAAATGCCACCATTATTCAATCTGAGCCTACCCTTGCAGAAAATATTGCTAGATTTATAACTAATCCAATTGTAGTACCTATTTTACTGTCTTTAGCAAGTCTAGGATTGATTCTAGAGCTTTACTCTCCTGGATTCGGCGTACCTGGTAGTGTTGGACTACTTTCCTTAGCATTATTCTTTTATGGACATTTCGTTGCTGGTCTTGCTGGGATGGAAGCCATTATTATTCTGATTCTTGGTATTGCCTTACTTATCGCAGAGTTTTTTGTGCCCGGTGGTATATTAGGTATACTAGGGATAGGAGCGATTATAGGATCGTTGTTTATGTCTGGCGCGAATATTGGTCACATGATGACCAGTGTTGCCATTGCTTTTCTAGTTGCTGTCATTGCTTCCGTTATATTATTTAAAAGGATTGGACTAGATAAGGGTGTTTTCCGTCATGTTATACTAAAAGATCGAACTACTACAGAACTAGGCTATGTATCCAATCAAAATCGTTTGGATTTAATTGGTATGGAAGGTATTGCTGCTACAGCATTAAGGCCATCTGGTGTAGCTGTTATTGATAACGAACGTGTCGATGTTGTAACAGAAGGTAGTTTTATCCAAAAAAATACCCCGATCAAAGTTGTAAAGGTTGAAGGGGTTCGCGTTATTGTAAGAGGATTATAAGGTTATAATTACCTATAATATAAAACAACTTTAGGAGGAAATTTTATGGATCCAAATATTATTATGCCGGTGATACTAATCGCGGTAATCTTGATTGCAGTAGCAATCTTATTTACATTCATTCCAGTAACACTATGGATAAGTGCCCTAGCTGCAGGGGTACGAGTAGGAATTTTACAATTAATTGGTATGAGATTACGTCGAGTTGTACCGAGTCGTGTTATTAATCCATTAATTAAATCACATAAAGCAGGACTAGATGTAACAACAAACCAGCTTGAGAGTCATTATTTAGCTGGTGGTAACGTGGATCGTGTGGTAAATGCATTAATTGCTGCACACCGTGCGAATATTGAATTATCATTTGAACGTGCTGCTGCTATTGACCTTGCTGGTCGTGATGTACTTGAAGCTGTACAAATGAGTGTTAACCCAGAGGTAATTGAAACACCATTCATTTCAGGTATTGCGATGGATGGTATCGAAGTTAAAGCAAAAGCAAGAATCACTGTTCGTGCAAACATTGACCGATTAGTTGGGGGTGCAGGTGAAGAAACGATCATCGCCCGTGTTGGTGAAGGTGTTGTAAGTACAATTGGTAGTTCCGAAACACATGCAAAAGTTCTAGAAAATCCAGATTCTATTTCACACACGGTCCTTTCTAAAGGACTAGATGCTGGAACAGCATTTGAAATTTTATCGATAGATATTGCTGATGTTGATATTGGTAAGAATATTGGTGCAATGTTACAAACCGATCAGGCTGAGGCAGATAAAAAGATTGCACAAGCAAAAGCGGAAGAACGCCGTGCAATGGCTGTTGCACAAGAACAAGAAATGGTTGCTCGTGTACAAGAAATGCGTGCGAAAGTTGTGGAGGCTGAAGCAGATGTTCCTCTTGCACTTGCAGAAGCTTTACGTACTGGAAAATTAGGTGTCATGGATTATTTAAACTATGAAAACATCAATGCTGACACGGATATGCGTGACTCTATTGGTAAACTTTCTAAAGAAAATAATGATGATGACAAGTAACACCGGTAGTTACAATATTAAGAAAGGGGGATGTAAATGGAAGGTTTAATGCAATTCTTACCTCTAATCGCTTTTATCGTGTATGGAATTATTCGAGCAATGGGCGGTGCTCAGGAAGAAGAACAAAAAAAACCTAATCGACCAAATGTACCAAGACCTGCTACAACCCCTTCACAAGAACAGAATAATCCAAGACGGACTGTTTATCGAACATCCGAAACGGAGATTCAAAAGGGGAAAGATCCAAAACATCATGACCCTAAACAAACCGTTTATTCATCAACTCCATCTAATGTTTATCTGGAAGAACAGCAAAAGCAGCAAGTGGAGAGATTAAAAGAACAGATGAATACAAGAACCAGTGACTCAATAGTTTCCTTAAAGGAGCAGGATTTGTCAATTGGTCCAGCTATTCAGGATGCTATTAGGCATCATTCTTTAAAAAATCAGAATGCAAATAAAGAAAGATTTAAAAAGGATGTAAAGTCAGGCTTAAATTACAAAGGTTTAGTTAATGGCATTATTATGTCGGAAGTTCTTGGAAGTCCAAGAGCAAGGAAACCTTATCAAAGTGTGACAGCAGAGAGAAGAAGAAAAATCCACTATAAGTAATTGATAAAACCCAAAAGTATCGGTAGATGCTTTTGGGTTTTTTAGTTCTTATCTGTTTCATATTCTCATAAATATGTATGTGAGAGGGGGCTTTCACTAGTGAAGAAAATTCAACAACGAATACGACCATGGCTAGTAAAGTATCTTGCATTGCCTTCTGATGTTGTAATGGAATTACCGAGGATAACTATCATTGGTCAACTACATGTATATATTGAAAATCATAAAGGACTTGCTGTTTTTACGGATGAGGAATTAAGACTAAAAACAACAAAAGGATACATTCAAATAAAAGGGTCATCATTTGTATTAAAAATGATGTTACCAGAAGAAATATTGCTGGAAGGAAAAATAACTGACGTCAAATTTATTCCAGGATAAATGATGTTTACCAGGAGGATGAGATGAAACAGATACAGGGATCTTTTATAAAGGGGTATGTAAGAATAATTGTAACAGGTCGAATGCCGGAGATGTTTTTCCAAGAATGTGTGAATAGTGGAGTAACGGTTTGGAATGTAAGAAGGGAAGGGAGGTCTTCTTGTAGCGGTAATGTTAAATTATCGGATATATCGGAAATTAGAAGACTAAGAAGGGAACGAAATTATAAAATTACTTTTGAACAGCGACGAGGTTACCCATTCATATTTAGACGCTTTTTCCGAAAAAAAGAGTTTATCTTTTCCTTTATTATGAGTATTTTATTGATACTTTTTATGTCGAATATTATTTGGAAGGTTGAAATCACAGGGGAACTCCCGAAAGAAATTGAAGAAAAAATAAACAAACAATTAAATACATATGGGATCCACGCGGGTGCATGGATTTTTATGATAGATCCACCAGCAAAGATTCAGCAAAGACTTACTGATGATATTCCGGAATTACTCTGGGTTGGTGTGCGTCAAAAAGGGACAACCTACCAGCTTGAAGGCGTAGAAAAGATAGTGGTGAAAGAGGATAAAGTGGAAGGACCACGAAATCTTGTAGCGAGTAAAAAAGGTGTTATCAAACGGATGTACGTCTCCAAGGGCGTTCCACAAGTTGAAATAAATGAATATGTTGAACCAGGCGAAATTCTAGTTTCTGGAACCTTAAGTGATCAACCGAAAAGTGAAGATGGGGAAGACAAGGAGAAGGAAGATAAAAAAGTTCTCGTACCAGCAGAAGGGGAAATTATTGCAAGTACGTGGTATGAAGCAGATGTTACTATTCCGCTAAAACAAAATTATGAGCTTTTAACAGGACAACAAGAAAAAAAATTCTACCTAGGAATAAATAATTTTAAATTCCCGATTTGGGGATTTGGATCACCTGATTTTGAAGAAGTTCATCGTGATAGTACAGAAACGCCAATCAAATTCATTAGGTGGAATTTGCCAATTAATATTATTGAGTCAACATTGAGTGAAAAACAGATTCAAAAATTAGAGCGAACACAAGAAGAAGCAGTACAAGCAGGTATTAAACAAGCTAAGGAAGAACTTCAATTACAGCTTGGTCCTGATGCTAAAATTACCTCAGAAAAAGTTTTGCATGAATCTCTAGAGAATGGTAAAGTTAAATTATACTTATATATGACAGTAGAAGAAAATATTGCTAAAGCACAGCCTATAACTCAAGGAGATTGAATATGCCTGAAAACTTAAATGCTATCGATATTGAATTAACAAATCCTGAAGAGGCTCTTGAGCTTTTTGGGAACAACGACAGATATCTAAAACACATTGAGGAAAAACTTAATGTCTCCATTGTAACTCGTGGAGAAAGAATTAGTGTTTCTGGAAAAGATAGTGATATTGCTATCGTACAAGATGTATTACTAACCCTACTTAATGTCGTTCGGAAGGGGATTACAATTACTGAACGTGATATTGTTTATGCCATTGAACTAGCTAAGGATGAAAAAATCAATCAATTTGAAACCTTATTTGAGGACGTTATTGCTAAAAATGTTAAAGGAAAAGAAATTCGCATCAAAACACTAGGACAAAAGAGTTATGTATCTGCTATTAGGAAAAATGATTTAGTATTTGGTATTGGACCAGCTGGTACCGGTAAAACGTATCTTGCCGTTGTAATGGCGGTTCAAGCGCTAAAAAATGGCCAAGTAAAACGAATTATTTTAACAAGACCGGCAGTAGAAGCTGGGGAAAGCTTAGGTTTTTTACCTGGTGATTTAAAAGAAAAGGTGGATCCATATTTAAGACCACTTTATGATGGATTAAATGATGTTCTAGGAGCGGAGCATACACTAAGATTATTAGAGAGAGAAACAATTGAAATTGCTCCATTAGCCTATATGCGCGGAAGAACATTAGATGATGCTTTTGTTATATTGGATGAAGCTCAAAATACAACACCTGAGCAAATGAAGATGTTCTTAACACGTCTAGGTTTTGGATCTAAGATGGTAATAACTGGGGATATCACACAAATAGACCTGCCAAAGGGAGTTAAATCAGGATTACAAATTGCAGATAAACTATTAACTTCTATAAAGGATATTTCCTTTGTTTATCTAACCCAAACAGATGTTGTAAGGCATCCATTAGTGCAGAAGATTATTGATGCGTATGAAAAAAGCAACATGACCTGATATTACTCGAAGAAAGACCCGCTAATGGAGGGTCTTATTTCTTTATACTAAAAATATTAATTCGTTCTAAGGGGGGAGAAAATGACTTCGTTTAGAGATATAATTGCATATCTAATAAAACTACGAACAAAATGGGTTAGAATCCTAGTTCCGGTATTAGCCTTAGCGCTTTATTTCTTTATTTTAACTTTTAATAATGTACATACAGAGATTTATGATATTGAGCCACTTACAACTTCAAGGGAAACAATTCGTTCTCCTATTACAATAGAAAATGAAGTAGAGACAGAGCGGAAAACTCGAGAAGCAGTCCAAGCAGTTGAAGACAGATTTGATATATCGACCAATATTGCGGATGAGCAAACCGGATACATAAACGAGATTTTTACTGCAGTTGATAAATTAGAGTCTGAATCTCTTGTTGAAGATGAAGATGGTGTAGTACAGGTTCCATTAACAAACCGTGAAAAAGTCCAAAGACTGAAGGAATTATTGTCCAACAGTATCACTGAAAAAGTGGAGGATAGTGTCTTTTTGAGACTAATCGATGTCCCTAAGGAAGAAAGGGATAAAGGAAAGGAAGTATTTATCTCCTATTTGCAGGAGGAGTTTCAACGAGGTGTAAGAACAGATAATATAAATAGTGCTATAGAGAGGGTTCAAGAGAATATACGCTATTCTAACCTTGATCAGAATGTAATAGAAGCAATTCACGAATTAACATCATTTGCAATTGTTGAAAATTCATTTTATGACTCCGACAAAACTGCAGAGGCCAAAAAACAGGCAGTGAGTAATGTGGAACCAGTGATAATAAATGGCGGGGAAATAATTGTACGTGAAGGAGAAACAATTACTAATGAGATTTATGAAAAACTCCAATTAGTAGGATTACTTAACAAAGATCGTAATGTTTTTCCGGTTATTGGGTTGGGGTTATTAATTCTATTAGTTAGCTCTGTCATTATTTATGAAATGAACCGAATTGATAACCAAAAAAGGCTTGATAAAGGTACCATTGCATCTATTTTACTAATCAGTTTTATTGTTGTTTCCTTAATGAAGATTATGAGTATTTATACTACACAAGGTAATCAATTTTTCTTTATCGTGCCAGTAGCTACAGGTGTATTATTAGTAAAACAATTAATCAATGAACGATTGGCTATTCTTTTATCTATCTTGTTTAGCATTTTGGGTGGAATCATTTTTAATGGAGAAATTCCAGGAACATTAAGCGTTGAAGCAATCGTATATTTCTTCTTCTCTCAAATTGCTGCCATTATTTTCTTGATTAATGTAAAAGATAGATTATCCATTGTTCGTTCAGGCATAGGAATGTCTATCGTCAATATTTTAACTATATTATTATTTGTATTCTTGTCCTTTGAAAAATATTCTATTGTTGACGTTTTAATCTTGTCGGGATTTGGTGTTGCTTCAGCCTTTTTATCAGCAGTATTAACAATTGGCTTGCTTCCATTTTTCGAAACAGGACTTGGAATATTGTCTGATATCAAATTGCTACAATTGTCTAGTCCGAATCAGCCATTGCTTAAAAAGATTCTGACTGAAGCGCCTGGAACATACCATCATTCTATTATGGTTGCTAATTTAAGTGAAACGGCTTGTGATGCAATTGGCGCAAATGGACTATTAGCTAGGGTTGCAGCTTACTATCATGATATTGGAAAGACAGTGCGACCACATTATTTTATTGAAAACCAATTATCAATAAAAAATCCACATGATGTTATTTCACCGGAACAGAGCGCTGAAATAATCATTAGGCATCCATATGATGGAGCAGAACTGTTAAGAAAACATAAAATGCCAAAAGAAATAATCGATGTTGCTATGCAGCATCATGGTACGACATTATTAAAGTATTTTTATTTCAAAGAAAAAGAAACTAATAAAATGGTTAGAGAGGAAGACTTCCGTTACCCAGGACCGAAGCCACAAACAAAGGAAGCTGCAGTAATATCTATTTGTGACTCTGTAGAAGCGGCTGTCCGATCCTTAAAAGAACCAACGGAACAAAAAATAGAAGAAATTGTTTCAAGTATTGTTAACGACAGGTTGATGGATGGTCAGTTAGATGAATGTCCATTAACAATAAAAGAGGTAAAGATAGTTCATCAAACTATCTGTGAAGCATTAAAAGGTATCTTTCATTCTAGAATTCAATACCCAAACAAGGAGGAAAAATAGTGGAAATTGATTTTCAAGATAATACAAATTCAGTACCAAAAAACCATTTTGAGCTTATAGAGGGATTACTAAAACTAACCGCTCAGAGAGAAGGAATATCAGAGAATGCAGAGGTTTCTATTACTTTTGTCAATAATGATGAGATACAGGAAATCAATCGTGACTATCGCAAATTAGACAAGCCAACAGATGTTATTTCATTTGCATTAGAGGAAACGTCAGTAGATGAGGTTAAAATTAAAGGAGATGATATTCCGGTAATCTTAGGTGATATTATCATCTCTGTTGAGAAGGCAAAGGAACAGGCGGAAGAGTATAATCATACTTTTGAAAGAGAACTTGGCTTTTTAGCTGTGCATGGATTACTTCATTTATTAGGCTATGACCATATGACAAAAGAAGATGAAAAAGAAATGTTCCAAAAACAAGATGAAATATTAGGGGAATATAACCTTGGAAGGTAAGAAGAATTCGATTGGATTTACATATGCCATGAATGGCTTAAAAGAAGTTTTTAAATCTGAACGAAACTTTCGACTACATCTTTTTTCAGCAATTTTAGTATGTATAGTAGGAACCTTTTATAATATTACTATTGGTGAATGGATTGCTGTGGTTATCGTCGTAGGATTGGTAATCACAGCAGAAATACTTAATACTGCAATAGAAGAAATTATAAATTACATTAAACCAGAAATCCATCCCGCAGCTAAGAGAATAAAAGACCTAGCTGCTGCGGGGGTATTTGTGGCTTCCTTAACGGCTTTAGTAGTTGGACTTATAATCTTTTTTCCGAAAGTTTTTTAAATAAAATAAGATATACTGATTAAAATGCTTTTTAATAGTAAATTGCTATTTGCATAAACTGTGCGGTAATTTTTGTGAATAGCTGGAGTTGTTGAACTGCTATCACCCCGCTCCGGCAGAATACTCCGCTTTCCTCGGGCACGGCCTCAGCCTCCTCGCGGAAAAAGCACCGCTGCGGGGTCTTCGGACACGTGCTATTCCTGTAGGACAAGGAAAGCTTCGGCAGCATGACATCGCACGAAGAAAATTGTTTTTTATTTTCGAGGAGTCTCCGTATTCTGCCTACGCTAGTTAGAGTTTACGATTTATGGATTATTTGTAACGCATTTTTCTTAGTAATTAAGTACAAAATTTCTAATTCACTACCAGCGGAGTGTATTTCCGGAGCGAGTTAGATGCTCAACTTATAATCCTAAGTAAAGTTACCGCACAGTTTCCATCTATTATTTATCAGATTCAATTCCTAAAATCTTAACATTTTTTCATAACAATCTTACAAAATAAGATGATATAGAAATAGTTAATGGATAATCAGTCTAATTGACAAGATTATCCGTTTTTTAATGTAAGGTTCAAGCATAGTTTTATACAAAATGGGGATAATTATCGAACCATAAAATCTTTTCAAAGCTTTTGTCGATAACATGAAACAACAAAGATTTTGTAGTATAATAGACAAAACATAGAATGAAAAATCTATTTAAACTTCTTGGAGGAACTTCATGGACACAAATTATAAATCAGGATTTATAACAATAATCGGAAGACCAAATGTGGGAAAATCAACCTTTATGAATCAGGTAATTGGCCAAAAAATAGCCATCATGAGCGATAAACCACAAACAACACGAAACAAAATACAGGGTGTTCTAACCCAAAATGATGCTCAATTTATTTTTATTGATACACCAGGGATACATAAACCCAAGCATCGTTTAGGTGATTTTATGGTCAAAATTGCCGAAAACACATTAAACGAAGTAGATGTAATACTATTTATGATTAATGCGGAGGAAGGATACGGTAGAGGTGATCAATTTATCATTGATCGCTTAGAACGTGTAAAGAGTCCGGTCTTTCTTGTTGTGAATAAAATAGATAAGGTACATCCAGATAAATTGTTACCATTAATTGAAATGTACAATGAAAAATATGATTTTGAAGAAATTATTCCGATATCTGCACTACAAGGAAATAACGTCAATCATCTATTAGATGTACTAAAAAGTCACTTACCAGAAGGCCCACAATTCTACCCAGCAGACCAAGTGACAGACCATCCTGAACGATTTATTATTAGTGAATTAATACGGGAAAAAGTTTTACATTTGACACGAGAAGAAATCCCGCATTCCATTGCTGTAGTTATTGAGAATATTGAAAAGAGAGAATCGGACCAGATATATATCCAAGCTGCAATTATTACGGAGAGAAAATCCCAAAAAGGTATTTTGATTGGAAAACAAGGAAGTATGTTAAAAAATGTTGGTAAGGATGCAAGAAAAGATATCGAAGCTTTACTTGGTTCGAAAGTTTATTTAGAACTTTGGGTCAAGGTGCAAAAAGATTGGAGAAATAAGCAAAGCCAGTTACTTGAATATGGCTTCCGTGAAGATGAATATTAGAGATGGAAAATTTTTAAACTAATTGTTTTATGACATAGTGGAGACGATAATAGTATCCGGAACATTGGTTGCTTACGAGCAGAACATGTATCCAGATTAAATGAAGAATTTAATCAGTGTTCTAACTTACAAAAAGATACTTCTAGAAAAGAATAAAGAAAGGTGTGTTTTCTTGTGATCGACTTAGTATGGAAGCTATTTAGTCAAACAGGAAATATTGAGACCTATTTATTAATGAAAGAGTTAGAAAGTGATCCAAGTGAGCTGGGCTTAGACGATGGCTCGACAACTAATCTGGAGAACCTACCGGTAGATTCCAATATGTAGCATGCAGTAAAAAGGGGAATATGTATGCTAGAAAAAATAGATGGTATTATTATTAAGACAAAAGATTATGGTGAAACACATAAATTAGTTACGATTTTTAGCAAAAGAATAGGAAAGTTTACCGCTATTGCCCGTGGTGCAAAGAAACCAAAAAGTAGAATGGCTGCTGTTACGCAGCCATTCATTTATGGTCAATTTTTTGTCTACCTTTCTAAGGGATTAAGTACGATTCAACAAGGCGAAATTATTGAATCATTTCGTGCTATTCGAGAGGATATTATGAAGACTGCCTATGCTGCTTATTTAGTGGAATTAACAGATAAATTAATGGATGAAAGAGTCCTTAATCCAGAAATATATGAACAATTAAATCAAACATTAGAATATATTTCAGAGCATGATGATGTTTCTATCCCACTAATGATGTACGAAATGAAATTGTACCGTGCGGGAGGATTTGCTCCAACCGTACATCAGTGTGCGAACTGTGGTGAAAAAAATGCACCATATTCTTTTTCAATTGTTGAAGGGGGTTTACTGTGTTCGAGGTGTCAGCATGTTGACTCGGATGCTATTCCGTTGGCCAATTCAGTGGTTAAGCTTCTCTATGTATTTTCAACAGTAGGGCTTGAACGTGTTGGTAATGTTTCGGTCAAGGTTGAGAATCGCGAATTATTAAGAAACCTCTTAGATGCCTATTATGATCGATATGGTGGATATTTCTTAAAGTCGAAAAAGTTTCTTAATCAAATCGCCAAGTTTGATAATATATAAAAGTTGACAAATACTTTATCTATAAAGTAAGATGATACATATTCAAAAGATGATGTGATGAAAGAGAAAAGTACTTACTGATACCATTACTAAGCGAGTTCAGGATAGTGTGAGCTGAATAAACGGTCAGTTAGGAATGGCACTCTGGAGCATGGTTAATAAAGTGGCTTTATCCAGTGATAAAGCAAATAGGGTGGAACCGCGGATTAATACCCGTCCCTATGTCTATAATCCATTTATAGGCATAGGGACGGGTTTTTAGATTTGTTAAGTTATAAATTATGATTATTTGCTTATTGTAATGAACGTTAACTCTTCCACCTATAAAAGGAAAAAATATATGGAGGTTTTTAGAATGAATATCCAAAATATGATTTTAACATTGCAGAAATTCTGGTCAGAACAAAATTGTATTTTAATGCAAGCTTATGATGTTGAAAAAGGTGCTGGTACAATGTCGCCGATGACTTTATTAAGAAGTCTTGGTCCAGAGCCATGGCGAGTTGCCTATGTAGAGCCATCTCGTAGACCTGCTGATGGTAGATATGGTGAAAACCCTAACCGGTTGTATCAACACCATCAGTTTCAAGTCATCATTAAACCATCACCCGATAATATTCAAGATCTTTATTTAGAATCACTTCAGGCACTTGGCATAAATCCTTTGGAGCACGATATTCGATTCGTAGAGGATAACTGGGAAAACCCGACACTTGGTGCTGCTGGGCTAGGATGGGAAGTTTGGCTTGATGGAATGGAAATTACTCAATTTACCTATTTTCAACAAATTGGTGGATTAGAAGCTAGTCCTGTAACGGTAGAGCTTACTTATGGGATAGAGCGTCTTGCATCTTACATTCAAGATAAAGAAAATGTATTTGATTTAGAATGGACAGATGGTTTTACTTACAAGGATATTTTTAAACAGCCTGAATACGAACACTCCACATATACATTTGAAGAATCTAATGTGGATATGTTATTCCAACTTTTCTCTATGTATGAGGAAGAAGCACAGAAAACAATGGAAAAGGGTCTTATTTTCCCCGCTTACGACTATGTATTGAAATGTTCGCATACCTTCAATCTTTTAGATGCTAGGGGAGTAATTTCAGTAACAGAGCGTACAGGCTATATAGGAAGAATTAGAAATTTAGCAAGAAATATTGCAAAGGCTTATGTTGAAGAACGTGAACGACTTGGCTTTCCAATGCTTAAAAAGGAGGATAAATAATGGCTAAGAATGTTTTATTCGAAATAGGTCTAGAAGAATTACCCGCTCGTTTTATAGATGATGCTGAAAAACAATTAAAAGTAAAGACAACCAGTTGGTTAGATGATTTACGTATTACTTATTCAAAAATTGAAACCTTCTCTACTCCTAGAAGATTAGCTGTATTAATCCACGATATTGCTGAGAAACAAGCTACTATTGAAGAAGAAGCAAAAGGTCCTGCAATTAAAATAGCACAAGACGATCAAGGAAATTGGTCTAAAGCGGCGGTTGGCTTTACCAAAGGGCAAGGTAAAACAGTTGATGATATATATACAAAAGATGTTAAAGGTACGACATATATTTTTGTAAATAAAGTTATTGAAGGGAAATTAACAGGCTCATTACTCCCAGAATTTAAAAATATTATTGAATCTATTCAATTTGGTAAAAATATGCGTTGGGGAAATGGTACGATGCGATATGTAAGACCAATTCGATGGATGGTTGCTCTATTTGAAGAAGAAATAATTCCATTCGAAATTGCTGGGGTTCAAACTAGTAATGTTACTTATGGACATCGTTTTCTTGGTAAGGAAGTCGTATTGAGAAATCCTCTAGATTATAAGCTAGAAATGAAAAATAACTTTGTTATCGTTGATTCAAATGTAAGAGAAAAAATGATTTTAGAAGGAATTAAACAGGCAGAAGAAAAAGGTAACTTTATTGTTCCTATCGATCAAGATTTACTTGACGAAGTACGGAATTTAGTGGAATATCCTACTGTATTTATTGGATCATTTGAAAAAGAATTCCTTAAATTACCTTCTGAAGTGTTGGTAACTTCCATGAAGGAACATCAACGCTATTTTCCAGTTAAATCGAATACAGGTACATTACTTCCATATTTTGTTGGAGTGCGAAATGGTGATTCAAATGCACTCGAAACAGTAATCAAAGGTAATGAAAAGGTATTACGAGCACGTTTATCTGATGGCCAGTTCTTCTTTGAAGAAGATCAAAAGAATTCAGTAGAGTTTTATTTGGATAAACTGAATTCAGTTGTTTTCCAAGTGAAATTAGGAACAATTGGTGAAAAGGTTAGTCGTGTAGTCTCTATTTCAGAAAAAATTGCACAGTCTTTGAATATTGATGCAGAAGTAACACAAAAAATTATTCGGGCTGCTCAGTTAAGTAAATTTGATTTAATGACCAATATGGTTAATGAATTCACAGAGCTTCAAGGGACTATGGGTGAGAAATATGCCCGTTCTTTTGGAGAGGATGAATCGGTTGCTATTGCAATTCGTGAACATTATATGCCAACAAGTGCAGGTGGAGAACTTCCAGAGACATTAGTTGGTGCAATTGTTAGTGTAGCAGATAAACTGGATACAATTGTAGGTTGTATCGGTGTAGGGTTAAAGCCAACTGGCTCCCAGGATCCATATGGACTGCGTAGACAAGCAACTGGTATTCTTCGTATTGCTAATGACAGGGAATGGGGAATTCCTGTAGCAGATTTATTTAAGTTGACTATAGAGCTTTATGAATCCTTAGATCTGGAACATGTTGATTTTGAAGTAATAAAAAAAGAGCTGCATGCCTTTATACAACAAAGGGTTGCATTTGTATTAAAAGAGCGTGGTATTGAACAGGATATTATTCAAGCAATTACTAGCCATCAAATTGGAATAATGTCAGATATGGTGAAAAAGGCGAGTATTCTATCCGCTAAACGCAATGAAGCTTCATTTAAACCAATCCAAGAGGCATTAGTACGTGTTTTAAATTTAGCTGAGAAGACAGAAGAGACAGTTGTTAATCCAGAATACTTTGAAACAGATTCTGAAAGGGACTTATTTGATATCTATGAAAATGTTCAAGCAAGTTACCAGGAGTTGATTGTACAGGATAACCTTGAAGGAGCATTTTCTGCGTTAGAGAAACTAGCTGAGCCAATACATCTATTCTTCGAAAATAACA
Organism: Paucisalibacillus globulus DSM 18846; assembly: GCF_000482485.1. GTDB lineage: Bacteria > Bacillota > Bacilli > Bacillales > Amphibacillaceae > Ornithinibacillus > Ornithinibacillus globulus. The sequence goes on along the minus strand of NZ_AXVK01000015.1, from coordinate 27,180 downwards.
TGGTAATGGCCGAAAACGAACAATTGAGAAAGAATCGATTGGCATTATTAAATCGAATTGCAATTTTAGTGAATAATTTTGCGGATTTAAATGCCATTGAATGGAAACAGCACTTTTAGGAAGGGGACTACTAATTCCCCTTTTTACCTATTTAGGCTATAATATTAATAAATAGTATGTCTCTTTTTCGTAGTTAGGAAAGCACAAAAACTTTCCGCTCGTATAGAAAAACGAACAAAATGTACTCGTCGTATAGTAATTTTGATTCAAGGAAGTGTTACTCCTTGCAAAGTTGCTGTAGTCAATCAAGTAGTATTTTATGAAGTATCACTAGTAGTTGCGTTGATTGAGACGAAGCGAATGCGAGTTTTTCCAAGACCGTTGGGTGGTGAAAATGTGGAATTATCCAATCGACAAGAAAAAATAATTGAAATTGTAAAAAACAATGGTCCCATTACAGGTGAGCATATTGCAGATAGATTAAATCTAACTCGTGCAACGTTACGACCAGATTTAGCCATACTAACAATGGCAGGATTTTTAGATGCTAGGCCACGTGTAGGATACTTTTATACAGGGAAAACGGGATCTGAACTTTTAACCGAGAAAATTAAGAAATATAAAGTATATGAATACCAATCTGTTCCAATCGTGGTACAAGAGAATTCTTCGGTATATGATGCCATTTCCACCATGTTCCTGGAAGATGTTGGTACATTGTTTATTGTGGATGATAATTCTTGTTTAACAGGAGTTGTATCACGTAAAGATTTATTGCGCGCAGCCATTGGAAAACAAGACTTAAATGCTTTGGCAGTTCATATTATAATGACTAGAATGCCTAATGTCACGGTGTGTCGTAAAGAGGATTTATTAATTGATGTTGCTAAGAACTTAATTAATAAACAAATCGATGGGTTACCAGTAGTTAAAGATACGACTAAAGGCTTAGAGGTAATCGGAAGGGTTACAAAAACTACGATTACAAAGGTTTTTGTGGAATTAATAACAGATAATCATATCTAACCTTAGGGGATGAAGATGCAAATGAATACTAAGAAACCTGTTTTTATATTATCAGATTCTGTTGGGGAAACAGCTGAACTAGCTGTGAAAGCAGGGTTAAGTCAATTTAGTACGGATTATGTAATACAACGAATTCCTTATGTTGAGGATAAGAAAACTATTGATGAAGCATTAAATAGAGCGAAAGAAGAAAATGGGATTATTGGGTTCACACTTGTTGCACCAATGCTTCGCAATTATCTTAATGAGAAAGCAACAGAGTTTAAAGTTGAGGCAATTGATATTATGGGTCCAATGCTAGAGGCAATGGAACGAGTATTCAATAAGAAACCGAGATTAGAACCAGGCCTCGTGCACAAACTAGATGAAGATTATTTCAAAAAAGTCGAAGCAATCGAATTCGCTGTTAAGTATGATGATGGACGTGATCCAAGAGGTATCGCTAGAGCAGATATTATTTTACTTGGTGTATCAAGAACTTCAAAAACGCCTTTATCACAATTTCTTGCTCATAAACGAATAAAAGTTGCTAATATACCAATTGTTCCCGAAGTAGAACCTCCCGAGGAATTATTTGAGGTAGATCCATCAAAATGTATTGGTTTAAGTATTAGACCAGAAAAACTGAACGATATCCGTAAAGAGAGATTGAAGGCTTTAGGACTAGGGGATCAAGCAACATATGCTAATATTAAACGAATTCATCAGGAAATAGATTATTTTTACAAAATTGTGGATAGAATTGGTTGTAGAGTAGTGGATGTTTCGAATAAAGCAGTAGAAGAAACAGCCAATGTCATTCTTCAAATGATAAAGTAAAATAACAATAATCTTGCTGAAGAAGGAGCATGACCATGTGGCATGCTCCTTTAATACGGGTTATAGGGAATATTTTTAAGAATTCGAGCATATTTTGAATTTGTTAATAGTATTTTTCTGTAAAATGTATTATAATTAATTTTTGTGTAAAAATAGATGATATTGTATAAAATATTATCGGTGTATTTTATTGGATATTCTGAAAAATAAAACATTCATTTAAAAGAAGAAATCTGCATTTTTTTGTAGAATAGTATTATTAGACTAATATTAAATGTTTATTCTTAAGTGTTAGTCCAAATATGTAAGGATTGTTTTAGCGTTTATACTATATTTATGATTACTTCTATATCCTTCTAAAAGTACTAACGTAGATAGAAGGAATTTTTTTCGGCTTTCATAAAAAACTTGTCGAATTATGAAGGATTTTATTGGGGGAATATCGAATAACTAATATTATAAAACTCCTTAAGTATGGTGGTATACATGTCTAATCAAATACCCGAAGAGTTAATTGAACAAATTCGTGGAGCTAATGATATTGTAGATGTCGTAGGAGAATATGTTCAATTAAAAAAACAAGGTAGGAACTACTTTGGACTTTGTCCATTTCATGGTGAGAAGTCTCCATCCTTTTCTGTTACCCAAGAAAAGCAAATTTTTCATTGCTTTGGTTGTGGGAAGGGCGGAAATGTCATTACTTTCTTAATGGAAATGGAAAGTTTTACTTTTTACGAGGCTATTAAGCATCTTGCTGATCGTACTGGAATTGATTTACCAACAGATTCTGTCAAAACTGAAACTACATCATTATCAAAGGAAAATCAGCAAGTCCTCTCAGCACAAGAGTGGTTGACAAAGCTTTACAACCATCTCATTCGCTTTACGAAAGATGGAAAAGTAGGGCTAGACTATCTTATGGAAAGAGGCATAACAGAAGAAGCAATAGATACATTTAAACTTGGATATGCTCCGAATACAAAAGATTTTATTGCTACTTTTTTAGAAAAGAAAGGCTTCCATAAGCAATTACTCGTAAAGTACGGTTTACTTAATAGGAATCAGGATAATGACACTGTATCAGACAGATTTCGAGGAAGGGTAATTTTTCCGATTCGGAATCACTTAGGAAAAACAGTTGCTTTTGGAGCTAGAGCATTAGAAAGTCAAGAACCAAAGTACTTAAATAGTCCTGAATCAGACCTATTTCAAAAAGGTAAAATACTTTACAATTTTGACTTAGCAAAAAAACATATCCGAAAACAAAGTGAAGTTATACTGTTTGAAGGATATATGGATGTTATTTCAGCATATCAATCTGGGGTGAAAAATGTTGTTGCTACGATGGGAACAGCATTAACAGAAACTCAAGCCAAATTATTAAAACGATATGTTGATACAGTTATTATTTGTTATGACGGTGACAAAGCTGGAATTGAAGCAACATACAAAGCTTCAAAATTATTACAGCAAGTTGGATGTCAGGTCAAAATAACAAGCCTTAAAGAAGGCCTTGATCCAGATAGCTTCATAAAGAAATATGGAGGAGAGGCATTCAGACGAGAAGTGATAGAGGCATCACAAACATTTATGTCTTTTTATATGCGATATCTTAAAAAAGACTTTAATGTAAGTCTTGAAAGTAATCGTATCGAGTATTTGGAAAAAGTTTTAAAAGAACTTGCTAAGATTGAGAGCTCAGTTGAAAGAGAACTTTATGTAAATGAACTAAGTACTGAATACAATATTACAGTAGAGTCTTTACTAGAACAAATCGAGCAATATAGAGAAAAATCAGGCTCTGACAAGGATAAGAGGGAAAAAGACAGATATACTAATAAGGTACAAATGTCAAGTGGAAAATTATTACCAGCTTTTCATAATGCTGAGAGAAAATTATTAGCATATATGCTTCAGAATCGATCCGTTGCGGATAGAGTCCAAGAGGAATTAGGAGCTTCATTTAATATAGATGACCATAAAATAATTGCTACTTATTTATATGGATATTATGAAGAAAATAATTCAGAAGATGTAAGTAGGTTTATCGATCGAATTACAGAAGAGAAACTAAGAAAACTTGTCATTCAACTTGCATTAATTCCTACACAGTATGAAATTAGTGATAAAGAAATTAGTGACTACCTTTATATTATTCGTACAGAGGGTAGTACAGGGCTAGACATAAAACAATTAAAGGCCGAACAGAGAATGGCTGAACAACAAAAAGATCCAATTAAAGCAGCTCAAATAGCGCTGAAGATTATTGAGTTACAAAGACAAGCGAAACATTAAATTTGATTTTAGTAGTATGGAAGGAGGGGGACTCATGGCCGACAACAAACCTTCACAAACTAAAGAAAATGAGCCTGAGTTAACATTAGAACAAGCAAAAGAACAGCTTGTTGAGATTGGTAAAAAAAGTGGTGAACTAGCTTATGAAATAATAGCAGATCGTTTATCACATTTTGTAATTGAACCCGATCAAATGGACGAATTTTATGAACATCTTGCAGATCAAGGTGTGGATGTAATAGGTGAATCAGAAGACGACCCTAAAATGAAAGAAATTGAAAAAGAAGAAGAATTTGATGTACATGACTTGAGTGTACCACTAGGAATTAAAATAAATGACCCGGTGAGAATGTATTTAAAAGAAATCGGTCGTGTAGATTTATTATCTGCTACTGAAGAAATCGAACTTGCAACACGAATTGAGGATGGGGACGAAGAGGCAAAGAAAAGACTTGCCGAGGCAAACTTGAGACTAGTAGTAAGTATTGCCAAGAGATATGTTGGGAGAGGTATGTTATTTCTTGATTTAATTCAAGAAGGTAACATGGGCCTAATAAAAGCAGTAGAGAAATTTGATTACCGCAAAGGTTTTAAATTTAGTACCTACGCAACATGGTGGATTCGCCAGGCAATTACCCGTGCGATCGCGGATCAGGCTAGAACAATTCGTATTCCGGTTCATATGGTAGAAACAATTAATAAATTAATCCGTGTACAAAGACAATTACTACAAGATTTAGGTCGAGAACCTACGCCAGAAGAAATTGGTGAAGAAATGGATTTAACACCTGACAAGGTTCGTGAAATTTTAAAAATTGCTCAAGAACCAGTTTCCCTTGAAACACCTATTGGTGAAGAAGATGATTCACATTTAGGTGATTTTATAGAAGATCAGGAAGCTATCTCACCTTCTGACCATGCAGCTTACGAATTGTTAAAAGAACAATTAGAAGATGTATTAGATACATTAACAGATCGTGAAGAAAATGTTCTTAGATTACGTTTCGGTCTTGATGATGGCCGGACTCGCACACTTGAAGAAGTCGGCAAGGTATTCGGTGTTACTCGCGAAAGAATACGTCAAATTGAAGCTAAAGCACTTCGTAAGCTAAGACATCCTAGTCGTAGTAAACGATTAAAGGACTTTTTAGATTAAAATAGGTTGGTCATTGGTCGAGTAATTTCGGGCAATGACTTTCCTTTCTTTTTTAAATCTAAAAGAGAATAGTTTTTCTTCTGCACTCGAGGTGGTAATATTGGCGGATGATCGTACTCGAATCATCATAAATGAAATAAAGTATTGGAAAGAACATAAATTACTTCCAGAATCACAGTGTGACTTTTTACTTGCCTTATATACACAAGGTGAAGATTATGAATCAATAGCTTCTCCTATGAAAAGGAACTATCAAGTTAATCAATATGTTCAATTGATTCTTTTGATCTTGATGATACCGTTTTCATTTCTTGTAGTTTATTTTACTCAATTTAATTTCATTTTGCAACTAGGTATATTAGTTTTGTTTTTAAGTTATGCTTTCTGGGTTTTTAGCTATTTTAGAAAAAAAGATATAAAATATATACATATAGCGATAACTGTATTTCTAGTCTTATTACTAATAACAACGGATTTTATATCCAGTGTGCTTCATTTAAATCAATACGTTACGATACTGTTTTTTATTTTTAATTTTATAGGATGGTTTATACTAAGTAGAAAACTACACTATAAATATCTAATGGTAATAAGTTTTTTAGCTTTATTTGTTTTATTGTTCGTAAACTTTTCACATCTTTTTTCTTTTAACTAAAGGAGTTTTCATATAGAATAGATATAGCTATGTGGGATAATTAATTATTCCGGGGATACATAAGGAGGAAATACTAATGAAACGAAACCCAATCATCCCTTTTGCATTAATTGCTATTGTAGGGATACTAGCAGTAATAGTTATTTCATTTGTAGGAGTCAATCAAAGGGATCAGATAGCTAATGGTGGCGAATCTGATGAAAGTGCTGTCATTGAACCAGAAACTATTTATGAGGCTTCATGTTTAGGATGTCATGGGACAGATCTTTCTGGTGGTGCCGGACCTGCGTTATCAGCAATTGGTTCAGAGTTATCTTTAGATGAAATAAAAGACATCATTTCTAACGGTACAGATGGTGGGATGCCAGCAATGTCTGGTACACTTTCTGCAGAAGAAATTGCAGCTATTTCAGAATGGTTAAGTGAGAAAAAATAATAGTGATGGGAAAAGCTTTCTGCTATAATACAGAAAGCTTTTCTTTTATACTTGACTATATTAATTACAACGAAATCTTTTATTGGAGGCTACTAATGGTAGAAGAGATTAAATTGTCAGAACGATTGTTACGTGTAGCTTCATATTTACCAGAAGGAGCATTTTTTGCAGATATTGGTTCTGATCATGCATATCTTCCATGCTTTGTGTGTCAGAATGATGCTAATGCACGTGCAATAGCTGGAGAAGTTAATGTTGGACCATTGTCTAGTGCAAAGGAGACAATCACTAAATACCAATTAAATAATAAGGTTGAAGCTAGACTTGGTGACGGACTTGCTATTTTACAACAAAATGAAGTAAAACAAGTTGTTATAGCTGGAATGGGTGGATCATTAATTCGATCCATTCTTGAGAATGGGAAGGACAAGCTTCAACGTGTGGAATTAATTATTGCACAACCAAATGTAGATGAAAAAAATGTTCGTAAATGGTTTATGGATAATGATTTTGAGATTCAGGATGAAACAATACTGGAAGAGAATGGACATGTCTATGAAATAATAGTTGGAAAACGGACGTCTAACTCATACAGACTAACTAAAAAAGAGCAATTTTTTGGACCAGTATTATTAACTAAAAAATTGAGACTCTTTTATAACAAGTGGGAGTCTGAGCGAGATAAATTAAATAGAGTAATAAACCAAATGAAGAGCGCAAAAATTCAAGACCAATTAAAAATTGGACAATTTCAAGAACAATTAGACTGGATTGAGGAGGTATTAGAGGATGGCGACAACAACTAATTCCGATATTTTCAGGATGATAGAAGAGTGGGCACCGAAATCATTTGCCTATGATTGGGATAATGTAGGGCTACAGGTTGGTTCTTATAACAAACCCGTAAGAAAAATTTTGGTTACTTTAGATGTTTTAGAATCGGTAGTAGATGAAGCTATTGAAAAAAATGTGGACTTAATTATTGCCCACCATCCTCTATTATTTAAACCATTAAAACAATTAAATTTGGATAGTTGGCGTGGGAGGATTATCCAAAAATTGATTCAGCACAATATTACTGCTTATGCTGCTCATACTAATTTGGATATGGCTACTGGTGGCGTTAATGATTTACTTGCCGATATGTTAGGTTTAGAAAATAGAGGTGTATTGGTAGATACAGACCCGGAGTCTTTATACAAATTTGTTGTATATGTACCTGAAACACACGTAGAAAATATAACAAATGCACTTGCTAAGGAAGATGCAGGTCACATCGGAAACTATAGTCATTGTACATTCCAATCTAAAGGAACTGGAACGTTTATGCCATTATCTGAAGCTAATCCGTTTATTGGCGAACAAAATAAACTTGAGAAGGTAAATGAAGTTAAAGTTGAAACTATAGTTAGGGAATCTACATTATCAAATGTACTAAAGGCAGTAATTGATGCACATCCATATGAAGAGGTAGCCTATGATATTTTTCCCCTAAAGAATGTCGATAACAAAATTGGTTTAGGAAGAATAGGTTCACTAAACAAAGCGATACCATTAGAAAAATTTGTAGAGCATGTTAAAAAATCTTTGGGGTTAAACCATGTTAGAGTATCTGGTGATTTAGCTAAAAAAGTTAAAAAAATAGCAGTTTTAGGTGGTAGTGGAGAAAAGTATATCCATTCAGCTTTTTATAAGAAAGCAGATGTATATATTACTGGTGATATGAGTTTCCACATAGCACAGGAAGCAGTTGAAATGGGAATTTCTGTTATTGATGCAGGGCATTATATAGAACAAGTAATGAAAAAAGGTACTAAGAACTATTTGGACCAACGTATTCAAAAAAGCTCGCAAGCAGATTCAAATGTTGAAGTAATTGTATCAGAAATAAATACCGATCCATTTCAATATAGATAGATTTCTTGTAAGGTAAAAAAAGGAGCAGTATGATGAATATTACATTTAAATCATTATCTTTAAAACCAACTATGTTAGAAGTTATAGAAAAATTACACTTTCAACAACCAACAGAGATTCAACAAAAAGTAATTCCAGCAATTTTAAAAGGAAAAAGTGTTATCGGACAGTCCCATACAGGTTCTGGAAAAACACATTCATTTTTACTTCCCATATTTGAACAATTAAATGAAAATGAGAAACAAGTTCAAAGCGTTATAACTGCACCGACCCGTGAGTTAGCAACCCAAATTTATGATGAAGTGAAAAAAATGATTAAGCTTGCCGGTAAAGAGCAAGTATGGAGTGCAAAGTTACTAGTTGGTGGTACGGATAAGCAGAAAATGGTTGATAAACTAAAAGAAGCCCCTCAAATCGTTGTAGGTACACCAGGTCGTATTTTGGACCTTGTTAAAGACGAGGCACTTTCCATATACTCCGCTAAGTCATTTGTTATTGATGAAGCCGATTTAATGCTTGATTTAGGTTTTATTGATGACGTTGATCAGCTCCTTATTCGTTGTAAAAAGGATATACAATTAATGGTTTTTTCAGCCACTATACCACAACGTTTAGAACACTTCTTTAAGAAATATTTAGAAAACCCATTACATGTTAAAATTGCTAATGAGTTATCTCCTGAAACAATGGAGCATCGTTTAATTGCTGTGAAGCATAGAGAAGAAGATGAAATCCTATTCCAGATTTCAAAAGCAATTAATCCCTATCTTGCAATTATTTTTACCAATGGAAAAGAAAATGCAGATAAACTACATGGTAAATTATTAGAGAGGGGCTTGAATGTAGGGATTATACATGGAGGACTTCCACCTAGAGAAAGAAAACGTGTGTTAAAAGAAATTCAAAGCCTTAAATACCAATATATTGTTGCTACAGACCTTGCGTCTAGAGGAATTGATATAAAAGGTGTGAGTCATGTTATCAATGCACAACTTCCAAAAGAGGAAGAATTTTATATACACCGTGTGGGAAGAACAGCTAGAGCTGGACTTGAAGGAACAGCGGTAAGTTTATATCGTGAAGATGACTTGAAATTAATTGATAAGCTTGAACAAAAAGGTTTAGAATTTATTTTTTATGATGTTCGAAATGGTGAATGGAAGGACGCAAAATCTTGGAACGAACGCAACCTTCGTTTGAAAACAACTACAAATGTAGAAAAAGAAGCTTGGAAACAGGTTAGAAAACCGAAAAAAGTAAAACCAGGATATAAAAAGAAAATGAAAAAACAACAGGAATCTATAAAGAGGCAACTTACAAAGAATTCAAAAAAATATAAGAAATAATGGGGGAGAATCTCACAATGCTAAAAATTGGATCACATGTATCAATGAGCGGAAAGAAAATGCTTTTAGCTTCGAGCGAGGAAGCAGTTTCTTATGGAGCAAATACATTTATGATTTATACGGGTGCACCTCAAAACACAAGAAGAAAGCCGATAGAGGAATTGAATATTGACGAAGGTTTAAAGCATATGGCGGATAACGGCATCTCAGACATTATTGTTCACGCACCATATATTATTAATATTGGTAACACAACAAAACCAGAAACATTTGAGTTAGGTGTAAACTTTCTAAGAACAGAAATTGAACGTACAGAAGCAATTGGTGCGAAACAAATTGTTCTCCATCCAGGTGCGCATGTTGGTGCTGGACCGGAAGATGGTATAAAGAAAATTATTGAAGGATTAAATGAAGTATTAGATAAAAATAACCATGTGCAAATTGCACTAGAAACAATGGCAGGAAAAGGATCTGAAATCGGAAGAACATTTGATGAATTAGCCAAAATTATTGATGGTGTTACACTGAATGAAAAACTCTCAGTATGTATGGACACTTGTCATATTCATGATGCTGGTTATGATATAGTAAATGATTTTGATGGAGTATTAGAGGAATTTGATAAAATTATTGGCATCGAACGAATAAAAGTGGTTCATGTAAATGACTCTAAAAATGAACGTGGTGCACATAAAGACCGCCATGAAAATATTGGTTTTGGTCACATAGGTTTTGATGCGTTACATTATGTTATTAATCATCCGCAATTAGTAGAGGTACCTAAGATTTTAGAAACTCCGTATGTAGGGTTGGACAAAAAAAGTAAAAAACCCCCATATAAATTTGAAATTGAAATGATTCGTGAAGGGAAGTTTGTTCCTGAATTACAGGAATTGATAATGAATCAATAAAAAACAAAGCTACCTCAATTAGTGAGGTAGCTTTTTAGTTAAATAAATGTTCCAAACCATATGATTTTATCAGTTCATAAAAAAGTTTATTTGCCTTGATAGCTGTATTTGGATCAGTAATTTCACTTAAATCCTTAAGCATTTTTTCACGTTCGCTTTTCTCAAAGGGATTTATTTTCTTCTTCTGTATATAGTTAGAAATTTGCTCGGCTTGTTTTCTATTGATGGAAAAACCATATTCTTTGGAATAAGTTAAAACATCTTCAGTTGTAATTTGCCTCATTTTATTGATAATCATTTGTTTAATAAATATAGACATAATATCAACTCCTCTCGCTTTTCAATATATGCTCTAAATTGTTTATAATCAACTTGTATTAACAAATAATAAGTTCGGTTTATTTTCATGGTAAAAACTAACATTATAGAATTTGCTAATCGTCATAAACTATAGATGCACCTCAACTATTAGAAGGAGGTCAATTATGGACGATAAATATCGTACAAAGACAACTGAAGATGCTCCAAGCCACGGCGAAGAGGATTATTATACAGCAAATCACACGGATGGTATCTTTAGTAGTCGTGATGAGGAAACTGCTGCAGAGTTAACCGCGGACGATTATAGAAGAAATGTAACCATTGAAGATGATGGCGAGCGTGCAAACACTTCCGTTGGATGGGTTGCATTAGCTTTATCCATTGCCTCATTCTTCTGGGCGCCGATTCTTCTTGGTGGTGCAGGGATTATAGTAGGTTTTATAGCAAGGAGTAAGCAGGCAAATACACTTGGTAATATTGCTATTGCAGCTGGAGTAATTTCAATCTTGATTACACTGTTTATTTTACCATTTGTCTAAACATAGGGACTGGGTTATCTACCCAGTCTCTTTTTTTGTAGTAAATATTCTCCGCGAGTATTGAAAAATACTTAAGTAATAACGCATATTATTGCAATATTAGTTCTTAAGCGGATATAAGTATTTCTAGTTAAGGTTATATTTTGGGAAGAAATAAAAATGATTTGTCTGAAGTTGGTTAGGATCTATATTTGGATTTAACAAGGAAAAGTCTTGCAACATTAGATTAATGTCTGTGGTGCTAGATGCTGTATTTATCCTCTCCATTATGGAGAGAACGGTATCACCGGCTTCCATTTTCACTTTGATTACTTCATATTCCTGTTTATCCATTGTGTTGGTTTGATTAGTCTCCATTGATTTATTGGTTGAGATATTTGTGCCAAAGGTTAAATCTTTATAAATACTGATTAAAAATAGTATAATGAATATATTAATTATTGTTTTTTTCATCATATTACTCCTTTAATATGAAACCATTAATTAAGATCAAACGTATATAAAGTAAGAACACAGTGAGAGGGAGAAGATTATGGAAATATTTTCTCAAGAATGGATTGCATTAGTTATAACAGGTCTAGGTACATTATTTTTACTTGGTGAAGTTTTAGTAAATATGCGGGGGATTTTTGCAATATTAGGTATTGGATTTATCACTGTATATTTCTCAGTATATTTAGGAACAGACTCCCTTATACTTATGCTAATTATTTATTTCATCGGAATACTCTTAATTATTATTGATGGTAAAGTATTAAATGATGGTACATTGGCGGTTATTGGGACTGTAAGTATGTTAGCTTCTGTTGCACTTCCAGCTCCGAATTTTGCTGCTGGTTTATATGCTGTTTTAGGCGTGCTACTTGGTGCGGGGGGTTCACTATTCTTTTTAAAAGTATTTAAACGAAGAGACATGTGGAACAAAATTACTTTAAAAGATCAACTAACAAGTGAGGCAGGCTATAATTCGATGAATAATGAATACCGTAGCTTATTAAACCAAGAGGGAATAACATTAAATGATTTGCGCCCTGTTGGTACTATTCGAATCGATACGAAAGATTATAGTGCTGTTTCGAATGGTCAATGGATACCTAAAGGAACTGCAATAACTGTTAAGCAAGTGGATGGTACAAGAATACTAGTAGAAGTAAAAAATAATTCTTAGGCACAGACCTAAGAATTATTTTTTTACTTTTAAGCAAACTAAATTTAATATTTAAGGTTCCGGCATCAATTGTAAATTTTGTGTAAAGTTTTTAATAATCGCTTTACATTTCATTTCCTTTTTACAATAATAATTAGGGTGTGCTTGTAATGGGAATACATAAGATAAAATTGTAAAAGGAGAGAATTTCCATTGGAAATAGATGTACAGAAGCTGATTTTTGAATTCATCGGTGGTTTAGGTATTTTTCTTTTAGGTATTAAATTTATGGGTGATGGATTACAAAAGTCTGCTGGAGATCGTTTACGGGATATACTAGATCGTTTTACAAGCAATCCTTTCCTCGGGGTTCTTGCCGGTATGATAGTAACTGTTTTAATTCAAAGTAGCTCAGGTACTACTGTTTTAACAGTTGGGCTAGTCAATGCCGGTTTTATGACATTAAGACAAGCTATAGGTGTCATCATGGGGGCGAATATTGGTACTACGGTTACTGCATTCATTATTGGTATTGACATTGGGGAATATGCGTTACCAATTCTTGCTTTTGGTGCTTTTTTAATTTTCTTCTTTAAACATCAAAAAGTAACTGCAGTAGGACAAGCTGTGTTTGGATTTGGTGCATTATTCTTTGGTTTAGAGTTAATGAGTAATGGTATGAAACCTTTACGTTCATTGGAGGCATTCCAAGAATTAACGCTAAGCATGAGTGAACATTCTATTCTTGGGGTAGTTGTTGGTACATTGTTTACTTTAATTGTACAAAGTTCAAGTGCAACTATTGGCATTTTACAAGGACTTTATAGTGAAGGTGCCATGACACTTGAAGCTGCACTACCTGTACTGTTTGGTGATAATATTGGTACAACCATTACAGCAGTTTTAGCATCTTTGGGTGCATCTGTTGCTGCAAGACGCGCTGCTGCAGTACATGTTACATTTAATCTAGTAGGTACTACAATATTTTTAATATTACTTACACCATTCTACAAATATGTTGTATTCTTGCAGTCACAATTATCGTTAAATGAAGAAATGACGATTGCGTTTGCACATGGTAGCTTTAACTTTTTCAATACTATTATTCAGTTTCCGTTTATTGGGGCACTTGCATGGCTTGTTACAAGAATCATCCCTGGTAAAGATACAACGATAGAATATAAGCCGCAACATTTAGACCCAATTTTTATTCAACAGTCGTCCGCATTAGCGTTAGATCAAGCTAAAGCAGAAATTGTTCGGATGGGTGAATATGCACATCAAGGGTTAGAAGAAACAAATAATTATCTATCTACAAACCAAATAAAGCATTCTGATATGGCAATGCAGATTGAGAATGCGCTTAATAGTCTAGACCGAAATATTACGGATTATTTAATCGATATATCCGGTGGTTCTTTATCAGAATTTGAAAGTGAAAAACACACTATGTTAATGGATACCGTTCGAGACATAGAGCGGATTGGCGACCACTTTGAAAATATTATTGAATTAATTGATTATAAAATCTCCAATAAAGTAGCTTTAACAGAAAAAGCTCAAGAAGATTTAAATAATATGTTTGATTTAACAATGTCAACAGTGAAGCAAGCTGTTATTGCTCTTGATAAGGAAGATAGAGAAGAAGCACTTGCTGTAATGCAAAAAGAAGATCAAATTGATAAAATGGAACGTAATTACCGCAAAAAGCATATTATTCGCATGAATGAAGGGGAATGTAGTGTATCCGCAGGGATTGTATTCGTGGATATTATTTCAAATCTTGAACGAATTGGTGATCATGCTGTTAATATCGCAGAAGCAGTTTTATCGGATCATTAAAACACGCAAAAAAAGGATTAGGATTTTCTCTAATCCTTTTTTTATTGATAGATTACATGGTAAGCTTGGAGTGGGAAATCCATTGGTATAACTTGGAAATGATTTTTTAAAAAGTTTTTGTTGTAATTTTATTGTAAAGGTGATATAGTAATTATTGTCGTTTTGAAACACATTTTAAATTACATATTTTCAACTTAAAAATACTTAAAAATAATAGTTGACTTGAATGTTAAAATATGGTATATTAAATCTTGTGCCACTGAAGAAAAGGTTTCAAAATTAAGTAATATTATTATTATTCCACAGTAGCTCAGTGGTAGAGCAATCGGCTGTTAACCGATCGGTCGTAGGTTCGAATCCTACCTGTGGAGCCAACATTAAATGGCGGCGTAGCTCAGCTGGCGAGAGCGTACGGTTCATACCCGTGAGGTCGTGGGTTCGATCCCCTCCGCCGCTACCATTTACTTTTTAAATCTTTTTCACATCATGGCGGTCGTGGCGAAGGGGTTAACGCACCGGATTGTGGCTCCGGCATTCGTGGGTTCGATTCCCATCGATCGCCCCATATTTTAAGTTTTAAAGGACCCTTAGCTCAGTTGGTTAGAGCTATCGGCTCATAACCGATCGGTCGCAGGTTCGAGTCCTGCAGGGTCCACCATAAACTTACGGAGGTATACCCAAGTCTGGCTGAAGGGATCGGTCTTGAAAACCGACAGGCGGGTCAAACCGCGCGGGGGTTCGAATCCCTCTACCTCCTCCATACATATGTATCAGAGAAACGTATTTTTACTTTCACTGATAAGAACAAGGAATTAACAAAATAAATATTGGCTCGGTAGCTCAGTCGGTAGAGCAACGGACTGAAAATCCGTGTGTCGGCGGTTCGATTCCGTCCCGAGCCACCATAATGTACAAGCTAAGGCTTGTTTTTTTATGTTCAAAAGATATGTTCGTTTTTATAGTTATTATTGGGTAAACTAGGCAAAAAATTTGCAAGATATGGTAACGAGTGATAATCTTTCACATGAAGGGTATTATATCCTTATAAAATAATTTAATTGGAGGAGTTCGTTATGGCAAAATTTGAATTACCTGAATTACCTTATGCATATGATGCATTAGAGCCACATATTGACAAAGAAACAATGAACATCCATCATACAAAGCATCATAATACTTATGTAACAAATCTAAATGCTGCTCTTGAAGGACATGCTGATTTACAAGGAAAGTCCGTTGAGGACCTTGTAAGTAACCTTGATGCAATACCAGAAAGTGCTCGTACAGCTGTACGCAATAATGGTGGTGGTCATGTTAACCACAGTTTATTCTGGAAAGTCCTTTCTCCTAATGGTGGCGGTGAGCCAACTGGTGAGCTACTTGAGAAAATCAACGGTAAATTTGGTAGCGTTGATAAATTTAAAGAAGAATTTGAAACTGCAGCTAAAGGCCGTTTTGGATCAGGTTGGGCTTGGTTAGTTCTTAATAATGGTGAGGTTGAAGTAACAAGTACTCCAAACCAAGATTCTCCTTTAATGGAAGGTAAAACTCCTTTACTAGGACTTGATGTTTGGGAGCATGCTTACTACTTAAACTATCAAAATCGACGCCCGGATTACGTTTCAGCATTTTGGAATGTAGTTAACTGGGATGAGGTTACAAAAAATTATAACGAAGCAAAATAAGTTAAAATTTCTAGAAGGATGTCAACAGGAGGGGAACCCCTTTGTTGATATCCTTCTTTTTTCTTTTCGTATATCTGAAATTGAATTGCTTACACTAAGAAAAGATAGAAAAGGGGCAATTCAATATGCATAAAACCTTACAACATGTAATCGGTAAAACAGAAGTAAATCGAGATTTAATCTTGTTATTAGTGATTGGGGGTCTATATTCATTAGGTATATATTTATCTAATACATTTGTAAACATTTATTTATGGAAGCAGGCAGAGGGAAATTATTTTACCATAGCATTCTATAATTTAGCTATTTTTGTTTTTCAACCTGTAACGTTTATATTGGCAGGTAAAATTGCAAAGAAAGTGGACCGAGTAATTGTATTAAGACTAGGGGTCGTCTTTTTATCACTTTTTTTTCTAATGGTGCTCATCATAGGAGAAAATGCTGCGTATTTTAATATTCTACTTGGCAGTCTGTTGGGAATTGGTTATGGATTCTATTGGTTGGCCTTTAATGTGTTAACATTTGAAATTACGGAGCCAGACACGAGAGACTTTTTCAACGGGTTCCTTGGTGTGTTACAGTCATTTGGCGGGATGATAGGACCATTTTCAGCAGGTTTTATTATTTCTAAATTGAATGCAAACATTGGCTACAGTACAATTTTTACTGTATCATTTATACTATTTATTTGTGCAGTTGTCTGTAGCTTATTTTTAAAAAGGAGACCAGCAGAAGGGGTATACTTATTTAAGCGAATAGTTGAAGAAAGGAAAAATAATAAAAACTGGAATCGGATTTTAAATGCACACTTGTTTCAAGGCTTACGTGAAGGAATCTTCTTATTTGTAATTACAATATGGGTGTTTATTGTAACGCAAAGTGAACTTTCACTAGGAATGTTTAACTTATACTTTTCGGGCTTTTCTTTTATCTTTTATTTTTTGGCTACTAAACTCATTAAACCTTCTAAAAGGAAAAAGGCAATCCTAATCGGGAGTCTGATGCTATATCTTTCTCTCTTTATCATTATTGCTCATGCTAGCTATGTCACGCTGATTATATACGGTATAATCATTGGGATGGCCTATCCTATTATTAATGTACCTTATATTTCAATGACCTATGACGTCATTGGAAAGGCATGGAAAGCTGGAAATCTAAGAATAGAGTATATCGTCGTAAGGGAATTATTTTTAAATATTGGACGAGTTATCTCGATTATTATATTTATTATTAGTATTTCTATTTTTGAAACAGAAATAATAATACCGATACTTCTAATTATCTTTGGAGGAATGCATTTAGGTGTATACTTATTTGTACGTAATATATTCTTAACGAGTTCGAATAAAAAGGAAGTTATGATTAAAGACCAAGTGTCTGACGAAAAAAACCGTTAAGTTCTAAAGGATTTAATGATATAATATAAGGATAGAGTAATTTGACTATCCAAAGTTTTGGGGGAGAGAAATGAAAAAAGAAAAAAAGAAAAAAGCCCAGCTTCCCTTCCGTTTAAATATATTATTTTTTGTCGTGTTTATTCTGTTTGCAGTATTAATTCTTCAGTTAGGAATTGTTCAAATTCTTAATGGGGAAAGCTTTCAAGAGGAAATTGATCAAACAACACAGGATACGACGAAGGTTCCAGTACCACGTGGGGAAATATATGATCGATATCTTAATATGATTGCAAAGAACAAACCAATGTATGCTATAACCTATACACCACCAAAGGGTGTACAGGCGCAGGATAGAATAGCAGTAGCTCGGAAACTTTCACAGTATATTGACATGTTTCACCCGGAAGAAGAAGAAAGAAAAAAACAAATTAACAGAATATCTGATAGGGATAAAAAAGAATATTGGTATCTTGAGAATGAAAAGGAAGCAAAGGGTAAATTATCACCAGAAGAAGCGAATGAATTAAAACCCGCAGAACAGTATAAAGAAATTCTAGAGCGAATAACAGTAAATGAGTTCGAAAATCTTACTGAGCAAGAATTAGAAATAATATTGATTAAAAAAGAACTTGATCGTGCGTATGCCTTAACACCACAAATCGTAAAGAGTGAAAACGTCACACCTGAGGAATACGCGACGGTTGCGGAACATCTATCCGAATTACCGGGTATTAATGCCACAACAGACTGGGTTCGGGAGTTTCCTTATGGTGATACTTTAAGAAATTTAATTGGTAATATTACAACTGAAAAAGAAGGTGTACCCGCTGAAAATATTGATTATTATTTAGCGAAGGGGTATAACAGAAATGATAGAGTAGGAACTAGTGGTCTGGAGCAGCAATATGAGGATTTACTTCGAGGTCGTAAAGAGCAAGTAGAGTATACGATGAGTAAAAATGGAGTAATTCTTGGATCAGAAGTTATTGTTCCGGGAGAGAGTGGTAAGAATTTAATTCTAAGTATTGACATGGAGTTCCAGGAAATGGTAGATGAAATACTTAGGAGTGAGTTGAAGGCAAATGGTGGGAAAGAAAGACACCTACGGGATGTGATGGCCGTTGCCATGGATCCAAATACTGGAGAATTATTAGCGGTATCCGGCCAGAGTTATTATGATGATCCTGAAACCGAAAAGGAAGAAAAAGAGGAGATTATTGATGCAGCATATAAAGCGCTGAATGATGCACACCGACCAGGCTCAATCATTAAAGGTGCCACGGTTCTTGCTGGATATGAGTCTGGAGTAATTTCGCCTGGGGATGGTTTAGTGGATAAGCCTATAAAAGTAGCAGGTTCGAACCCAAAGGCATCATGGAAAAATCTTGGATGGGTCAATGATTTAGATGCATTAAGACAATCATCCAACGTGTATATGTTTTTTATCGCAATGAAAATGGGCGGAGAATATAATTATGCTTACAATCAAAAAATTAGCTTTAATCCTGCTGCCTTTACACAGATGCGAAATTACTTTAAACAATTTGGATTAGGCGCTGCTACAGGTGTTGATTTTCCATCTGAAAATACTGGGTATCCAGGGCCAACCGATATTTCTGGTGCTGCTGGTTTATTTCAAGACTTTGCTATTGGCCAGTACGACACCTATTCAGCAATGCAATTGGCTCAGTACGTATCAACGATCGCAAACGGTGGATATCGTGTACAGCCACATTTCTTAAAGGAAGTTCGTAACCCAACCATGGAAGAGGATAGCCTTGGTACGGTGTATCGACATGTTAACACAAACATACTCAATAAAATTGTGATGAGTGAATCAAATATTAAACGAGTTCAAGAAGGATTTCGACAAGTATTTCAAGCACCAGGTGGAACTGCTTATAATTATTTTAAAGGTACAGACTTTAATGTGGCAGGAAAAACAGGTACAGCCCAAAATGAAATTTATAAGGATGGAAAATTAGTTGCTAATACAATCAATTTAACAATGGTAGCTTACGCGCCATATGATAATCCAGAAATTGCAATATCAGTAATTGTTCCTAACCTTAATGAAAATACTAATTCTTCGATAAACCATGATATTACTCGTAGGATTCTTGATGCTTATTATTCCCTTAAAGAAAAAAGAGCTAGTGGAAGCTCTAATGAAGAGAGTTCAGATTCTGGTACAGAGGAAAATGGAGATAAGGACGAATAATTGTAAACCCTAAAACCTAATTTGGTTTTAGGGTTTATTTGAAATTTACATATAATTTACATTAGGTTAATACATACTTTATATATTGCCTATACCATTAAGATAGGTTTACCATGCTGATAGGAGAGATAAGATGCAAAGTAGAGAACAGTTTCACTCAGAAATGAATGAATTAAATCAAGATATTATTCAATTGGCCAATCGTGCGAATAAAGCACTTAGACAATCGATGGATGCATTATTTAATAAGGATATCGAATTAGCGAAGAAAGTTGTTGAAGATGACAAATTAATTGATAAAGAAGAAGCGGCAATAAATGATAAGGTGATATTATTAATCGCTAAGCAACAGCCGGTCGCTACAGACTTACGTAGATTAATTATCGCCCTTCGAGTAGTTACGGATATTGAGCGAATGGGGGATAATGCTAAAAATATTGCAAAAGCAGCTACTCGTTTAGGTGATCATTATCAAACAGAATTACCGTTAGAATTAATCGCAATGCGTGATTCGGCATTAATTATGTTAGAATCGGCTATTAGTGCATTCCAAAATGAAGATATTTCTGTTGCACATAAATTAGCTGAAATGGATGATAAGGTTGATAAATTGTATAAGCAAGTAGTAACGGATATGTTAGAAAAAACAGCAGTAAATTCCGCAGAAGTTCAATATGTTATGCAAATTGCTTTTAGTGCCCGGTATATTGAAAGATTTGCAGACCATATTACAAATATTGGGGAAAGTATATTGTTTTTAGTGAAAGGTGAAATTGTGGATTTGAATGACTGATTCTAGCAGGTTTTCGAGAATTTTGCTGTTTGCTGATATTGGATCTTATGCATATAAACAGCGAAGTAACAAGTTCTCTAGTTTCTTGATCAGGGCGCATGCTTTGTTTTAAAGGGCCCATGATTTCTGAGTTGGGCATATGTCCTATTTTCCATCAATAGTTACAAACAGTATGAAAATAGTCAAAAATAAAGAGGTGTCTATGAAGGATTGGTTTCCTATGACACCTCTTTCACTATTTTTATTTAGTGAGAGCTTCTGCAATTTCAAAATAACTCATGTCACTTGTTAATTGGAATTCTCCTAGTTGAATACGAACTGCATACCCTTCATCTTCAAGGTAACTAATAAATTTTGCTGTATCATCAATTATTCCGTTTGATTCAAGCTCATTACTAATTGCTGATGATGGCATACCAGCTTCGATTTTAAGTGTGAATTTCTTTGCTGCTTCTTGTTCGTTGTTACTATTGTCGTTCTTTGTATCTTCTTCAGTAGATTCTGTTTGATTATTATTCTTTTCATCTTTCTTTTCTGTTGTAGGTTCAGTTTCCTTAGTAGTGTCAGATTTATCCTTCGTATTATCCTTTTCCACTTCTGCTGAAGCAACTTCTGTTTCTTTCTTAGCTACTTCACCATTCATCGATAAGGTTATATACTCGGATTCCGAAAGTACCCGGAAACCTTGTTCTTTTAGTTCGTCAACAATATCTTCTATTGGCATTTCGGAAAATTCTTGTTTAGAACCATTTGAAAAATAATTGACAATCAACATTATAACTGCTGTTGCAAATAATCCAACAGCAAATGCTCGTATTGGTTGTTTCATGTTTTCCACCTTTACCTTTATAGATTAATAGATATCAGTTGTTTCTATATCTTCTGTTAATAATTCTTCCTCAAGGACTTTTACTTTTTTCTTTAATTGATACGTATCCTGCATCGTTGAAATTGATAATTGCTCTAGTTCACTTTCGATTTTCTCAAATCTGTCATTTAGGAAAAAGGATAGAATAAACAAAGCAATAGCAATAATCGCTATAGTCACTCCTGCAATAATCATTATATTTACCTCCATTTCATATACATTAATAGTTATATCATAGATTTGATTCAAAAACCATTGGTAATTCAAGGTTCTAGGGCATTAAATTAAAATTCATCCTATGCTGATAGCAAACTTACGCTAAATTAATTTCTGGATAGTATGTATAATTCCTTAAAACAGTGGGCAATTACACTATCTAACATTGCGAATTATTCCCAAGGCAATCTGCGAGTATGTTTCTAAGCTAAGATGTGCTATTAATATCACCGCATGTAATTGTTTGTGATAATTGAAATTTGTTTTATATCTTTTAAAGTAACAACCTCTACCTTTTGACCAATATTTCATCATCAATGTATATAGTTCGGCTAATTTCTCTCTTTTTTGATGGTCTAATGTCTATATTTTTTATTGTATCGATAAAAACCTTTTTTGATTTATAGTTTTTATAACTTTCTATGTAGTTTTCGAATCATACAATTGATTTTGTTGGTAACTATGTCAAAATAATCGTAATCAATATATCTCCATTGTTTATTAGTTATAAGTAAATAAGTAACAGTGAAATGAAATATCTCTATACTACATGAGGTAAAGAAGAAGTGTTTAATATGGAAACTATACATGTTGAAATTATTTCAATCTAGATTTTTGACATTATTTACAAACTAAAATTTAGCTAGGTATAGAAAGATTTCAACATTTGAAACCAATATTTTTTTCCATACACTTGATTCATTGCCAAACTTCTGCTATTATTAACTAGTCTGAAATGAACTAATACATGCGATTAATGCAAGTCTTGATGAGTTTGGAGGGAAAAATATGCGCGTAAACATTACTTTAGCTTGTACTGAAACAGGAGACCGTAACTATATTTCTACAAAAAATAAGCGTACAAATCCTGAGCGTATTGAGCTTATGAAATATTGCCCACGTCTTAAAAAACACACTTTACATCGTGAAACAAAATAATTTCACAATTAAAAGCTTGCTCTTGTTTTACTAGAGCAGGCTTTTTTTATATTATAATATTATGTTTGTTTAAGGGGGATATCGAGAGTGGTAAAAAAAGAACTTCGCATGCAAACAATGGATATTCTAAAAAAACTTTCTCTGAAGCAAAAAGGTGAAATTGAAAAGAAATTACAAACTCAGCTTTTCGCATCGGATTTGTGGAAACAAGCTAAAAAAATTGGAGTAACTATATCAGGGGGCTTTGAATGGGATACTAGGGCAATTATTGAAACAGGCTGGAAACAGGGGAAAACGATTGTTGTGCCAAAATGTTATCCTCATGAGAAAAGACTCGAGTTTTATCAGTTACAAAACTATGAAGAACTAGAAACAGTTTATTATAATCTTTTAGAACCTAAACCAGTAGAAGAGAATCGAGTTCAAAAAGAATCCATTGATCTTATTATTGTACCTGGAATTGTCTTTGATCAACTTGGTTACCGAATTGGTTTCGGTGGGGGATATTATGATCGATTCTTGACTACATATGGTGGTAATACTGTATCTTTATTAAGTCAAAAACAACTGATTGATAAAGTTCCATATGAATCTTATGATATTCCTGTGAAACATTTACTCACTGAAGCTGGCTTCCTTAGATAAACGTGTTCGCTCGAATATTTTTTTAAAGAATGAAGAGACTATAAACACCAAACCTTATAAGGGGTGTTTTGATGAGAGTATTTTTCGTGTTGACTACTATAGTAGCTGTGATAACAGCTATATATAAATGGCGTTATAAGTTAATGAATGCTATGTTAGCTGTTGATTTCTTGAGAAGAATTGCCGTATCAGTCTCGATGAATTTACCTTCTATTCGAAAAAATATTCTACCAAGTATTTTCAAAGAGACTACAGATTCAACTCCTTAGACGTTTTTTACAAAAGAGCTGTATTCACAGTTCTTTTTTTTAGTTAGGAAAGTATAAAAAACTTTCCGCCGACATAAGAAAAACTAACATATTCGCCAAAAGACAAGCGAATGCGAGTTTTTCTAATGTGAAAAAGTTATATTGGAGTACAGAAAGCAATTATCTTTGGTTTTTGGTATGATGGTTAAGGGAGGGGAACTAATGGAACAACAGGAAAGTTATATGATGTATTTATTTGCATACCAATTAACTGAACAGCATGGTTATGATACCCTATATATTAATAATAACGTTGGAGAAATTTGGTTAGAAAAATATCAAAACAAAATTTCCACCATCATTAGAATTTCAACAACAGGATTCGATTGGAAAAATTATATGAAGAAAGATATTAGTATTGTATTTCAAAAAATAAGCGCCATGAAAAAGATGCTTCAAGGTAAAGATATTGAAATACATAATGTCTATATTTCCTCACATACACCGATAGATAGTTGGGAATTGTTAAAAAAGCCAATGAAGACCCAAGAAAAGAATCCTATTAAAATGAATACCTATTATTTATCTGGAGATGAAATTATACCTGAACAAAATAGATTAGAAAAGAATATAGATGTTTTTTTTGACAATATTTCTGATGGAAAATCTGATGAACAGATGGAACAAGAAATAAATCAATATAAAGTTGAGTTATACCAAGAGGTTCAAAAAAAGCAAAAGAATGAGGAAAGTATCTTTAGCTATGGTAAGCCTATAATCACATATTTATTAATTGCAATTAATGCAATTCTTTTTCTACTACTTGAATTAAAAGGGGGAAGTGAAAATACTTCAACCCTAATTGAATTTGGTGCAAAATTTAATCCACTCATTATGGACGGTGAATGGTGGCGTATCTTAACCTCCATGTTCTTACATATTGGAATATTCCATTTTGCATCAAATATGTTATTTCTATATTATTTTGGAGCATTAGCAGAGAGAATTTATGGTTCATTTAGGTTTTTTGTAATCTATATGCTGGCAGGAATTGGTGGAGGTATCGCTAGTTTTATATTTGTTGAAAATATCTCAGCCGGTGCGTCTGGTGCTTTATATGGGTTATTTGGTGCATTTATCTATTTTGGGATATTCCATAAACGAATCTTTTTTCAAACGATTGGAAATAACATATTATTTCTTCTAGGATTAAATGTCATACTAGGATTTACACTACCACAACTTGATGTATCTGCTCATTTCGGTGGTTTAGTTGCAGGTTTTATTGCTGCTAGTATTGTACATTTTCCTAAGAAAAGAAAGCTTGGAATTCAAATACTTGCCTTAGGTTTGTATTTGGCCGTTATAATGGCTGCTTTTTTATATGGATTCCAACAGAATGAAAATAGTGCTAGTTATCAGTTGATGAAGATTGAAACTTTTATTCAAGAAGAACAATATGAGGAAATTATTGAAAGTGCTACGAAAGGCCTGGAAAATCCAGAGAACTTGGAAGCGATATTATTGTTTCAACGTGCTTATGCCTATATTCACTTAAATGAATTAAAGTTAGCAATGGAAGACTTAGAACAAAGTATTGATGTTTTAGACAAACCAGAAGATCTTCCCGAAGCCTATTATAATTTAGCAATTATCTACTATGAAACAGGGGATGTTCGGTCTAAAGAAATGATTGAAAAAGCCTATCAATTAAATCCAGATGACAAACGTATAGTTGAATATTACAAAATAATAACTGGTAAAAAAATCGGTGATTAAGTACTATACTTAACCACCGATTTTTTGTATCAACTTTTCTTTATGTCCATTTATTTCAAAAAATACTAATAAAGTATCCCCACTTTTTACTTGGTAGTTAGGAAAGCATTCCTGTAATAAAGCAAAATGAAGGTTGTACAAAAAAAGCCCCCTTGGTATGATACGAGGTGTCCACAGCTGTTCAGCAAAAATGGACCCTTAAATAAACCAAGGAGGACTATCATGAATTATAAACAAAATGAAAAGATTAATCAACTAACGGAAGAAACTTTGATTGTTGGGGTTGACATTGCTAAAGAGAGGCATGTTGCCCGTGCCCAAGATAATCGAGGGATTCAATTTGGGAAAGCTATATACTTTGAAAATAATTTTGAAGGTTTTCAACGTTTTATGTTGTGGATGGATGAATTATCCACAGAACACTATAAGAGTAATAGAACTATTGGTATGGAGCCTACTGGCCATTATTGGTTACCACTTGCTTACTGGTTAAAAGAGAAACACCAAAGGGTTGTTGTCGTAAATCCAGCTCATGTGAAAAAATCAAAAGAGCTGGATGATAATTCTCCTACCAAAAATGACGTAAAAGATGCCAGGGTTATTTCACGTTTAGTCCAAGATGGCCGTTATTCTGAACCGAATTTACCAGAAGGAATTTACGCAGAACTTCGAGAAGGCATGAATATGTATGATCAATTAATGAAAGATCTTCAAGCAGTACAAGGACGCGTCCACCAATGGATAGACAGGTATTTTCCAGAATATACAACTGTCTTTGCGAACTGGGAAGGCCAATCATCCTTGCAAGTTTTAAAGATGGGTTTGTTTCCTGATGAAATAGTAGAAACAGATGAAATAACCATTCTTCAAGAAATCCGTAAAGAGGTTAAAAGAGGAGTTGGATTGAAAAAGGTACGACAATTAAAAGAAATAGCTCGTCATTCTATCGGAATTCTAGAAGGTAAAACGATGGCAAGGTTCAAAATCAAAACCCTAATGGCTCAATATGTCCTTCTTCATGAAAAGATTCGTGAAATGTGGGAAATGATTGAGGGACTTACTAGAACGATTCCTGGTGTAAAGGAAATGGTAGACATAAAAGGTGTAGGGGACATTACAGTCGCTGCATTTTTGGCAGAAGTAGGCGATCTAAATAAC
This sequence comes from Paucisalibacillus globulus DSM 18846, assembly GCF_000482485.1. Lineage (GTDB taxonomy): Bacteria > Bacillota > Bacilli > Bacillales > Amphibacillaceae > Ornithinibacillus > Ornithinibacillus globulus. The sequence goes on along the minus strand of NZ_AXVK01000015.1, from coordinate 818 downwards.
TATAGTCATCCGGAACAAATTGTTAAATTAGCAGGATTGAATTTAAAGCTGGCCACTTCTGGAAAATGGAAAGGCAGAACGATAATCACCAAAAGAGGGCGACCAAAACTACGTGCTCTGTTGTATAAGGTCATTCTGCCATTAGTGAATCACAACCCCGCATTTAAGGCATTACATGAATATTTTACAACAAGAAAAGAAAATCCTTTGAAGAAGAAACAATCATTAATTGCATTGTGTTGCAAGTTGATTCGAATTTTGTTTACCGTAGGAAAAAAGCAAGTGGCATTTAGTCCGGAAAAAATGATGAATGATATACCGCATTTTAGCTTGCAGAATGCAGCTTAACTAAAAATTAACGCGTTACTCCTGATTTTAAAAGTTTTTCAAATTTCATTTAAATTTATATAGGGTAAATAACAACATCTGAAGCACGGAGCAGTCGGCAAATATTTATACTAGCGGGCAATGACCCTGGAGGAAAGCATTGCCGACCCCACTTCATGGATAGACCGAACGAAGGAATGTATGCGCAATTTGACGCAGTGAGATGTGGGAGGGTTTGTCGCTATGAGTATTGTGGGATTAATTGTGCGATCATAACACAATAGATTTCCATTTTTTTGAAAAAGAAAAGAATGGCTTATTACGTACACCTTTTTTCGCATAATCGCTATATATTCTTTGGTAAGTTTAAATAAAAAAGTTAATAATCTCTTTTAATTAAAATGAAATTCTAAGAAAAACGAAGAAAACAAGAGAAAACGTTAGTATATAGAGGGAGTATAAAAAACTTTCCGCCGACATAAGAAAAACTA
>NZ_KI519437.1:196898-323965 GCF_000482485.1 Paucisalibacillus globulus DSM 18846 | reverse complement strand
CCTCTTCATGCGAAGAAGAATATCATCCGGTATTAGCCCCGGTTTCCCGGAGTTATCCCGATCTTGTAGGTAGGTTGCCCACGTGTTACTCACCCGTCCGCCGCTAGATCCACTAACGTCACCCCGAAGGGATCAGTTAGTTTCACTCGCTCGACTTGCATGTATTAGGCACGCCGCCAGCGTTCGTCCTGAGCCAAGATCAAACTCTCCAAAAAAGTTTGTTTATCATAATTGAACGAGTCAATTAAGTTCTTAGCTACTAAAAGCACGCTAGCTTTTAGAATTTCTTTAATAGAAAAAACAGGGTATGTTTTTTCTTACATACTGGTTGTTTTGTTCAGTTTTCAAGGAGCAAAAAGTAATTCATGTTGTTTTTGCGTCAACTCTTATATTATACTACTTTCAATATTCATTGTCAACAGTTTTTTATAAAAGTTTTTTTATCATTTTTTCGCCTCTTAAATCAGCGACTTAATTAATATACCACGCTGACAAACCAATGTCAACATCTTTTTTTAAATTGTTACTTGGCAATAGATGAACAAGCAACGTTATATAATTTACCATGATTTTAACCATTAATCAAGCTTTTATTCATGATTATTTATGAAATAAATTTTGTATACATATTGAGAGTAAGTAGATAAGAATGTGTAAATGATCGGCACCATAAACAAAACCGCATGAAATCATTGTGATTAAAGGATTTCATGCGGTAATTTTTATAAAGGGATATTTTCATTAACCTTTATCAAACTATTTATTTCTCATTTGCGGGAATAATAGTACGTCACGAATAGATGGTGAATTGGTTAATAACATAACTAGTCTATCGATACCTATTCCTAATCCACCAGTAGGAGGCATACCATATTCAAGTGCTTCAAGGAAATCTTCGTCCATTAGATGCGCTTCATCATTTCCTTCATCTCTTTCTTTAACTTGCGCTTCGAAACGCTCACGTTGATCAATTGGATCATTAAGTTCACTAAATGCATTTGCATGCTCTCTTGCTACAATAAATAATTCAAATCGATCTGTAAAACGTCCATCTTCTTCATTTTTCTTAGCAAGTGGAGAAATTTCAACTGGATGTCCATATACAAAAGTTGGCTGAATTAGTTTTTCTTCTACTTTCTGTTCAAAGAATTCATTAACAATGTGACCGAATGTCATATTATTCTTGAATTCTACTCCGTGTTCTTTTGCAAGTTCTCTAGCTTTTTCGTCACTCATATGTTCCCAGAAGTCAACACCTGTATGTTCCTTTACAGCATCAACCATATGGAGTCTCTTCCACTTAGGTTTTAAATCAATTTCATATTCACCGTAAGAAACCGTTGTTGTACCAAGCACTTCTTCAGCGATATGGGCAACCATGTTTTCTGTAAGCTCCATAATATCGTGATAATCTGCATATGCTTCATACAATTCAATCATGGTAAATTCAGGGTTATGTCTTGTAGACACTCCTTCATTACGGAATACCCTACCGATTTCATATACTTTTTCCAGACCACCAACAATTAGTCGTTTTAAATGCAGCTCGATGGCAATGCGCATATATAATGGAATGTCTAATGCGTTATGGTGTGTAATAAATGGTCTTGCAGAAGCACCACCAGGAATGCTATGCATCATCGGTGTTTCTACTTCTAGAAAACCTTGTCCGTCTAAATAATTACGCATAGCTCGAATGATTTTACTACGGGTAACAAATGTTTCTCTACTATCCATGTTCGTAATCAGATCCAGATAACGTTGGCGATATCTTTGCTCAACATCTTTTAATCCATGATATTTTTCAGGTAATGGACGTAATGATTTAGTTAGTAATTGGAACTCTGTCGCTTTGACGGATAGTTCCCCTACATTTGTTTTAAACATAACACCTGTTACACCAACAATATCTCCCAGGTCAATAGTATTAAAGATGTCGTAAGCTTCTTCGCCTATAGCATCCTTACGAACATATAATTGAATTTGACCACTTAAATCTTGAATGTGTGCAAATCCTGCTTTACCTTTCCCACGCTTCGTCATTACTCTTCCTGCAATGGTTACTTGATATTCAGTTTCTTCTAAATCCTCTTTAGAATATTGTTCATATTTTTCGTGAAGTTCTTTTGCAATGTTCGTACGTTCAAACTTACCTCCAAATGGATCGACGCCATTCTCGCGATATGTATCTAGTTTTTCTCGTCTAACACGCATATGCTCATTTAATTCTTCTGACATTCTTATCACTCCAATATACTATTATTCATTGATCATATTAGTTCTGATTTATATATTCATTATCTCAGGCATTTACTTATTTTACACCTCAAAAGGCTCTATCTTCAACTAATCATGTTAATTAAAGAAAAATCTGCTAGACTGAACCAGCAGATTCTACAAACATTTAACTCAGGAAGCTATAATAGCCGCCTCAGTTTCTCTTACAAATTCAAACAATATATTAACTAGTTCATCACGTGTTTCTGCACTATTAATAAGCTTTCTAGCTTTCCCATTACCCTCTATTCCTTTTAGGTACCACGCAGCATGTTTACGCATTTCGAGAATGGCTACTTTTTCACCTTATAATTTAATTAGTCGATCCATGTGAAGTAACATACATCGATTTTTTCCTGCGGTGAAGGATCATCAATTAATACTCCCGTTTCAAGGTATTTAACAATTTGATAGATAATCCATGGGGTTTCCTTATGCCGCACGACCAATCATGATTGCATCAACACCTGTTTCTTCTAAGCGTTTCTTTGCCATCTCTGGACTATCGACATCTCCATTACCGATTATTGGAATATTAACTGCTGACTTTACTTGCTTAATGATATCCCGGTTTGCATAGCCTTCATACATTTGCTTTCTTGTACGACCATGTAGACCAATTGCACTTCCACCAGCTGATTCAATGGCTTTTGCATTATCTACAGCATAGATATGATCTTCATCCCATCCGGTACGCATTTTTACAGTAACAGGTTTTTCTGTATTTTCTACTACCGCTTTAACCATTTGATATATTTTGTCTGGATCTAACAACCAACGATAACCAGCATCGACCTTTGTAATCTTTGGAGCTGGACACCCCATATTTATATCAATAATTGATGCATTAGTATTTTGATCCACATATTGTGCCGCTTGGACAAGGGAGTCTTTATCACCACCAAATATCTGTAAACTCATTGGCATTTCTTGCTCATCTATATATAACATTTCCAATGTTTTCGATTTAAAATTCCTTTATCACTAACCATTTCGGCAGTAATTAGACCAGCGCCAAACTCTTTTACCGTTAACCTAAATGCCCAGTTACTAACTCCTGCCATAGGCGCAAGTGTCACACGGTTCGGAATGGTGATGTCCCCAATTTTCCACATTACTGCTCCTCCTTGGTTCTAAAAAACACACTATTTAATTGTTTCTTCTAGATTGTTTGGTTGAAAGGAATACTCTAACTACCTAACAACTCTAACTTATCTATATTTAACGTTTCAGCAATTTGATTAATTAATTCTTCCGGGATTTTTTTCGTACCACGTTCTACAGCTCCTAATACATTTAACGATATCCCAAGTTTTTTTGCTAATTCCACTTGTGTATACCCTTTTAGTTTACGAAATGCCTTTATTCTTTTTCCGATTCGGCCATTTTCCATTTTGTAATATCCTTCTTCTCTTGTTCTGGAAGATCCACTAAAAGCTCATCTACAGTTTGTCCTAATCCTGGTATTTGTAAATTTGGGGCAATTTCATTTAAAGGTACTAACACAAATCCTCTTTCACTCATTCTTGGGTGTGGAATAGTTAATCGCTCCGTTTTCATATTTTCTTCATTATAAACTAAAATGTCAAGGTCAATTGTTCTTGGACCGAAGCGAATAACCCGCTTCCTACCTAACTCATTCTCAATTTCTTGGCATATGTCCAATAAGTTATCTGAAGGTAGCAATGTGTTAATTTCTAATACCATATTTAAAAAATCTGCTTGATTGGTATAACCAACTGGAGGTGTTTGGTAAATAGAAGACTTCTTTATAACCTGGATATCATCTACTTTACTAAGTAACGTAATAGCTTGATCTAAATAATCTTTTCTTGGCTCGATATTCGTCCCTAATGCAATAAATGCTCTATTCATACGCTTTCTCCCGATAAATTTCTACTGCGACTGATTGGTAATGTCCAGGTATAGGTGGATCCGGCTTAATTACTTTAACTCTACAGGCCTTTAACAATTCAAATGATGATAACAAATCCGTAGCAATCGATTCCGCAACTGCCTCAATCAGATTTTTTGCTTCTCCTTCTACTATCTTTTTTACATGATGATAGGCTTGGCTATAGTCAATTGAGTCGTACATCTTGTCACTTATGCCGGCCTTTGATGTGTCAAATAATAGTTCCAAATCAACATTAAATCGCTGCCCTAATTTGTTTTCTTCAGGTAAAAGTCCGTGAAATCCATAAAACTGCATATTCGTTAGTATAATCTTATCCATTATTTATCCTCCACATGTAACATGGCATCCATCATTCTTGCTAATTCAACATTCACTTTAACATTATGCACACGTACTATATGCGCTCCCTTTATAATTCCAAGACAAGTCGTTGCACCTGTCCCATTGTCTCGCTCTTCTGGTGGTACATCCAAGACACTACCTATGAATCGTTTTCTGGAAGTCGCGAGTAAGAATGGAAATCCCATGTCTACTAGCTTTTCTAAATTATTCATTACAACAAGGTTATCATTAGCGCTTTTAGCAAACCCAATGCCGGGGTCAAGAATAATATTCTCTCTCGGAACTCCAGCTTTAGTAGCAATATCAATACTCTCTTCTAGATCCCACTTCATATCTTCTATAATAGATGTATAGTTTTCATTGGTTCTATTGTGCATTAAAATAATAGGAACATTGTATTCTGCAGCTACTGAAGCAATTTCAGGCTCTCTTTTTGCTCCCCATACATCATTAATAATATCGGCACCAGCAACAATAGCCTGTCTTGCTGTCTCTGCTTTATAGGTATCAATTGAAATCGGTATATGTACCGCTTCTTTTATAGCTTTAATCACAGGTATTACACGAGCCAGCTCTTCTTCAACCGATATTGGATCATGGTCAGGCCTTGTTGACTCGCCACCTATATCAATAATATCGGCACCTAATTGTTCCATCTTCACTGCTTGCTCTACCGCTCGTCCTATCGTTGTGTAATTACCACCATCTGAAAAGGAATCTGGGGTAACATTTAATATTCCCATGATATGAGTTCTTGATGATAAATCATATGTCTTCGTCTTTGTTTTTAAAAACATGACTTTCTCTGCCCCTTCAACTTAAATATCTAGTCACATCGTATCATAATTTAGAAAAACTCGCATTCGCTCGTCCTTCAGTGAAAGAAGATATTTTATAGCTACTATACCAATTCTTTTAAAACAAGAAAAAAGCTAGTATCAAAATCTGACACTAGCTTTTTGTAATTCTATCCATATTCTTATTCTTCATCAAATTGATATAGAGGTGTTGAAAGATATCTTTCTCCATTATCAGGTAATACCGCAAGAACTTTTTTACCTTTACCTAATTTTTTTGCAACTTTTTTTGCTGCTGCAATAGCTGCACCAGATGAAATACCACCAAGTATACCATTTGTTTTTGCTACTTCACGTGAAGTTTCAAATGCCTCTTCATTGGCAACCTGGACAACTTCATCATAAGAATCTGTATCAAGTACATCAGGAACAAATCCAGCTCCTAGTCCTTGAATTTTATGTGGGCCTGGATTACCACCAGATAATACAGCTGAGTCTGTTGGTTCTACAGCATAGATTTTAATATCCTTAAAGTTTTCTTTAAGTACTTTTCCTGCACCAGTAACCGTTCCACCAGTTCCAACCCCAGAAACAAATGCATCTAAACCGTCTTTCATTTGTTCCACAATTTCTTTACCTGTTGTACGTGCATGTACTTCTGGATTTGCCTTGTTCATGAATTGCTGTGGCATGAAGTAGCCCTTCTCTTCAACTAATTCTCCGGCTTTTTTAATTGCACCTTTCATACCATCTGCACCAGGTGTCAAAATTAACTCTGCACCATATGCACGCAAAATGTTACGTCTCTCTTTACTCATCGTATCAGGCATAACAATGACTGTTCTATATCCTTTTGCAGCAGCAACCATCGCTAAACCAATGCCTGTATTTCCACTTGTTGGTTCTACGATTGTACCACCCTCTTTTAGCTTACCATCTTCTTCTGCCGCTTCAATCATTGCAAGCGCAATACGGTCCTTAACAGAACTACCTGGATTAAAGTACTCTAATTTCACATAAATATCTGCACTGTTTTCATCCGTAAGTCCATTTAATTTTACAATTGGTGTTTCTCCGATTAAGCCGGTAATATTATCTGCGATTCTCATGAAATTACCTCCTCATAATTCCTACTAAACTGATAGGATTTATATATAATGTACTCCCAAGTCCCTTAATCTGTCAACAGAAATGTTAGGGAAATACATAATTGGTCTCCATTTAATGAATGGTTAGTTTTACTTACTTTTATGGGCAAAAGATTCAACTGATATGAAAAAAGCAAATTCGCTCTACTCACGAAAATGCTTTTCTCCTTATATATACTATTCCCCATACACCCAATTTATATCTAATTTCTCCCATAATGGATCCGCCACTAATTTTTGATTAGATGATTTTAGTGCAAGTTCATTACTAATAAATGGTTTTAATTCTTCATAACTGAATGCTATTTCAGGTAAGCTTTTATGTAAGTATAGAATTGCAACTCCATTACTCGTCACAAAAGGCTCACTATATGAATATTCTTCAAGCTCCTGTGCAATATCAAAGTAATTAGATGGTAAAAACTCCGTATTTACAGAATTAAATCCTAGGTAACCACCACTATCTCTTGTATCTTCATCAATGGAGTATTCTTTTGCTAATAGCGAGAAAGATGCCCCATTCTCCAATTCCGAATATACCTTTTCGGCAGTATCCATTGTAGATACTAATATATGGGAGAACTGTACTGATTCATCAAAATGGTATTGTTTGTTATACTTTGTGTAATAAGTCTGTACTTCCTCTTCCGGAATATCGATACCTTTCGCAAGGAGCGCTTCTAGTTGATATCGATACAAAATATCACTACGCCACTTTTGTTCTAATTTCTCCAAGTTCTCTTTTGAAGTCGGTCCCTGCATTGTAGTTAAAAGTGCTATGTCTCTTTCTAACACTTTGTCACTTATCGTAATATTTTCTTCATTTGCTAACTTCTCCACGATTTGGCGGTCTATAATATTCTTCAATTCTTTTTTTCCATAATTATCTTGTAGAGACTTCATCCAATCTCCATAGGAAACTTTATCCCCATCGATTGTCGCAACTGGTTTCTTTGTATCAATTTTTTCATCTTCAACGACTGGAGATTCGGACTGATCACTTTTCCAAAATAGCATCGTTGCAACATTTGTAATAAGGAGTACGACAATGATGCTAAATAGTAATTTTTTCGACATGATTTACTCCTTCCATTACCCATACTAAGCTTGAATTAACTCTTCAAGTTCCTCTTCTGAAAAATAATATGTTTCATTACAGAAATGACAAGTAGCTTCTGCACCATGATCTTCATTAATCATTTGTCTAATTTCATCATTACCTAATCCAATAATCGCGTTCGTCAATCTTTCTTTAGAACATTTGCATTTAAATTGTACTGGCATCTTTTCATGAATCTTTAATTCTTCCCCTTCAAATAATAATTCTACTATCTGTTCCGGGGTTCTACCTTGTTGTACAAGTGACGAAATAGGTGGGAAAGAATTAATCTTCTCTTCTAGCTTTTCCACTACCCCTTCATCTGCACCTGGCATTACTTGAACAATAAATCCACCACTAGCAAGAATGGTATAGTCTGGATTGACCAAAACACCAGCTCCTACGGCAGATGGAACTTGCTCAGATGTGGCAAAATAGTACGTAAAGTCTTCACTTATTTCTCCAGAAACGATTGGTACTTGCCCGGTAAAATAATCACGTAACCCTAGATCTTTAACAATACTTAAACTTCCAGTAGTACCAACTGCTCTCGCAACATCAAGCTTTCCTTTTTCATTTAAATCAAAATCAACATGAGGATTTGTCACATACGATCTAACTTCGCCTTTTGCATTCGCATCGGCAACAATGACACCGATTGGACCTCCTCCTTCAACTTTAACAGTAATCGAGTCATTCCCTTTTAACATAGCTCCCATCATAGCTGAAATAGTCATTGTACGACCCATTGCAGCTGAAGCAGTCGACCATGTATCCTGACGTCTTCTTGCTTCCTCAACCATATTTGTTGAGCGAATAGCATATGCTCGGACCATCCCATGGAAGGCAGTAGCTTTTATTAAGTAATCTGACATGAAAAAGTCTCCTTTATAACTATAATTTATTGATTCATTTTATATATTTCATTTAATCCTTTTAAGGTTAAAAATGGGTCGACATAATCAATGGATTCAGTCGAATCTCCTATTAATTGGGCAAGTCCACCCGTAGCGATAACTTTAGCATCTTTACCTACGTCCTGCTTTATACGATTTACAATTCCATCTACTTGACCGATGTATCCATAATAAACGCCGGATTTCATTCCCTCGACAGTTGATTTCCCAACCACACTCTCTGGAGCCTCAATTTCTATCTTAGGAAGTTTAGATGCTCGTTGATATAATGCTTCCATGGAAATATTTATTCCTGGCGAGATAATACCACCACAATATTCCTCGGATTCATTTATGTAACAATAAGTTGTCGCTGTGCCAAAGTCAATTATTATTAGCGGGGCTTTATGTTCCTTTAAAGCTCCGACTGCATTAACAATGCGGTCAGCACCAATCTCTTTTGGATTGGGATAACACATTTCTAAATTCGTTTTTACAGTGTCTTTTCCAACTATTATTGGATCAATTCCGAAATAGAGTTTACACATTCTATCTAAGGAGAACATGATAGGAGGCACAACAGATGATATAATAACTCCATTTATATCTTGAAACTTTATACCACTAAAATCAAATAGGGATTTGATTAACATTCCGAATTCGTCTTCCGTTTTATAGCGATCGGTTTTTATTCTCCAGTGGTATTTTAATTCTTCTTCAACAAATACCCCGAGTACTGTATTCGTGTTTCCTACGTCTAGTACAAATAGCATGATGTTAGGTCCTTCCTGCATGGTCTATTTATTGCTATATAAATTCAGTTTAATTTTCGTACTACTCCACACTTATATACCTAAAAATTTCTAGGGTCTTTAATAATATACCAAAATCAAATTCGTAAGTGAAATTACAAATCTGAAATAGAATAGAAAAGGCAGCCTTAGGTTAAGGCTGCCTACATTTACTTTTAATTAGTCGTTCTTTTCTTCTTTATCTTCCTCTATTTCTTTGCGAAGCTTATCTTCTGCTTTCTCTTTTGCTTCATCATAAGAGTCTACAGATTCGTCTTCCTTCTTAGAGTTAATATTTACTTTAACTTCCTGATCTGTAGTTTCTTCTTCAAACTCCTCAGGTTCAGGAAGTACTCCATTATCAAATAGAGACTTAATTTGTCTTGCATCTAATGTCTCAATCTCTAGAAGTGTTTGTGCAATTAGCTCTAACTTATCACGGTTTTCGGTAAGAATAGTCTTCGCACGGTCGTAACAGTAGTTAACGAAGTTTTGCATTTCTTGGTCGATATCGTGTGCAATAGCATCACTATAGTTTTGCTCATTACCAATATCTCTACCTAAGAATACTTCTCCACCGCCACTACTGTATTGTAATGGTCCCAACTTATCACTCATTCCAAATTCTGTAACCATCCTACGAGCAATACCTGTTGCACGTTGGAAGTCATTGGATGCACCCGTACTTACTTCACCAAAGACAATTTCTTCAGCTACACGTCCACCTAAAAGTCCTGTAATTTTATCAAATAGCTCCGGCTTCGTCATGAAGTAACGATCTTCTTTCGGAAGCATTACCGCATAACCACCAGCTTGCCCACGAGGGACAATGGTTACTTTGTGAACGATATCGGCATCATCAAGCACCATTCCAATAATTGTATGTCCACTCTCATGATAAGCAACAATATTTCGTTCCTTTTCAGATATTACTCGGTTCTTTTTAGCAGGACCAGCAATTACTCTATCAATTGCTTCATCCACATCTTTCATATCAATTTCCTTCTTATCTTGACGAGCCGCAACTAGTGCCGCCTCATTTAGAAGGTTTTCTAAGTCAGCACCTGAGAATCCAGGTGTGCGCATTGCAATTGTTTTTAAGTCAACAGACGCACCTAATGGTTTGTTTCTTGCATGAACTTTAAGTACTTCTTGACGACCTTTAACATCAGGGCGATCAACCGTAATCTGTCTGTCAAAACGGCCCGGACGTAATAGCGCTGGGTCTAAAATATCTGGGCGGTTAGTTGCAGCGATAATGATGATACCTTCATTCGCTCCAAAACCATCCATTTCAACTAGTAACTGGTTTAATGTTTGCTCACGTTCATCGTGACCTCCACCAAGACCAGCTCCACGCTGACGACCTACTGCATCAATTTCATCAATAAATATAATACAAGGTGCATTTTTCTTCGCATTTTCAAATAAATCACGGACACGCGAAGCACCAACACCAACAAACATCTCTACAAAGTCTGAACCACTGATGGAGAAGAATGGAACCCCTGCTTCACCCGCAACTGCACGTGCAAGTAGTGTTTTACCAGTACCTGGTGGTCCAACAAGTAGAACACCCTTTGGAATTCTTGCTCCAATGGCAGAGAATTTACGTGGATCTTTTAGAAACTCAACAACTTCCACTAATTCCTGTTTTTCTTCATCTGCACCCGCTACATCCGTAAAGCGAACTTTTTTCTTTTCTTCGCTATACATTTTCGCCTTACTTTTCCCAAAGTTCATAACACGGCCGCCGCCGCCACCTTGTGCTTGACTAAGTAAGAAGAAGAATAAAAGTCCAATGATTAGAAATGGAATCATTGTTGTAAGTAGTGTAACCCAGATACTTGGTGTATCCATTGGTTTCGTCTTTAAAACGCTTTGATCTAATGCTGTATTAGTAATATCAGCAATAACATCATTATTTTCAGGAACTTGAGCAACAAATTGTTTGTCATCCTTCAATTTACCTGTTATACGCATAATTCCATTTACAGGCTGCATCGTCATTTCTTTGACGTTGCCTGAATCAAGTGATTGAACAAACTCGTTAACATTCATCTCTTCTGCTTGCTCATTCTGACCACTTAATAAGCTAATCACGGCTATAATAACCAAAAATATGATTAAGTAAAAAAACGCACTCTTGAATACTCGGTTCATTGCCTACCTCCTCCCAAACGGGAAAAACTATTAACAATAGTATCATATAAAATTTAAATTTTTCAACTAATTGCTCCCTATGTTTAGGAACAATATCTTCAAGCTACATTAATTATTCTTCTCCACCATAAATCTCTGGCTTTAACACGCCAATATATGGTAGGTTTCGATACTTCTCATCATAATCTAAACCATATCCTACAACAAATTCATCTGGAACATCAAATCCAACTAAATCTGCTTTGATATCCGCTGTACGACCAGATGGCTTATCAAGTAACGTAACAATCTTTATAGAATTCGCCTGACGATACTTAAATAAATCAACTAAATATCGTAATGTATTACCACTATCAATAATATCTTCAATTATTAACAGATCACGGCCCTCTACTTTCGTATTAAGGTCTTTTAGTATCTTTACTTCCCCTGAAGATTTAGTATTGGTGCCACCATAACTAGATACGTCCATAAAGTCCATTTCCAAATGAGCATTTACTTGTCTTAATACATCGGACATAAATGGTAATGCACCTTTTAATACACCAATAGCTAATGGAAAACGTCCTTCATATTCCTCTGTTAACTTTGCCCCGATTTCTTTGCATTTTGCTGCAATTTCTTCTTCCGTAATGAGTATCTTTTTAATGTCGTTATGCAAATAAAACCCTCCTACAAATTACCTTTTTCATAATAAAGCTTTATATATGAGGAACTTTTTTGGTCTGGTATGGAATCTCTTTTTTTCAATCCGACAAGCCAAAGTATATCCCCATTATTATCCGTTACAACTGGCCAACTATTCCGATCTTGTAAGGGTATTTTTGCATCGATAAAAATATCTTTCAACTTTTTACTTCCATTTAGTCCCTTCCAACTCATTCGATCACCGTCACGACGCGTTCGAATATGTAATGGAAGTTTAATTTCACTTTCCAAACAAATATATGTATTCTCATTAATACTCTTGACTTCATCTTGATATGTGGCTATCATTTTGTTGCCATTTGGTAATAATACTTCACCAGGTACTTTTAGAACCTCGTGGAAGTTCGGGAAATTATTTTCTTCTTCTTGGAAATAAAAGATAAGTTTATTATATGCCTTTTTCACCTTTAAATGACGGGGAAAGTCAATTTGTACATTACTTTTATCTTTAGCCAATAACGATAGTAATTGTTCCTCGTGGACATATGTTATATCTTTAGGTAAATCATTATGATATAGATATTTTAATATTAGATGATAGACACGCCTTTGTAAAGCAGATGCGCGCGACACAAAATCATTAATATTAAATGTGGCTGTTCTAAAATTTTCTTCTAATTGGACAACTTCCTCAAACACCCTATTCGCCTCAATTTGTAAAAAGTTCTCGTCCGCTTCCAGCGATTCACTCAAATGTTGAATGGTCTTATGCAAATTTCCATTTTTACTTTTTAATAGTGGTAATACGTTTATCCGGTAGAAATTACGTGTATAGTCATCACTCGCATTGGATGGATCAATTCTTGGATTGATTCCGTTAACCTGACAATAGTTCTCAAGTTCTTTCTTCGTAACACATAATAATGGCCGAATAATACTTCCACCAGCGAATTCTCTTTTGACAGGTATACCAGAAAGGAAACTAGAATCTGCAGAACGAACCATTCTCATTAACATGGTCTCAACTTGGTCATCTCCATGATGACCAAATGCTAAATAATCCGCTTGAAAATACTTCATTTGTTCTGCAAAAAATTGATATCGTAGTTCTCTTGAGGCAATTTGGGTTCCTATATGTTTTTTCTTCTTATAACTTATTACATCTATTGATTTCCCAATAAATTCTATATTCCACTCTCGGCACATACTTTTTACATATTCAAGGTCGTCTTTGCTTTGTTCTCCTCTTAATTGATGATCAACGGAGAGCGCAATCACCTTCAACCCCCATTCCTTTTGAATGGTTTTGAAAAAATGGAGGAGGGCCATTGAATCTGGACCACCAGATACTGCTACCATTACAGTAGTATTAGGTAATAATAGTTGATGCTTTTCAATAAAACTCGTTACTATATCCTTCACCAAACATCCACCCTCTTAATCACGGGATATATCTTCATTTTAACATAGAATATAGCTACTATTAAGGAATTAACAGTGAGGATAAATAGTAACCAAGTGCAATTATTAAAAAACCGATCGACTCTAATGCTAATGAAGGATGATCATGCTTTCTTTTTGGGGTAGTGTCTGTCTTCTGTAAATCATATATAACCGTTGAAACTTCTTGTCTCATTTCATTACTTGTTTGGTATTTCCCTGTTAACGCCTTTTTTAAACAGTCCTGATATGGATGAAGCGCCTTTACTTCATTTACCTTTTTAAACAATGTTACTTCAGTATTTGCCCCTTTAGGAAAATGGTTAGGATAGAAAACAGTCAAGAATACCATTACTAAAGCAAATAAGTCATAGCTCGGCTCCGCCTTTCTTGTACCCAGCCCCCAATATCCCCGGTCATAGAATTCCGTATACTCTTTTATTGCCCTACCTATTTGCGTTGTTCCCCCTACATCAATCCATCTTAAACGCGTGGGTGAACCAGATACCAGTAGATTATCCACCTTTAAATCGCCGAAGACCCAACCGGATTGGTGTAAGTTACTTAGATCCTCTAATAATTGCAACATAAAGACACCTATCCATTCGTTACCATTTTGTTTCATAAATTCTGGAAGTGTTCTACCGTGAATATATTCCATGACATAAAATGAGAACGTCTTTCCTTGAGGAGTGACCCAATCATCAACATCCAACAAAGAAGGTCCAAGACTCTTTCCTTGGACCTTCCCTAGTGACTTCAATACGTTTACCTCCATTGTAATAGATGTACTCATGTCACTTATCTTTAATGCAGCTTTTTTTCCATTTGCATCACATAGATAAACCGATCCTATTGCACCATTTCCTAACTTTCGGATGATTACATAACGTTTTTGGTGCCACTTACCAATTAATGTCATCCCTGGTCTTAGAAAAGAATCATGCGTTTTCAATGTCTTGTTCATGGTTATTTCTGAAGCTCCTTAGCAAGCTTTTTTTACCAAATTGATACATTGCCTCCCGAATAGCGGGGCCTGTTGGCGTAATCCCTCCACTAGTTAGCTTTGGAAATACTGATGAAAATGTATCCAGTCTCGGAGACCAGTCTAGTACTTTATCAATATCCTTACGTTTTCCCGGGAAATTATAAATTGCAAAACGATTTCTTCCCACTCTTGAATTTAAACTAATAGATAAATCAATTAAAGCTTCTTTAACCGTGGGTAATTTATCATGCATACTTGCACTAGTATCAATCAAAACTAATACCTCAAGATCACTAGTTTCACCCAAATCCTCCACCACTTCCATGATTTCTCCACGCTTTTCCGGGTCCAAATCATCCATGGTTTGATCGCGCCCAAGAATTTGTTTTAGTTCCAAATTAACTAGGCCCTGTAAGGTCTGAGTCATTCCCTGCTTTGTTACCATTTGTACGGTTTGTGACAATGCTTGTTTATAAACTAACTGGCTAACACCTCCACCAGATAGTGCGATTTCTTCTACTTCTTGTAAGCCCTCTGGATCCTCTGTTTGATTATCTTCCAAAATACCAATAACATTTATCGTTATTCCTTGTTGATACGCCAAAGCTGCAGTTGCTGCTGGGTCTTCACCTTTATTAGAACACCCATCTGTAATTAATAGAATTTGCTTTAAAGTCCCCTTCTTCAATACGAACACCTCCAGATTAATCCTTATCATCCTCGACAAATAATCATGGAAATATACATAAAGATGGGTATAATCCGCCGGAGACTAGCCATAAGTATAGAAATAATCTAGCATTAATTAGACGGATGCTTTTGTTTGATAGATTGGAAAGGTCGCCCACTCTGGAATATTCTTTTTTACTTTAGCAACCAATACCGTCATATCATCTTCTATTTCTCCTGATCTCGTTCGAATGACTTCTTCTAATAATAGATCCGCTATTTCTTGTGGATTGTCTGTTTCCATCTCACGAATCTTTCGTTTTAACCAGAGATCCGTATTTTCCACATGTTTTGGCCCATCAAAAATACCGTCACTCATCATAATTAGAAGGTCCTCAGACTGTAATTGTTCGTTAACTATATCAACCTCAAATTCACGTATTATCCCCATTGGCAAATTACTTGCTTCAATCTTTAATAATTGCTCTCCTCGCTTTACAAAACTAGGAGTTGATCCTATCTTTAAAAACCTAACAAATGCATTATGCAAATTGATAACTGCTAAATCAAGTGTTGCAAACATCTCATCAGTTGTTCTAAGAGCTAGAATAGAATTAATAGATTTGATTGCCACTTTCTCCGGTATACCTGTCTGTAAAATTTGTTGAAGTAACCTTAATGTTTCCTTACTTTCCTCATTAGCACGCACTCCATTACCCATTCCATCACTAATGGCCATGGCATATTTCCCTTCACCGAGCTCAATCATGGTATAACTATCTCCAGAAACTACCCCTCCACCCTTTGCAGCATTAGCAACACCGGTTTCAACAGTAAATTCCTTTGCCGACCCAAACGCCAAATAGGAATAGCCATTTGGAAAAGGTGATATGTCCTCTTGTTTAACAATAATGGTTTCATTTAATATATCGGAAATAACGGGTGCAATGAGCTTATCCCCTTCACCATGGTAATCATAAAAAGATGCGGTCATCTCAATATCTACACTCCCTTTATCCAACCGGTAAACATCTAATTTCTCTAGTTCAATACCAATTGACTTTAATGCATGACTAATTTGCATCTCTTGATTTTCATGTTGTTCTCTTTCCTTTAAAATTTCTTTAGCAAAATCCTCCATTACATCGGAAACACCTTGCAGTTGTTCCGCAACTAATTTCTTACTTTCAAATACTTGTCGCCTAAGTTTACGATTTGCTTCAAAATAGGACATTTCCTCTTTCATCGTATCAATTACTTTACGAGATTTAATACAATGGTTTTCAAATTCCTTCACAAGTTTTCTTCCTGGGTCATTTCCTGTTTCTATATCTTTCTTTAACTCCCCCATTAAGGCATAGGTTGTATCAAATTGTTGTTGCCAACACCGTTCTTTCATAAAGCAGGATTGACATGTTTTTTCAGTAACATTACTTAGAAAATAATCCGTCTCCCGCTCAGCTTCAGCTTCTTCCAAAGAATAGTTTTCTGCAGAACTAAAGCTTTTAGACAAAGCCTCAAAGACCTCCGAAAATTGTTCCACTCTTTTAGCCGTTACGTTCCGGATTTTCTGTAGATATTGTTGCTGTTCATTAGCATGCTCCTCCGTTCCTGGGATATAACGTGATAATTGTGTAAACCAACTAGCTGGTGTAATAAGGAATAGTAGAATTGCCATGGAAGATTCGACTAAGGATGGTAGGAGTGCACTAGAGTCTCCATAAATCCCTACTAAAAATGTTCCAACCAATAGCCCTACACCAACACCAATCTTTTTACCTTCCTTTAGTAATCCTCCGAGCAAACCAGAAAATGCTAGTAGACTCATTTGGTACAGATTGGCCACATTTGCTAATGATAAAATTAAACCAACGACAACCCCGACTGTTGAGCCAATTGCTGCTCCGCCAACGAAAGCAAATATTAAAACAAAGTATCTGGATAAGACTTGTTCCAATGAAGCCCCGTAAACTTCCCAACCTACTGTTCCAGTCAGGATAGAGGCAATAAGAATAATCATGCAAACGATTTCTTCATTTTTTAATGTGGGACGATATCTTCTTTGTGATAATAATGGAACACTTTGCATGAAAATTAATACTAAGACTGTACCAAGTACACCTTCTACGAAAATAAGCATCCATTCATAGGAAGTGAGCTCTCCAGAGATGGAGTATAGAAAAATCCTTGGCCCTACCGTTGCAAGAAACACAAAGATTGGAATTTTAGTTTGCTGACCTTTTATGTTCTTGAATATGGCACTGATAATAATAAAGAAAAACATTGCAATACCGACAAATAAACCATGTGATAGTGAAATAGTAAATGCACCTAATATCGTAGCAAGCAGCACTTTAGGTGCCTTATCTTTATGCATAAACCACAATGTTGCTAAAAAGGCGACCGCAAATGGCGAAACTACTGACAAGATAATAGCCCGTCCCAATAAAAAACCTACAAAAACATAAAGCCATCCGCGATCTAGTAGAATCCTTTTACCCCCTGTGTATACTCTCACTCGCATATTTTCAAGAAATGTACCTTCCACACCTATTGCTTTTGTATGAGCCCTAGTAACTGATTCCATTCAACCACTCCTCTTTGACAGTTATTATTAAATTCACTTTGTATATGTAGTTCTAACGGACGGATTGTTGGCATATATTATTCTTATGGACATGACTCTTTCATAACAGTAAACCACATATCGTTATTTTTTTTTGTCAAAACAAGAAGATAGAATCCATAAATCGTTCGACTGAAATCTAGTAGGTGGTGGGCATTTCTACATAATCTGTATTTTTGTGTATTCTTTTTGTCAGAGAACGTCATTGTAATAGGATACAGTTAATGTAAACTTACTTTTCTCTTCCTTCCAAATCACTATATTTTTGGAAGACAGCAAAAAAGCCACCCTATGGTAGGTGACTATAAAAATCTTTTTAAATATTGAATTGCCCCTGCGTGTAGACCTTCATGATATATGGTGCGGATTAGTACTTGTTCTATCGTATACATACCCATTTCGGTAGGTTCGAATTCTTCTTCTAAACGGTCCATGTATTTTTCTTTTATTTGTATCGGTTGACGGTGAAGTAACTCTTTTAATTCAAAAAAGTTAGGTGTACTATCTGTAAAATTCTCCGGGCCTGTCCCAAAGCCAAACCACGTATTAAACACTTTAGTTTGAAAAGACTTTTCCTTGGTCACAGATTCAATCCACAAATATTGGTCGAGATAGATATGTCCTAGATTCCACCTTATATTATTACTGAATCCAGTTGGTATTCTTTCCGCTTCTTCATCCGTAATATCCTTAATTAGACTTAAGGTTTCTTCACGATAAGTAGATAGTTGTTTAAATAATACTTTATAGCGCCTCTCCACTATTTATCACCATCTTTCCATTGTGTTTTTATAAATTCAATTTTATCTGAAAATACCCTTTTTAGTAAAAGATATTGACACAATTTGTTTCATATTGTATGATGATTTTTGTTGGCTTAAAGAAAAAAAGTCAAATTATATTATGGCGGCGTAGCTCAGCTGGCGAGAGCGTACGGTTCATACCCGTGAGGTCGTGGGTTCGATCCCCTCCGCCGCTATCAAATAAAAAGCTTGTTATCTGTTTTGGATAACAGGCTTTTTTTGTTTAGTATCTTTTTGTACAGTTTGTTGCTATTTGTATAGACTGTGCGGTAACCTTTATGGATAGCTGGAGTTGGTGAACTGCTATCCCCCGCTCCGGGAGGATAGGCATAGGTGAGACCCCGCAACGACGAAGGAGTGAGGAGGCTCACCAGCCGCCCGCGGAAAGCGGAGTGTATTTCCGGAGCGGAGTTAGAAGCTCAACTTAAAATCCTAAGTGAAGTTACCGCGCAGTTTCCATCAACTCATTATGTTCAATGTCCGTAGATACCCAACAAAAAAACAGCTACGTTTACATGAAACGTAGCTGTTTGATTGACATATATTAAATAAATAGAGCATTATCCGGTAGACAGCATCTACTATCCTCTTCTAGCACCTCTACCTCCGCGCCTAGATTCTGTGTGCTTCTTCAAAGAGGCTAATCGATCTTCAGAATCCTTAAGAAATCGGTTCATTTTTTGATCAAATGTTTCCGTGCGTTCTCTTGGATTATGACGGACTGGCTTTTTTTCTTTTGCCTTTTTAATTGATAAACCAATTTTGCCATCCTTTTCGACATTAATTACTTTAACCTCTACTTGGTCACCTACTGTTAAATGTTCATTAATGTCTTTAACATAATTATCGGCAACCTCACTAATATGAACTAATCCTGTTGTGCCTTGGCCGAGCTCAACAAAAGCACCAAAATTTGTGATACCGGTTACCTTACCTTGCAGCTTGCTGCCTACTTCAATTGACATAAAAAAAATGCTCCTCCTTAAGATTTTTAAATACCTTACTTATATATTATAGCTAGTAACTCAAAAGTGTGTCAATATGACGTATCATCATCTGGCGTTTTAAAAATTAATTCGCCTTCTTTAGATAGGAAATATTTGGTGCGAGCAATTTCTAAAATGTACTCTTCATCATTTAGTAATTCTATTTCCTCTTTATACTTATCTTCTGCTTTTTTCAAGTTAGCTATTTCTTCTTTAAGTAGCTTATACTCTTCCGCTTTTTCTATATGTAATGCTCGTTGTTGGAAGTGGTATACCGCCATGCTACCAACTGCAATGGCAACTAAAATGAGAAAAAGAGCTAACCTCCGATAAAGGCGCTTTTTCTTCCGCTTCTGTCTTTCTATGTAAGCATCATATTGTTCCATATAGTTTGAGTTTAGTTTTGTAATTGTCTTCTTCTTTTGCATAGCGTCACCTCCTCTTTGATGAAATGAGCTTCCAATACTTTCTACATATATTCTGTATTTTACTATAAAATCCTGCTAATTTGTGTAAAATTAATTTGAACTTTTTTGGAAGTAAACGATAAACCTGTTTTAAGAGCCATTTCAACGGGAGGTAAATACACTTCAAAAAGAAACCCAAAACTACCATAATCATATTAAAGAGGAAGATTACACTTGCTATTAGAAACTTAATTAAGTATCTTATCGGCGCAATAATTACGTTCTTTACTAGATTAAAAATTATTCGATAGATTCTTGAAGCTATAATAATTATTCGTTCTAATAATCGTTTATATAGGGTTGCAGCCAATGCTTGATAAGCTGCAAACCCTAATAAACATGCAACAAATACATAAACCCTTAGCTCACCTAAATTCACTTGAAATAATATAAAATATAATATGAATACTTGGGTGAGCCAAAAGCTAACTTCCATAAAATAAACTAAAAACACATTTCTTTTCCAGTGTCTATGGAATCTGCGAAAAGTATCTAATGCAACACCAAGGTAAAAGCCTCCAGCAATCATGGAAACCATGGTTAAAAACTGGATACTTAGTGTCATTTGAATAGCTTGCTAAAGAATCCTTTAGCCTTCTCCTGAGAATGTTCATCTACATAG
Source organism: Paucisalibacillus globulus DSM 18846 (assembly GCF_000482485.1). Lineage (GTDB taxonomy): Bacteria > Bacillota > Bacilli > Bacillales > Amphibacillaceae > Ornithinibacillus > Ornithinibacillus globulus. The sequence continues at coordinate 303,285 of NZ_KI519437.1, read as the reverse complement.
GAAACTTCGTACACCTTACCCTTAATAGCAACAATTCCCTCCGAAACATCTAAATTCTTCAGCTGAAGGTTTTGCCCACGAATGATTAGGTATCCCATAACTGTTTCTAATAGAAACTCCTCATTGTCAAAACTATCTACTTCTTTCACGCCTGTAATTTCTAACAACCTACGATTATTTAGTTTTAACTGATGTTCCTGTTGAGTCACTCTTGTACTATTTTCTTTTTCATAATAGTTCATATCCGCTTCCTCCTTATCAGTAATATTTTATGAAAGGAGGGACAAGTCTAGAACTATTCTCTATCTATTTTTTCTTCTTTAATAATTTTATATAACATGTCAGCTTCTTCTTTTCGAACCGTTTCTTTTAGAGCCGTAACCTCAACTGTTACAAGCTTCTGACCGAATTTAATTTGCATCATATCCCCTACAGATACCATCGAAGACGCCTTTGCCTCTTTTCCATTTATGGAAATCCGGCCTTGATCTGCGACTTCTTTTGCTAGAGTACGTCTCTTAATTAATCGAGATACTTTTAAAAATTTATCTAAACGCATGAGTTTACTCTCTCCCCTTCGCTTGATCCCAATAATAATCCATTTCTTCTAGTGTAGATTGCCTAATATCCTTCCCTTTTTCATGCAATTTCTCCTCAATATATGAGAACCTCTGAAAGAACTTCTTATTAGTTAGGCTTAAAGCATTCTCTGGATTTACTTTATAATATCTTGTTAAATTGGCAAGGACAAATAATACATCACCGAATTCCTTTTCTACTTCCTCTTCATTACCCGAATCAATGGCTACCTTTACTTCTTTTATTTCTTCATCAAGCTTATTCCAAATATCTACTACTCGATCCCAATCAAAACCGACTTTAGCTGCTTTCTTTTGTAATTTATAAGCCTTTAGAAGCGATGGTAAGCCTTTTGGTATTCCATCCAAGACTGACTTCCTGACATCACCTTTTTCCTTACGCTTAAGTCCTTCCCAATTTGTCATCACATCATCAACGGACTGGACAGATACATCAGAAAACACATGAGGATGTCTATAAATCATTTTGTCTGTAATAGATTGAATTACATCATTAATAGAAAAATACCCATCGTCCTCACCAATTTGACTATGTAGCATTATTTGCAGAAGAACATCGCCAAGTTCTTCAATCATACCGTTATCATCCTGCTCATCTATAGCTTCAATCAGTTCATAAACTTCCTCAATGGCATATTCTCTCAATGACTCATGTGTTTGCTCCTTATCCCAAGGGCAGCCATTTGGACCCCTTAAAATAGCAATTACTTCCCTAAGTCGATTAAATGTATGATTTAGTAATTGCTTTGGCGCAGGAGGAATATAAACGCTAGTTAAATTACTTATCTCTAATCTATGGTCTAATTCTTCTAATGGTATTGTTATCATTTTCTCCTTTTCACTTCCAGCTGCATCTATAATGGTTACTTGATAATCAGCTGGTAAATCCTCTAATAACGCTAGTTTTACTTCAGATGCTATAAACCGGTCATATACTTGGCAAAAAACAATATGATGTTGATAGTCAAGCTGTTCCCTAGTAAAACTTGTACCATCGACAAACTGAAAGCCTTCAATTGGGTCAACTTTCAAGGATGTGAATAAGGCATCTAGATAACTTTGTCCCCCTATTATTGCCACTTCTACTTCCTTTTGTTCGAGTAGAAGCTGAACCGTTCTCTCCGCGAGCATAGGATGACCTGGGACGGAATAATACACATCTTTATCCTGTGCTGTTTCTAAGAGAACTTTCACAATTTCTTGATATACTGATTCAAACTCCTTTTCCCGTTCATATAAATAATCAAACGAAGAAAAAGTCACACCCTCTTCACTTAATGACTGAATTACTGGGTGGTCTAATGTGCGAGTAAACAGAACATGATTCATATTCGTTAACTTACGGTAAATACCAAGTGGTAATTGTTCTATTTCACCTGCTCCTAATCCAATGACTTCTATACGATGCTTCATTTTATTTCCTCCTATTGCTGCTATTTAAAAACCTTGAAACAAAAGGTAAAAGATTTAATTCCTGTTCTGAAAAAGCTTGATAGCGTATGAGAATTAATAGATAGATTAATGCTCCGATTACTGAAACTATAAGAACGAAGAATAATAACTCTATCCTAGAAAATACATCCGTTGGTAGCATCATTTTTATACAAAATATAAATGCAATCATTCCAATATTAGAAAGGATAAATGCCTTCCAGTTAATATGCACTAGCTTTTTACTTCGCAAGGACATTTTTAATTTTAGTAATGTGGCAAAGGTTAAAAATAATAAACTAAATACAGTTCCGATTGAGCCACCTGCTATACCAACACGTGGAATTAATAGCCAATTTAATAACCATTTAAGTAAAAAGGCTACCAAAATGAATAGAGCTGTCCACTTGACATGCCCTAACCCTTGCAGTATAGAACTTGATGTAATAATTAGGGAGCTTAATACAACGGCTACCATCAACAGGCTTAATGCTTGTTCCCCTTGATTATCTTGATACAACAACCGATTTGCTTCTGGAAATAGTAATATTAATCCTAATGTGGCACCCCACGCTAAATAAAAACTTATTTTTAACGAACTATCAATATGTTGTCGTTGTCTTGCTAAAGCGTCCTTTGCCATACTAGGTATTAAGGCAAGTCCAAAGGATGATCCAAGAACAGCCCCTATCTGTATTAGTGGCTGCCCCCTGTCAAAGACACCCTTTACTTCCATTGCCGCTTGATTTGATAAACCATATTCTACTAACTTAGGTACAATAGTAAATGAATCAGCAAATTGAATAATCAACAAGATCATATGATTCAATGACGCAATTAATCCAAATACCATGATTGTTTTCCCATAATATTTCCAAGGGATTGGTTGGCTCAAAGTTGTGGTTGGTTTAAAGTTCAAAAAGAAAATAATCAGTATAATAATTGCTGCAATTACACCAATAATAGAGGCAATCCCAGCAATATTACCTATTTGATAAATATCTATTCCGTATTTCGCCACACATACCGCCATCACAATAATAATCATAACCCTAAAAAATTGTTCGCCAATTTGTGAATAGGCTGTTGGCTTCATTTCCCCTTTTCCTTGAAATACACCGCGCAGTAAAGCAGAGAAAGGAATAACTAACAATACTATACTTGCTAATTTATAGGCTGAAGTCAACCTCACGTCTCCAACGAAAATGGCGATAGATTCAGCATTAATAAAAAGAAGCAATGCCAAAGTACCGCAAATCCCGAATAGAATGGTTAAAATAGGCAAGATAAAATATGTAATAGAAATGTCCTTTTTTTCTGCTGTTAACTTGGATATTGCTGTTGGAAACCCGTACAGGGCAAGGACTAGCGTTATTCCAAGAATGGGGTATACTTGCTGATAAATATAGAAGCCAAAATCACCAGTAAGGTTTTGTAAGGGAATTCGATATCCAGCACTTAAAACCTTACTGATTAATCCAGCTAACGTTAAAATTAAAGCACCCTTAACAAATTTATTAGATTCCATATGTAACGTCCTCTTAGGGCTTTCCCACTGTTTAAATTTCCACTCCATTATACCATATGGATGTCTAGCTAGTCCGTGAGTGGCGCGCATCTTTACTTTTGCTCTATTCGCCCTACTATTTAAAGACTGTTTCCGTATTTGTATAAACTGCGCGGTAACTTAAGAAATTACCGAGCTATACATCATTTTGAAGTAGATACTTAAGTGAAATGGCGAATAGAACCCCGCTATACATCAATTTGATGCAGATACTTAGGTGAAATGATGAATAGAACCCTGCTATACATCATTTTGATGCAGATACTGGAGCAAAATGACGAATAGAACCCCGCTATACATCATTTTGATGTAGATACTGGGGTGAAATGATGAATAGAACCCTGCTATACATCATTTTGGTGCAGATACTGGAGTGAAATGACGAATAGAACGCCGCTATACATCATTTTGATGCAGATACTTAGGTGAAATGACGAATAGAACCCTGCTATACATCATTTTAATGCACAATCAAACACTATTAGTTACCGCACAGTTTCTATCTACTATTAGTTAGATGCAATACCAGAAAAGTCAATCTTTTATTTGGCTAAAAAAAGAGTAAAAATTAGTTTTTGAATAACTAATTTTTACTCTTTTAAACCTCTATTCCATTTGTTTTGCTAAAAAGCTTGCTGCTGTTTCCAAAGACTTTTGTTCTACTTCACCTAACTTATTATCGCCTTCTCTTGAATACATCACAACACAACCAATCGGGTCACCATTTGCAATGATAGTACTTATACAATAAGAGTTTACTTTCTCTTCTTTTCCTGCTAATAATTCTAGCGAGCTACCTTCTGTTTCCAATGTTTGCAGTCTTGCTTCAATTGCTTTTTCAATTTTTGAACCAATGTTTTTATTTAAATAATCTTTTTTGGATTCCCCAGCTACTGCGATAATTTCATCACGATCACAAATTAATACTGGATGATGGAGAGAATCAAACAGTGCCTGTGCGTACTCCGTTGCAAAATTTCCTAATTCATTGATTGGTGAGTATTTCTTAAGAATTACCTCACCCTCACGATCAATGAATATTTCAAGCGGATCTCCTTCACGTATTCGTAATGTTCTTCTAATTTCTTTCGGGATGACTACTCTACCTAAATCATCAATCCGTCGTACAATTCCTGTTGCCTTCATTCAAGTGAAGCCTCGCTTTCTTATGATGATTTTTGGTGCCAAAGATTCGAAGCTAAGCCTATTAAGTTACAATGGTGATTGTTTGGTTAGGTGTTTAACTAACAGCCTACGCCCTAAGTACTTACACAACCTTTAGCGTTTCTTTTGTATTTTTTAAAACTGCTGTTGTGTTTTAGTAGTATGAATCAACTTGGAAGAACTATACATGAAATACCATTTTCTGTTCTTCATGGAAATTCCCGATATAATAACTAGTTTTTTATTATTTGTATGAACCTACATCTAAAAAGATATTTTTAAAAGTTAATCCCGTGTATACGGCAGGGAGGAGTGGTATTTTTGTTAATCTATCCCCGCTTTTATCGGTTAATCGTATCCATTTTTCCTACAAAGTCTTTTATCGTATCATATCGGTTTATTTTCGTATCTTTTGAATATCGATATATTACCTTTAGTTTACTTCCCTCTGTTCCTAACATAACTTCTCTACCATACTGATTTGCTAATTCAAATATTTTGGATCCATCAATCATCTGGCTCCTATCTACTGAAACAAGCATTTCAATCTTGTAATTTTTTTCTACTATGGATTCAATCTTTTCTTTTTTTGCTAACCATCTGAGTTCAGAAACAATGAAAAGATTCTCTACCTCTGTAGGGAAATCCCCAAATCGATCCAATAATTCATCTTGCAAGTCATGGATATCCTGCTTAGATGAAAATGTTTGGAACTGCTTATACATATCGATTTTCTGTCTTTCATCCTCAATATAAGTGTCCGGTATATACGCATCCATTGATAAGTTTAGCTCTGGATCAAATGGTTTAACATCCTTAATATCTTTACCAAGCTTACGAGCTTCAATAGCATCACTTAGCATTTGGTTATACATATCAAATCCAACTGAATCAATGAAACCATGTTGTTGTGCCCCAAGAAGATTACCAGCTCCACGGATGGATAAATCACGCATAGCAATTTTAAAGCCTGATCCTAATTCCGTGAATTCTTTAATTGCTTGTAGTCGTTTCTCGGCAACCTCTGTTAAAACCTTGTCTTTTTTATAGGTAAAGTATGCGTAAGCAACACGGTTTGAACGTCCAACCCTACCTCTTAACTGATAGAGTTGACTTAAACCCATCCGGTCCGCATCATAGACGATCAACGTATTCACATTGGGAATATCTACACCCGTTTCAATAATGGTAGTACTTACCAGAACATCAAATTCTCCTTCTAAGAAGCCGAACATGACATTCTCAAGCTCTGATTCATTCATTTGTCCATGAGCAATCGCAACCCGTGCTTCTGGTACTAACATTCCGAGATCTCGAGCCATTTTATCAATACTTTCCACTCGATTGTATAAGAAAAATACTTGACCACCACGGGACATTTCTCTTTCAATTGCTTCACGAACCAATACAGGATTGTATTCCATTACATATGTCTGGATAGGGAAGCGATTCTCTGGTGGTGTTTCAATTACAGACAAATCACGAACTCCAAGCATAGACATGTGTAAGGTTCTTGGAATTGGTGTTGCCGTTAGCGTTAGAACATCGATATTTGATTTCAATTGTTTAATTTTTTCCTTATGCTTAACTCCAAATCGTTGTTCTTCATCAACAACTAATAATCCCAAATCATGATACTCAATATCCTTAGATAACAGTCGATGGGTTCCAATTACAATATCTACTAGTCCTCGTTTTATTCCGTCGATTGTTTCTTTTTGTTGTTTAGGTGTTCTAAATCTGCTTAATAGACCAATATTAATTGGATAGTCCTGAAACCGTTCCCGAACCGTTTCATAATGCTGTCCAGCAAGAATCGTGGTTGGGACAAGGAATGCAACCTGTTTCCCATCTGCAACAGCTTTAAAGGCAGCACGGATAGCCACTTCTGTTTTGCCATATCCAACGTCACCACATAATAGTCGGTCCATCGGTCTAATACTCTCCATATCTTGCTTTATCTCTTCGATACAACGCAGTTGATCTTCTGTTTCTTGATATGGGAATGATGCATCAAACTCCCGCTGTAACTCCCCATCTTGTGAATAAGCAAATCCTTTTTGAGCTTGTCTTTCTGCGTATAGTTTGATTAGATCATCTGCAATATCCTCAACAGAGCTCTGTACTTTGCGTTTTACTTTAGTCCATTCACTACCACCTAACTTATACAGCTTAGGCTCTTTTCCCTCTGAGCTAACATACTTTTTAACGAGATCAATTTGATCTATAGGAACGAATAATTTATCGTCACCAGAATACTTAATTAGCATATAATCCTTATGCTTTCCACTTACTTCTAGTGTTTCTATACCTAAATAACGTCCAATACCGTGACTAGTATGAACTACATAGTCCCCAACTTTTAACTCTTGGTAATTTTGAATTCGTTCCGCATTGGAGATATTCTGTTTCTTTCTTGGTCGTTTGGATTTTTTCTTAAATAACTCATTCTCTGTTATGACAACAAGCTTATGCATAGGTAATTCAATACCACTTGTCATATTAGCTACAGCAATAGTAGGAACTTCTACTGGTAATTGTAAGTGGTCTGTAATCCCTGCTTCAATATCATAGTCAGCTAAAATGGATTGAACTTTCTCTGCCCTACTTTTACTTGGTACGGCAATAACAACAGAAAAGTCTCCCTTGGACCAACGCTTCAATTCATTTTTAAATAAATGCATTTGACCATGAAACTCTTGCATTGCTCTTGACGAAAGGTTAACGATATTCTGTGGGTTTGTATTAGGAATATGACGTAAAAATACAGACATATAAATTCGCGTGGCATTCATATTGATAAATACAGAATGCCAGTCAAAGGAGAATCTTCCACCAGCCACCATTTTATTTGCTTCTAACAGACTGCTATACCATTCCGCTTCTTCGTGATCTAAATTTGTAGCGGTTTCCTGTATTCTACTCATCTCATCAAGAATAATAAATCCGTTTGTTGGTAAATAATCTAATAAACTAGCAGGTTTATCATAGAAAAAACCTATGTATTTATGCATTTCCTTGAAGTGGTCTAAACTCTTTAGACGTTCGATATCCCCTTCAATCGCTTCTACTAGTTCTTCCTTCGATTCTTTTGACTTCATTTTCTTTAATGTGTTGATGAGGGCCTCTTCTAACCTATTTGCTCCGGTAAGAATATCTTCATTCGTTAAAAGTAATTCCGTTGCTGGTCCAACCGCTATTCTTTGCAAGCGGTCTAATGATCGTTGCGTATCGGCATCAAAATAGCGAATAGAATCTACTTCATCATCAAACATTTCAATTCTAATAGGATGGGCCTCTGTTAGTGGGTAAATATCAATAATTCCCCCACGACGACTAAACTCCCCTGGTGTTGTTACCATGGAAGCATGTTCATATCCCATATCCACTAATGAACTTAAATAAGAATCCAGTGCAATTTCTTCACCTTCTGAGAAGGTTAGTTGGTATTTACTCCAATAATGTATTGGGGGCAATATTCGTTTCAATGCTGCTACTGGTGCAATTAAGATACCAGATTTTTGATTGGTCCATTTTGTTAAAGCATCTATCCGTTGGCTCTTTAACTCCGGACTAGATATAGCAATATCAGAAGCGATTAACTCATTAACAGGATATAAATGGACATGGTCCTCGTCCACTAATACAGTTAAATCATCATATAACTGCTGAGCCTGGACTAATTGATATGTAACAAGGAGAATCGGGCGTGTAGTCGCCGCCTCCAGAGCAGAAACTAGCATACTTCTAGCTGAACCAGATAGTCCTGCAACTAATTGCTCTTTTAAGTTTCCTTCGATTCCGCTAATAATAGACTGTACGTCTTTTTGTGACTCTAAATATTGATTAAAACCTTTCACTTCAAAACCCCCATTGTGACTTTCCCAAATGTTGGATTTGCTAAGTTAATAGCATTTTTCCTATTGCCAATCCGCTGCTCGAATACACTTCACTTTTGCTACCACCATAAGAGCGACATCTGCTCAGATTAGGATCAGCGCAGTGTCTACCTTGCCGTGTATTCGTGCACTCTGTGCAAACAATTAATTTTTCCTATTTATTTAGTTACAAACAACCATCCAGGTTAAATCTACTAAATAAAGCAGAAAAATGCCTTGGTTTGGGGACCAAAGCTTTGTATAACTTTATGTTTTATTGTATGAAATAATCTAATTCGTGATATTCAGGATGTGTTCCAAGGGTTTCTTCACAGTTTTCGCAAATCGCTTGGATATGTACGTCCCCATTTGATTTATATTGGATCATTTCTTTTTTTTCCTCATCTGATAGCTTATTCCAACCGAGCAATGATGTATCAATAACTTGCTCATTAATTTCACCAATTACATGCCCACAGTGCCTACAAGTATAGACAACAGACATAGGATAACCTCCTCGTATAAACATTAACTACTAGTTAATAGGTTTATCCGAAAAGACTCATTTTATACAATTTACACATAAACTGGCATGTTATGCATTAAATTCATTCATTACTTCTTCAAATTGTTTATTCAACCACTTTTCACAAGCATCTGCAGCTTTCTGAATACTTTCTTGTACAGCAACTTGTTCTTCCTTTGGAAAGGATCCTAGCACATAATCTACAACAGGAATTGGTGATGTTGGTCGTCCGACACCCAGACGGATACGTTTAAAATCCTTCGTTCCTAAATGATCGATGATGGAGCGAATTCCATTATGTCCACCATGTCCACCCTTTTGGCGTAATCTAACCTTACCAGTTGGTATATCTAAATCGTCATAAATAACAAGTACATCTTCAACATTTATATCATAATATTCCATTAATGGTCTAAGGGATTCCCCTGATAGATTCATGTAGGTTTGTGGCTCTAGGAGAATAACCTTCTCACCATTAATAGTTTCGATTGCATATTTGCCTTTAAATTTATCTTTGTTAAGGTTGAGGTTATGGCGTGATAATAATTCATCGATTACCATGAATCCGATGTTATGACGTGTGGCTTCATATTTCTTCCCCGGGTTTCCTAAACCAATAATACATTTCATTTTGACTCTTCCTTTTGTTTTTATATATTTATGCTAACAAATTATCATATACTAATAATATTGCCCGAGTTTGGGATGCTCACAAGTTTAAAGCATCTGTTTGATGTATTAAAATAAAACAACCATTCTATATAATAACAAATACAATAATCCCTCCAGTATAAATATATTTATATGGAGGGTTATTGTTTTTATAGTTAAAATTTGAACTTGTGTTTTGTTTTAGTCTTCATTCGCTTCGGATTGGGCTTCTCCAGTAAATTCTGGTTCAGATCCAGTTTCTTCTTGGCCTTCCATATCCGCGTTGGTATTTGGTGCTAGAACACTTGCTACTACTGTCTCAGCATCTTCTACCACTTCGTAGGAAGTTGATTCTCCCAATTCAGCTACGGTGATAATATCTCCGATGCTTTTATTAGAAATATCCACGGTTATCTCATTCGGTATGTTATTCGGTGTCGCTCTAACGGTTACTTCATAGAGTGGTTGTTGAACAACGCCATTTTCCGGTTCACCTTCTAAACGAACAGGAACTTGAGCATCCAATTCTTGAGACATGTTCACAATGTAGAAGTCAGCATGTAAGACACTATTTTTCACATAATCAGATTGATAATCATGTAACATGACATTAATAGCTGAATCTCCTTCAACTTGCAAGGATATTACTGCATTTATTCCTTCATCGCGTACTGTTTTAAGTAATTCCAAACTATCAACTGAAATTGATTTAGACTCTTTTTCTTTTCCGTAAACTACCGCTGGAACTTGTCCCTCTTCACGGAGTTTTTTTGTTGCCGATCTTGCATGATCTTCTCGTTTCATTGCACTTAAGGTAACTGACATAATATATCATCCTTTCGATTAATTAAAAACTAGCATCTCATCCAATGGTGGTGACAACTTTCTCGTTATATGAAATTTTCTACCTAAATCTTCTTACATAATATAGTATGTTCCCTTAAAACACACAGACTAAACATTAATCAAATAAAATACTAACGGATTGTTCTTCATGAACACGAATAATCGCTTCACCAATAAGTGGTGCTACAGATAATTGGGTTATCTTATTTATCATCTTATCTTCTGGTAGAGGAATAGAATTCGTAATAACTAATTCTTTTATTTTCGAATTTTCTATACGTTCAATTGCCGGACCCGATAATACAGGATGTGTACAGCATGCGTATACTTCTTTAGCGCCATTTTCGACTAAAGCATTTGCAGCAAGTGTAATCGTACCTGCAGTATCAATAATATCATCGATTAAAATTGCTGTTTTGCCTTCAATATTCCCGACAATGTTCATAACCTCAGCAACGTTAGGACGTGGTCTTCTTTTATCAATAATTCCAATTGGTGCTTTCAGACGGTCCGCCATCTTTCTAGCTCTTGTTACTCCACCATGGTCTGGTGAAACAACGATCACGTCATCAAAGTTTTTCGCTTCAAAGTAATCGGATAGAAGTGGAACACCTTGTAAGTGATCAATAGGTCGATCAAAGAATCCTTGAATTTGTGGAGCATGTAAATCAAGTGTAATAACACGGTCTGCACCTGCTGTTTCAATTAAATCAGCAACTAATCTTGATGTGATTGGTTCTCTCGCTCGCGCTTTACGATCTTGTCTAGCATAACCATAATACGGCATTACAACGTTAATCGTTTTTGCTGATGCACGCTTTAATGCATCTAACATAATTAATAGTTCCATTAAATGTTGGTTAACGGGTGAACACGTTGATTGTACAACATATACATCACAACCACGAACACTTTCTTCAATATTGATTTGAACTTCCCCATCACTAAATGTTGTTACCATACATTTTCCAAGTGAAATTCCAATGTGGTCCGCAATTTCCTCTGCTAACTTTCGATTCGAATTAAGCGAAAATACCTTCATGTTTGAATTTTGATATTGAGACATCAAGTAAACCCTCCGTATTATTTATCTTTTAGTCTGTTTTTTAGACGGGATGCGTAGCCATCTTTATTTGTCTGTCTTGCACGAGCAACAGATAAAGCATCTTCTGGTACATCTTTCGTGATTGTCGAACCAGCAGCAACGTAAGATCCTTTTCCAATTGTTACTGGGGCAATCAAATTAGAGTTACAACCTATAAATGAATCATCTTCGATTGTAGTCAAATATTTATTTTTCCCATCATAGTTCACTGTTATTGTACCACAACCAATATTAACATTATTTCCTACTTTTGCGTCACCAATATAACTTAAATGGGAAACTTTACTTCCTTTTCCTAACTCTGCCTTCTTAATCTCTACGAAGTTACCAACCTTCGCTTCATCGCCAATATTGGCATCTGGTCTAATATGTGCAAAAGGACCAACGTTAACACGTTCGCCAATTTTACTATCCGTAGCGACACTTTGTTTAATAACGGATTCTGCACCTACTACACAATTGGAAATTTCACTGTTTGGACCAATAATGGCATTTTCATGAATAATTGATTTCCCAGAGATGATTGTACCAGGGTGAATAACTACATCCGATTCGATTACGACATCTGGGTGAATATACGTATTTTCTGGATCAATGATAGATACGCCATTACGCATATGCTGCTCATTAATACGAAGCTTCATCGTCTTCTCCGCCTGTGCTAAAGCAACACGATCATTTACACCAAGCGTTTCATCGAAGTTTGGAGTTAGAAAGGCACTAACCTTTTCTGATTTATTTTTTAGTATTTCAATAACATCAGGTAAATAATATTCCCCTTGAGCATTATCATTTGAAACTTCTTTTAACGCTTCAAATAATGACTCATTATCAAAACAATACGTACCTGTATTTATTTCATCTACTAATAACTCATCACTTGTAGCATCTTTATGCTCAACAATGCGTTCTACTTCACTTTGTTCATTCCTAATCACTCTACCATACCCAAATGGATTAGGAGCTTTTGCCGTTAGTATAGTCGCTTTTGATCCTTCTTTCTCATGGTGATCAAAGAGCTTCCTGAAGGTTTCTTCTGTAATTAATGGTGTGTCACCACAAACAACTATTGTTGTACCCTTTTTATCTTTCATTAATTCTTCTGCTTGAATTACTGCGTGTCCTGTTCCTAGCTGTTCTTCTTGCAGAACAAACTTCGTATGATCTCCGAGGTGTTCTTTTACTTTATCTGAACCAAATCCAACAACTGTAACAACATCCTCAAGACCAACTGCACTCACTTGCTCAAGCACATGTTGAACCATTGGCTTATCTAAAACAGGATGGAGTACTTTATATAATTTAGATTTCATTCTAGTACCTTGCCCCGCCGCCAGTATAATAGCATATCTTTTCGTCATGAGGTACCCTCCAATATTTAAGATAGTTCATTTCCCCTATCTTTTATCCATTTTGACTATATCCTAAAAAACAGCTGATTTCAACAATTTGAACAGTAAAATGGAAGTGGCAGCTTGCTAGTAGTCTAACTTGGAGGGAATCTGGCTATTAGGATTGATAAAGAATATTTATAGACACAAAAAAAGAAGGCTAATCTTGGGAGATTAGACCTCTAGTTGTAAAGGGTTTCATTTTTAGGAAGCTCCAGCTTCCTCAAACTCGACTTCTTCACCTGCACGGCGATATTCTTCTAACACTGCGTCCTGAATTTTAGAACGCGTACTAGAGTTAATCGGATGCGCGATATCTCTGAATTCACCATCAGGAGTTCGCTTCGATGGCATAGCCACAAATAATCCATTGTTTCCATCAATCACGCGGATATCATGAACGACAAATTCCTGATCTAACGTAATAGATGCAATAGCTCGCATTCTACCTTCCGTGTTTACACGGCGTAATCTTACGTCAGTTACTTCCATGCTGATTCACCACCTTTATACTTTTGAGTTAATTAATAATTCTACAAATAAATTAAAATTCCTGCTTAAATTTGAAAAAAGTTTAATAATTTACACAAAAAGTAAAAAATAGATGTTTTTTACTAGTTTTCAGATAGTTTCTAAAATAAAAAAAGACCCTAATTATGAATAGGGTCTAATCAGTTATATAAAGTTACCACGTTGTACGGAAATAAAATTCTCTTTAATATCAACATCCGATATTTTCACTAGAGATGTATATTCGTCTACCATTCGCTCTTCTTCTTCATCATCCGCTTCAGCTAAAACTCCAATGGCTTTCACATTAGCATTAAATTCCTTTAAGAGACTAACCATCCCATTAATAGTTCCACCAGCTTTCATGAAGTCATCAATGATACATACATTGGATCCTTCCTCGAAACTACGCTTTGGTAAAACCATTGTTTGGATTTTTCTTGACGAACCAGATACATAATTTATGCTTACAGATGAACCTTCTGTTACTTTTGGATCTCTTCTAACGATCACTACTGGTACATTTAAGAAAGAAGCAACAGCATAGGCAAGTGGAATACCTTTTGTAGCAACCGTCACTACAACATCAATTTCTAAATTGGAGAATTTCGAAGCAAAAATTCTTCCAATTTCACGAACTGTTGATGGTTCACCTAAAATATCACTCATATAAAGATAGCCACCAGGTAGAATTCGATTAGGGTCCTTTAACCGTTCACACAACCAATCAACAAATTCTATTCCATTTTCTCTAGATGATTCCGGGATATACATAACTCCACCAGTAGAACCGGCACTTCTCTTTAAGTAACCAATGCCTTCTTCACGCAAAAGTTCATCAATAATATCTAAATCTTCACTAATGGAAGCTTTTGCTGCATTATATTTATTTGAAAAAGATGGTAAGTTTTTATGTATTCTAGGGTTTTCTAGAAAGAAGTTTGTTAATGCTACTAAACGTCCACTTCTCTTCATATCTTCACCTCAAAAACCGAATTATTTTATATAAACATACCACCATTATATGCTTATAGCAAGTTCTACCCAATTAAACGTACTAAATAAACCTCCGCGCAAAAACCTTTCATTCCATTGTAAATTCTTTGTGCTTTACTTTCATGTTCTACTAGTCCATACACAGTAGGGCCACTCCCACTCATTAATACACCAGAAGCACCTGCTTGTCCCATCTTCTCTTTAATCCGTAATATTTCTGGATGAATAGAAGAGGTGATTGCTTCTAGAGAATTACCAATATTGTTACAGAGCATTGTAAAGTTCTTTTCATACAATGATTGAATAATCGCTTCCGTATTAGGGTGAGTAATTTCATCGATTTTCACACGTTGAAAGATAGTTCTCGTTGATACACCAATATCTGGCTTTGCCAATACTACCCAAAAGGGTGGTGGTGAAGGCAATCTTTCAATTATTTCTCCAAAGCCTTTGGCAATTCCGGTTGAACCATACACACAAAAGGGGATGTCTGAACCAATTGTCGATCCAAGTTTAGCAAGTTCTTCAATCGGGATATTCATATTCCACAATTGATTTAGTCCCCGTAGAACTGCCGCAGCATCTGTACTTCCACCACCTAGACCAGCAGAAACTGGGATGACCTTTTCAATTTTAATATGTACCCCTTTAGTAATATTATATTTCTGTTTAAAAGCTTTCGCAGCTTTATAGGCCAAATTCCGTTCATCATTTGGAACATATCTACTCCATAGTGAAACCTCGATACGGTCCTCCGTTAAAGTATTTAACTCAATTCGGTCTGCTAAATCAACAGTTGTCATAATCATTTCCACATCATGATAACCGTCTTCACGCTTCCTAAGAATATCAAGGGAAAGGTTGATTTTAGCAGGCGCCTTCTCAAAATGAGTCATATCCGTCACCTACTTTTTTCATGTATGGAAATTGTATCATATTATTTTTAAAGGTGAAAGTGACTGCTTTGATAGGCTTTTTAGAAATCTAGATTGTATAAAAAATGGATATTTTCTAAAAGGTTATTGATTACAAATTTTGTTATAGACTGTGCGGTAGCCTTTATGGATAGCTGGAGTTGATGAACTGCTATCCCCCGTTCCGGAAATACACGGAGACTCCTGCGGGAGGATAGGCATAGGGAGGCTCACCAGCCGCCCGCGGAAAGCGGAGTGTATTTCCGGAGCGGAGTTAGAAGCTCAACTTAAAATCCTAAGTGAAATTACCGCGCAGTTTCTATCAACAGTGAAAACAGAAGGCATTAAGTATAGTATAGATAGAAAAAAAGAGCAGATCCATTATGATCTGCTCTGCATATTTTGCTCGGCTATTTCAATTGCACGTTTTACCATGTTCCCAGCATCCCTTGCCTTAATTCCGCCCCAGCCTTCTTTTTGCACGGTGTCGTAAAAGCCTAACTCTTTTGCAATTTCTTCTTTCAGTTGGTCAGACATTAACCCACGTCTACCCATGAAAGAACAACCCCTTCCCTGTTATAACTTGTTACGACATTCTTAGCTTGTTCAAGTATGACGGTTATAGACCAGTTATATTTAGGTAAATTAGGGAAATCCTTCTTAAAACTGATATTGTTTTAATAGACTTTCTAGTTTTAATGCCAGTGTGATATTCCCCTCAACCTTAAGCTTACCTGTCATAAATGCTGTCATACTATTTAAATTACCCGCCAAAAACTTTCTAAATACAGTATTTTTCATTTTTAATATGCAGTCAGCATTACCATTCGTATCTTTTTTAACAGAAAAACCCCCATCATTAAATGAAAGTTGGTATGTGACATCCTCATCTGTAATTTGTACTTGATATGTACCCGTCATATCTGAATATGGATTTTTATCTTTGGTCAATTTATCTTCAATTTCTTGCCAAATTTCTTGAATTGTTCCATTCTCCAGTGTCCCCATTATAATCCCCTTTGAAATATTATTTTAATTATCAAATAATTATATGCAAACTCATCACTTTTGCCAAGCATTATGTGGGTAATTATTTCTATACTAGAGTGGACATAGGAATTGTTTATCAATAAAAAACAAGGATCAGTAATCCTTTTGGGTTACTGATCCATTAACGTTGCATTTGCATGAAGATTTTCATTGAAGTCTAATTCTACTGTTTCTGTTAGTACGTCTGCATAGCTGTATGAAACACGTTCGAAAGCATTTTCGTCTTGATCTAATTCAACAATAAATACAGAAGGATACGTTTCTGCTAGTACTCCCGTTCTTTCTATCGTCTTCCTTCTGCCACCATTAGCTTTTAATGTCAATCGTTTTCCAATCTGACCTTCAAGACCTTGCTTGATTTCGGTTAATGTTTTAGCCAATACACTCCACCTCACTGTAGTTAAACTATACCATATGCTTGTTTAAAAGTCAAATAAAATCTTTTATTATAACAAGATATGTTTTTAGGTGTCAACAAGTAAATTTCACCTATTAGGTTTATTATTACAAAATATTGTCGGATTATGTATTTTTTTTTACAATTTGCTATTTATTTTAACCTCAAACAGTTATAACGGTGCAGTTTACCAAATTTTCTATTCATTAACTATAAACATTGCATTTTTTAAAAAAGTATTTAACGAGTCAAAACCCGACTTACATGGAAGTTAGCCGAGTTTTATTTTTATTGATTTGCAATTGATTCATCTGACTCTTGGTCACTATCTGTTAAATATGGTAAACCTGTACGAAGGAGTCCCTTTGTCTCTACTCCGCCCATACCTTTTTCTCCTGTCAGTGTATTTCGAAGTGCATCCCATACATTTACCTTTTCCATAAATGGTGTATATGCTATTTTTGCGGCGATATAAACAGGATCTAACGCATGGATATTAATCCTTAATGGAGAGCTTGCAAAATTAGCTCCAGCTCGAATAAGCGATTCAAAATGAGACTGACAAGCTCCCGCAAATATTACCAATTGATCGAGATTAGGAACCAATTTCCTAGCTTCTCTAACGGTTTCTGCAAAGTACTTTGAGTGACGATATGCACGAATATCATCTTTTGTCCCTTTTGCTTTTGAAAACGAATCATGTCCTGTAATTACAATAATATCAGGTTGTATTTTTTCGATTAGTGACCGAATATGAAAAGACATTTCCTTCTCATTCAGATGAACCCCATGAACTTGAAGTCCTAATCGTTGATATAGCGCGATACATTTTCTTAAGTACATTTGATCACCATCTAAATGAAGAACTTTAGCCGGTATTTGAAAGTAATCGGTATATTGATAGCCATCTGTTGATTGGTAATCACGCTTTTCTTTCATAAGCTGATAATCCTGTCTGAATAAACGATACGAAAACTCTTCTTGTTCTTTACCTTTTTGCCTTCTTTTTACAAGATCCCTTTCTTCAACCTTCACTAAATCTTCTAGAGGAGCATCCGCTTCTAACCGAATATCCTCCCCATGTAGGATTGCCTTTTCCTGCTTTACCTGGGAAATTCGAAATAATAAATCATGATGATATGATTTCCTTGTTACTAATTCACCTGTTGTTCTACGTTCCATATATACACCTCACAGCCTTCACTGAAGAAAAAAGCATTCTCCTCTATAGACTATGAGTAAAGAGCCTTATACGTGCTTTATAACAATTAGAAAAGGGTGCCCATAGTGGACACCCTTTTAATTTCTCTGTATTTTATAAAATGCATTAGCCAAAACACTAAATTCCTTCATATCAAGTGATTCTCCACGTCTTGTTCCATCAATACCGATAGATTCTAACGTATGATTTATCGTGTCTTTATCCAGTATTCCTTTGAAATGGCTAGATAAATTATTCCGAAGGGTTTTTCTTCTTTGTGCAAAACAAGCTTGAACAATAGTAAAAAAGTAATCTTCATCTTCAACATGAACAGGAGCTTCGCTACGAGAAACTAATTTCAAGATTGATGAATCAACATTTGGTTGCGGCATAAATACGGTTTTAGGGACATTCATAACTACTTTTGCTTCCGTATAATATTGGATTGCAATCGTTAAGGAACCGTAGCTCTTTGTATTTGGTCTTGCAGCCATACGATCAGCCACTTCTTTTTGAATCATAACTGTAATACTTTCAACAGGCAAACGTTCTCGTAATAATTTCATTAATATCGGAGTGGTTATGTAGTAAGGGAGGTTTGCCACGATGTTTATGGACTGATCCCTCTTAAAATTTTCATTAATAACCTGAAGCACATCAGCCTTTAAGATGTCCTCATGAACGATACGAATATTATCATACTCTGAAAGGGTGTCTTGTAAAATCGGTAGTAGTCTACCATCGATTTCAAAAGCAACAACCTTATCTGAATGGATTGCGAGTTGTTCCGTCAAAGCTCCAATACCGGGACCAATTTCAATGGTTCCTGACGTCTGACCAATCCCTGCATGGCCAATGATATTTTTAAGTACATTAACATCAATTAAAAAATTTTGTCCTAGACTCTTTTTGAATGTAAATTCATATTTTTGTAGGATTTCCTTTGTACGTATCGGTGTAGCTATATATTTCTTATCCATTCGTGTCCTCCTGCTCTAACCTTAGCATTGCCTCTTCAAATTGTACCCTTGTTATTTGGAACATCGTTAAACGCTTTAGTAATTGCTTGCCATTAGTATGCCCGATTTGTACTAACTCTCCAAGTTTTTCGCGTTTCCTACTTGCGCCTGGGCCTCCAATTAACTGATGATCTATTAAATCCTTCTTTGTAATGTCTGTTTGTTTAATCTCTGCCAGTTCATATACGTCCTTTAGAGCCTGCTGTATAGCTTCTACGGATGCATGCTCTATTCCAAGGCTTTTATTATTTGGATGCTTAGCACGTGCCTTATCTTGCGTTAAGAAGGCATGCTTGCAACCGGGTACGTTTTGGTCAATTATATGTCTAATTCGTTCCCCAGGATAATCAGGGTCTGTAAAAATGATGACTCCACGTTTTTCTTTAGCATGTTTAATTTGTTGTATTGTTCTTTGGCTTATTGCTGATCCGTTTGTTTCAATGGTATCTGCATCGACAGCTAGTTTTATTTTTGTTGTATCATCTTTTCCTTCGACAACAATTACTTCTTTTATTTTCAATGGATGTTCCTCGCTTTATACAAAATAAAATATGCTCTTACCACTATAACACGGTAAGAGCACTCATTTCATTAGTCTAAAATTTTTACTTTTACTTTTCTTACGCCCCATTTATAGGCATCAGCTTTTGTTGGCACATGTATATCAATTCGCATACCACTAATATTACTACCAGTATCTCCAGCAATTGCTTCTCCATAACCTTCAACCCAAACTTTCGTACCCAGTGGAATTATGCTTGGATCCACTGCTATAACCTTTATATTTGGGTTTGCTTTCAGGTCAATTCCAGTAGCAGTATACCCAGAGCACCCACTACAATCTGAAGTAAATGCACTTGCTGTCATTGTAAATTCTTTTCCACTACTATCCGAAAGTGTTACAAGGTTCTGCTGTTCTTTCGTCCCAATAGCAACTATGCGATTTTTGCTTTCTTTAGTCACTTCTTCCGTAACTAATTCCCGGTTTACTTCTTCCCCGTTTTCATATATAACTTCATATGTTTTAACAACGGTACCGTCTTCGCCTGCAGCAATTACTTGCTCTTTACCTTTTGCAAGGGAACTATCTTCACGCGTCTCTGTCTTAAAAGCAATCGAATCTGTCACTTCTTCATTCTTTTTTTCCACTCGAACAATGGAGATGATTGTGTCCTTTGAAACAGTTTGGTCTAGAGCCGGATTGACTTTATCAAACGCTGATAGTTGGATATCATTGGACTTTAATAAATCATTAACTGAACCACCTGTTGCCCAAACACTAGCTTCATTTCCACCGTCATTAATCATAACTTGATAAGCTTTTGTAATAGAAAGGGTCAGACCATCTGTAATTACCTCTTCTAATTGGTGGGATACATCATCATGTTCAGAGACTGATAGATTGAGACCATTTAGAAAATCCTTAACTGTATCTTCAACAGTAAAATATTCTTCTTCTTTGCCATCGATGGTTACAACAACTTTATTTGCTTTTTTATATTCAATCTTCATTCCGTCTGCAATCTCTGCATTTAATTCATGCGATAGTGCATCATGAACTCCAACTTTTATTCCTACTTCTTCTAGTAGTTCTTCAACTGTATCAGCATGTGTATGAATGGTTCTATCTTTTTCATTTTCAGTAAATACTATTTCATTCTGTGTTGCGTAAAATAGCATTACACTAGCAAATGTTAAAAGCACTACAATACCAATACTTGAATTGACCAGCATCCGTTTCGAGGCCGGCAATAGCTTTGAAAGAATTCGCATGCATCTTGCCTCCTTATTCGAATTGATTATATAGACAGTATTATGATAATGTAAATGCTTATAGGATTATGGTTATTTTACAATTAGGTAACAAAGCGGATAAAAACATAATTCATGATTGACATTAAAACGCATCAAACCTTTGATATTACTGTGTTTTAACTCTCTTAAAAAAATTGAAAAGGACTAGGCATTCACCTAGTCCTTTTAGTCTAAAATTATGAAGAAGTTGTGACCTTTTTAGGAAATATTAACTAATCACGTGGATAGTCTTGGAAGAAATAAAGTAAACCTCGAGGACTAACTTCACACTTATGTAAAAAAATGCCCCTTACTTTTTCCTTACGCAGCCATATTATTATGTTTGGGATTTTCCCCGTACTTATTACTACCTGGCATGCTATCAAGACAATTAAATACTAATATAACAATCCCTCCGGCTAATGGAATAAAATTAAAAAAGACCCACCATCCACTCTTACCAATATCATGTAGTCGTCTAACAAGCACCGCTAGACTAGGAATAAGTGCTGCAAGTAGATAGACTGCTGAAAAATAGCCAAGAATTCCTGGATCAGCATCTCTCCCCTTTATAGCTAACTCTATGGCAGTTGGAACAAAAATAATTAACAAGTTAAATAGCATAAACATCCAATACTCTTGTCGTCTTGCCCTACCATTGAAATTAGCATAATTTCTCCATACCTTCAGATACCACTGCATAAAAATCCCCCTACACATCAAAAAATTCCAAATAATTACACATTGATTATAGGTAACTTATAGATATTAATAAATAGGGCTTTTTTCCTCATTGATTTACCATTATTAGCGTAAAATTTTAAAAAATCTTAGAGCATTTTCTGTTGTTTGATTACTAAACTCTTCAAAGGAAATTCCTCTTAGTTCTGCAATTTTTTCTGCTACTAATTCAACATATGCAGGTTCATTTCGTTTACCTCTATTTGGATGTGGGGCTAGAAAAGGAGCATCTGTTTCAATAAGAAGTCGATCTAATGGGACTTCTACTGCTACTTCTTTTGGTAGTGGAGCATTTTTAAACGTTACAGGCCCGCCTAGTGAAATATAAAAGTTCATATCCAGACAAGTTTGGACGTATTTTACAGAGTCATTATAGCAATGCATAATTCCTCCTACTTCTTTTGCATTTTCTTCTTGAAGAATTTCTATGATATCCTCTGTTGCTTCACGATTATGAATTATGATTGGCATCTTTACTTTTTTTGCTAATTGAATTTGCTTTCGGAATACTTCTTTTTGGATATCCTTAGGTGATTTATCCCAATGATAATCGAGTCCCATTTCGCCAAGGGCAACAACTTTTGGATGACTGGATAGCTCTTCAATCCATTCGAGATCTTCATCTGTCATATCAATTGCATCAACTGGATGCCAGCCTACCGCTGCATATATAGTTTCATATTGTTCCGCAATTTCAATTGCTAGGGGTATTGTTTCTCGATCGAAGCCGACTACAACCATATAGTTAACTCCTGTTTCAAAGGCGCGCTTGATTACTTCGTCTCGGTCTTGTTTGAACTGTTCTGCGTTCATGTGAACGTGTGTGTCGAATAACATATGATTTTTTCCTTTCTATTAGAAAAGGTCAGGATTCTACAAAATGTAGCATGCTGACCTTTTATTATGGTTCTCTGATTATTGCCCACGGTCCAAAAACATTCCACTCTTACTTTCAAGCACCGTGAAACCAGAGTAATATCCTTATAAGTACCTACAATTTTATTTAACAATAGACCCATTTGGTAATGATTGTTCTACTGTTGCTAGGGATAGGCTTCCATCTGCATCTTCACCAGATAGGATCATTCCTTCTGACATTTCTCCGCGCAATTTAACTGGTTTTAGGTTGGTTACACAGATTACTTTTTTACCAACCATTTCCTCTGGTGTGTAGTATTTTGCAATTCCTGAGATTACTTGTCGTTTTTCAGTACCTAAATCCAGTTGAAGTTTCAACAATTTGTCTGCCTTTTTCATCTTTTCTGCGTGAATTACTTCTGCTACTCGCATATCTAGCTTCATGAAATCATCGTAGACAATTTCCGCCTTTTTGTTAGCTTCAACTTCTTCTTTTTCTTCAGGCTTAGGTCCTTGCATCATAGCTTTAATTGCCGCCACTTCTTCCTCTACATCTAAGCGTGGGAAGATTGGAGAACCTTTTTCAACTTGCGTACCTGCTTTAACTTGCCCTAACTCATAAATACTTTCCCATTCTTTTAATGCTTCATCTTGGATACCTAATTGTTTAAAGATTTCTACAGGTGCTTTTGTTAAGAATGGTTGAAGCATGACAGCAACCACACGTAATGAATCTGCTAGATGAGCCATTACATTACCAAGTCTTTGTGTACTTGCCTCATCTTTTGCTAGAACCCATGGCTCTGTTTCATCAATATACTTATTGGTGCGACTTATTAATTGCCAGATGGAAGATAATGCGACAGAGAATTGCATATTTTCTAATGAATCTTCAACTTGCTTAATAGTTTCATTAATCATTGCTTCTAATGACTCATCGACTCCTGTTTCTCCTAAACGATATTCAGGAAGTTTTCCATCAAAGTATTTTACAATCATGGCAACAGTACGATTTAATAAATTTCCTAAGTCGTTTGCCAAGTCGAAGTTAGTACGCTCTACAAAGCCTTCTGGGGTAAAGACCCCATCTGATCCAAATGGAACTTCGCGTAATAAGTAATAGCGTAATGCATCTAAACCGTAACGGTCAATTAAGCTCACTGGGTCAACAACATTCCCTTTTGACTTAGACATTTTTCCGTCTTTCATCAAAATCCACCCGTGTGCAAATACTTTTTTCGGTAGTGGTAAGTCAAGTGCCATTAACATAATTGGCCAATAAATCGTATGGAAACGAACAATTTCCTTACTCATTAAATGAACATCTGCAGGCCAGTATTTCTTGAACTTCTCATCATCGTCCGTTCCATAGCCAAGAGCCGTAATATAATTACTTAATGCGTCAATCCATACATAAATTACATGCTTCGGATCCCCTGGAACTTTAACTCCCCAGTCAAATGTCGTTCTAGAAACAGCAAGATCTTCGAGTCCCGGTTTAATAAAGTTATTTAACATTTCATTTTTACGACTTTCGGGTTGGATAAATTCTGGATGTTCATCATAGTATTGTACTAGGCGGTCCACATATTTACTCATCTTAAAGAAATAGGACTCCTCTTTAACCATTTCAACTTTTCCACCACAGTCCGGGCAATGACCATCAACCAATTGCCTTTCGGTAAAAAAGGATTCATCTGATGTGCAATACCAGCCCTCGTATTCATCTAGATAAATATCACCTTGCTTAACTAGTTGATCAAATATTTTAGCAACAACTTTTTTATGACGCTCTTCCGTTGTGCGGATAAAATCATCATTGGTAATCTCTAACTTCTGCCAAAGATCTTGAATACCACTAACAATTTCATCCACATAGGCTTGCGGAGTAACTCCTTTTTCTTCTGCTTTACGCTGAATTTTTTGACCATGTTCATCTGTACCTGTTAAGTATCTTACGTCATAGCCACGCATGCGTTTATAACGGGAAATAGCATCCCCTGCTACTGTGGAATAAGCATGTCCAATATGTAATTTTCCACTTGGATAGTATATCGGAGTTGTTATGTAAAATGTCTTTTGTTCACTCATTAGAATGCCTCCTCGAATCCTTTATATGATTCTTCTATTGTATCGACTTTTCCTGTAGATTTCCATATTTTCTTATTGTGTATAGCTCTTCTATCTTGAATTATTAGCGATACGCACGTGTTTTAGACACCCTTCCATGTATAATGTTTTACTTTTAATCACTGTATTGGAATATTTATATAATTTTTTACTGATTTTTGGTTTATTTAGGTAAAATATCGGGTAATGGAGAAAAGAATACTACTAATACATAAAATTTTCCTATTATTTATTGAATTGCATCAACAGAATTGACAGTAGTAGAAAGGTTTGCTAATATAACAAAAGAAATATGTCGAAAAATGACGAAATTTAATTGTAGGAGGAGGGGATACATATGAAATCTACTGGTATTGTAAGAAAGGTAGATGAATTGGGAAGGGTCGTTATTCCGATTGAACTTCGTAGAACATTAGACATTAATATCAAGGACCCTTTAGAAATTTATGTAGATAATGATAAGGTCGTATTGAAAAAGTATCAACCAAATATGGCTTGTCAGATTACTGGGGAGTCTTCCGAAGAAAATATTGCATTGGCAAATGGTAAAATTGTTTTGAGTCCCGAGGGGGCACAACAATTAATTAATGAAATTCAATCTCGTTTTAAATAAGTAGTGATAAATGCGGTGCCCTGTTGTAACAGGGACTATACTGAAGCACTATAAGTATTATCCTATGGAATACAAGCCCAATTATAAACACAAGAGGAGCTTGATAGTTAACAAGCTCCTCTTTTATTCATTCAATATGATAAGCCTGATATACATCTCTTTTTGGGAGATTTCTATCTTTTGCTACTTGTTTTATGGCATCTTTACTAGACAGTTCTTGCTCGTGGATGTAATAATCAACATGGGCTGGAATTTCTAAATTACTCCACCAATTTTCTACTTCCTCTAACTGCTCTTCCGAATTACCTTCAACCACAATACAAAATTCACCTTTAAGCTCACTTTGATTTGTCCATTCTATTAACTCGCTTGCAGTACCACGAACATATTCTTCAAATCGTTTCGTTAATTCACGAGCTATGGCTATATTTCGGTTTCCAAGTTGTTTTTGTATTGCCTTTAAAGTTTCTTTGACTCGGTATGGCGACTCATAAAATAGTAAAGTTGCTTTGTATCTCCCTAATCTCTCTAGTTCTTCTTCTTTTTCCTTTTGCTTCCGAGGTAAAAACCCGTAAAATAAAAATTCCTTATTAGGTAGAGCTGATCCCACTAATGCACAAAGGGCTGCATTCGCTCCAGGTAAAACAATTACTGAGAAATTCTTCTCTGTTGCTGCTTTAACGATTTCATAACCAGGATCGGAAATAGCAGGCATACCTGCATCACTTACTAAAGCAATGGACTCACCATTTGCAAGTTTCTCCAGAAGCTGATCCTCACGTCCTAATTTATTATGTTCATGATAACTTATAAGAGCAGTAGAGATGTTAAAGTGATTTAATAATTTTATAGTATTACGTGTATCTTCTGCAGCGATAACAGAAACTGATTTCAAAATAGAAAGAGCACGATACGTAATATCCTCTAAGTTACCAATTGGTGTTGGAACAACATATAGTGATCCCTCATTACGATTCTCAAAGCTCTTTTGAATCATCATAGCTCATGACCTCTTTCAATTTATCTCGGATCAATTCAAATTTTCCTTTACGAGTTAACTGCTTAATTTCATATTCCCGCTTCATTGCTGTTTCCTTTGTTGGAAATTTTTCCACAAACATTATCTGAAAAGGTCCTCGACCACGAGTATACTTTGCACCTTTTCCTGATTCATGCATTTTCAAACGGTTTTCTATATCATTCGTATAACCCGTATATAATGAACCATCGCCACATTTTAAAATATATACGGTATGTTCCCGATCAGTCATAAATAATCTCCTTTGCTTCCTCAGTATACGTGCCATCTTCCTTATAAATATATAGCGGTGGCAAGATATGTAAGTCTGCCTTTCCATCGCGAATTCCTTCTACTAATAGCATATTTGCTTCTCGACCCTTTTTCGGATAAACAAGTTGTAAACGTTTTGGTTCAAGTTTATAAGCTCGAAATGTCGTTAGAATATCAACAAGCCTTCCAGGGCGATGAACCATTGCAACCTTTCCTCCAGGTTTAACATGTAATTTACATGCTTTAACAGCATCCTCTAATGTACAATACACTTCATGCCTAGCAATGGTTAGAAATTCATTTTGATTATGCTCAGTGATAGATGGTGTTTTAAAATATGGGGGATTACAAGTGACCATATCAAAACTAGAGTGACTTAATTCCTCTTTTAAATTTCGAATGTCACCTTGAATCATATTAATTTGCTTGGTTAGATTATTAAGTTCAACACTTCTTTTAGCCATACTAATAATTCGTTCTTGTAATTCCACACCAACTATATTCACATTTGTTTTCCTTGATAAAAGAAGTGGAATAGCCCCATTACCACTACATAAGTCTAGTATATTCCCTCTCTTTAATGGTATAGACGCAAAACTGGCTAATAATACAGCATCTAGTGAAAAAGAAAAAGCTGTAGGGCTTTGAATAATTTGCATACTTTCATCTGCGGTCAAATAATCAAGCCTCTCATCATCAAGTAGTTGAACCATTTTAAAAATTCCTTTCTAGTTTTAAGAGTTATATGTTCATTCCTGTTACGGCACTTGCTCCAAACAATCAGGTACATCCTAATCAAGTAGTAAAGAAAAAACTGCCTGGGTACAAAAACCAGACAGCTACATTATACGTTATTTAGTTTTGCTAAGAAAATCTAAACAAAACATACAATCTTCATTTCTTCTTGGACTACCAAATTCCAAATTACAAATATGGAATCCTTCTTCATACAATCTAGCTAAATTATCATAACCCTCACTTGGAATTTTTGTTATTTCCATGTTATCACCATTACTTTCCTGATTGGTATCAAATCCATCCAAACGATTTCTTAAATGATGATTTTCCATTTCAAGGCGATGATTTTCTTCTAGTAAGTCGCTTAGTCTTCCTTTTAGGTCACCAAGCTGTTCATATAATTCACCAATTTGTTTTTCCATATCTGATACTTGGTCAAATATTTTTCTCTTTTGCAATTTCGACTCACTCCATTATTCTTGGCGCTGAGCTGTCACAATTCCTTCTTCGATGAGTTCATCCAAGGTATATTCAATAACGCGTTCTTTTTCTGGGATTTCAATTTGAATGACACGGTCAAGAAAGTTAAGACCAACGACATGTCCTTCTCCATGAGGAGTTTTAACATGTTCTCCTAAGTCTGGTAGTTCTCGTTTTGCTTCTTCATATTCATCATTTTCATATTTTAAGCAACACATTAATCTTCCACATAAACCAGATATCTTAGCAGGATTTAGTGATAAATTTTGATCTTTTGCCATTTTAATAGAAACTGGCTCAAAATCACCTAAAAAGGTAGAACAACAAAGCATTCTTCCACAAGGTCCAATTCCACCAAGCATTTTTGCCTCATCACGAACGCCGATTTGTCTGAGTTCAATTCTTGTTTTAAACATTGCTGCTAAGTCTTTTACGAGTTCCCGGAAATCAACCCGTCCATCTGCAGTAAAGTAAAAAATGATTTTATTACGGTCAAATGTATACTCTACATCAACTAAATTCATATCTAATTGATGTTCTTCAATCTTATCTGAACATGCAGCAAATGCTTTATCCGCATACTCCTTGTTTTCCATAACTGTTAATTTATCTTGTTCACTTGCAACACGAATAACCTTTTTCAATGGAAGAACAACATCTTCTTCATCTACTTGTTTGCTAGCAATAACTACCTTACCAAATTCAATCCCCCGGACAGTTTCTACGATAACGTAACTATTTAACTCTATATCTTGCCCAACTGGATCAAAATAATATATCTTACCCGCTTTTTTAAAACGGACACCAATTACCCCTATCATCTTTTCACCTCTCGATTTGAAGTGTAACCTGTTCCATCACAAGGGTTGGATGGACATTTTGCTTCAATTTTCTTTTTGCATCTAGTAATCCATGTAGAATAGAAACCAGTTTTTCCTGGGAGAAATACATGCCCAGACGCTCTAATTGCTCATCCTGTTGAAAGAACACTATGGACTCTTCATTACCCAGATGAGAATATAATATATCTTTAAAGGCTAAAAGCAATAAATCGATTCCTTGCTCAATTTTTATTCTCTCTTTAAAAGACGGGAACCAATGATTATGCATAAATAAATAAACATCATTTGAATTATCTGTAAATGTTTCTACTAATTGTACCACTAATTTTCTCGCTTCGGCAAACCACTCGTCTTTGCTCCATTCCAATGCTTCATCAAGATTATTGGTAAGTGCACTCATCAATTTTGCACTTGCTTCATTTAATCCCGCTTCTATCAACTTACCCTGAAACCTTTTGGAGTTTAATGGCTGTAAATCAATAATCTGACAACGAGACCTAATGGTTGGCAAAATAGATTGACTGTTCTCTGTAAGCATAATTGCGGTTGTTTTTTGACTTGGTTCCTCCAAAAACTTTAGAATACGGTTGGCTGCATTCGCCGTTAATGTATCGGCACCTTTTATAATATAAACTTTCTGATCTGATTCAAGACCAGAATAGGTAAATTCCTTCTGTAAATTTCTAATCTGTTCCATTTTAATAGATTGACCATCTGGCTCAACCCAGTGGACATCAGGGTGATTACGCGAATCAATTCGTTTACAAGCGTTGCAAGTTAAACACGGATTAACTCCCGTCAAATTTTCGCAAAACAGAACCTTAGCAATTATTACAGCAATTGCTTCTTTACCCGTTCCACGCGCACCTTGAATTAAATAAGCATGTGAAATGCGGCCCTTTTTAATACTATTCGTAATAACTTTACTAGCCATTGGTTGTATTTCAGCTATTTCAGACCACGATTTCATGTTTCTACCTTCCTGTCTAGCTTCAGGCTCCAGCGACTAGCGAGACGCCTTTCGCTTTTCCTTAATGCTTGTCCACTCTCAAGTATATAAATTAATCAACAGACCCTTAATCTCACCGATAAGACCTAATAAGTCTACTGTCTTTTTTTCTTGGCTCATAATTTCTTCCGTTAATTCCATAAGCTTTTCATCAATTTGCTTAACTAGTGTTAGGTTCCTACTACTACCAGTATAACTAAAACTAAGTGACTTTTGTAAATCCATACCGTTCGATACAGCTTCTTCTAAGAATCGTTTAATTAAACGTTTGAATTTCACCAAATCTTTAAATGATCTATATCGTGCTAAATGATTCCCTTGTAGAGTAATATCTTGCGTTAATCTCTGTAACTCAGCTTGTTGCATTTTTTGAGTTTGGGACTGAACTAAATTACCGAATGTAGGTTGATTTTGTTCTCTAGTACGAATATTTTTTTTCGATGTATCCACTTGTTTTAACATCTCTTGACTTATTTTCAACAGTTCAGCCCCCTTTCCATGATGGTATTAAAATTGAAAAAATGATTCAATTGGTAGTACAAAAACAGTTGCTCCTCCTACTTCTACCTTCACAGGTCTTGGAATATAAGAGTCCGCATTTCCACCCATTGGTGAAATAGGTGCTACCATTTGTTCACGTTGGGAACAGTTTTCTTTAATAATTTGAAGAACATCATCTACATACTCATCTTCACAACCGATGATTAATGTTGTATTACCCTCTTTTAAGAATCCACCAGTTGTTGCAAGCTTTGTGGACTGATAATTGTTCTTTCCAAGTGCACCAGTTAATCGATTAGAATCTTTATCCTGAATCACTGCCATGACTAGTTTCATAAACTAACCCCCTTTACTCTATTGTATTTAGAAACTGGGTTATTAATGATAGGCTGTCTTCTTCCACTTTCTCAAAAGTTTGATCTGCATTAATAACTTGGATTCGCTCTGGAAAACGCTGGACCAATAATTGATATGCCTCATACACTTTCTCGTGAAAATCAATATTTTCTAAGTCCAGACGATTTCGTTCTCGATCCTCATTTGCAGCAATCCGCTCCAACCCTTTTTGAGGTTCGATATCAAAAAATAAGGTTAAATCTGGCATAGCATTTTGGATAGCAAATTGATTAATGCTAAATACTTCCTCTATGCCTAACGCTCTTGCATAACCTTGATAAGCTAAACTGCTATCAATAAAACGATCACATAATACTATTTTTCCCTGTTCTAAGGCAGGAAAAACCTTTTCAACCAAATGTTGTCTTCGGGCTGCAGCGTATAATAGTGCCTCCGTTCTCCCATCCATTGCGGTATGCAATGGATTTAGAATGATATCGCGAATTTTCTCTGCAATCTCAATTCCACCGGGTTCTCGCGTAGTCACTACGTCATACCCAAGATGTTCAAGTCTTTTTACTATTGAATGTAGAATAGAAGTTTTTCCTGCTCCTTCCCCACCCTCAAACGTTATAAAATAACCACTCACTTATTTATTCTCCTTTAATTAGAAATGCGTAAGGCGCCCGCTTAGCGACTTCGGACTGCGCCTGGCCATGCCAGGTGGGTCAACGTTGCCACGCAAAGTGGTGGTTTTAGTTGACCATTCTTACCGTAGGAGATAAAGGAAACACGACGACCGGAGGAAGTCGATGTTGACTTATCGTACGGAGGCGAGGGAAGTCTCGCTAGTCGCTGGCGCCTGAAGCTGGACACCAATCGAAAACTTGGATGCCTTGTTCGATATCTTGATGTTGAAATGTTGCACCTTGCTGTATTAAATGCTGAATCAGCCTAATCTGCTCCTCTGTTACACGCTCCCCTTTTAAAATAACAGGAATACCTGGTGGGTAAGGGATAACCGCCTCTGTAGCAATATAGCCTAAAGCTTCTTTCCATTGTATCCTTTTTCTAGGGATATGGATCATTTCATGATAGGTTAATGCTAGTTCTGATATAGAGTCTTTAAATAAATTTCTTACCTCCATTGTAGCATGATTTGAAAGATAATTATATTCCTCGTTTATGCTTTTCACGATATTTTCTACTTGCTTATGCTCCTGGAAAACCCCTAATCCATGAATAAACAGAACTTGTTTATCAGTTGCTAGTTCTGGATAGACATGATACTTCTCAAAATAAGATGCAACTTCATATCCAGATAGCCCATTATTTACCTGTATCGTGAGTTTTAATGGATCATTGGTGGGGAGAACCTGCCAGTGCTTTCCCTGAAGGAATACAGATTTCACCTGATTGGCGCTATCTACTATTGTCTCTATTTCTTCCCTTGTAACTGTTGCTAAATAAGACCGTGCAATATCTAACGATGCCATCAACGGATAGGATGGACTACTTGACTGAATGATTTGTAAATAATGAGCAACATGGTCTACTAATACGATATGAGACTTTACATGTAAAAGTGATG
This sequence comes from Paucisalibacillus globulus DSM 18846, assembly GCF_000482485.1. Taxonomy (GTDB): domain Bacteria; phylum Bacillota; class Bacilli; order Bacillales; family Amphibacillaceae; genus Ornithinibacillus; species Ornithinibacillus globulus. The sequence goes on along the minus strand of NZ_KI519437.1, from coordinate 271,116 downwards.
CCATTGTCATCGCTGGAGCCATCTTATGTGCTGACTGCACAACAATATCAGCCCCTAGAGCTAATGCAGATTTTGGAAAAGGTTCCCCAATAGAAAAGTGAACGCCATGTGCTTCATCAACTAATACTGGAATATGATGATGATGAGCAACATCAATCATCTGTTGGATATCATAAGTATGCCCAAAGTAATCTGGGTAGGTTAAGACTAAAGCCTTTGCATCTGGGTGCTTTAAAATAGCTTGTTCCACCGTTTGATAGCTTGGTGCTGTGTACCGATGAACAGTTTCATCATATTCTGGACTAATAAATATTGGCTTTGCACCACTTAATTCCAATCCATTCATAATTGATTTATGACTATTACGCTGAACAATGATTTTGTCACCAGGTGTACATACCGATAAAATCATTGCTAAGTTACCCGACGTACTACCGCCAACTAAGAAAAATGTATGATCTGCACCAAAATGATCTGCTGCTATATCCTGCGCCTCTTTTATTGCTTCATGTGGTGCATGTAAGTCATCTAATCCGGTTAATTCTGTTAAATCAAGCGGTAAAATAGAATCAAAATAAGGTTTTGCTATTTCTAAAAATACCTTTCCATTTTTATGTCCTGGTACATGAAATGAAATTGAATCTTGTTTTTTAAAATCAATAAGCCTTTTTAGTAAAGGCAATTCATGATGATTCATCAATCTATTTCCTTTCAAAGCTAATAACATTATCATAACAACAAAAATGGCCTTTGCAAAAATAATGCAAAGGCCATTTCCATTAATCTATGAAAACAGGGAAGGTTGATTAATATTTTTTAACTTTTGTAGATAGTAATTATACTTTTCCTCACGTGGTTCGGTATGAATCATATTATATTCGCATTCCGTACATATAAACATATTATATAGATGAATGCCTCTCTGTTTCTTTTCCTCACAAATTCCACAATGCTCTAATTCTACTATTCTTTCTTCCATTTTCCCCACCTCCGTTAAATCTAATAACTAGTTTGTCCAACTTTAACGGAAGCTATACTTTGAATCTTTGAAAATATTATGGAAGTATGATGAGATGGATTGCCGCGAGACTTGCAACACCAAATAAACCTAAGAAACCTGAAACAACCGCTGTAAATACGTTGATTGGAATATGCAGACCAAATGTTCCGCCAATAACATTAAAAAAGAATAAAAATAAAATACCGATTCCTAATTTAACTGTGCCATTTACAAGAAATCGCATCGGTTTAAAAGATGATCCAACAAAAAGCAATAAAACGATAACTGCCACCATAATGGAAATAATGACTGTCGGTTCCATCTAAAATCACTCCTTTAACTTGTCCCTTATATAGTTAAATATGAGTCGAATCTAAAAAAAAGAACTGATTTGTTATTTAAAATAGGCTGTTTTTTTATAAGAATATTGTTAATCTCACTATTTGTATAGACTGTGCGATAACTTAAGAAATTACCGAGCTATACATCATTTTGAAGTAGATACTTACGTGAAATGATGAATAGAACCCTGCTATACATCATTTTGATGCAGATACTGGAGTGAAATGATGAATAGAACCCTGCTATACATCATTTTAATGCACAATCAAACACTATTAGTTACCGCGCAGTTTCCATCAACAGGAAAAGTAATAAGCAACAAGCTTTATGGAAAAAGCCTAAAAATAAAAACACCTACAATAGGAATTGTAAGTGTTTTTGTTTTATTTACTATATCTAATCGCGCTAATTTTACGGCGCCTTGCTTCCCGCAATAAAAATAAATATTTAGATTGAGCAATTTTCTCTGAGCTTTTCCCCTCGAATGTTGGTTCAATAGATTTTCCGACTATAGATCTTATTTGTTTCCATTCGTGTTCGACGGAGAAGATAGCATCCAGTAAAAGCTCATCAACCTCTCGCTTTTGCTTTCTTTTCTTTCTTCCCACTTATGTCACCTGACTTTTCAGTATATGTTCGAAAAGAACCGAAGTCGGCTATCGAAACCTTTAACGGGACTTTTCGAACATTCTTTTATAGTTCTCTTCTACCCTCTAATGCTTTCGATAACGTTACCTCATCTGCATATTCTAAATCGCCACCAACCGGTAAACCATGCGCAATCCTTGTTGTTTTGATACCAGAAGGCTTTACTAAACGCGAAATATACATCGCAGTTGCTTCTCCCTCGATATTAGGGTTTGTTGCTAGGATAATTTCATTCACTTCATCGTCTTTTAAACGATTTAACAAATCTGGAACATTTATGTCTTCCGGACCAATTCCATCCATTGGTGAGATTGCACCGTGGAGTACATGATACTTCCCATGGAATTCCCGCATTTTTTCCATGGCAATAACGTCCTTTGGATCTTGAACGACACAAATTACTGAGTTATCTCTTGTATTATCAGAGCATATTGCGCATGGGTCTTGATCAGTAATATGACCACAAACCGAGCAATGTGTTAATTCACGTTTTGCATTGACAAGAGAATTAGCAAATTCAAGTACATCATCATCTTTCATATTTAACACAAAAAAAGCCAGACGAACAGCCGTCTTCGGCCCAATACCTGGCAATTTTGTAAAGCTGTCAATCAGCTTGGAAATTGGTTCTGGATAATACATGGTGCCTTCCCCTTTCGAAAAGCGTATGTCGTCTTCACCTGAAGTTAGACAGATTAAAACATTCCTGGCATATTTAATCCTTTTGTAAATTGACCCATTGTTGCATTTGTTTTATCGTCAACTTGTTTTAATACATCATTTGTTGCTGCAAGAATTAAATCCTGTAGCATATCGATATCATCTGGATCAACAACTTCTTCTTTAATTTCTACATCAAGAATTTCTTTTTTACCATTTGCTTTTATAGTGACCATTCCACCACCAGCAGAAGCTTCAAATACCATTTCAAATAATTCGTCTTGTGCCTGCATCATTTTCTTTTGCATTTTTTGCATTTGTTTCATCATATTTCCCATATTTCCCATACCTTTCATGGAAAACGCCTCCTTTAAATTTGAATTTATTTAGTCATGTATTTCAATCAAGTCATCCCCAAAAAGCTTTCTTGCTTCTTCCACTACTGGGTCTCCAGTTTGCTCTCCACTATTAGATGGTTCTTGATTTTTTATATATTCATTCCGAAGTTCTTGCCAATCCTGATTCGGTATCGGAATAATGGTTAACGTTTTATTTAGTACACTTGTTAATATAGATTCTACTAGTTCACGATTATCCATAAAAAGCGAACAATGTATTTCATATTTAAATGCTACAACAAGAGATGAATCAGATGCTGCAGCAGGTTTTGCATCCTGAATGGTTGCATGTGCTGGAGCACTCGTTGATTTGAGCTTACTTAAAAAGTTTGCCCACTGTGATTGAATTTCTTTCAAAGCTGGTTTCTGTGCCTCTTTTAGCACATTACGAATTCGCTCAAATGGAATCTTATAACTATTTTTAGACTTTGTTTGTTGCTGTCTTTTCTTTTCAGGCTGCGGTGCTTGCCCGCCCACTAAAGGAGGTGCCTGTTTTAAAGTAGCAATTTCCTTTTCTAAATGGGCTAACTTTTGGGTTAGTTGCATAACAGCATCAGATGAAATAGCATCCGTAATTTCCTTTGTACTTTCATAACGATTCGAAATAGTTATCATTGCAATTTCAATAAAGACCTTTGGATTATTAGACCATTTCATTTCTTGTTGACATTGGTTTAATTGCATAATTGCGTGCTGTATCCATTCTTCGGGAACAGCAGACGTAAGTTTTTGAAAATCTTCGTCGATAATTGCTCTCTCTAAGATCCCCTCTAAAGATGGTGCACTTTTATACAGCAATAAATCCCGTAAGAAGTAAATAATATCATAGATAAATCGTGCTGGATCTTTCCCATTTTGAATAAGCTGATCGAGCATTTTTAAAGCTGATTGAACATCCTTCTGGTGCATGGATGCTACAATATTAGTTAGAATTTCTTGAGAAACCCCACCCGTAACAGCAAGAACGTCCTCTAGTTCTACACGTTCCTCACTATAGGAAATCGCTTGATCCAGAATGCTTAACGCGTCACGCATTCCACCTTCAGCAGCTAAAGCTACAGCATCAAAGGCTTCTTTAGATACCGGAACACTTTCAGCCTCGACAATTGTCTGCATCCGTTCAACTATTGCTTGATTAGGAATCGGTTTAAAATCGAATCGTTGACAGCGTGAAATAATTGTTAATGGTATTTTATGCGGCTCTGTAGTCGCTAAAATAAACACAACATGCTTTGGTGGCTCCTCTAATGTTTTCAGTAATGCGTTAAATGCATTAACAGAAATCATATGGACCTCATCAATGATGTATACCTTATATGGAACAGCGCTGGAAGCATATTTTACATTTTCGCGAATTTCACGAATGTCATCTACACTCGTATTTGATGCTGCGTCAATTTCAATGACATCAGAAATAGAACCATCTCGAATGCCCAGACATGCAGCACATTCATTACATGGCTCTTTTACTGGAGCATGTTCACAGTTAATTGTTTGCGCAAAAATTTTGGCCGCACTTGTTTTACCAGTACCACGTGGACCAGTAAATAAATACGCATGCGAAAATTTTTCCTGAACAATCGCATTTTGAAGTGTTCGTGTTATATGACTTTGACCAACAACATCCTCAAAAGTTCTCGGACGCCATGTGCGATACAATGCTTGATAGCTCATAATTGATTCCCCTCATTGATTTCTACCTAATTATACCGATTTTAGTGTGGAATGTGAATGATAATGAAAAAGAAATTGTGGAATGTTCATTAATTCATGGGATTTTGTTAGCGGTAAAATATGAAGTACGACAAAACCTCTTGTATAAACAAGAGGTTTTACATTAAAGTATGTATGCCGTGCACCCACCGTCGATGAAATGACCCCATGCGTTACTCAAGTTCATGGCTCGGTTTAGGTGACCCTGCGGCACACAGAGATATCCACTTACTGCTGCTTCCTTCCGGACCTGACAGGGTTCGTGGGTCTCTGTTGCGCAGGACCTAAACGTCAACACCAATCCCTTGAGGCAGACCACACGGTCATCCACCTCGTGATGGGGATTCAGCCTCGCTACAGCGGATTGCGAGTACAGGGCACCGCTACCTCCCCGCCTAGCACGGTAATATTTATTATAACATGATACGAGAAAAAATCAATGGACAGCCACTAATGATGGTTGAATATTTATCGCTTTTTTCTTTCTCGTAATGCTTTAAAGAAGTTTGATAAAAGTTCACTGCATTCTTGTTCCATGACACCTGAAGTAACATCAGCTTGATGATTAAACTGTTTTTGATCAAGTAAGTTCATTAACGTACCTGCACAACCTGCTTTTGGATCTGTGGCTCCGTAGACAACCCGTTTTATTCTGGATTGCACGATTGCACCAGCACACATTGGACATGGTTCAAGCGTTACATATAATGTACAATCTTCCAAACGCCAGCTTCCAATTCGTTTATTCGCTTGTTGAATAGCAATAAGCTCTGCATGGGATAATGTCTCCTGTGATTTTTCCCTAACATTAAAACCACTAGCTATCACTTCATCCTGATGGACAATAATTGCCCCGATAGGAACTTCATCCTTTTCCAATGCCTTTTTAGCTTGTTCTATTGCTAGTTGCATATAGTGTTCATCCGTCACTTCATCACTACTCTCTTGCATAATCTATTTCAATTTATTAATACTATTAATTCATAGCCTATAGGAGGTGTACATCATTTGGAAGATCAATTTGCTAAAACTGCCATTATATTTATCGATTTAATTAATGATTTTCAATTTGATGGAGGCGAGAAATTACGCTCTCACACAGAAGAAATTTTGCCAAACCTTATCAAACTACGTCATGTTGCAAGAGAATATCAACTTCCAGTAATTTATGTAAATGACCATTATGGTTTATGGCAAACAGATGCCCATTCCATTGTAAAGCATTGTACAAATGAAATGAATAACCATATGATCGAACAAATAAAACCAACAGCAAATGATTTCTTTTTTATTAAACCACAGCATTCAGCCTTTTTTCAAACTCCACTCAAATCACTTTTAGACGAGTTAGGGAAAACAACCCTTATATTAGCCGGAATTGCAGGAGATATTTGTGTACTATTCACTGCAAAAGATGCTTATATGCATAAATTTGCGATGCATATACCAAAAAATTGTATGGCTTCAGAAGAGAAGAACGGGAATGATTATGCACTTTATTTAATGGAATCTGTAATGAAAGCAAAAATCACCCCGATTTAAATAGACATAACTTACATGCTCCCTTCATAAATTTGTATATAGAGACATTAGTCATGAATTCAAGTTTTGACTTGAATCTGATTTTTAAGGAGGGAGAATATGCAAATTCATGTTGTCGCACAGGGGGACTCTCTATTTTCCATTGCTGGTACATACGGTACAACCGTTGATGCAATAAGTAATGCAAATGAATTAGATGCTCCAAACCAGCTTGTTGTTGGGCAAGCATTAGTTATCCCAATTGTAGGGAGCTTTTATTTTGTTCAACCGGGAGATAGTTTATTTTCAATTGCTGCACGGTTTGGAATATCCTATCAAGAACTCGCTAGGATAAATAATATCCCAGTAAACAGTCCACTTAATGTTGGGTTACGATTATATATACCACCTAGACCAAAACGGGATATTATCTCCAATGCCTATATCGAACCTATTGGTGGAACTGTTTCTGAGGCTTTGGAAAACGCTGCAAGAAAAAATACTCCTTATTTAACTTACCTTGCACCTTTTAGTTACCAAGTTAATCGAGATGGAAGCTTGGCTGCTCCACCTCTAAATAAATTCAAGGAAATCGCTGATGCCAACAATGCCAATCTAATGATGGTTGTTACAACGCTTGAAGAAGGAGCTTTTAGTGCAGAGCTTGGGCATATTGTCGTTACCGTTCAAGAGGTACAAAATAGATTACTAGACAATATTGTAAACACTGCCCATCAGGTTGGCTTTACTGATGTCCATTTTGATTTTGAATTTTTGCCTCCTGAGGACCGGGATGCCTATAGTACATTTTTAGCCAAAGCAAAGGAACGTTTATCTGCGGAAGGTCTTCTAATGTCCGTTGCACTTGCACCTAAGGTAAGCGCAACGCAAGAGGGTGCGTGGTATGAAGCACATGATTATGGGGCAATCGGGGCAGTAGCAGACTTCGTTGTTCTTATGACCTATGAATGGGGCTATAGTGGGGGCCCTGCTATGGCAGTATCACCAATTGATCAGGTCCGCCGGGTAGTAAATTACGCCCTAACTGAGATGCCTGCAAGTAAAATATTATTAGGTCAAAATTTATATGGTTATGATTGGACACTTCCTTTTGTTCCAGGTGGACAATATGCGCGTGCTGTAAGCCCGCAGCAAGCTATTACACTTGCTAGAGAGCATAATGCTGCCATTCAGTACAATACAACAGCCCAAGCGCCATTTTTTAATTACTGGAATGAAGGTAAACAGCATGAGGTTTGGTTTGAAGATGCACGCTCGATACAAGCTAAGTTTGACATGATTAAGGAACTCGAATTACGTGGCATTAGTTACTGGAAGCTAGGGCTTGCTTTCCCACAAAATTGGTTATTACTACAAGATAACTTTAATATCGTGAAGAAGTCAGGGTGAGGTGAAAGGCCTTAACCATTTTATTAGATATGAACTTGAATACGGATGAGGTTTATCTTCATCGTACTATAGTTACTTTTAAGACATAATGGTACTACTTAAAGTCAAAAGAAAGAACAAAGGCTATCCCATAGCCTTTGTTCTTTCTTTAACTTCGAAACATTGCTAATCGATTATTTAATTCCTTGGTTTTCCTATAAACCTCTTTATATAGCGTAAATAACTCCTTATATTTCACTACATTTTCTGGAATTGGAGTAACTGTATGTTCCTCTATTAAGAATTGCTCTGCACAATCCCTTAATGAATCAAACCAGCCGCTTCCATATGCTGCAAGCATTGCTGCTCCCATTCCTGGCCCTTGTTCACTGCTAAGTCGTACCATTGTTGCATTAAAAATGTCTGCCTGTATTTGAAGCCACTCATCATTCTTCGCACCACCACCAATCGATATGATGGTGTCAATCCTTTTCCCACTTTGCCTAAATATTTCTATAGACTCATTTAAGGAAAATGTTATTCCTTCTAGTACAGAACGGATAAAGTGTTTACGCTCATGTGAACTATCCATTCCTACAAAACTTGCACGAATAGTTGCATCCGCATGTGGGGTTCTTTCTCCAACAATATACGGTGTAAATACTAATCCATTAGATCCTACCGGAACAGAACCAACACCCTCAAGTATTTCCTCAAATGATTCATTACTCGCAAAAACATCTTTAAACCATGTTAAGCTATACCCTGCTGCAAGTGTCACGCCCATAGTATAATAAGCATCCGTCATACCATGGTTAAAATAATGAACTCTTCCCTCGAAGTCCTTCTCTTGACTAGCCTCATAAGAAAGAACAACACCAGAAGTACCTATGCTACATAATGTTTTTCCATCCTCTAATATGCCTGCACCAATTGCACCACAAGCGTTATCTGCACCACCTGCAAATACTTTAGTTGATGGAGATAATCCCGTTTTATTTGCAATATCTTCTAGAATCATCCCTACCTGTTGATGGGATTCAACTAAAGGTGGACAAAGCTCTATATCAACATTAATCATGTCGCATATTTCCCTACTCCATGTTTTATCACTAACATTTAACAATAATGTTCCTGCTGCATCTGAATATTCCATGTGCAACTGCCCAGTAAGTCTGTAGCGAACATAGTCTTTTGGCAAAATAAAATTGCTAACCTTTCGAAAAATATCCGGCTCATGCTTTTTCACCCATAGGAGCTTTGGTAATGTAAATCCCTCTAATGCCGGATTCTTCGTAATCTCCAGTAACCGTTCTTCACCAACCGCATCATAAATGTCCTGACATTCAACAGTTGTTCTTGTATCATTCCAAAGAATTGCATTTCGTAATACCTTCTGTTGTGCATCAAGTAATACAAGGCCGTGCATCTGTCCTGAAAAACTAATTCCTTCTATTTCTTCACGATCTCCATCAAATCTTTTTAGTATATCTGCCAAGCCATCGATTGTCTGATGTACCCAGTCCTCAGGGTTTTGTTCACTATATCCAGACCTTTCTTGAATCAAAGGGTATGTTTTAGAGACTTCATCTATAACTATTCCCAACTGATTAACGAGTATAATTTTCACCGAACTTGTTCCTAAATCAATACCAATTACATATTTCATGGCAGCACCTCATTACTATAGGGGGACTGTCCCCCTGACTATTACATTACTATTCAGCGTATATCGTTAATAAATATTGATTAATGGTTGCCTTGATTAATTCTAATCGACCGGATGTATGCTTAATTTCTGTTAATCCTAATGCATGAGCTTCTAATTGTCGGAAATCTGCTTTATTCTCCACGATATCAAGGCCGATACCTTCTTTAAAACTGCTATAACGATCCTCAATAAAATTATCGAATACCTTGTCATCAATTAATCGCTGGGCAACCTTTAGACCAACTGCAAAGCTATCCATACCAGCAATATGAGCATGGAATAAATCCTCAGGCGTAAAGGAACCACGCCGAACCTTTGCATCAAAGTTTAGTCCACCACGGCCAAGACCACCATTTTTAATAATTTCATACATTGCTAGAGTTGTAGTATATAAATCTGATGGAAACTCATCCGTATCCCATCCTAATAAAGGATGTCCTTGATTTGCATCCACAGAGCCTAACATTCCATTTACTCGTGCATATCGAAGTTCATGTTCAAAGGTATGACCAGCAAGCGTGGCATGGTTCGCTTCTATATTAAATTTAAATTGTTCATGGAGATCATAATGTTGCAGAAATGCATACCCACTAGCAACATCAAAGTCGTATTGATGTGTCGTAGGTTCCTTTGGTTTAGGTTCAATTAAGAATTGTCCATCAAAACCAATTTCTTTTGCATAGTCTACTGCCATATGGAAGAAACGGCCAAGATTATCTAATTCCAGCTTCATATCTGTATTAAGCAGTGATTCATATCCTTCACGACCACCCCAGAATACATAGTTTTCAGCTCCTAGCTCTTTTCCAATCTCTAAACCCTTTTTAACTTTTGCTGCAGAATACGCAAAAACATCCGCATTATTTGATGACGCAGCACCATGCACAAAGCGTGGATGCGTAAAATTATTCACGGTGTTCCATAATAATTTTGTTTTGCTATCCTTCATATAATCTTTAATTAATGCAACAATCGTATCTAAATTTTGATTTGATTCTCTTAACGTGCTTCCTTCTGGTGCAATATCGACATCGTGAAAGCAAAAATAAGGAACACCTAATTTTTCAAAAAATTCAAAGGCAGCTTCCACTCTTGCCTTTGCTAAATCCATGCCAGTATAGTTATCCCATGGCCGAATCGCAGTACCTAGACCAAAAGGATCGGATAAATCCTCAGTAAATGTATGCCAGTATGCAACTCCAAACCGTAAGAATTCTTCCATTGTACGATTCCCTATTTTTTCATCCGGATTATAAAATTTGAAAGCATAAGGGTTTTTAGATAATGGACCTTCATAGGCTATTTTGTTTATTGTTTTGAAATAGGACATTCTACTTACCTCCAGAATTTAAATTTTGCAACTTAATCCATCCATTAAACAAACTTCGTAAATTTACTATATTTATATGAATCCTTCATGTAAAATAAACCTATGAACACAACCTAGCCATTAAGGAGGTTACATACATGAATTACACTAGTAGTAAGATTTATAGCATATTAGAATGGATTACTAGACTCGCTTACGTTAATCTACTGTGGATCTTCTTTACCATATTAGGGGGAATCATATTCGGCTTTTTCCCTTCTACTATTGCAATGTTTGCAGTTACACGAGAGTGGTTACTAGGGAAACCCGATATCCCTATTTTCAAGTCATTTTGGACGCATTATAAGAGTGAATTTATAAAGAGTAATAGAGTCGGAATCATTATCGTTTTAATCACTGCCCTAATCGGAATTGATTTTTTCTTCATTCAATACGTTGTGAATGAGTCATATTCTTGGATATTGATTCCGTTATTTTCATTTATGCTACTTTTTATATTATTTTCATTCTATCTTTTTCCCGCATTTGTACATTATGATTTAAAAGTATTCCCATTACTGAAAAACGCATTTCTAATCATGCTTATAAATCCAATAAATGGTTTTCTAATCTTAGTTTGTTTAGTATCAGCTTATTTTCTTGTGATGTTCATTCCTGCACTATTGTTTATCTTTGGCGGAAGTGTCTATGCCTTTATTTGTATGTGGCTTTCCCTACACACATTTCGCAAAGTTGAACAGAGAAAGGCAGATTACAAAGCCACTTCTTAATCTTTTTTTTAAAAACAAGGTATACATTTCCTATCCTTTCACAGCGCTTGCAGAAATTCCTTCGACCACTTTATTGCTGAAGAAGAGGAATGCTAAAAGTATTGGTAATACACTTATAATTAATGTTGCACCAATCGCACCCCAGTCTGTCATATACTGGCCAATAAAATTTTGAATTCCGACAGTTAGCGTTTTATATGCATCCGAACTAATAAACGTATTAACAAACACAAATTCATTCCAATTGTAGATCATATTAATGATAACGGTTGTAGATAATACCGGTGCTGTCATTGGTAATATGATTTTAAAAAACATGCGGTTAATGGAGCAACCATCGATGATGGCAGCTTCTTCTATTTCTCGTGGTAGCGTGTAATAAAATCCTAGCAGTATCATAATGGTAATTGGTAGATTATACGCTGTGTATGTAATAACAATAGACCATGGGTTATCAATTAAATTTATATTTAAAAACATACTAAACAATGGGATGATTGCAGAATGAATTGGAATCATTAGCCCAACCATGAATAACCCTAATACAGGCTTACTTAGCTTCCATTTCATCCTAGTAATCGCAAAAGTGGCCATACTTGCAAACAGAACAGTAATAATAATCGCTACTGAAGTTATCCAAATACTATTCCAAAAATATGTACCAATTCCACCTTCCCATACTTTTACATAGTTCTCCCATCTGAACTCGGAAGGTAGGGCGAACGGAGAACCTGAAAATATTTCACGATTATCCTTTAAGGAGAAAAGGAATAACCAGATGATTGGGAATACCTGAAACAGTGCAACGCCCCCTAAACAAATGTACAAAACAAAGTAGCCGATACGTTTCATAAAACCCCTCCCTAATATTGAATTTCTTCTTTTGATGCAGTGACTTTACGGATGATTACTGTAACAATCAGTGTAATAACTAATAATAAGAAGCCAATTGCACTACCATAACCAAAGTCCTTACTTGAAAAAGCCAGTTTATACATATACGATGCCATAACCTCACTGGCACCATTTGGTCCTCCACCAGTCATGACATAAATAAGGTCAAAGTACTTCAAAGAACCAACAACAGCAAGAACAATTGTTACTTTTATAACTCCCATTATTAATGGTAATTTAATTCGATATGCAATTTGTAAAGGAGATGCCCCATCAATCCTCGCAGCTTCAATAATTGATTCAGGGATATTTTTTAATGCTGCATAATAAATCAAAATATAGAAACCCGCATATTGCCATAAAATAGGAACAAATATTGCAAATAACACAATAGAAGTATCAGCCAGCCATGCAGGGGGATTTTCCACTCCTAATGCTATAAGAATATGATTTAACATACCGTTTGTTGGATTAAATACCTTTATCCAAAGCTGTGCAATTGCTACAGAAGATAGAAGCATTGGAATCAAGTAAATTTTCCGGAGCAAGTTTGCACCTCTTATTTTCGAAGCTAAAATAAGTGAAATTGCTAAGTAAATTGCTAGGCTAAGTGTTGAAAAAATTGCTAATAAAAAAGAATGCCAGGCGCTATCCCAAAATTTCATATCTTGTAGGGCGGTTACATAATTTTCTAGCCCAATAAAATACATTTCTCCAACGCCGTCCCAGTCCATGAGCCCATAATATCCTGTTAGGATTAATGGGATAAATACTAGTATGGCAATTAAAAGGAGTGCAGGAAGAACATATAATGTAATTACCCATTTATTGGACATAACTTTGTTCATTTCTTTCAACCCCATATCGTTTAAAATAGAAAAGGACTATCCAGATGTAAGGATAAAGTCCTTTTCACTTAATCACTGGATTTACGACTCTAGAATGCTATATATTTGCCTACTCTTCTGCTGATAAGGCATCCTCATGTGCTTTCGTAAATTCTTCTGGTGTTGCTTCATTTCCAAATATAGCTTGAATCATATCTAAATGAACTTGTGCCGCATCAGGACTCATTTGAACATCTGCAAATAAAGTTAGATTACTTGCTGCGTTAAGATTCTCTAATACATCTACATACATTTGAGGTAGTTCTAAAGATGCTACATCCAGTTTAGTTGCTGGGATTACACCAGCTTGTGTTACAGATTTTTCTCCCCATTGTTGAACAAAGAAGGAAACAAATTCCTTTGCTTCTTCTTTAACATCAGAATTTTCAGATACAAATAACCCTACTCCAGGACCACCAACAAAGCTATTCATATCGCCTTTGCCATCCACTGTCGGGAAATGAAAATACCCTACAGAGTCTCTAAATTCCTGTGGTACATCTTCATTCGTTGTATAGTTTGGTAAATCCCAAGTAGCAATTAGATACATTGCCGATTGCTCGTTCATAAACATACTTTTTGCTTCTTCATCCGCTAATCCATTAAATCCTTTTACGAAAGCATCCATATTTACTAAATTTTGAATTTCCTCTGCAGCCTGTACTAATGCTGGATCCTCAAAAGTTCCAGTACGATTGATTGCATTCGTTAATACATCAGAACCACCAATTCGGTCAGCTAAATACATATACCATAAAGAACCTGTCCATCGGTCTTTATTACCAAGTGCGATTGGAGCGATACCATTATCATTTAATGTTTGGATAACTTCCTCTAATTCATCAAGTGTACTTGGTTCTTCAAGACCATACTCATCGAAAATTTGCTTATTATAAAATATCGTTGCAATATTGAGCTCCAATGGTAAACCATATGTTTTACCATCTATTGCATAGGCTTCGGCAGTCCCCGCCACAAAACTATCCGCTAAATCCCCCGCTAACAAATCATCCAAAGGAGCAAATTTCTTACCATTTACATAAGGCTCTAAATATCCCGCTGCCCATGTCATCCCTACATCTGGTAATTCATCTGATGTGGATAATACTTGAATCTTATCCTTGTATTGTTCATTACTCAAAACTTCTAATTCAACTTTTACACCTGGGTTTTCACTTTCAAAATTTGCGATAATCTCGTTTACTATTTCATTATGTGTTTTTGAACTTCCCTCTGGCCACAAGTGCATGAACTTAATTACCTTCGAATCCCCATCAGTTCCCGAGGTCTTGTCATCACCACATGCCCCTAGCACAAATGCAACTGAAAACAGTATAACAACCAAAAATGTAATCGCTTTCTTATTTTTCATTACTAACCCCCCTAATTTTTTAAATATTATGGCTTATTACTAAGCTTAAGTAAAGATTAGCAAAAAACATTTTGTTTGTCTAGTGGATAAACTAAGTTTATAATAAATTTATATAATGATATACTAAAATAAAACTTTTAGAGAGTGATGCTTGAAAATGATGAAGACTAAAACGTGGAATCAGCATGTTGTAAAAAAAGAAAACAAATCATTAGTATTAAGAACCATACGGAACAACTCCCCAATTTCTAGGGCAGCTATTGCAAATATGACTGGATTGAACAAAGGAACTGTATCTTCTCTTGTAAGTGATCTTCTAGAGGAACAATTAATCTATGAATCTGGCCCTGGGGAATCAAGTGGTGGGAGAAGACCTGTCATGCTACTTTTCAATCAACTAGCAGGCTATTCCATTGGAATTGACTTAGGTGTTAATTACCTACTTGGTGTATTAACTGACCTAGAAGGAAATATTTGTTTAGAGAAACAAATAAAGTTTAAAAATATGTCTTATGAAGAAATAGTAATTGAGTTATTTCAAATCATTGATTACTTAAAAAATAATGCTCCAGCAAGTCCATACGGGGTAATTGGGATTGGGATTGGAGTACCAGGTACTGTTAATAAAAGTGGTGAAATTTTACTTGCACCAAACCTTGGTTGGAAAAACGTTGATCTCAAATCACTAATCGAAGAAAAATATTCGTTACCTGTTGTCATTGAAAATGAGGCAAATGCTGGTTCGTATGGAGAAAAGAAGTTTGGAGCTGGGAAAGACTTTAATCAAATTATCTATGTAAGTGTTGGAATTGGTATCGGTGTTGGTCTTATCCTTAATGGAGAACTATATCGTGGGAATAATGGTTTTTCAGGTGAACTAGGACATATGACAATCGAAATAAATGGAACCAAATGTCGTTGTGGAAATGAAGGATGCTGGGAATTATATGCATCAGAACAAGCATTAGTGAAAAGTGCAGAAAACATGGGCTTGCCTATACCTGCTGAAAAGGAACATACACTGGAAAGCCTAATTGATCTTGCTAATGAGGGAAATACCGAGGCAATTGAATTATTCAACCAAATAGGAGATTACTTAGGTGTTGGTATTAATAATATCACCAACATATTTAATCCTGAACAAGTCATTATTGGTAATCGCATGGCATATGCGAAGGAATGGTTAATGGAGCCATTGATGGAACGAATACGAAGACAAACACTTTGGTTCCAACAACAGGACTTAGAAATTAACTTTTCTGAACTAACAACACACTCTACTGCATTAGGTATCGCAGCATTTTCTGTTGAGAATTTTTTACTTATAATTTAAGACAGCCAGAATTAATTACTATCTCTCCAGATGGCCCTTACATTTGGAGAGAAGTTTTTATAAAAAAAGGTAAGCGCATTCAATTTTATTAATATAGAGGAGGAACAAAAGTGGCAACTATTCATAATCCAATTTTAACTGGCTTTAACCCAGATCCAAGTATTTGTCGTGCAGGGGAAGACTATTATATCGCTGTCTCTACATTTGAGTGGTTCCCTGGTGTAGGAATCTATCATTCTAAAGACTTAAAGAATTGGCGCCTTGTATCAAGACCGTTAAATAGAATAAGTCAGCTTAACATGATAGGTAACCCTGATTCGGGTGGAATATGGGCGCCTGCTCTCAGTTATAGTGATGGTAAGTTTTGGCTGATTTATACTGATGTGAAGGTTACAGAAGGGCAGTGGAAGGATTGCCATAATTATCTCGTAACCTGTGATTCTATCGATGGTGAATGGTCTGAACCGATTCACATTAATAGTTCTGGATTTGACCCATCATTATTCCATGATGAGGATGGAAGGAAATATTTTGTTAACATGTTATGGGACCACCGGGTTGGTCACCATAATTTCTACGGAATTGTCATGCAAGAATATTGTGTAGAGAATCAAAAACTTATTGGACCTTCCAAAATAATTTTTAAGGGAACAGATATCAAGCTTACTGAAGCACCTCATCTATATAAAATAAATGGCTACTACTATCTTCTTACTGCAGAAGGGGGAACAAAATATGATCATCAAGCTACGATAGCACGTTCAAAGGATTTATGGGGTCCATATGAAGTACATCCAGAGAACCCATTAATTACGTCATTCCTGTCTCCCAGAAACCCACTACAGAAAGCTGGGCATGCATCCATGGTACAAACCCATACAGATGAATGGTTTTTAGTACACTTAACCGGTCGCCCATTACCAAAGGATAATCAGCCATTACTAGATCCAAGAGGGTATTGTCCACTTGGTAGGGAAACAGCCATTCAGCGATTAGAGTGGCGAGATGATTGGCCATATGTAATCGGTGGTAATCAACCTTCATTAGAAATAGAAGGTCCAAAAATAGAAGAAGTTGTGTGGGAAAGAGACTATGAGGAAATAGATGATTTTAATTCAAAGGAACTGAATTTGCATTTCCAGAGTTTAAGGATTCCATTAGATAAGAGCATTGCCTCCTTAAAAGATAATCCAGGGCATTTACGATTATATGGAAAAGAATCACTTACCTCAAAGTTTACTCAAAGCTTCATCGCAAGAAGATGGCAACATTTTAATTTTGTAGCAGAGACAAAAGTAGCATTCCAACCTGAATCATTCCAACAGTCAGCCGGTCTAGTAAACTATTACAACACACAGAACTGGACAACACTAACGATTACTTGGAATGAAGAAAAAGGACGGATTCTGGATATTACGACTTGTGACAACTTTACCTTTGATCAGCCTCTTAATGGTAAGGAAATTGGTATTCCAAATTATGTAGACTATGTCTATTTACGTGTTGAAGTACAAACCAACCGATATGAATACTCTTATTCTTTTAATGGAGATGATTGGATAAAGATTCCTATTCCATTTGAGTCTTATAAATTATCGGATGATTACATTCATGGTGGTGGGTTCTTTACGGGGGCATTTGTTGGAATGCATTGTCAGGACACTTCTGGTATGAATAAACATGCTGATTTTGATTACTTTAAATATAGTTATTAGATAAATAATCCTCCAGTTCTATACTGGAGGATTATTTTTATGCTTCCAAAGTAGAAGTATCACCAGTTGGAAGACCAAGCTCCCAAGATTTCAATAATCGACGCATGATCTTCCCGCTTCGAGTTTTTGGAATCGTATCACGCACTTCCATTTCACGGGGTGCTGCATGGGCAGCTAATTCCGTTTTTACAAATGTACGGATATCCTCTAATAGTTCAGGAGACTCCTTGTAACCAGGATTTAACGTGATAAATGCTTTGATAATTTCTCCACGTTCTGGATGTGGCTTTCCAATTACACCCGCTTCTGCTACAGCTGGATGTTCAATTAACTTACTTTCCACTTCAAACGGTCCTACACGCTCACCCGATGTATTAATGACATCATCAAGTCGGCCCTGGAACCAAAAGTAACCATCTTCATCACGATACGCACTATCGCCAGATACATACCAGCCATTAATAAAGTAGCTTTCAAACTTACTTTGATTATTCCAAATCGCACGCATCATAGATGGCCAACCTGCTTTAATTGCTAAATTGCCCATTTGATTGGGTGGTATTTCATTTCCCTCATTATCGACAATAGATGCCTCAATACCTGGAATTGGTTTTCCCATAGAACCAGGGCGAATTTCCTCAGAGGGTAGATTTACAATTAGTTGTGCCCCTGTCTCTGTCATCCACCACGTGTCATGAATACGTAGATTGAATGCTCTTAGTCCCCATGTTACGACCTCTGGATTCAACGGCTCACCAACACTCATAAGATGGCGTAACGATGAAAAGTCATATGTTTTAACCAAGTCTTCTCCGGCACTAACTAACATACGCAATGCTGTAGGAGCAGTGTACCAAACCGTTACCTTGTTCTTTTCTAACGTTCCATACCAATCCTCCGGTGTAAAACGTCCACCACGAACTACATTGGTGACGCCATGTAACCAAGGGGCAAAAACACCATAACTAGTCCCAGTTACCCATCCTGGGTCTGCTGTACACCAATAAACATCATCTTCTTTAAGGTCAAGTACCCACTCTCCTGTCACATAATGCTGAATCATTGCATTGTGAACATGTAATACACCTTTTGGTTTGCCAGTAGATCCAGATGTATAGTGGAGTACCATGCCGTCCTCCAAGTCTACCCATTCTATATCAAAGTGCTCACTAGCCATTTCCATCTCGCTATAATAATCAATATAGGTATCAGACTCTTCACTACGATTTCCGACTAAAATTACTTTCTCTAAAGATGGTAATTCCTTTTGCGGAACCCGCTCTAGTAAATCAGGAGTTGTTACAAGTATACTTGCTTCACTATCCTGAATACGATCTCGAACGGCTTGCTCCATAAATGCTTCAAATAATGGCCCTGCAATAGCACCCGTTTTCAAGATACCAAATAAACTTACGTAAAACTCAGGACTCCTTGGCATAAACAAGAAAATACGGTTCCCTTTGTTTACACCATATTTCTTTAACACATTAGCAAATCTGTTACTCTCTTTACTAATTTGCCCAAAGGTTAAGGACTCTTCTCTACCTGGTGCAGAGTATAAAAGAGCAACCTGGTCTTTTTTAGCTGGGTTTTCTGCGTGTTTGTCAATTGCCTCATAAGCAATGTTTACTTTTCCCGTTTCATTCCAGGAAAAATTCCCATGAACATCTTCCCATTTAAATGTTGCTCGCGTCTCATTATAGTTCTGTAAATTGTAGTTACCTTCTTTAGCAGGTATACGTTGCATATCCATCCTATCACCTCATTTTTGAAATTTGAAACCGATTACATTTAATTAATTATGAAATATTTGAAATCTCACTTCATATTTTAGAACATTTTGTGACATTTTAAAAGTAGTTATTGCTAATTTGATAGAATTTTTTATTAATTAGTATGAATTAGATTTGATTCCTATACTAAAAACCTCTCTAGTAATCTACTAAAGAGGTCACACAATTTTTCACTATGTAATTTACTGACGCTTCTTAGTTTGTTATCTTTATTGCTATTTCTTCATAACTCATTTGTTCATTTAATTGATATGTACCAACACGAATAATTCCTTCAAAGTCATTTTCTTCTAAGTAATCGTTGAACTTACTAGCATCATCTACCATTCCATTTTTATACAGAAGTTCAGCTACGGTTATGGAAGACATCCCTCGTTCAATTACTAATTGATATTCCATTTCTTTCTCTTCAACGGAATTCTCTGTTTCCTTTTCTACATTTTCTGTTTCTTCTATATCCTCCGGTTGTGAGATATTAGGTTTTACTGGATCTTTCTTAACCACTTCATAATCTTGCTTTTCCAAATAGGAAACCGCAGCTTCGACCGTGTAATCCTTTTCCTTAACAATGACTTCTTGAGGATTTGTGTAATAAACAAACGCAAGTATACCGGTAGCTAATAAAACACCTAATGTAATCCCTCGTAATAAATCTCTCATTCTTTATATTCCACCATTAACTCTTCTTCTAATACCTTCAATCGCTTATTTATCTTATAAAATTCCACTGTTTGCTTGGTGCTTAATTCATCATAGTTTGCTTCCGCGTCGAACTTTTTAACTCCAAATGATATTAGAAATACTAATAAGGCAAAAACAACTAATAAAATAATTGCTACTAACATTTTTCCACCTCAATTTTTCTTTTTAACATAAAAAACACCGAATCCGACTAAAATAGTCTATCCAGTGTTCTAGTATACATCAAATTAAATATTACGTATAAGGAATATCTTCAAATGATGCCCACGGCAGGAATCGAACCTGCGACACACGGTTTAGGAAACCGATGCTCTATCCCCTGAGCTACGAGGGCTAATTAAAATAGGAACAATGATTATTATACAAAAACTGGTGAATAAATACAAAATACTTTACTTAGAATACCTAAAATTTCTTCCAAAATCTAGTATAGAAGGCTTCTCTATAGTATGGTAAAATTAGAAGATATGTCAGTATTTCATTTTTTTGATTGGGGGAACTAGGATGGCAGGAGTCCCATTTATAGCAATTGAAGGACCAATTGGTATTGGAAAAACATCACTAGCAAAAAAGCTATCTGATCACTTTGATTTCCATTTATTAAAAGAAATTGTTGAAGAAAATCCATTCTTGGGTAAATTTTATGATGATATCGATGAGTGGAGTTTTCAAACGGAAATGTTTTTCCTATGTAATCGATTTAAACAACTGGAAGATATAGATAAGAAGTATTTAACACAGAATAAGCCTGTCGTTGCTGATTATCATATCTCTAAAAATATGATTTTTGCAAAGCGAACACTTCAAGCGGATAAGTTTGAAAAATACGAGCAAATTTATCATATCCTAACAGCAGATATGCCTGTTCCTAATATGATGATTTATTTGCATGCTAGTCTGGATACGATTTTAGATCGGATTAAACTTCGTGGTAGAGAGATTGAACAAAATATAAAGGCTTCTTACCTAGCTCAGCTTGCGGCGGACTATGAAGCTTATATGAATGAATTTGAAATCATGCATCCCAATATCCCAGTTATTCGGATTAATGGGGATGAAATGGACTTTGTAAAAAAACAAGCTGATTTAGAGGCTATAATAGAACAAGTACAAAAGCAGCTACATTCTTTAGAATCTGTTGCGAAATAATATCCTAATTATTAAGCCCTTATAAAGGAGATCAAGTAATGAATTTACGAGAAAAGTACCTAATACCAAATGATAGTATTATTACGATTGCTGGAACGGTTGGTGTTGGAAAGTCTACCATGACAAAAGCTCTAGCAAATGCATTAAATTTCAAAACATCATTTGAAAAGGTGGATACCAATCCATATCTTGAAAAGTTCTATGATGATTTTGAACGTTGGAGTTTTCATTTGCAGATTTACTTCTTAGCAGAGCGCTTTAAGGAACAGAAGAAAATCTTTGAATATGGTGGTGGATTTATTCAAGATCGTTCCATCTATGAAGATACTGGTATCTTTGCAAAGATGCATTTCGAAAATGGCACGATGTCTAAAACGGATTATGAAACGTATACTAGCCTATTTGAATCCATGGTGATGACACCTTATTTTCCACATCCAGACTTGCTTATTTATTTAGAAGGCTCGTTTGATGAAGTGTTGAGTCGAATTCAGGAACGCGGTCGAGAAATGGAGAAAAGCACTCCAATTGCGTATTGGGAAGAAATGTACAACCGTTATGAAAACTGGATTAATAACTTTAATGCATGTCCTATCTTACGTATTAATATTTCTGATTATGATTTAATGAATGAAGAAACATCGATTGAACCAATCCTTGAGAAAGTTGGACATTTCATTCAACAATCAAGACGTTGGGAAACTAGAGAACTTATCAAGAAATAATTAGAAAAGCTAACACATTCGCTCGTCCTTTTGCGAATGTGTTAGCTTTTCTTATGTCGGCGGAAAGTTTTTTTATACTTTCCTAACTACGAACAAAAGCGCAAGCGCCCGGTTAGGGACTACGGACTGGACTGAGCCGTAGGAGATAAAGGAAACACGACGACCGTAGGGAGTCGATGTTGACTTATCGTACGAAGGCGAGGGAAGTCTCGCTAGTCCCTGGGCGCTGGAGCTGGACGTGGCTGTTCCTGCACAAGAACTTAATAAAGTCAAAAATTTATACTTTCTTATCTTTCTAAAAAGACGAAATCGTAATTAGGATTTCGTCTTTTCTTTTGATTACGTATTTCCACTAATATAGTTTTGTACTCCTGTTGTATAATAAAGCTATATAGAAAGAAAGGAAGTTGTTTTTTTGGAAATAGAAGCAAGCAAGCTACAGCAATTGAAACTAATACGGAAAGAAATGACCCGTTTTATGATGAACTATAAATTTGGTCTTGATGAAATGAATACGAAACTTAAAATTCTCCAAGAAGAGTTTCAAAATATACATGAATACAATCCAATTGAACATATTAATTCACGTCTAAAATCACCAGAAAGTATCTTAAATAAAGTTTATCGAAAGAATATTCCTTTCTCGATAGAATCCATAAAGGAAAACATTCATGACATCGCAGGTATCCGAATCGTCTGCTCCTTTGTGTCAGATATTTATATGGTTAGTAACATGATTCATCAGCAAGAGGACGTAACTGTCATATCGACAAAAGATTATATTAAAAATCCGAAACCGAATGGATACCGTAGTCTTCACTTAATTCTATCCATTCCTGTATTCCTATCAGACCGAACGGAAAGTGTATTGGTTGAAATCCAAATTAGAACGGTTGCGATGGACTTCTGGGCTAGCTTAGAGCATAAAATTTACTATAAATATAATAAAGATATTCCTAAGTCTATATTAAATGAGTTAACAAATGCTGCAGAGGTAGCTACTGATTTGGATTACCGAATGGAAAAGCTCCATAATGAAATGAAAATAGTAAAGGGAGCTAATACTAATGAGGATTTAAGTTTATTACAGATAAATAATGAGAAGTTTCATCTTCCATCTGTGTTTTTAGAGTCCCTTTTAAAGGATGAGCAACAATAACTTCAATTAACTTACAGTGAACCGCCTGCTTATGAGAAATTATATTTGTCCCTCGTAAGTAGACGGAATACTTTCTTATCTATGAACAAAAGCGCAAGCACCCGGTTAGGGACTACGGACTGCGCCCTGCCATGCAGGGTGGGACTGCGTTGCCACGCAAAGTGGCGGTTTTAGTAGTCCATTCCCCGTAGGAGATAAAGGAAACACGACGACCGTAGGGAGTCGATGTTGACTTTCACCACAAGGGTATAAGTGCGACTAAGCCTCTGTCAAAGCCAATCGGCAAGTCTTCTTTATCGTACGGAGGTGAGGGAAGTCCGCTAGTCTCTGGGTGCGGAGTGAGACGTGGCTGTTCCTACACAAGAACTTAACAAAGCCATATCTTTATACTTTCTCATCTATCAAAAAAAACCACTACATTTTCTGTAGTGGTTTCCATATCTCCAATATTTATGCGCTTATTAGAATGGAGGAGGTAGAGGGATTCGAACCCCCGCGCGGTTTGACCCGCCTGTCGGTTTTCAAGACCGATCCCTTCAGCCAGACTTGGGTATACCTCCGTAGCAACAAATATTAATATACAGGATTTAAATTTTAATGTCAATTGAATTTGTCTATTTATTTTCGTAAAAGGAAATAAAAATATTTTCCCATTTGAATGACTATTTATGAATTTTAATTAAATAAACTTGCTCTTCCTTTGTTAGGCAACTACATATATATTATCTTCTAAAAAAAACTTTCCCTATAGTACGAATGAACTGAGCCTGTGTTGCTTATTATTATTTACACCGAAAGCTAGAGTGAACTAATTTATGATAGCTTCTATCAGGGCTATTTGTGCTGTATAAACAACTTAAGAAAGAAAAGCCCTCACCGCTTTACCATACTATCGGTGAGGGACTGACTTTCTATTTAATTACTTCTACGCCGCCCATATATGGAACAAGAACATCAGGAACTTTTACTGTTCCATCTTCTTGCTGGTAATTTTCTAAGATGGCTGCAACTGTTCGTCCTATTGCTAATCCAGATCCATTTAATGTATGAATAAATTCGGGCTTTCCATTAGCTTCTCTTCTAAAACGAACACCCGCACGTCTTGCTTGGAAGTCCTCAAAGTTAGAGCATGAAGATATTTCACGATACATATTTTGACTTGGAATCCATACTTCAATGTCATATTTCTTCGCTGCTGTAAATCCTAAATCACCAGTACACATGCTCATCACACGGTATGGTAACCCAAGTAGTTGTAATACTTTTTCTGCATGCCCTGTTAACTCCTCTAAAGTTGCATAAGAATCTTCCGGCTTAACAAATTGAACTAATTCGACTTTATTAAACTGGTGTTGGCGAATTAATCCACGAGTATCACGTCCTGCAGAACCTGCTTCTGAACGGAAATTTGCACTAAATGCTGCATATTTTTTAGGTAAATCCTCTACACGTAATATTTCATCACGGTGATAGTTGGTTACTGGGACTTCTGCTGTTGGAATTAAAAAGTAATCGGTATCAGATAGTTTAAATACATCCTCTGCAAACTTTGGTAATTGTCCCGTACCAGTCAGACTTGCTCGATTCACTATTTGTGGTGGTAACATTTCTGTGTAACCATGTACATCAGAATGTAAGTCCATCATAAAGCTCCACAGTGCACGTTCCAGTCTTGCTCCAAGTCCTTTATAAAAAACAAAGCGACTTCCAGTTACCTTACCAGCTCTTTCAAAATCAATAATGTCTAGATTTGTTGCAACATCCCAATGTGCTTGTGCTTCGTAACTAAATGAAGGAACCTTTCCCCAAATACGTGCTTCTACATTATCTTCTTCATCCTCACCAACGGGTACACTTTCATGTGGGATATTAGGAATAGATAGCATAATCGTTTCTAAAGAAGCTTCTATTTCTCTTAATTCTTCATCATATTCTTTGATTTGATCGCCTACTTCACGCATTTCTTTTATAGCCGCTTCTGCATCCTTCTTTTCCTTCTTAGCTTGAGAAATCTGCTTAGAAACTTCATTACGCTTGGCCTTTAGAATCTCCGTTTTATTAATTAATTCTCGTCGGCGGACATCTAATTCGCCAAAGTGGTCAAGTTCTGATAAATCTTCTCCACGATGTTGTAGTTTTGCTTTTACCTCTTCAAAGTTGTTACGTAAATACTTCATGTCTAACATTGGTAATTCCTCCTATTCATTTTTGAATACAAAAAACTCCCGTCCCTAGAAATAGGGACGAGAGTATTAATTCCCGCGTTGCCACCCTTGTTGAAGAGTTACCTCTTCCGGCTTAGACGTGTTAACGGTACGTAACCGGGTTTACTTACTATTGTTTCGGTAAACCAGTTCAAGGATGGATTCACAATAGGTTTTCGTCGATTCTCACCGGCCATCGACTCTCTTTGGAAAACGGTATTGTTACTATTTCCTGTCATTACTGTTGGAAATTATTTTTTAATTATTCATTATCATAGCTAATTTTTGTTTAAAGTGCAAGTATTATTCTTTACGGTGAAAAATCATAGCTTTCTGGCCGTGACCGCGGCGGGAATATACTTCGCTTTCCGCGGACGGCTGGTGAGCCTCCTCGCTCCTTCGTCGCTGTGGGGTCTCACCTATGCCTGTCCTCCCGCAGGAGTCTTCGTATATTCCCGCCGCTCGGTGCAATAAAAATTAATACTAATTACATCTAAAAAACATTAATTAAAACTTAAGAAAACCATCCTTTAACTGTATCTACTATGGATGTGAAGATTCCGCTGAAGAAGTCGCCGATTGCTCCTAGGGTTAGCATGAACCAGTTGGCTTTTTCGACGGTTTGTTCTGCGACGATGTCGACGGTTTGGGTTTTGCTGTTAAAGATGTACCCGTTATCGTCTTCACCAGTATAATCTAGTGTTGCTGTTCCAATTTTGTCGCCTTTTTTTATAGGAGCGATTACTTCTCCTTCTTTATTTAACTTATCTTTACTAATACTGTATTCAACACTATAAAGTTCTTCTTCATCTTTTTTTATTGGACTAGTGAAGGCTTCATTTGTAGAGATTTCTACTGTATCTTCTTTTCCTTTTGCAACTGGTAGCGTTTCTTTTCCTTCAAGCTGGAATCCTTTTGCAAACAGTTCTGTTTCTTCAAATTGACCGAATCCATAATCCAATAATTTTGCTGTTTGTACAAAACGAGCAGACTTACTCTCTGTTCGCATAACAACGGATATTAATCGGCTGCCATTACGTTCTGCTGTACCAGTAAAGGTATAGCCAGCAAGGCCTGTATAACCTGTCTTTAGGCCATCCATTCCTTCATAGTAAAACTGTTTTAAATAGCTTGCTTCATGTGGTAACATCCAGTTTAAGTTCTCAACCGTATATCCTTCAAAGTCATCCTCAATTCGGCTGGAAATATCAAGAGCGTGTGGATAATCTTTGATTAGATTGTATGCTAAAAGAGCAAGTGATCTAGCAGACAATAGGTTTGTTCCATTTGGATCTGTACCCTCAGGGTGGTTTTCACCTAACGTTTCATTATCAAGTCCCGATGCGTTAACAAATTTAAAATCTGGAAGACCCATTTCCTCTCCCTTTTGATTCATCTTCTTAACAAATTCCCCTTCGGAACCTGAAATTAACTCTGCAAGTGCAATGGTTGTACCGTTATCTGAGAAAATAGCCATTGCTTCATATAATTCTTTAACTGTGTAGCCTTTATCTTGTGTCAATCCTATACCTGAAAAATTAGGATTTGCTGAAATGCCGTATGCATAATCACTAATTTGAGTAGTTGTTTCCCATGTAATTTCCCCGTTTTCAATAGCTTCCAAAACAAGGTATTCCGTCATCATTTTCGTCATACTTGCTGGTGGAAGTGCCATATCAGGGTTTTTTGCAAATAACACCTTCCCTGATTCTGCATCAACTAATATAGCTGACTCAGCATCTAATTCTAAATCGGCTGCCTGTGTATTCAATGGTTGTGTTATAAATGATGTCGTTGCGATAAGTACAGCTAGAAACATCATTACTATTTTGGAATAGATCTGTTTCACTTTTTTACCTCCACCCTTATATTTTTGTATATTTTTTTAGAACACCTCTAGTATTTTACCATATATTGAAACAAAAAAATAGACAGGCATGAGCGCCCATCTATTGTTTAATCTAATCGTAATATTTACCCTTTTAAGGAGTAGTTTGGAGCTTCTTTTGTAATTTGAACATCATGTGGATGGCTTTCTTTTAAGCCAGCATTAGTAATCCGTACAAATTGTCCTTCTGTTCGCAAGGCTTCAATTGATGAAGTTCCACAGTATCCCATACCTGATCGTAATCCCCCAAGTAATTGGTGTACGGTATCAGAGAGTGGCCCTTTATAGGCAACTCTACCTTCAATTCCTTCTGGTACAAGTTTTTTCGTTTCTACTTCGCCATCTTGGAAATAGCGGTCCTTAGAGCCTGCCTTCATCGCACCAACTGAACCCATACCACGATATACTTTATATCTCCTGCCTTGATAAATTTCCATTTCACCAGGGCTTTCTGTTACACCTGCAAACATACTACCTAGCATAACAGCGTGTGCACCGGCAGCAAGAGCCTTAACAATATCACCAGAATACTTAATCCCACCATCTGCAATAACTGGGACGCCATATTCAGCGGCAGCTGTAGCACAATCGTACACAGCAGTAATTTGCGGTACCCCAACACCAGCTACGACCCTTGTCGTACAAATAGAGCCTGGTCCAATTCCAACTTTGACAATGGTAGCACCTGCTTCAATTAATGCCTTCGTTGCTTCTGCAGTAGCAACATTACCAGCGATAATATTAAGGTCAGGATAGGCTTCGCGAACTTTTTTCAATTGGTCTAATACCCCTTGAGAATGTCCATGTGCAGTATCGATAACAATAGCATCTACACCGGCATTAACTAATGCTTCAATACGAGACATAGAATCACCAGTAACACCTACTGCCGCTCCAACTAGTAACCTACCTTGTGCATCTTTTGCAGCATTTGGAAATTCAATAACCTTTTCAATATCCTTAATCGTAATTAACCCTTTAAGGACACCATGATCATCTACTAGAGGTAATTTTTCAATTTTATATTGCTGAAGAATATGTTCTGCTTCATTTAGCGTTGTTCCAACTGGTGCAGTAACAAGATTTTCACTTGTCATCACATCAGAAATTAACAACGAGTAGTCTTGAATGAAACGTAAATCACGATTCGTAATAATACCGACAAGCTTTTGTTCTTCTTCATTATTTACAATTGGTACGCCAGAGATTCTATATTTACTCATCAAATGCTCTGCAGCGAATACCTGATGCTCTGGTGTTAAGAAAAATGGATTAGTAATAACACCACTTTCTGAACGTTTTACCCGATCAACCTGTTCAGCCTGTTCTTCAATAGACATATTTTTATGAATGATTCCAAGGCCGCCTTGTCGTGCCATAGCAATCGCCATGCCAGCTTCGGTAACAGTATCCATTCCTGCACTAATTAATGGAGCATTTAGTTTTAAAGTAGGGCTTAAAGTAGTACTAAGATCGACCTCACGAGGCAAAACCTCAGATTTCGCAGGTATCAGTAATACATCGTCAAAAGTTAATCCTTCTTTCGTAAACTTATCCTTTCTCATAAAAAAATCCTCCTTTTATAATGTCAGAACTAAGGTAATAGAATAATAAAATAAATCCTGGAAAAGCTAGTACGTATATCTATTGTTATTTACAATACGCCAACCAGATGATATTTTCAATAACTGATTTACTATAATATAAAGTTTATAAATTCTAACTTTTCTTTCAAAGGGGAAGGGCGTTTTTATGCATTTCCGAGAAGAAATTCATTCATTCTATACGTATTTACAATCCCAACAAACTGCTCAAAAATATTTACTCCAATGCTATCAACAAATTAACGAGATTGAAGCCGAAAGAAAAAGCTACGAAAACTGCAATGTATTTATGTACTGTCTTAATCATGGGATGGATTACTACCATGCTGGAGACAAGTTAGACACGGTATTAAAACCTGTCATGCTATTTTATGGGATGGCCCATTTATTAAAAGCATGCTTACTTACCAAACGACCTGATTATCCAGAATCTACTTCCGTTCTTGCGCATGGTGTGTCTACTAGAAAGCGTAAAAAAAAGGATTATAGCTTTTTGGACGATGAAGTAAAGCTACAACATAAAGGACTTTTCCCATATTTTTCTGAACATCTATTTGAAATTAGTAAACTTCCATTTGAAAAAGTTACAATGAAATCTTTGCTTTGTTTAATACCAGAGCTAACTTCCTTTTTTAAGTATGAACAAAAGCAAAGTTTGGTGAAAATCGGCAACCTCTATAGTCAGACGTTAACAATCCCTAAAACAATCTGTGATGATTACCACATGACAGAAAGTGCTTTGATTAAACGCTTGGAACGCTATTTACCAGCTATTTTGGAAACGGAAAATAATTCAAATTCTATTTTACTGACTCTTAGTAAACCTATTCCTAATAATTCCGGTCCCTTTCAATTCAATAAGTGTAATGACATTTATTTACCAACAAATAGAGACTTTTTTACCCCACTATCTGAAGTTATGGTACATTACCTACTTTTATACAATCTTAGTATGTTATCTCGTTATGAGGCTGAGTGGTGGGGAGATCTTCTAGCACTAAAACCAGATGCTGATTATCCATTTATTGTAAGGTTTCTAGATATTACGCAAGAAAAGATTCCAATTACAATGGGGAAATACCTATTTAGTAGAGTGGAGGATTAGGACAAAGTTAAAACACTATTTCAAAGACACCTAAATTAAATCTGAACTTTACTTTGGTTGTACAGTAAAATTTTAGAAAAACTCACATTCGTTCGTCTTTTAACGAATGTGGTAGTTTTTCTTATGTCGGCGGAAAGTTTTTTATACTTTCCTAACTACTAAAAAAGTTGGGACAAAAAATTTGTCCCAACCGCTTACAATATTTCATCTATATGTAAATCCTGGCGATTGCTTAGTGTAATAATCTCATCATTTTCAAGTCGTAAAATTGGGCGCGTTGGCATCTTCGAATCAATAAAGACTATCTCACCTTCTTGGTTATTAGAAAGCAATACCTTTGTGCCGATAGAAAATTTTGCTATTGCATCGATAAATACTTGTACAACTCGAATATCAAGCCTACTGTATTGTTCCTTTTGTAGCTCTTCAATAACTTTAAATGGAGACTGCTTCCTGCGATATACCCGATCACTTGTCATTGCATGATAGATATCACAGACAGCAATAATTCTAGCATAACTATGAATTTTATCCTTTGATAAGCCAAGTGGATAGCCGCTTCCATCCATTCGCTCATGATGCTGCAGAACAGCTAGCTTTACGGTGTATGGAATAGAAGAAATATGTTCAACCATTCGATATGTATAGGTTGGATGTTTCCTAATCTCTATTTTTTCCTCATTCGTCAATGAACCTACCTTTTTAAAGGCAAACTCTCCTAGCCTTGCCATCCCAGCATCACTTAATAATCCAGCAATACCAATCTGGAACCATTCTCCTTTTTGGTATCCAAGTTTTTTACCTAAATAAGCACTTAATATGGAAACAGAAACACAATGATGATAAAAGTAATCATCTTTAGTTGCAAATTGATGCAATTTGTACACAGATAAGGCGATATCATCCATACGATCTATTAACGGTAAGATAAGATTACGAACAGCCAAGCTATCAATATTTATATTTCTTCTCCATGAATCGAATAGCTTTTTATATTCGTTAACGACATGATGATAATGATCCTTAAAAGATAACTCTGTAACATCAACAACTTTTTCATTACTTGGACTTGGACGCTCTACTTTTTCATTGTCGTTTACATGCTGAGGTTGAAATGGTGTACCATTTTTGAGTCGCTCCGAAACATCAACGTGTTCAATCAAAAATTTATGTAATACCATAATATGTTCAGCAGTTAATATCGTTTTTTGTGGAATAATTGGCTTGCTTGTCTTTCCCTTTACATCACGTAAAAGTACACAACCTGGAACTAATTGAGATGGCGATACACGCATTTTGTCCCCTCCCTATGATGAAGAAGGTGACGATGAAAGATTATTCTTTTCACCCTCACCTTGTTTATTTCTTATTCCTCTTCTGTTTCTACTTCCACTTGCTCCGTTGATTCTTCTACATTAGTAGATTCTACTTCTACTTCTACTTCTTCTTCATCCTCATGTTCAATTATCGCTACTGTTGCTACTTCTTCATCCTCTTGTAGACGAATTAAGCGAACACCTTGGGTATTTCTTCCTGTCTGGGATATACCTTCAACCGGAATACGAATTAACACACCTGCTGCAGTAATTAGCATCAGGTCCTCGTCGCCTTTTACTGCCTTAACAGAAACAACATGCCCTGTCTCATCTGTTAACTTCGCTGTGAAAATTCCTTTACCACCACGGTTTGTAATACGATACTGATCTTCAGGAGTACGTTTACCGAGACCTTTATTGGTAACATGAAGAATTTGTAATCCACTATCTAAGATTTCCATTGAGACGACTTCATCATCATCTCGTAATGAGATACCACGAACACCAGCTGCTGTTCTTCCCATCAATCTTACTTGCTCCTCAGGGAAACGAATCAGTGAACCATGTTTCGTTGCAATCATTATATCCTTTGTACCATCTGTTAGACGAACAGACATTAGCTCATCATCTTCCCGTAAGCCAAGGGCAATTAAGCCACCTTTACGGATATTAGCAAATTGTGAAAGACTTGTACGTTTTGAAATACCTTTTTTCGTCGTAAAGAAGAAGTTCCAATCCTCACTAAATTCACTAACTGAAATGACAGCATTAATCCACTCTTCTTTTTCAATCTGTAGAAGGTTGATGATTGGTAGTCCTTTTGCAGTACGACTGAACTCTGGAATCTCATAGCCTTTAACTTTATAAACTTTTCCTTTATTCGTAAAGAACAGGATTGTATCATGAGTTGTTGTGGAAATAAGATGTTCAACAAAGTCATCTTCATGAGTTCCCATTCCTTGTATACCACGTCCACCACGCTTTTGAACACGATATGTAGAAGAAGGTAATCGTTTAATATAGCCTTTATGTGTAAGAGTAATAACAATGTTTTCTACTGGAATTAGGTCCTCATCCTCGAAGAAGTCTGCACCACCAGCGCCAATCTCTGTACGTCTTTTATCTCCGTACTTCTCTTTTATTTCTTCTAATTCTTCACGGATAATTTCAAGAACTTTTTCTTCATCGGCAAGAATTGCTTTTAATTCTTCAATTAGTTTTTGAAGTTCATTATATTCATTTTCAATCTTTTCACGTTCTAATCCAGTTAAGCGTTGTAGCCTCATGTCAAGGATTGCTTGTGCTTGCTTTTCAGATAACTTAAAGCGAGTCATTAGTCCTTCACGGGCAATATCTGCTGTTTTCGAGTTACGAATTAAGGCGATAACCTCATCCAAATGATCCAGAGCAATTCGTAAGCCTTCTAAAATATGTGCTCTAGCTTCTGCCTTTTTCAACTCAAAAGCAGTACGACGTCTAATGATTACTTTTTGGTGATCCAAATAGTGCACTAGACATTCCTTAATATTTAGCACTTTTGGAATACCATTTACAAGTGCTAAGTTGTTCACACCGAAAGTCGTTTGTAATGATGTATATTTATATAAATTATTTAGAACCACATTGGCATTTGCATCACGGCGTAATTCCATAACAATACGCATACCATTACGATCTGATTCATCACGTAGATCTGTTATACCTTCTACACGTTTATCACGGACTAATTCAGCTATTTTTTCAATTAATCTAGCCTTATTAACCTGATATGGTAATTCTGTTACAAGTATTGTGGCTTTTCCATTTGATTTTTCCTCAATTTCAACCCTAGCACGAACCGTAATCGAACCTCTACCAGTTTCATAGGCTCTACGAATACCGCTACGACCTAAAATAATTCCTGCAGTAGGAAAGTCTGGTCCTGGCAAATGGTTTTCCATAATCTCGTCAATTGTAATCTCAGGGTCCTTACTAACGGCTAATACGGCATCAATTGTTTCCCCTAGATTATGAGGAGGAATGTTAGTAGCCATCCCTACAGCGATTCCAGATGCTCCATTAACTAGAAGGTTAGGAAAACGAGCAGGAAATACTACTGGTTCTCTTTCAGAACCATCATAGTTATCCTGAAAGTCTATCGTGTCCTTATTAATATCACGGAGTAATTCCATTGAGATCTTAGACATTCTAGCTTCTGTATAACGCATCGCCGCTGCTGAGTCACCATCGACGGAACCAAAGTTACCATGTCCATCAACTAATGGATTACGATAACTAAAAGGCTGTGCCATACGTACCATTGCTTCGTATACCGCAGAGTCACCATGTGGGTGATACTTACCGATAACTTCCCCTACAATACGAGCAGACTTTTTATATGCCTTATCAGAATGCATACCTAAATCATTCATAGCATATAATATTCTTCGATGAACAGGTTTCATACCGTCTCTTACATCTGGTAATGCACGAGATACGATAACACTCATCGCGTAGTCTAAAAAGGATGTACGTACTTCTTGGCTTATATTAATTTCTTGTACACTTCGACGTTCCTGATCCGCCATAGATTTAAACCTCCTGATTGTGTCAAAGACTAACTTTCGCTTATGTTAGTCAGACACATGTTTAGAAAAACTCGCCACAATCGCCTCTCGATTTTATCGCTTGGAGTGCCTCTCTTTAGAGTAATCTTTACAATACGGCAAGCGATCCTTTGCTAGTTTTTCTATACGTGTGTGAAAGATGTTTATACTTTCCTAACTACCTAAAAACGAGTAATATTTTATCTTTTAACTTTTAATAACTTATCGTTAAATATCTAAATTCTTAACATACTGGGCATTTTCTTCAATGAAATGACGACGCGGTTCTACCTTGTCACCCATTAACATATCAAATACATGGTCCGCTTCAATTGCGTCAGATAATTCTACCTGTAGCAATGTTCGATTTTCAGGGTCCATTGTTGTCTCCCAAAGTTGTTCCGCATTCATTTCTCCAAGACCTTTGTAACGCTGTAGACCAGGCTTAGGTGCTTGTGGTAATCTAGCCAAAATTTGCTCTAGCTCTTTGTCATCATAAGCATAATGAACAGCTTTACCTTGCTGAACTTTATAAAGTGGTGGCTGAGCAATATAAACGTAACCATGTTCGATTAATGGTCGCATAAATCGGAAAAAGAATGTTAAAAGTAATGTTCGAATATGTGCACCATCCACATCGGCATCAGTCATAATAACAATTTTATGGTATCTTGCCTTTGAAATATCAAAGTCATCACTTATACCCGTTCCAAGAGCGGTAATCATAGAACGTACTTCATTATTGGACAAAATACGATCTAATCGTGCTTTTTCAACGTTTAGAATCTTACCTCTTAATGGCAAAATTGCTTGGAAGTGTCTGTCGCGACCCTGTTTTGCGGAACCACCCGCAGAGTCTCCCTCAACAATATACAGTTCACTAATGGATGCATCCTTTGAGGAACAGTCAGCCAACTTACCTGGAAGATTGGAAATTTCTAAAACTCCCTTTCTTCTAGTTAAATCACGGGCTTTCTTTGCTGCAGCACGGGCACGAGATGCCATTAAGCCTTTTTCTACTATTATCTTTCCTACAGTAGGGTTCTCGAATAAGAATTTAGCAAACAACTCACTAAACACTGAATCTGTAATTGCACGAACTTCACTATTTCCTAGTTTTGTTTTTGTTTGCCCTTCAAATTGGGGGTCTGGATGTTTGATAGACACAATCGCAGTAATTCCTTCACGAACATCGTCACCCGTTAAATTAGTTTCACTTTCTTTTATTAGATTACTTTTACGTGCATAATCATTTATTACACGTGTTAAGCCTGTCTTAAATCCAGACTCATGTGTTCCGCCCTCATACGTATGAATATTATTGGCAAAGGAGAAAATATTGCTATTAAAACCATCGTTATACTGGATTGCCACTTCCACAGCAATTCCCTGGTCTTCTCCTTCCGCATAAAAAGGCTCGTGAAGAACTTCCTTATTACGGTTAATAAACTCTACATATTCACCAATTCCACCTTCATAGTGGAAAGATTGAGGTTCTTCACCAGTACGCTTATCTTCAATTGTGATTCGGATTCCTTTATTTAGGAATGCTAGTTCACGTACACGTTGAACTAATGTGTCTAAATCATATGTCGTAGTTTCAGTAAAAATCTCTGGATCAGGAGTAAAATGAACCGTTGTTCCAGTGCGATCTGTTTCACCAATAACTTCTAGGTCTTTGACCTTATCACCACGTGAAAAGCCAATATGATGCACTTTTCCATCGAGATGTACATACACATCTAAATTAGTTGACAGTGCGTTTACTACAGAGGCACCAACACCATGTAGTCCACCAGAAACTTTATATCCGCCACCGCCAAATTTACCACCAGCGTGTAGGACAGTCATAATAACTTCAACAGCAGGTTTACCAGTCTGTTTCTGAATATCTACTGGTATACCACGTCCATTATCCTTAACCGTAATACTATTATCCTCTTCAATAATTACCTGAATATGGTCACAGTATCCCGCTAGTGCTTCATCAATACTATTATCAACGATTTCCCATACTAAATGGTGCAGTCCCTTTTCACTAGTGGAACCAATATACATCCCAGGTCTTTTACGGACTGCTTCTAACCCTTCTAATACCTGGATCTGATCGGCATTATATGACTCTTCTGTTTTTACGTTTTCTTCCATTGCCATTTTCCCACCTACATTCCATTTGAATTATTCAAGCTCTAAGTCACTTGAATAATCATCAAGTTTACTTATTGTTGACATGATACTTGCTCGTTTCTTTAATGTTGCAACAGACAATGTGCTCAAATACAATTGGTTATTCGTAATCACAACTGCTTTTGCATCCTCTACTGGTCCAATAATGATAGCTTGATTGGCTGTCATCATTTCATCCATAATAGTGGATGATGAAATAATATTATAATCAATAATGGAAACAATATCTTTTGACCTTATAACATTTTCATTTCCAATGTGAATAAACAATTTTTACTCCCCCATCTACATACAATTCCCTAAGAGATGACCATTCCATCTTGAACTCTAAAAATTTCTGCCTTTTCCAAGGTACTATGATGAATTCCATCTACACTTGTCGTAGAAACAAAGGTTTGGACTTTCCCTTGAATTGTATTTAAAAGATGTGACTGCCTATAGTCATCCAATTCACTTAAAACATCGTCTAAGAGGAGGATTGGATATTCTCCTACTTCACTGTAAATAAGATCAATTTCAGCTAACTTTACGGACAAAGCCGTTGTACGTTGTTGACCTTGGGATCCATATGTTTGAACATTTTTCCCATTTACGTAAAAGTGGATATCATCTCGATGAGGTCCATAAAGTGTTGTTCCACGTTCAATCTCTTTATCAATAGATTGCTCAAACTTCTCTTGAAAACTACTTTCTATTTTCTCCTTAGACGCACCTTCTAATACTTCTATCGTTGCTTGGTACTCAATTTCAAGTTCTTCTAATTGATGGCTTATCCCATGATGAATTGGCTTTGCCCATTTTCTTAGCAGTTCTAAGAAGGCAAAGCGTCGTTCTAAAATAGTGCTTGCATGTTCAATTAGTTGCTCTGTTAAGACGCTGAGCATCATACGATTTATACTTCGGTCTCTTTGCATTTGCTTTAATAAGTGATTCCGCTGCTTTAATACCTTTTGAAACTGTCCAAGGTGATATATATACCTAGGTTGAATTTGTCCTAGTTCCATATCAATAAACCTTCTACGTACATTCGGAGGCCCTTTGACTAAGGTCAAGTCTTCAGGGGCAAACATGACAACATTTAAGTTCCCAATATAATCACTTAGTTTTCTTTGTTCTAAATGATTTAACTTTGCTTTTTTTCCTTTTCCGGATATAACTATTTCCAGTGGAATGGAGGTCTTGCGCTTTTCGACTCTACCTTCTATTTTAGCATATTCCTCGTCCCAACGGATTAATTCTTTTTCTTTAGAGGTTCGATGTGACTTGGTAAATGCGAGAAGATAAATGGCTTCCATTAGATTTGTTTTACCTTGTGCATTTTCTCCAATAATGACATTTACTTTATCATCGAATTCAATATTCAAGGTTTTATAATTCCGGTAATTTGTTAATTTTAATTCTTTAATATGCATGTGCATTCCTCATTTAGGAACTAATCTTTTTTTACAACAACGAAAGATCCAGCACCTTCAATTTCAACAACATCGTTTGGATAGAGTTTTCTCCCGCGACGATGTTCTAATTCTCCATTAACAACAGCTCCTATATCTTGTAAATATGCTTTTACCATACCACCTGACTCTAGTACGTTAGTGAGCTTTACAAGTTGGCCGAGTGTAATATAGTCCGTGTTAATTTCAATAGTTGTATGCAATTTCATCACCGATTCCTGATTGTTTTTTAGAAATAATCGCTTATAACCATTTTACTAAAGTTTTTGCTTGAAGGAAAGGTAAGACCCTTAAAAAGAGGTTAAAACGTTTGTATGGGGTTAAAAATGCTTTTTATTGGTATGAAAAAAGACTTTTATCGCTCGGGTTTGTGATAAAAGTCTTTTTTTAGTTTTCTTGCCATGTCCACGTCGTAAAGGGTTATCCTTTTCCTACAGCTGCAGAATTCTAATATGTTCTTACCGGTAGGATTAGTTGGAGCATGGTTGGGTCGTTTATTGGGCGGATGATGAATGGTCTCATAGCGCCTGTGAAGTCGACTTTTACTTCGTCTACTTCCATTACCTTTAGAGCATCTAGCATATATTTTGAACTGAAGGAGATTTTTAGTTCTTCACCTTCGATTGATTGAACAGCTAATTCTTCTGATACGTGTCCTACTTCTGGAGAATTACTTGTAATTTCCAAAATATTACCGTTCAGAGTTGTTAATTTAACCACATTATTTCTTTCTTCCCTAGCAAGTAGAGATGCACGGTCAATACTACTTATTAAATCTTTTGTTTTTACGTGAAGAACTGTTTTACTTTGTTCTGGAATTAGTCTAGATGTTTCTGGATAGTTTCCGTCTAGAATACGAGATAAGAAGTTTAAGTGTTTCGTACGGAATAAAATCTGATTATTAGTGACACTTATTTCCACTGTTTCTTCTGTATCATCTAGAATTTTATTTAGTTCATTTAAACTTTTACCAGGGACTACAATACTCCCGAATTGTACATTGGATGATGAAACAGGTACTTCTCTAGCTGCTAAGCGGTGGCTATCCGTAGCAGTAAACGTCAATTTATTATCCACAAGTGAAAGGTTAACACCCGTTAAGATTGGACGTGTTTCCATAGAAGAAACAGCAAATACTGTTTGTTTAATTAAGCTTTTTAGTAAATCAATTGGAAGTTCAAAACTCTCATCCGTTTGTAATTTAGGAAGTTGTGGATATTCATCAGCATCTTGGCCATTTAAATTAAATTCAGCTTTCCCAGAACGAATGGTTACCTTTAAATTTTCATCAGCCACAATTTCTACGTGCTGTTCTGGTAATTTACGTACGATATCAGGGAAATATTTGGCCTGTAAAACAATACTACCTTCTTCAATATCTTCTACATTTACCATACCGTTCTCTTCAGCGGGGATATAAGACTCAATGGAAATATCGGAATCACTACCTGTTAAGGTTATCCCATGATGCCTTACTTCTATCTTCATCCCCGTTAGAATCGGTATAGCGGTTCTAGAAGAGATAGCTTTCATTACATCTTGTACACTATCAATTAATAGATCACGTTGAATCGTAAATTTCATGAATAAATCCTCCAATGGAAGTTCTATATATTTATTATTTTTATAAAGATTTTATAGTAATAATAGTAATAGGGGCTGTGATTATGTGGATAACCGTAACGAACACAGATGGTATATAGTTATCCACATGTGAATAAAGTGTTTGTAAGTATGCACCCCTTATCCACGATATTAACAGGTGGATAACTCTAAAGAGATTTCAATTCTTGTTTAATTTCTTCAATTTCTCGTGCCAGTAAAGAGTCATTTTCAACTAATCGAGCAATTTTTTCATGAGCATGGATAACAGTTGTATGATCACGCCCTCCAAATTCCTCACCAATTTTAGGAAGAGATAAATCCGTTAATTCTCTAGATAAATACATGGCGATTTGACGTGGGAATGCAATCGATTTTGTTCGTTTCTTAGCAAGGAAATCCTCTTTTTTGACATTATATTTCTCACCAACTACTTCCATAATGGCGGGAATAGTAATAACTCGAGGTTTGTTATTTGGAATAATGTCTTTTAATGCATCTGCTGCAAGGGAAGCATCAATATCTCGGTTAACAAGCGATGAATAGGCAACAACGCGAATTAACGCACCTTCAAGTTCACGAATGTTGGTATCAATCTGGTTTGCAATATAAAGCATAACCTCGCTTGGAATATCAAGCCCTTCTGCTTTTGCCTTTTTGGTTAGAATTGCGATTCTCGTTTCTAAATCTGGTGGTGTAATGTCCGTAATAAGGCCCCATTCAAATCTAGAACGTAACCGATCCTCAAGCGTTGGTATTTCCTTAGGTGGCCGGTCACTTGAGATAATAATTTGCTTATTTTCCTCATGTAGTGCATTGAATGTATGGAAAAATTCTTCCTGTGTTGATTCTTTACCAGCAATGAATTGGATATCATCGATTAGTAGGACATCTACACTACGGTACTTATTGCGGAAATTTGCTGTTTTATTTTCCATAATGGCATCAATAAACTCATTCGTGAATTTCTCTGAAGAAAGATAAACAACTTTGGCATTTTTATTATGTTCTAATACATAATGTCCAATAGCATGCATTAAGTGAGTTTTCCCTAATCCTACGCCACCATAAATAAATAGAGGGTTGTATGCTTTAGCTGGTGCTTCAGCTACTGCCAGTGAAGCTGCATGAGCAAATCTGTTTCCAGACCCAATAACAAACGTATCGAAGGTGTACTTAGGATTTAGCATGGTTTTACCATCATGTACATCATTTATTGGTGGTTTTTGTTTTGGTTTAGGCTTGTTGTCTTCTTCAATAATCGTATCCAAAACAATTAGTTTTAAGTTTAATTTTGCACCAGTTACTTCAAGTAATACTTTTTGAATGAGTTGGGAGTATTGTTCTTCTAACCAATCTCTTGCAAATTCATTTGGTGCTGTTATCGTTAATGTGCTTCCTTCTAATGATTCTGCTTTTGTATCTTTAAGCCATGTATCAAAGCTAGGCTTACTTATCTTTTCTTCAATTTTTTCAAGCGTAGCTAACCATAAATCATGGATATTTTCCAATTCATGACCCCCCTTCAAATTAGATAATTAATTAGCCAAAATTAAGAATAAAAAACCTCTCTCTATCTTTTCTAGTAAGAAAGTATAAAAACTTTCAAATACGATTTCTCGTAGCATAAAATTGCTAGTTAAATCATAAAGATGGAAAGGTAAGTAATCTATTTTTGTAGTTAGGAAAGTATAGGAACTTTCCGCATGTATAGAAAAAACAAACACATTCACTTTGGATGATACGAATGTGCGTTTTTCTAACGTTTTTTTACCATAACTATATAAAATAGTTAAGAATGATTGTGGATAATTAAGGTCAACTCTACTAAGTGTTAAAATGAGTTATGCGCAGATTAGATGAAATTGTGGATAATATATAAAAACAAGTTGTGAATTAATGTCCACAGGATATCCACAGTTTGTGAATAACTTTTAATAGTTAGTTGCTTATTAACATGTTAAAACACAACTATGATACCAAAAAAATGGTAGGTTTGCAATGCCTTTTCGACACTTATCCACAATATCCATCTGTTGTAGACAATTTTTATACACACCACCATATTTTGTGATTAACCTGTCGACAAATGCTGTGGACAATAAAAAATGATATAAAAAATAATAAACAGGGGATGTGGATAATTAAATTTGTGTAGTAAGAGAGGAAATATGACTACTTTTTTTATTGTGGATAGTTCTGTTGTTTTTGCTTTCTATAATTTTGAATTGATGGAAACTGCGCGGTAACTAATATCAACTTTCCTCACTCTAATGAGAAGAGAGTGGTAAAGTGCTATGTTAGTGCTCCAGCAGAATACTCCGCTTTCCACGGGCACGGCCTCAGCCTCCGTTGCGGAAAGAGCACCGCTGCGGGGTCTTCGGACACGTGCTATTCCCGTAGGACAAATGTTTTCGGTGGGG
The DNA here is from genome assembly GCF_000482485.1 of Paucisalibacillus globulus DSM 18846. Taxonomy (GTDB): domain Bacteria; phylum Bacillota; class Bacilli; order Bacillales; family Amphibacillaceae; genus Ornithinibacillus; species Ornithinibacillus globulus. Next base: position 229,540 of record NZ_KI519437.1, on the reverse strand, counting down.
CGAGTAATCGCAGTCCCAAGGAAGGCTTCGTCAGCAAGGCATCGCACGAAGAAAATCGGTTTTTATTTTCGAGGAGTCTCCGTATTCTGCCTACGCTAATTTAATTTTCTAATTATGATATAGTTGTTAAACATAATTACAAGAAATTAAGTGCATTTATTAGTGATTAATATACACTAGCTCCGGAAATACACGGAGACTCCTATGGGAGGATAGGCATAGGTGAGACCCCGCAGCAACGAAGGAGTGAGGAGGCTCAACAGCCGCCTTAGGATGCGCGAAGTGTATTTCCGGAGCGGGTACGATACGCTACCAAAAATTATTAGTTACCGCACAGTCTATACAAAGTATGAAATTGACAATATGGTTACAGCTGTCTTATGGAGTGAGAATGAATGAGAAAAGTGGATGTAATTATTTTGTGAGTTGTCTTATCAGTAATAAAGGGATGGCAACGGAGGGGATCCTTTATTCAGAAGATAGGAATTCAATGGAAAAAATGCGATACCGCAGTGTTGAATTATCAGTATGGACAAGGAAAAATACACTTCATTATAAGAGTAATATTTCAAAATCAAGTTGACGATAAAAAAATTTTTCTGTATAATGACAAAGACTGTCTAAGGATTAGTTTATTTGTTAGGAAAGTGATATCTTTCCCGCCTGCAATAGTTGTAGGCATTCACAATTGTTTAAAAGCTCAGGCCAATGGCCAAGTTTTGTAAAAATAGATCCCCCTTAGGAGGTGCAGCATAAATGAAAAGAACGTTTCAACCTAATAACCGTAAACGTAGTAAAGTACATGGCTTTCGCGCACGTATGAGCACAAAAAACGGCCGTAAAGTTTTAGCTCGTCGTCGTCGTAAAGGAAGAAAAGTATTATCTGCATAGGCCACTGAAACCATCAGTGGTCTTTTTTTGCAAAAAAGAAAGTTTAAAAACTTATTTTACCGATTTACGTTTTTTATTACTATAAATAGATAATATAATAATTATATAGTTAGAATAAACTTTAAAGCAGTGGTTCAAAATGGTAAAAGGTCCATTGCTTTTTGTTTTTACATATGAATTGGATTTATATTTTTCTAAATGTAGATTAATGGGAAATATGGTTAATCGCGACAGGTGATCAATGATGAAGAAAGAATTTCGTGTGAAAGATAATAAGGAATTTCAAGGTATCTTTAAAAAAGGGAAGTCCTTTGCGAACAGGCAGTTAGTTATTTATTATATGAAGAAAGAAAATCAAAATCATTTTAGAGTGGGCTTATCCGTTAGCAAAAAGATTGGAAATGCTGTGGTAAGAAATAGGATTAAAAGATATATTCGTCAGGCATTTCATGAATTAGAAAAGGATATTAAGCCAACTTATGATTTTATCATTATTGCTAGACAGCCTACGAAGGATTTGGAATTCTTTGAAGTAAAAAAGAGCTTAACCCATTTATTGTCGAAAGAAAGACTATTAAATAAAAGGTAAAGTTTGAGATAAGAATAGAATCTAGCGAGTGTTTATTGTAAAATATGTGTTATATACGTCTTTTAGTGAAAGCGATTTTTTTCGTTTGGACTAGTTAGGAGGAAAAGGATTTGCGTAAGAAGTTATTTTTAATAGTGTTACTAATAGGATTGGTTGTTTTCTTATCAGGTTGTACTGAAATTAAAGAACCAATCACACCGGAAAGTGAAGGAATTTGGAATGAATATTTCGTATATCCGTTATCATGGTTAATCATTTATTTCGCTGATTTATTTAATGAAAACTTTGGACTAGCTATTATTTTGGTGACAGTAATCATTCGTACTTTATTACTTCCACTTAATATTAAGCAATTAAAAAGTTCAAAAGCAATGCAAGATATTCAGCCTGAATTAAAAGAATTGCAGGCAAAATATAGCTCAAAAGATGCTAATACACAGCAAAAATTACAGCAGGAAACGATGGCATTATTCCAAAAGCATGGTGTAAATCCACTTGCAGGATGTTTACCGATCTTTGTTCAAATGCCAATTTTACTTGGAATTTATCATGCAATTATGCGTACGGATGCAATTGATGGTCATTCATTCTTATGGTTCCCATTAGATGAAAAAGACTTTATTCTTCCATTTATCGCAGGGGTAACAACTTTCTTGCAACAAAAATTAATGATGGGTGGAAGTCCAGCAGCAAATAACCCACAAATGACAGTAATGCTGTATATGATGCCAATTATGATTACTGTATTTGCGTTTATGTTCCCAGCTGCATTAGCACTATACTGGGTCATTGGTAACCTATTTATGATTGCACAAACGATCTTTATTCGTAAACCAATGATGAAAGATAATACTGGAGGAGACAAAAAGTGAGAGAAGTAACTGCTACCGGACAAACAGTTGATGAAGCGGTCCAATCAGCACTAGAGCAGTTAAACACATCCAGGGACCAAGTACAAGTTACGATTATTGATGAAGGTAAAAAAGGGATTCTAGGAGTATTCGGAGCCAAACGAGCAATTGTAAAGGTAACGTTGGCTAAGAATCCAATCAAAGAAGCAGAAAAGTTTATCCTAGATGTTGTCAAAAACATGAATGTAGATGTTGAGGTGACAACTGCTGTAGAAGATAAGCATGTAACCTTTGATTTAGCTGGAGAAAAGATCGCGTTATTAATTGGAAAACGTGGGCAAACGTTAAATGCATTACAGTATTTAACACATCTAGTAGTCAATAAAGAAGGAAATAAATATTATACCGTTACAATAGATGCTGAAGGCTATAGAGGTCGCCGTAAGGAAACTCTAGAAGGTCTAGCATTACGAATGGCTGAAAAGGCTAAGCGAATGAATAAGAAGGTCGCATTAGAACCAATGCCAGCTTATGAACGAAAAATAATTCATAGTGTCTTACAGGATAAAGAAGATGTTTCCACTTATTCTGACGGAGTAGAGCCACACCGTCACGTAGTTATAAAACCATAATCGAAATAAATGAAGCCTCTGGTTAAATCAACCAGAGGTTTTTTGTATGATTTTAACTATAAGTTCCATAATAACTAATAATGTGTATGTAAAGGGGAGTGTTCAGTGGAACAGTTTTATGGGGCAGTTTTTGAAGGAGAAATAGAACATAAGGGATTTTACTTAACCCAGGTTAAAAATATAACCACTGGATCCTCATTATCTGTTAATCAATTAATGAAAATGGCAGCATATTTAGGTGCACAGACGGATTCATGCACGATAACGGTTAATGATCAAATACCATTATTGTTAAGTGTAAGAGATATTAAAGACCTTCTAACGGATGTAGAAAGTATATTAGGAAAAATAAATTAGCTAGAAAGAAAGGTGAGAATGATGGATAAAAACAAAAGAACGAATTCAAATGAAGTGGCAGAAATGAACTACGATGCTGCTGGATACAAAAGTAGTAATCTAGTTGAAAAAGGTTTAGCAACAACTCATGAACAGGCGACAGATGCCTATACGGAGGGGACCGTTGATGCAAAACTAGATCAGTTAGATGAACAGGGCGAGTTAAGAACTTATCATGGCGAAGATATAAAAGAATAGACTATGATAAAGTATAATTTCGTGTCCTGCTATTGAGGTTTAAGATTTTATCTATATTATATTGTTTCGCATCGGCGATTCATCGCTTTTTCTACCCAAACAACGTATAATAAGTGAAGCAGAAGAAGAATTCGTTTTTCCTCTAGTTAAAAAAAGAGGTGCAATGACTTGAAACAGTTTGAAACAGTATTACCAGAGCAATACGAAGCATTAAAAAAACAGGCCAATTATACGTCTAGCTGGCGAGAGCGTTTGGACGCAGTTGAGAAGTTATCAGCTTTTCAACACGACAAAGTTGTCGATTTATTAAGAAATCGTATGCAGCATGATAAAGTCTATAAGGTGCAGCTAGCAGCTTATGAGGCACTTGTAGCGTTTGGTGAGGAAGAAGAGAAACCAGCACCTGCACGATTTGATATTATTAAAGGTACAGATAAGATTTTCCTACGCGTGAAAAAAAGCTTACCGGAAAATCACACTGTGGTAGACTTTGCTGATAAGCTAAAGCGTATGCGTTTAGATGTCTTTGATGCGTATGAAGGTGACAAAGGTAAACAATTCATGGACTGGTTAGAGGAACGTTGGGTAAAACTATAATCAGTAGATTGATGATTATAAGTTAAACGGTCATTCTCTCGATAGTCGAGGGGTTGGCTTGAACATGTTATAGAAAAGTGAAAGGGGTATAGAGAAGTTTTTTCTCTGTACCCCTTTCTATACATTTACCTATGCTATAAAAGCAGCCATTCTTTTTGTAAAGGTTATTAAATTTACCAACTTATATTTTTTTTACATTTTTACTCTTTTCAATAGCTATAGTTGCTCCAAACAGAATGAGAACAAAAATAACTAAAGAGATTGGAAATAGACTCATATGGAAACGTTGAAACACTACTCCTAATAACGGAGGGAATATGGTAATACCAACATAACCAAAAGCTACTTGTAACCCAATAATTGCACCCGAGTTCCTTTCTCCAAACCTTCTAGGGGTTTCGTGCATCATGGTTGGAAAGATTGCGGCACAACCAAGACCAATTAGTAAAAATCCAGCGTACAGCATGCTTCCTTTTCCAATAGCAACGGTGATAATTCCTATTAGAAGGGTGATTTGACTAAATATCAACAACTTTTGGTTAGTTAGCCAAAAGGTAATAAATCCGGAAAAAATCCTTCCTACCGTTATACTTGCAAAGAATATGGATACTATAAAACTAGCGGTTGCGGCAGACAACGACTTCAGTTCAATTAAATAACTGCTCCCCCACAAAAAAATGGTTCCTTCTAAACCAACATAAAACACAAAAGATACGAGTGATAATACAACACCTGTTTGTTTCCATACAGATCGAAAGGACACGGTACTTTCATCAGATTTTTTAGATGTTTTTTGTTCATTTTTCTTCCACAGTGGGAGGGAAAATAGGAGTAAAAAAACTAATGTCAGCTGAATGCTACCAATAATTAAATAACCATTTCGCCAAGAAAAGTGGTTATTTAAAACAACCCCCATAATAATTGGCCCTAACGTTGCCCCAACTCCCCAAAAAGCATGCAACCAGTTCATATGATGTGCCTTTAAGTTGGCTGCCACATAGTCGTTCACTGAGGTGTCAATAGCACCAGATCCAAAACCTAAAGGAAGTGCTGCAACTATTAATAAAAAGAAATTTTGTGTAAGCGCAAATCCGATTAATCCAATCGAAGTAAGTAATACACTGCCTAATATCAACTTGCCCGTTCCTATTTTTTGAGTGATTCGGATAGTTTGTAAACTAGATATCACCGTACAAATTGCAATTGTCATTGAAATTATCCCAACTGCACTGTATGCAACATGAAATTCTCCCACCATCTTTGGCCAAGCCACTCCTAAAAGAGAATCAGGTAAACCTAAACTGATATAAGTTGCATAAATTATGAATAGAAAAGTTAAATTACGCACAGATTGCCTCCATTATTTGCATCAGTATACGATTCAGACGATAAAACAAAGTCTGTGTGATTTTTAGTTAGCATCTTACATTATACCAAAAATCGGAAATTGACAGTGCATTTTCTCGTTACTTCAATAAACGCTCTACTATTTTATGGAAGCATTAATGGTTTAAAGTTCAATATGGGGAATAGTATTGTGGATAAACAAAAAAGTTTACATGTGTAAACTTATCCACATGTTAATAAGTTATAAAAATAAAAAGGTATTTTTGTGTTGTGGATAAGTTTATTTTTGCTAGAAATTGTGTTATTCTATTAAGTTAGTGACGGAAAAAAATCGTTGCTAATAAAATGTGGATAAAAAATTGTCATTATATATAGATTGAAAAATGATAGTGGAGGTGAAAAGAATGTTTGATACAGAAACGATTACTGCAATATCTACCCCAATAGGTGAGGGAGCAATTTCGATTGTACGTTTAAGTGGAAGTGATGCGATTGAAATAACTTCAAAGATATATAAAGGGAAAGATTTGCAAGAGGTGGAGTCCCATACCATTCATTATGGAAAGATTATTGATCCGGAAACGAATGAAGTAGCAGAAGAAGTAATGGTGACGGTCATGCGTGGTCCAAAGACATTTACACGTGAAGATGTAGTAGAAATCAATTGCCATGGTGGACTTGTATCTGTTAATCGAGTACTCGAGATTGTTTTAAACCAAGGTGCACGACTAGCAGAACCTGGTGAATTTACAAAACGTGCTTTTTTAAATGGAAGAATTGATCTATCCCAAGCAGAAGCGGTAATGGACCTAATACGTGCAAAGACAGATAAAGCAATGAATGTTGCTTTAAAGCAAATGGATGGTCGTCTGTCATCGTTAATAAAAAAGTATCGACAGTCTCTTTTAGAAACAGTTGCGCACGTTGAGGTTAATATTGATTACCCAGAATATGATGATGTGGAAGAAATGTCACATGAAATGATGCGTGTAAAAACGAAAGAAGTTCATGCGGAAATTGAGGAACTGTTAAGTGTAGCAAAGCAAGGAAAAATATTGCGTGAGGGAATTGCAACTGCTATTATTGGACGTCCAAATGTTGGAAAGTCTTCACTACTAAATGCATTAGTACAAGAGAATAAAGCAATTGTTACAGATATCCCTGGTACAACAAGGGATATTATTGAGGAATACGTGAATGTAAGAGGTATTCCATTACGCTTGATTGATACTGCGGGTATTCGTGAAACGGAAGATGTTGTGGAACGAATTGGGGTGGAGAGATCCCGACAAGCATTAAAAGAAGCAGATTTAATTTTACTTGTCTTAAATAATAATGAAGAGTTAACAGAAGAGGATTTACGGCTACTCGAAGTTGTAAAAGGTCTTGAATACATTGTTATTATTAATAAAACAGATTTAAACCAAAAATTAGATGTTGAAAAAGTAAGAGATTTAGTAGAAGATAAAAGAATCGTTTCCACTTCTTTATTAAAAGAGGAGGGAATTGGTGAATTGGAATCGGCTATTGCGGATTCTTTCTTTGCTGGTGAAATTGATTCTGTTGATTTAACCTATGTCTCCAATGCTAGACATATTCAATTATTAAAACAAGCAAAGCAGGCTTTAGAAGATGCGATGGATTCCCTTGATATGGGAATGCCACTTGATATTGTACAAATAGATGTAACAAGAACGTGGGAGTTTTTAGGCGAGATTATTGGCGATACTGCTAGCGATAGTTTAATCGACCAGCTATTTTCACAGTTCTGTTTAGGCAAGTAAAATAGCTTTCTGGCCAAAACCGCGGCCCGAATACACTCCGCTTTCCATGGGCGGCTGCTGAGCCTCCTCGTGCTTCGCACTGTGGGGTCTCACCGATGCCTGTCCTCCCATAGGAGTCTCCTTGTATTCGGGCCGCTCAGAGTGATGATAATATTTACCTTTTACAAAATAAAATGCAATAAGCACTATAAATTATATAAAGAAGAAAGGAATGAATAGTATGGTATATGATGCGGGGCGTTATGATACGATTGTTATCGGTGCGGGGCATGCTGGTGTTGAGGCTGGTCTTGCTGCGGCGAGAATGGGTGTTAAGACATTAATGCTTAGCTTGAACCTGGATATGATTGCTTTTATGCCATGTAATCCATCAATTGGTGGTCCGGCTAAAGGGATCGTTGTTCGTGAAATTGATGCCTTAGGTGGGGAAATGGCTAAGACAATTGATAAGTCTTATATTCAAATGCGTATGCTAAACACAGGAAAAGGCCCTGCGGTTCAAGCATTACGAGCACAAGCAGATAAGCCTGTTTATATAAAAGAAATGAAACAAGTTCTAGAAAACCAAGAAAATCTTACCCTTCGTCAAGGTATGGTAGATGAACTTATTGTCGAAAATGGTGTATGTAAAGGTGTTATTACAGAAACTGGGGCAGCATACCGGGCAGAAACAGTTATTATAACAACTGGAACGTTCATGCGTGGTAAAGTTCTAATGGGCGATTTAGAGTATGAAAGTGGGCCTAATAACCAACGTCCTTCCCTTAAATTATCTGAAAACCTTGAGAAGCTAGGCATAGAATTAATTCGATTCAAGACTGGTACACCACCACGTGTTAATAGTCATACGATTGATTACTCTAAGACTGAAATTCAACCAGGAGACGATAAGCCTCAAGGGTTTTCTTATGAAACAAAAGAATTTATTATGGATCAAATACCTTGTTGGTTAACCTATACGAATGAATTTACTCATCAAGTAATTAATGACAATTTAGGACTTTCAGCAATGTATTCTGGTGCAAAACGTGGTACTGGTCCTCGTTATTGTCCATCGATTGAGGATAAAATTGTTCGGTTCCATGATAAGCCTCGTCATCAGGTTTTCCTTGAACCAGAAGGAAGAGATACGGAAGAAGTTTATGTGCAAGGTCTATCTACTTCATTACCAGAATCGGTTCAACATGAAATTGTTCGTTCTGTTCCAGGGTTAGAAAATGCTGAAATAATGCGCCCTGGTTATGCGATTGAATATGATTCTATCGTTCCAACACAACTTTGGCCAACACTTGAATTAAAAGAAATTCCTGGACTATTTAGTGCAGGTCAGATTAATGGTACGTCAGGATATGAAGAAGCGGCTGCACAAGGAATTATGGCAGGAATTAACGCTGCTGCAAAAGTTCTTGGGAAAGATCCAGTTATTTTAGACCGTTCTCAAGCTTATATTGGTGTATTAATAGATGATTTAGTAACAAAAGGTACAAAAGAACCTTATCGTCTCTTAACATCACGAGCAGAATACCGTTTATTATTACGTCATGATAATGCAGATTTGCGTTTAACAGATATTGGTTATCAATTAGGCTTAATTTCAGAAGAACGTTATCAAGCGTTTGACATGAAGAAACAATTAGTAGAAGACGAGAAAAAACGTTTACGTAAAATTTCAATTAAACCAACACCAGAAGTTCAACGTATGTTAGAGGGAGCAAATGCAACCCCACTTAAAGAGCCTATGAAAGCTTATGATTTACTAAAACGTCCAGAATTAAACTATAGTTCAATTGAATCCGTCATAGAGAAAGTAGAAAACCTTCCTACTGATGTAAAAGAACAAGTAGAAATACAAATTAAGTATGAGGGGTATATTAAAAAAGCGAATGAACAAGTAGAACGCATGCTTAAAATGGAAGATAAAAAGATTCCAGAGGACATTGACTATGAGGCAATTAGTGGTCTTGCAACGGAAGCAAGGCAAAAGTTGAAATTGGTTCAACCGTTATCCGTTGGTCAAGCTTCACGTATCTCAGGCGTAAATCCAGCTGATATTTCTATTTTGTTAGTGTATATCGAACATGGAAGAATAGCTAAACTTGCCAACTAAATACAAAATATAAATATAAGGGTCAGTCTCCTGAATAGGAGTCTGACCTTCTCTACATAATGTATAAAGGAGTTATATCAATGAATCCAAGCCAATTTGTCCAAGCTTTAGAAAAGCAAGGGATACTATTAACTGAAAAACAGATGAAACAGTTTGACACATATTTTAAGACGTTAGTACAATGGAATGATAAGATCAATTTAACCGCATTAACTAACGAAGAAGATGTGTATTTAAAGCATTTCTATGATTCCATCTCTGCATCCTTTTACCACGACTTTACGATAGAACAACATATTTGTGATGTAGGCGCTGGTGCTGGCTTTCCAAGTATTCCTTTAAAAATATGTTTCCCAAATATTAAAGTAACCATTGTAGATTCACTTCAAAAAAGGATTGGTTTTCTAAATCATCTTGCGACACAGCTTGAATTAACAGATGTTGCTTTCTACCATGATCGGGCAGAGACATTTGGAAAAAATACGAAGTTTCGAGAGTCATTTGATACCGTAATGGCAAGGGCAGTAGCAAGAATGTCTGTTTTAAGTGAGCTATGTATACCTTTAGTTAAGAAGAATGGTGTTTTCATTGCCATGAAGGGTGCACAAGCAACAGAAGAGTTAGAGACGGGAAAAACAGCGATAGAGGTTTTAGGGGGAGAAATTGAATCCTCCAATACATTTACGTTACCAGAAGAAAATAGTGAACGTTCAATTGTTTTAGTAAGAAAGAAAAGACAAACACCTAAGAAATATCCTAGAAAGCCAGGTACCCCGAATAAAGAGCCGATTGAATAATGGTAAAGGAATTTACTAATGGTGTGAAAAAAACTGCTTTAACCTATACATTTTAAACAGGAAATTTATCATATTTCCTGTTTTTTTGTCGATTTAGTAATTACCACATGTCCAAGAGCATTGGATTATGATAAAATAGGCTTAGTGCCAATTTTGTGGTAAACTATAATGGATTATGAGTGTTGATATGATTGTAATCTACATATCATTTTTAATAAATGTTTCACGTGAAACATTGTCTATGAATAAGAGATAATTATAGGTTTATAAAGAGAAAAACTATCAATCTATCTTATAACAATAAAGGTGGTGTCTGCTGATGGTGAGTCCATTTAACCGGATATTTGGAATCGGGGAAAAGGATAACGAAGTAGTTGAAGAGGAGACCTATCATCCAGATGAAGTAATGCAACTTCCAGTAAATCAAATTCAGCCAAATAGGTATCAGCCAAGATCTGTATTCAATGAAGAAAAGATAGAAGAACTTGCAAAGACCATTAATACTCATGGTATTATTCAACCAATAGTAGTACGAAAAGTAGAAGATGGTAACTTTGAAATTATTGCAGGAGAACGCAGATGGCGCGCTGTTCAGTTGCTTGGTTGGGAGAATGTTTCTGCAATCATTCGAGAGATGAATGATACACAGACCGCCTCAGTTGCTCTAATAGAAAACTTACAACGTGAAGAATTAACTGTTATCGAAGAGGCAGTTGCATATGCAAAATTACTAGAGTTACAAGGATTAACGCAAGAGGCCTTAGCACAACGATTGGGGAAAAACCAATCAACTATTGCTAATAAACTTCGGTTATTAAAGTTACCGGAACAGATTCAAGAGGCATTATTACAGAAGCATATTACAGAGAGACACGCTAGGGCATTAATTAAATTAAAAGAAGAAGAGGCTCAATTGAAGCTCCTTCAAGAAATCATTGAGCATGAATTAAATGTAAAACAGACTGAAGAACGAATCAATAAACTAATGAGCGATCAAGAAAAGCCTAAGAAAAAGAAACCTAAATTAAAGGGTGTTAATAAAGATATTCGTATTGCAATGAATACGATTAGGCAATCTTTGAGTATGGTATCTGATACAGGCATTGATATTGAGTCAGATGAACAGGATCTTGACGATTACTACCAAATCACAATTAAAATTCCTAAAAAGAAATAATTATTGCCCCATCTCGTAATAGATGGGGATTTTTATGTGCTAAACATGCTTCGTTTATTGAATTATGTACAAGAAATATTTCATTTTAATAAAAAAGGTGAATTTAATAGTTTTTATATCAAAAAAAGTGATAAAATATAAAGTATATTGTTTTAGGTAGGTGAAACCATGGGGAAGATTATGTCTATCGCCAATCAAAAGGGTGGCGTAGGGAAGACAACTTCATCAGTTAATCTAAGTGCTTGCTTGGCATACTTAGGAAACAAAGTATTATTAGTAGATATAGACCCACAAGGAAATGCAACCAGTGGGGTTGGTATAAATAAGGCAGATATGAATCAATGTGTATATAATGTTTTAGTAGAAGACTTACCAGCTGGTGAGGTTTGTGTACCAACTACTGTCAATAATCTAGATATTATTCCTGCAACTATTCAACTTGCTGGAGCAGAAATTGAATTGGTACCGACTATTTCACGCGAAATTAGATTGAAAAAGGCTTTAGATGAATTACGAGATTACTATGACTATATAATTATAGATTGTCCACCTTCACTTGGTCTTTTAACTCTAAATGCATTAACCGCTTCAGATACAGTTCTAATCCCAGTACAATGTGAATACTACGCGCTTGAAGGACTTAGTCAGCTACTAAACACAATCCGTTTAGTACAAAAACATTTAAATAAAGAATTGATGATAGAAGGAGTACTTCTAACAATGCTTGATGCTAGAACAAATCTAGGTATTCAAGTAATTGAAGAGGTTAAAAAGTACTTCCAAGATAAGGTTTATAATTCTATTATTCCTAGAAATGTTCGATTAGGAGAAGCACCAAGTCATGGGCAACCAATAATCACATATGATCCAAAGTCTAAAGGTGCAGAAGTATATCTTGAGTTGGCGAAGGAAGTGATGGCGAATGGCACGAGGGTTGGGTAGAGGTTTAGATGCATTTTTTCCTGAAATTAAGGAAAAAGATGATGATATTGTTCAACAATTGCCGATTAAGGAGTGTAGACCGAATCCTTATCAGCCAAGAAAGACTTTTAACACTGATTCTATTGAAGAATTAAAGGAATCTATATTGGAATTTGGTATAATACAACCTTTAATTGTACGAAAAAGTATTAAAGGCTATGAAATTGTTGTAGGAGAAAGACGTTTTCGTGCTGCGAAAGAGGCTGGATTATCAACTGTTCCTGCAATAGTAAAAGAACTTACCGATGAAAAGATGATGGAATTAGCATTACTTGAAAACCTTCAACGAGAAGACTTGTCACCGATTGAAGAGGGACAGGCATATGCTAATTTAATGAAAGAATTAAATATAACGCAAGAAGAGCTATCAAAGCGTCTCGGAAAAAGTCGATCTCATATTGCAAACATGGTACGACTTCTTGGATTACCAGACCAAGTTATATCTTATATCAATAATGGAGAGTTATCCATGGGTCATGGAAGAACATTACTTGGGTTAAAGGATAAGGATAAAATAATACCTTTAGTTAATAAAATCCGTAATGAAAAATTGAATGTTAGGCAAGTAGAAAAGCTAATCATAATACTCAATGAGAAGCCGGTTAAGAAAAAGCTAAAACCCAAAAAAGATATCTTTTTACAGGAAAGAGAGTCGGTTTTACGAGAAAAACTTGGTACAGCTGTTTCCATTCAACGTGGTAAAAGAAAAGGTAAGATTGAAATTGAATTTTATACAGATGATGATTTAGACCGAATCATTGAAGCTTTAGAAAGATAATTTAATACGATTAAAAAAGGACTGTGAGACACTGATTTCACCAGTCCTTTTTTGATTAAATAATATGGACAAAAGCACGAAATACATAGTACTATTAAATAAAATTATAAATGTTTCACGTGAAACATTTTAGCTATTAGGTAAAGGGTTGTTGTAAATTACATCATTTGTATAAACTGTGCAGTAACTACTTTTAATTCCTTCCAAGTCTTTATGGATTAAGTGATATAATACCGCTCAGGCAAAATACTACGCTTTTCGCGGGCACGGCCTCAGCCTCCTCTCGGAAAAACCACCGTTGCGGGGTCTTTGGACACGTGCTGTTCCCGCAGAAGTTTCTGTATTCTGCCTGCGCTAATTAGAGTTTCCAATTTACGGATTGTTTGTAACATATATTTTCAGTAATTAAGTACAAAAACTCTCATTCACTACCAGCGTAGGAAATACAGGGAGACTCCTGCGGGAGGATAGGCATAGGTGAGCCCCCACAGTGTGTAGCATGAGGAGGCTCACCAGCCACACGCGGAAAGCGGAGTTTAATGCTCAACTTAAAATCCTAAGTATAGTTACTGCGCAGTTTCCATCAAAAGTGCAAAAAAGCAATAAACAATACTAAGACAGCCAACATAGTATTAAAAATGGCAGTGAAGTAGAGTTTCGTCTAGAGAGAGGGTTTATACATATGGCTTTATTTGGGACGTTAGTTAATGGTGGTTTAATTATTGTTGGAAGTCTACTTGGTTTGTTGTTTACCAAAATTCCAGAGCGATATAAAGAAACGGTAATGCATGGAATTGGATTAGCTGTGGTATTAATTGGATTACAAATGGCGTTTTCAACACAAGTGATTATTGTCGTTCTATTAAGCTTGTTATCTGGTGCGATTATAGGTGAACTTTTAGATGTAGAGAGAAAGCTTAATCTATTTGGAAATTGGGTCGGAAGTAAATTCAAAACTAGTGCAAGTAATGATTCATTCTCCCAGGGGTTTGTGACAGCATCGCTTATCTTCGTAGTAGGGGCAATGGCTATAATAGGTGCGTTGGATAGCGGAATACGTGGTGATCACGAAGTGTTAATTACAAAAGGAATTTTGGATGGTTTCACTGCATTGGTATTAACAACAACATTAGGCATTGGAGTACTATTATCTGTCATTCCAGTATTACTATATCAGGGTTCAATTACATTACTTGCTACGCAAATTGAACGATGGATTCCAGATGCTTTTTTAAATGGACTTATTGTTGAATTGACTGCGGTAGGTGGACTTCTAATTGTCGCAATAGGACTAAATATGTTGAAGGTTGTCCAAATAAGAATTGGAAATCTATTACCATCTATTGTGACAGTAGGTTTAGTGTATTATATTTATCATTTAATCTAATTTAAAAGGACTGATTTTAAATCAGTCCTTTTTATATTGGTTTCTTCCTTAGGTTAGTCATCAAAACAGCAGGGATAACATGACTTGCTGTGAGCTGTTGGTCAATCATATCTATTATATTGGCAATGTTTTTAGCCATCTCTACCACTATAGAAAGTCTTGTATTTTGCAGAACAGAGTATTCCATAAATCCACTAATATTAACAACTCCTGTTACATGAATATCCCCGATAGGTGGTAATGGCTTTTTTAGGGCTGCTCCAGGCTTTAAAGCTCCAACGCTCGCAATTACCTGCCCTACAGAACTTGTTTTCCCTAAACATGCATCAATAGCTATTATAAAGGCATTTTTGTGCTGTGTATGTATTAAACGAATATAATCTTCTAGGTTTGTAGCATGCACAGGGTCATGTAATGTGCCATAAACAGTCATATGTCTTAATTTTTTATCTGATAAGTATGTTCCAATTAAAGGACCCAATGCATCACCTGTTGAACGATCTGTTCCCACACATACTACAACATATTCCTTTGGTATTCTTGGAAACCAAGAACTAATCTGTTCACTCATTGTTCTGTAAAGATTTGGGTCTGTATGTAACATCCGGATTGATTCACTATTTTGAGATAAACGGCTCTTTAGATTCATAGGTTCTCCTCCGCAAACATATTGATATTAGTATACGGATTCAATATAAATTTTATACGTTAGGTTCCATATAAAATTTAATGTAAAAAGTTTAATAAATCATAACAAAAAACATTAGAAAACGATATTCTACACACTGATACATAAATGGAGGAGAAAATATGTGGAAATCTGGATTTAAGTGGATGTTTCTTATAATTGGGACAACCATAGGAGCGGGCTACGCATCAGGAAGAGAATTATGGGAGTTTTTTGGGCATGGAAGTGGACTGGCTATCGCATTATTTATGATATTTTTTATCATTTCTCTGTATATCATCATGTCCATAAGTTATAAATTAGCATCAACAGAGTATCGACCGGTGTTAAGGGCAATAGTAGGAAAAAAGTTATCGGGGATATATGATGTCATGATCTTTATTTACTTATATACAACAACTGTCGTTATGCTCTCTGGAAGTGGTGCAACTGGACAAGCATTTAATCTACCATACTGGTGGGGAGTTGCATTTATTGCTATTATGCTATTTATATTGTTTTTAAGAGACATCAGTGGATTACTTTACATTAATCAAATAATTTTACCAATACTAATTATTGGCATGTTGTATGTACTACTATCTTTTACATATGATCAAAACCTGAACTTATTCTCACATTGGTATGAACAACATAATTGGATGGCTGCCTTTCCATTTACAGCACTTAATATTCTCCCATTAATTGCGGTATTAGGAGCAATAGGGGATAAAATAAAATCAAAAACTGAAATTTGGATAGCTAGTGTCGGAAGTGGACTATTATTAGGTATCATTACATATATTTATAATAACAGCTTAATTCAAATTGCTGATGAAATCCTTGGGTTTGAAATACCCCTTTTTGCGATATTAAGCAATTATCCATTTCATATGGTGCTTTTTATGTCCGTATTATTATGGTTTGCAATCTATACAACTGCAGCATCGGGAGTTTTGGGACTAACCACCCGACTAGTTACTTACTTTAATATACCATTTTGGTTGCTTGTCATCATTATTTTAGCTACAATGATACCATTAACAACACTCGGTTTTTCAACCTTAATAAGTATTTTATATCCACTATATGGATTACTGAACTTATATGTCCTTACAAGACTATTATTATTTCCATTGTGGTATAAAACAGACAAATAATGGATCTTTCAATAAATTATATAATCATTGATGAACTTGTTCTTATAAATAAATAAATTGCAGGAAAAGGGGAAATTCATATGGTGGAAAAAGAATTTGAATTACATGATATTGTACAAATGAAAAAACCCCATCCGTGTGGAGAAAACCGCTGGAAAATTATCCGTATGGGTATGGACGTTCGTATTAAATGTACAGGTTGTGATCATAGCGTCATGATTCCACGAAAGGAATTTGCCAAGAAAATAAAAAAGGTCTTAGAAAAGGCGTCAAATTAACTTTGTTACTATGGACTAATTTACTACAAAATGGTAAAATTAGTTTATAGATAGATAGAATAATATAGAAGTAGTAGGGTGAAAACGCAAAAGTAGGCTTCATTATGAGGCCTATTTTTGCGTTTTGCTTGCTTGTCTTTTTTCTTGTCAATATCTATAATTGAATTAATGAACGCGTTCTAGATGAATGGTATCCTTAAGGAGTGGAAACAAATGGCTTTAACAGCAGGAATCGTCGGACTTCCAAACGTAGGAAAATCTACATTATTTAA
Organism: Paucisalibacillus globulus DSM 18846; assembly: GCF_000482485.1. GTDB lineage: Bacteria > Bacillota > Bacilli > Bacillales > Amphibacillaceae > Ornithinibacillus > Ornithinibacillus globulus. The sequence goes on along the minus strand of NZ_KI519437.1, from coordinate 212,651 downwards.
TGCAATTACCCAAGCTGGGGCTGAAGCAGCGAATTATCCATTTGCTACAATCGACCCGAATGTTGGTATGGTGGAAGTGCCTGATGAGCGCTTAAATAAATTAACAGAATTAGTAAAACCGAAAAAAACTGTTCCAACAACATTTGAATTTACAGATATTGCAGGCATTGTTAAAGGTGCAAGTAAAGGTGAAGGATTAGGAAACCAATTCTTATCTCACATCCGTCAAGTTGACGCAATTTGCCAAGTGGTACGTTGCTTTATTGATGAGAATATTACACATGTTGCGGGAAGGGTGGATCCAATTGATGATATAGAAATCATTAATTTGGAGCTAATTCTAGCAGACTTAGAATCCGTCAATAAACGTTTTCAACGTGTTGAAAAACTTGCAAGACAAAAAGATAAGGATGCACTTGTAGAATTTGAAGTGCTTTCTAAGATTAAAACAGGATTAGAGGAAGAAAAACCAGTTCGTGCATTAGAATTTACAGATGAACAACAAAAGATGGTAAAAGGCCTTCATTTACTAACTAGTAAGCCAATGCTGTATGTGGCAAATGTTGGAGAAGATGAAGTAGCTGATCCTGATGCAAATCCAAACGTACAAAAAGTAAAAGAATATGCTGCGGGTGAAGGTGCAGAGGTTATTGTAATTTGTGCGAGAATTGAAGAAGAGATATCAGAACTAGAACAAGATGAAAAGGAAATGTTCTTAGAAGAACTAGGCATCACTGAATCTGGTCTTGATAAACTAATTAAAGCTTCTTATAGCTTATTAGGACTAGCAACATACTTTACTGCCGGTGAACAAGAAGTTCGTGCTTGGACCTTCCGAAGAGGAATAAAGGCGCCACAAGCGGCGGGCATTATTCACACGGACTTTGAAAGAGGATTTATACGTGCAGAAACAGTATCGTATGCTGATCTCATGGAAGCAGGGTCTATGGGACATGCTCGTGAAAAAGGGAAAGTACGCTTAGAAGGAAAAGAATATATCGTTAAAGATGGCGATGTAATCCACTTCAGATTTAATGTTTAATGTAATCTTTCTCCTGAGAATGAAAGGTAAGGTTAAGCAATAGGCTAGAGCAAGGAACTATAACGTAAAAAAGGATCTCTCGAAAACTTGTTATTTCATAAAAAATTTGGTATAATACACTATTGTGAGTAATGAAAGTAAATTACTCCTTGCTCTTATTGAGAAACTAGTTCAATAAATAAGGGCCGCTAAGACCAAAAGGAGGTGTAACGGATGAGAAAGTATGAAATCATGTACATCATCCGCCCAGACATGGAAGAAGAAGCTCAAACAGCTGTTATTGAGCGTTTCAACGGTATCTTAACTGATAACGGGGCGGAGATTGAAAAAGTTAAAGAAGTAGGCAAAAAACGCCTAGCATATGAAATTAACGATTACCGTGATGGATATTATGTTTTAATTAACTTCTCTGGCGATGAAAAATCAGTTAATGAATTTGATCGTCTAGCTAAGTTCTCTGAAGATATTATTCGTCATATCGCAATTCGAGAAGATGATAAATAATAAGGAGTGGTTCTGATGTTAAATCGTGTCGTACTTGTCGGCAGGTTAACGAAGGATCCCGATTTACGTTATACTCCAAATGGAGTAGCAGTAGCTAACTTTACAATTGCAGTGAATCGTCCTTTTTCTAACCAACAAGGTAATAGAGAAGCGGATTTTATTAACTGTGTCATTTGGAGAAGACCAGCGGAAAACCTTGCAAACTTTATGAAAAAAGGTAGTTTGATTGGTGTTGATGGACGAATTCAAACTCGTTCATACGAAGGTCAAGATGGAAAAATGGTTTATGTAACAGAGGTTGTTGCAGACAGTGTACAATTCTTAGAATCTAAAGGCTCTTCCCAAGGTGGAGGCGGACAAGGTTCTTACAATTCACCAGGATTCCAACCAAATCAGAACCAGAATCAGAATCAAAATCGAAATCAGAATCAATATGAAGAGGATCCATTTAGAGATAATGGTGAACCAATTGATATTTCTGATGATGATTTACCATTTTAAATTTAATGTGAATGATATATAACTAAAATTAAAAGGGAGGGTTATCAATGGCAGCTCGTCGTGGACGCGGTGGTAAGCGCCGTAAAGTGTGTTTCTTTACAGCAAACGGTATTACAAACATCGATTATAAAGACGTTGATCTTCTAAAACGTTTCATTTCTGAACGTGGAAAAATTCTTCCTCGTCGTGTAACTGGAACTTCTGCAAAATATCAACGTAAACTTACAATTGCAATTAAACGCGCTCGTCAAATGGCTTTATTGCCATATGTGGGTGAGTAATAAATTGAGGCCTTAATAGGATTATTCCTATAGAGGCCTCTTTTCATTTTTGGGGTATGCGTAGTTAGGATAAATTTGTTTTATTATTTACTTTACGCTTCGGATAAACCGTAATAATTTTAATCACCAGGATGGTGGTAAATAAAATCGAGAACAGTAAATACGTATCACTAAATGGAAATATAATTGCAATTACTGTGTAAAGAATAAAGGGTATAGTGGTGGTATACGCAATCATTTTCCATAAGATTTGTAATTTTAGTTTTCGTTGCATTCCTCTAGCAATCCATGTAAAAAGGTATGCTAAGAAGGTAATTAATAGGAATACCATAATGGTTAATGGTAGGTAATAAAACATAAAAAAGTAAATTAGCTTAAAAATAATATTCATATCTGCACCAATACTAGTTGTTTCTGTTAACCGCTCTATTAATGAGGGAATAGAAACAATAAAAAGCATTATAAACATGTAGAAAACAGTGATATCCATCGGTATTCGATTTAATTTAAAAACGGACTGTTTCCTTGGTAACTGTAAACTATATAAGAATGTCTTCCACAAAACCATCTATTTTTCAATCCTTTTATTATGTCTTCCTTTATATTATAATGGAAGTTGTTAATTAAAGCTTGAACAAATACGTAACTTTTCTTCTTGAACTTCTTATAATCGGCCCCTCATATGTGAATCAATCTCTTTAAAGTACTCATTCTAATACCATAAACTAATTTATTCATGTTATCATATTACAATAAACTTTCTTAATATATATGAGGTGCATACTGGATGAATAAATCGAAACAACTAACAGATGGAGCACTACTTACGGTAATTTTTGTCGTGCTTTTGCTGATTAATACATTCGTTCCTGTTCTAATGGTTGTATTGGCAGTTCCATTTGTTATTTTTGCAGCAAAGCATAATTGGAAACCCTCTTTAATCATGCTTGGTGTTGCTACCATATTATCAATGTTATTTGCGACCATCTATTCCTTACCTATACCTATATTAGCTGGATTAGGTGGGATTATGATAGGAACAGCAATTTATCGAGAACGCTCAGCTTACGAAACGTGGGCTAGAGGAACACTAGGTTTCGTAGCAGGCATTTTATTCTTCTTTTTATTCGCATTTATAATGATGGATGTGAATGTGATTGAAGAGTTTAACGCTCAAATAGATCAATCGCTAGATATGAGTAAACAATTAATTTTAGACTTTGGAATGGGAGAAGTATCTGAAGAAGAGTTTGGTTTAGTAGAGCGGCAAGTTATGTTATTTAAACAACTAGTACCAGTTATTGTTGTGCTTGCATCCATTTTCCTTGCACTAATTAACCAGTGGGTTAGCTATAAGATACTAAATCGGATTGAACGCAAACAACTGCATTTTCCTAAGTTTAGAAATTTACGATTACCAACAGCAATTATATGGATATACTTATTGGCTATGGTTGGTACCCTATTCCAAATGGATTCAAGCGATACGGTATATATTGCCTTACAAAATGTAATCATGTTAACAGAGTTTTTATTGATTTTTCAAGGGATTTCTTTCATTTTCTTTTACTCACACCACAAAAACATTTCGAAGGCAATACCAATAATTACTACAATTTTTGTATTTCTTTTACCAATACTTCTCCCATTGGTCCGAATCATAGGTATAATAGATTTAGGATTTGGTCTTAGAGATCGTATGGTAAAATAGCAGTATATGAAGGAATAAGAGTTGCTCATTAATAGGAGCTGAAAATAATGTCAGATGTAAAGAAACGACCGAAGTTAAGTAATCATTTATGGCTAATTTATGCTGTATCTGTTATTTTGCTTGGGTTAATATGGTACTTCCAGTGGATTCTTGGTAGTATAATGACCGTTTTTCTAGTATTGTCATTTTACTATTCCATTCGTGTGGAAAGAAAATTATCCGATGAAACAACTAAATATATTTCAACCCTATCTTACCGAGTGAAAAAGGTTGGAGAAGAAGCATTGTTAGAAATGCCTATTGGAATTATTTTATTTAGTGATGAGTATGCGGTGGAGTGGACAAACCACTATATGCACCAATTTACTGAAGAAGATTCAATTGTAGGAGAGTCCTTGAATTTAATTTCTGAAGATCTTATACCGATAATTAGAGAAAATCAAGATGATGCTCGTATCCAGCTTGGAGAATTTGAATTTCAAACGGTTGTAAAAAGGGAAGAACGATTAATTTATTTATTCGATCGTACAGATCAGGCAGAATTAGAATCATTATATCAAAGTGAACAGACGGTACTATTCTTCATCTACCTTGATAACTATGATGAAATCTCGCAGAATATGGAAGATACCATTAAGAGTCAGCTGAACTCAGAAGTTACGTCCTTTCTTAATCAATGGTCACATTCCTTTGGATTATATTTAAAACGGACATCACAGGACCGTTTCTTAGCTGTCGGTACAAAGGAAATCTTAGAGCGATTAGAACGGACTAAATTCGACATTTTAGATGAAATGCATGAATTAAATTCTGAACTAGATATCCCGATCACGTTGAGTATCGGGGTAGGAGTAGGAAATGCAACATTACCTGAATTAGGTCAATTGGCGCAATCAAGCCTTGACTTAGCACTTGGGCGTGGCGGGGACCAGGTTGCCATTAAGGATGATAGTGGTAAGGTAAGGTTCTATGGCGGGAAGTCAAATCCAATGGAAAAGCGTACGCGGGTTAGAGCTAGAGTGATTTCCCATGCATTAAGGGATTTAGTTAGAGCAAGTGACCGTGTTATTATAATGGGGCATCAAGCACCAGATATGGATTCGATTGGTTCTGCAATTGGAATATTAAACATAGCCCGGACGAATGGGGTGGATGGTTATATTGTCTTTGACCCTGACGATGTGAGTACTGGCGTCTATCGATTAGTGGAGGCAATTAAGTCGGAACCTAATCTTTGGCAGCATTTTGTTGATCCTGATGCAGCTGAAGATCTTATTACAAGTCGTAGTTTGATTGTTGTCGTTGATACTCATAAACCTTCGATGGTAGTTAGCAAGCGGTTATTAAGTAAATCAGAATATAAAGTTGTGATTGATCATCATAGGCGTGCAGAGGAATTTATCGAAAACACGACATTGGTTTATATGGAACCATATGCTTCTTCGACAGCTGAATTAGTAACAGAACTTCTTGAGTATCAACCAAAAGGTGAAAAATTAAAAATGCTTGAGGCAACAGCATTACTTGCAGGTATTATAGTAGATACAAAGAGCTTCACGTTAAGAACTGGTTCAAGAACATTTGATGCGGCATCTTATTTACGTGCAAAGGGTGCTGATACGGTACTCGTACAACAATTTTTAAAAGAAGACTTGGGTTTATATATTAAGCGTAGTAAACTTATTGAGCGAGCAAAAATATATCGAGGATCCATTGCGATTACAAAAGCAGATAAAGGTGATATATTTGGGCCGGTATTAATCGCTCAAACAGCGGATACATTATTAACCATGACAGGAATATCTGCTTCATTTGTTATTGCTGAACGTAAAGATGGAAAAATTGGCATCAGTGCTCGTTCGTTAGGTGAAATAAATGTTCAAATCATTATGGAGCAGATGAACGGTGGCGGACATTTGACTAATGCTGCAACACAATTAGAAGATACAACCGTAGAAGAAGTAGAAGCACAATTACGTGATATATTAGATGAATATTATGAGGGGACGGATACAGTATGAAAGTAATATTTTTACAAGATGTTAAAGGAAAAGGTAAAAAAGGTGAAGTTAAAAATGTATCGGATGGATACGCTAGAAACTACTTACTGAAGAATAAACTTGCAGAGGAAGCAACCACAGGTAATATAAAAGCTTTGGAAGCTCAAAAGCGTAAATCAGATCAAATCGAACAACAAGAAAAAGAAAATGCGGAACAACTGAAGAAAAAAATTGAAAGCTTAGAAGTAACTTTGAAAGCCAAATCTGGTGATGGTGGAAGATTATTTGGCTCTATTACAAGTAAACAAATAGCGGATGCTTTAAATAAAGATCACGGTATTAAAACGGATAAACGTAAAATTGAACTAGACCAACCAATTCGTGCTTTAGGCTATACTAACGTTCCAATTAAACTTCATCCTGAAGTGACAGGGACGGTTAAAGTACATGTTGTTGAACAATAAGATACTATGCGTCTCAAGGTTTAGAGGGGGAAACAAATCATGAGTGAATGGACTGACAGAACTCCACCACATAATATTGAAGCGGAACAAGCTGTTATCGGTGCAATCTTTCTTGAACCAGAGGCATTTTCAACGGCATCAGAGTTACTGATGCCAGGTGACTTCTATCGTGCAAGTCACCAACGAATTTTTGAGACAATGTTAAGTCTCGGCGACAGGGGCGAACCGATTGACCTAGTAACAGTGACATCGGCTCTATCCAATAATCAGCAATTAGAAGAAGCAGGCGGCGTATCTTATCTAGCCCAAGTAGCAGAAAGTGTACCAACTGCAGCTAACATTGAGTATTATGCTAAAATTGTTGAAGAAAAAGCAATACTACGCCGTTTAATTCGAACAGCAACTGATATTGTTACGGAAACCTTTTCAAGAGAAGATGAAGTAGAAAATCTTTTAAACGAAGCGGAAAAGAGCATTTTGGATGTTTCTGGAAGAAAGAACACTGGAAGTTTCAAAGTAATCAAGGATGTCTTAATCGAGGTTTATGATAAGATTGAAACCCTTCATCGTAGTAATGGAGATGTAACGGGTGTTCCTACTGGTTATCGTGAATTAGACAAGATGACATCTGGATTCCAGCGAAATGATTTAATTATCATTGCCGCCCGTCCATCAGTTGGTAAAACGGCCTTTGCCTTGAATATAGCGCAAAACGTAGCCACAAAGACAGATGAGAATGTAGCCATCTTTAGTCTAGAGATGGGTGCAGACCAATTAGTTCAACGTATACTTTGTGCGGAAGGAAATATTGATGCAACTCGCCTGCGTAATGGTAAGCTCGAGGCAGATGATTGGAGTAAACTAACCATGGCAATGGGAAGCTTGTCCAATGCCGGAATCTATATTGATGATACACCAGGTATTCGTGTAAGTGAGATTCGTTCAAAATGTCGTCGTTTAAAGCAAGAGCATGGTCTTGGAATGATCTTAATTGACTACCTACAACTAATCTCAGGTAGTGGAAAACCAGGTGAAAACCGTCAACAAGAGGTTTCCGAGATTTCTCGTTCCTTAAAAGGACTCGCTCGTGAGCTAAATGTACCACTAATTGCACTTTCTCAGCTTTCCCGTGGTGTTGAACAACGTCAGGACAAGCGTCCGATGATGTCCGACCTTCGTGAATCTGGAAGTATTGAGCAGGATGCCGATATTGTAGGCTTCCTATACCGCGATGATTACTACGATAAAGAATCAGAGAAGCAAAATATTATTGAAATCATCCTTGCTAAGCAACGTAATGGTCCAGTTGGTACTGTTGAACTAGCTTTCGTAAAAGAATATAACAAGTTCGTGGACTTGGATCATCGCTATCAAACGAGTGATGTCCCGCCAGAACCAAGTTTTGCATAACAGCCTTATTTCGGAGGGCTGTTTTTTTTATCAACAAATTTATTTATGTTAATGTGTGTTTTTAAATGTTAAATTGCTTTAGTTAACATACAAAAAAAGTACCTTTTGTTACATGTTTGTAAAATAAATGTAAAAAAATAGTATAAACTGCATATAAATTACAATAATTTATAAAAAAATACAGTTATTTTGAAAAACATTGTTACATATTATACATTTACATTACAAAACTGCGGATGATGTTCCTTCCCCTATCAAATTGTGGTAGATTAATAGAGTAAATAAATAGGTCTTTTAATCTATATAAATACATCATGTGATTTAGATATATAAAATGATAGTAGTAGGGGGAAGTCTAGTGTACTTTGGAAAAGGTGAGCAGAGTAGGCGAAAGAAAAGTCTGCTAAGAAGATCCATCATTGCGACAGGCCTCATAACGGTGTTAGGAACCGGAATAGTCTTTGCGGAAGAATCAAATAAGGTAGAAACTGTGCACCATGTATATGTTGATGGTGAGCATATCGGACAAATTAGTGACCAAGAGTTGGTTAACCAGATTATGCAGAATAAACTTCAACAAGCTAAAGGGTCTTATGAGGAAATCGACCTAGCAATTGGCGAAAACGTCAAGCTTGTTACAGAGTTAGTATTTAATCCAACGTATAATAATTCTTCGATTGTGGAGTACTTAGAGGAGAATCTTACAGTAAAGGCTCAGGCGGTGGAATTAAAAATAGGCGACGATGTTGTTGGTTATTTTGAAGATGAGCAAGATGCTCTTAAAGTTATTGAAGATTATAAGTTGAAATATGTGGACGATGAGACATTAGAGTTAATAGAGTCTGCAAAGTCTGAGGTTAGGAAGTCAGATAGTCCCCAAGTCACTGAAATTCCGGTAGAACGAACAGACCTTGCAGTAGGTGAATCTATAATATTAGACGTAACGCTATCAAAAGAAGTTTCATATTCTACAAAAAAGGTTGCCCCAAATGAAGTTTTAACAGTAGCTGACGGAATGAAGTTATTAGAAAAAGGAATACTTAAAGAGGAAAAGCATACCATTCAAGATGGAGAAGTATTAGGAGAAATTGCCTCCAAGTACGATTTATCCTTAGAAGCTTTACTAGAACTTAACCCTTCCCTTAAAGAAGATTCTTTAATTCAAATTGGACAAGAGCTTAATGTAACGGAATTAAAGCCTTTTGTTGATGTAATAGTTCTTAAGGAAGAAAAGAAGGAAGAAACGATTGCACACGAAACAGAGGTAGTCGAATCTGAAGAGTTATTTAAAGGTGACGAAGAGGTTAGAGAGCAAGGGTCTGATGGTAAAAAGGTTGTAAAATATTCCATTGAAATTCGTAATGGAAAAGTTGCAAAACGTGATGTGGTAGAAGAGGAAGTAACGAAAGAAGCTGTTAATAAGGTCATTGTAAAAGGTACAAAGGTGATCCCTTCCCGTGGAACTGGGAACCTTTCGTGGCCAACAGTTGGTGGTTATATCTCTAGTCATGTTGGTAATCGTTGGGGTTCATATCATAAGGGAATTGACATTGCTAGACCATCTAATCGCTCTATCTTGGCAGCAGACAATGGAACAGTAGTGTCAGCTGGTTATTCAAATGGATTTGGTAATAAGATTGAAATTAACCATAATAATGGGATGAAAACAATCTATGCACACCTTTCATCCATTGATGTAAGTGTTGGAGATGTCGTTCAAAGTGGTGAGCAAATAGGAGTTATGGGATCAACTGGTAATTCTACTGGTATCCATCTTCACTTTGAAGTCTATAACAATGGAGAATTACAAAACCCATTAGATTATTTAAATTAATTTACCGAAGTATAAAAAGCTGACTCATGAACGATGTTATGAGCCAGCTTTTTAAATACAAGAATCTATAATTTTATTCGAATCACGTAAGTCTTAACGCACAAGACATTTTAATAAAAGTAAGTTAAAATAGAGAAAATACAATCTAATCAACACATATATAGGAATGAATATAACTAATTAACCAAAAGGATGTGTTATTGTGGTACAGAAGATTTTAGTTGTAGATGATGAACAACCAATTGCAGATATATTGAAATTTAACTTAGAAAAAGAAGGCTATGAGGTAGTTGTGGCAAATGACGGCGATGAAGCAATTAAATTAGCAGATTCAGAAAATCCAGATCTTATTTTGTTGGATATCATGTTACCTAATAAGGACGGTAATGAAGTTTGCCGAGAAATCCGTAAAACAAAAACAATGCCAATTATCATGCTAACAGCAAAGGATTCTGAAATTGATAAAGTTCTTGGCCTAGAATTAGGTGCTGATGACTATGTAACGAAGCCATTTAGTAATCGTGAGTTAATTGCCCGTGTCAAGGCAAATCTTAGAAGACTACAGCATGTGCCGGAAGAGCCAGGGAAAGAAAATAAAGATATTTCTATTGGTTCACTTACCATTCATCCAGATGCTTACACCGTATCAAGGGACGGAAAGCAAATCGAACTAACACATCGTGAGTTTGAATTACTACATTACCTCGCTCGTCATATCGGTCAAGTGATGACTAGAGAACATTTATTAGAAACGGTATGGGGATATGATTACTTCGGTGATGTTCGGACAGTCGATGTTACGGTAAGAAGACTTCGAGAAAAAATAGAGGAAAGTCCAAGTAATCCAACATGGATTGTAACACGTCGTGGTGTTGGATACTATTTACGTAATCCTGATCAGGAGTAGGTATTTATGCATAAAGTCGGTTTTTTCCGCTCGGTTCAATTAAAGTTTATTCTTATTTATATTCTATTATTATTAGTAGCTATTCAAATTATTGGTTCCTATTTTACTACCTCCCTTGAAAAAGAGCTAACAAGTAATTTTAAAAGCTCCATCAATGGAAGAGTTGACATGTTAAGTCATTATCTGGAAAAGGCTTTTAATCAAGAGCGAACAGAGGACGAGGAGCCAACACTTCAGCAAGACCTGCAAGCTATTATGCGAGATATTGACACGGATGGTACTTGGGATGTTTGGGTTGTTGATAATCAATTTCGTGTACGGGCAGTAAATGATTTTAGTTCGCAACACTTAGTAGGGAAAAAGACTACACTAGATATTATTCAAAAAGTATTAGTTGCTAGTAGTGAAGATTCGGAGGAAAGCAGAGATAAAGATAATAACCGAATCTATAGACAAGCTACACCACTTTTTGATGAAGAAGAAAATGTAGTTGGTGTTATTTATGTGGTAGCTCCTTACGAACACATTTATGATCAATTACAGGATATTCTTAGAATATTTATAAATGGTTCTATTCTAGCGATAATAGTCGTTGCAGTTCTAGGAATATTGGTAGCGCGCGCCATTACAAAACCAATTATGGAAATGAGAAAACAAGCACAAATTATGGGTAAAGGAGATTTTACGCAAAAGGTTAATGTCTATGGTACAGATGAAATTGGGCAATTGGCTATTGCTTTTAATGACTTAAATGACCAATTAAAGCATTCCAATGCAAAAACAGAGGAAGAAACAAGAAAGTTGAATTCTGTTCTTGCCAATATGTCTGATGGGGTAATTGCGACAGACGAGATTGGCGCAGTCACATTAATGAATGAAGCTGCCGGAATTCTCCTCGGTGTAATCCCTGAGGAAAGTTATGGTGAGCTTATTATTGATGTCCTAAAACTAGATGAAAAGATCGTGGACTTATCTGATTTACAAGAGAGTGGGTCAATGATTATTGACTTTAGTGAAGAGGATGAAATTTTCCTTATTCGTGCAAACTTTTCAACGGTTTCCGATGATGATGATGAAATTACCGGTTTTATTACGGTTATTAGTGATGTAACAGAACAAGAAAAGATTGAGCAAGAACGTAGGGAGTTTGTTTCCAATGTGTCACATGAGCTGAGAACTCCACTAACGACGATGAAAAGCTATCTTGAAGCTTTAACAGATGGTGAGTGGAAAAACGAAGAGATTGCACCACGGTTCCTTGAAGTGACCCAAAATGAGACAGAACGCATGATTCGTATGGTTAATGATTTATTGCAGCTTTCCAAGATGGATAACAAAGAGCAGCAGTTACAGAAAGAACGTACGGAATTTATTAGTTTATTCCATCATATCATTGATCGTTTTGAAATGAATGTCCCCGAACATATTGAATTTGTGCGGGAATTACCTAGTGAAAAGTTGTATGTATATATTGATAAGGATAAGCTCATGCAAGTAATTGATAATATCATTTCCAATGCGATAAAATACTCCCCTGAAGGTGGGCAAGTCATTTTCCGGATTGTTAAACAAAGGTATCAAGTATTAGTGTCTGTCACTGACCAGGGAATGGGTATTGCTTATGATAAGCTCGATAAAATCTTCGAACGATTCTACCGAGTGGATAAGGCACGTACGAGGAAGTTAGGTGGAACAGGACTTGGACTTGCTATATCGAAGGAATTGGTAGAATCCCATCATGGGAAAATTTGGGCGAAAAGTAAGGAAGGAAAAGGTACCACTATTTTATTCACTCTCCCGCTGATGGGTAAGAAGCGGAGGAATAACTCATGAAACTAGAAGTAATCAAATCGTATACATTAGCAATTTTGGTAGGTATTAGTTTAATGCTTTCATTTAGCTTGTGGAGTTATCAACCGAAAGATAAAGGCGAAATGTTAGATGATGAAAATGAACTTCTGAATGAAGAACAAATTAATTTAGGTGGTAGTGAGGAATCGAGAAAATCATTAGTACAGCCTACTCAGATCATCTTTGATATTAATGATACGTACTATGGTTTTACAAGCCCAGTAAATAGGCAGATTCTATATGAGGATATGACGTCATGGGTACTATATAACTTGCATATTAGTGAAGCAAATGGGCCTCCGAAGAATGAAAATCAGGTAGAGGTCATTTACCCTGATGAATTACCACTTGCTATTGTTCCAAGTTTATTTACGGTTAATGATATGGAACAGGTAGATAATATAGAAGATGATTTCTCCTTTCAAAGGCTTTATATCACTTTTCAATCTGATCATTCACTAACCTTTACTTTTTTATCAACAGATGGAAAGACCCAATTACGAGCAGAGGTTAATAATGCACAAAAGTATAATCTGCTCTTAGATTATGTATCGACGTTAGAGAGTTTAGAAAAGTATGCCGTGCTTGAGAAAGAAACATCGCCAATATATCTTCCTGCAGGTCCAATCAAAGCATTAGGATATAAAGGGTCGATGTCAAAGCTGCAACCAGAGATTTTAAAGAACGCCTTATTTAAAGATCCACTTGGTGTATATGAAACTAAGTCAGTAGAAAATGAAATTTGGTATCAGGATAGTCTTAGGTCGATGCAGGTTTTTGATAATGGACTTAATATGTCCTTTATCCATCCACAGGAGACACAAAATCTAAATGCGGTAACATTCCTAGAATTATTTGATCAAAGTATCGCAAAAATTAATGGGTATAAAGGTTGGGTAGAGGATTTTAATTTAGAAAGCATAAACTTAATGAATATTCGTTATCAAATGCATGTTGAAGGTTATCCGGTATTTAATTATGAAGGCTTAGCAACCATCGAACAAAGATGGGTAAATAATGAGCTTGAAGAACACAAGCAACCGTTATATAAGATCAATAGTAACGTGCCGGATCAAACGTACCAGTTAGATTCAGGTGAGGCTATTATTTCCTATATAAAGGACAATCCTACGTACAATTTAGAAAAAGTTGAAGATATACAAATAGGTTATCGTTTAGGCTATCAAATAACAACCGATGAATATGCAGAAGCTATAACTTTATCATTAACTCCCGGTTGGTTTATTAAAATCGAGGGAGACTGGGTCCAAGTTAATCTAGACGAAGAACAAAGAAAAGGAGTGAGCTGAGGATGCAATGGGGTCAAATAAAAACATTATTTATCCTCTGCTTCTTACTTCTTGATATTTACTTATTGTCTTTAGTTCTAAAACAGCTAGAAAAAGAGGAAATTGGGCTTACTATGGAGCAACAAGAGCAAGTCGCGCAAACGTTAGAATCAGAAAACATTTCAGTTACAAAGGATTTACCAGATTCCCTATCGGATGAGGAATTAGTGATCATGCAACAGAAAACCTTTAATGAGGAAGATTTGAAGCTCATTCAATCACGGGAAGACCAAGAAATTGAAGTGGTGAATAATAATTTAATCCTCTCTCTTTTTAAAAAGGCGGTATCCATTCCAGATAATGCTAACGATAATGCTATAGAACAATTAGTTGCATCTAAGGTATACTTAGGTAATGAGTATGCCTATGGATATTGGGATAAGGGGCGTAACATTCTGATATTCTTCCAAACGAAGGATGGCAGACCTATTTATTATAACCAAAGTGGCATAGTCTTGGTTTATCTAAATGAAGATAATGAAATGTTGGGCTATACACAATCCTACCTTGATTCCCCAGAAACAGGTAGTGATAAAAAAAGTTTAATCAAACCATATGATGCAATTATGAAACTGTTCGATAGTAACTTACTATATTCTAACGATGAGATAACGGATGTAGAAGTTGGCTATTATACAACGTATCCATTAGATAGTGGGGGACAAGTTCTAGCTCCAACTTGGAAAATAACCATAGAAGATAAAGGGGAAAGAGTTCGGGAAAGGTTTGTTAATGCTATCGAACAATATGTAGTTCCATTAAATAAAAAATTTATTGAAGGTGTGTTAGAATTAAGTATAGAGAACACAAGAGTAATTAAAGAAAAAGAAGAATTTAAAAAAAGCATGCTAGATATTTTAACTAGCAAGCAAGCAATTAATCGGAGTGAATCAGCATGACATTACGCTTTAGTGTCCTAGCATCCGGAAGTACAGGAAATGCTTTCTATATTGAATCTGACAAGGAAAAGTTACTAGTAGATGCGGGACTAAGTGGAAAACAGATGGACAAGCTTTTTGACGAAGTCCAAGTTTCCCCCGCAGATTTGTCAGGAATTCTAGTAACCCATGAGCATAGTGACCATATTAAAGGACTTGGTATTATCGCTCGTAAATATAATCTACCAATCTATGCAAACCAAAAGACATGGAATGCCATGGAAGGATCTATCGGAAAACTATCCTTGGACCAAAAATTTGTCTTTAACATGGAAGAAGTGAAAACATTTGGTGACATTGATGTCGAGTCCTTTGGGGTATCACATGATGCCGCAGAACCAATGTTTTATGTTTTCCGTGCTGGTGGAAAAAAGGTAGCTTTAGTAACAGATCTGGGCTATGTATCCGAGCGAATTAAGAAAACGGTTGAAGGCGCAGATGCCTATATCTTTGAATCTAACCATGATGTAGGTATGCTTCGTATGGGCAGGTATCCATGGAGTGTTAAACGCCGTATCCTAGGCGACTCCGGCCACGTATCTAATGAGGATTGTGGACTTGCACTGACTGACGTAATCGATAATAATACGAAGCGGATTTATTTAGCACATTTAAGTAAAGATAATAATATGAAAGACCTAGCACGTATGTCCGTAGATAACATCCTACGAGAGCGTGGGATTAACGTGGAACTGCATGATACAGATCCACTGTTGCCGACGGGGATGTATGAGGTTGGTTAGGATTTTCGTTGTGATAGAGCGACCTTTGGGGTTGCTCTTTTTTTGTGTGGTTGGAGTTGATTGGCTGGGGGTTATTAACTTATAGTTGTGGTTATTGATGAGTTTTAGACAGAATTAGGGGAATAGCTGTAAATCTATGCTGTAGAATGGTTCTAAAGGACAGAGTTAATGGAAAATCTGCAACTCAGTCTAATAGAACGGTTCTAAAGGACAGAGTT
>NZ_KI519437.1:0-196548 GCF_000482485.1 Paucisalibacillus globulus DSM 18846 | reverse complement strand
CAACTCAGTCTAATAGAACGGTTCTAAAGGACAGAGTTCCCGGAAAATCCGCAACTCAGTCTAATAGATCTAGTTTACTTGTAATATGTCCATCTTCTAGCACCTACAGTTTTAAAATTAATCTCAAGTATTCTCGAAATTGTTTTCATTGAAGCTATTTCCCCACACCAATTATAAATTGAATGTGTAGTAAGTTTATCATTAGGAAAAAGTAGTCTAAATTCTCTAATGTTACGCAATATAACATCTTCTAATCCTTCTATAGCTTCGCAGTTCTTACAAATACAGTTCGTCCATTTAATGAACATTTTGCGAGATCCACACCCCCGACAAACCACACCCTTCCTCAACTCACCATACTCATACTTTGGCAACTGCATAAAAGGTGATTTTGTCAAATGAAGGGATACCAACTTATCAGCAAGTGCTTTATGATTGTTGGTAATTCGAGAGTTGACCTTATTAAGTTTTCTAATGTACCGATTAACTTGGGTTGGTAAAATAAATGGTTTATCGATTGGAGCATGGTATAGGGTGAATTCTGAGTTAATAAATACTACTGAGGAATTAATTTGAGTGGGAATTCCTAGTGGTTGGAGTAATTGACGGAGAAGTGATTCCGTTCGAGTAATCTGATTAATTGGATTTGAAATTTCGTAGTTTGTTTTCGTATATATTCTATCCTTATCGTAATAGTAATCCCCTTCATGATTTTTGACATCGAATAGGTATATCATGTCAGCAATTATTAACGTATCAATTTGGAATGTGGTACTACCAACTTGTAGCAATAAATCATTTAATACCAGACAATCACATGTCAGTTTTCGGGTTAATTCATCAAATGCTAGTTCCCCTTCATAGCCTTTCTTCAAATTAACATAATGCTGCTGATCTTTTTCCGACAATTCCATTCGAGCGTCTAAAATCCCTAATATTTCTAACTCTGTAGGTTTTGTCCTTTGTTTGTATTCCATTTAACATGGTCCCTTCCTTTCTTAATATAGCAATTCTACTAACACTCTATAATATATCAAAATAAATTGCAAAAATATTATAAAAATAGCTCCATAACCAAAATGTTTAATCCAAACAAAAAAGAACATAATAATCCTACATAATAAAAAGGAGCATTTATACATATGGGCTATTATAATCAAAATTATCCTCCAAATCCTAATCGGAAAAAGGGGAGAAGTTGGATTCCATTAGTATTGGGGATTGTTATTGGTGCTTTGTTAGTGATTATTACTGTTCCAAGGTTTTTTGAAATGAATGAACAAGCGAAAAACAATCTCACCAGAAACAATTCCAATGACTCAAATACACAGCAAGTAGTTTCTCTTGATGTATCGACACGAATAACGGAAATTGTGAGTGTTGTGTCGCCCACAGTAGTTGGGATAACCAATATTCAGCATCGTGCGGACTTCTTGGAGCAGCAGGAAGATAGTGAAGCGGGAACTGGCTCTGGAGTAATTTATAAGAAGGATAACCGCCATGCATATGTTGTTACGAACCACCATGTTATTGAAGGAGCAGATGAAATTGAAGTGCTTCTAAATGATGATACGGTACTTGAGGCGAGGCTGCTTGGGACAGATTTGTTTTCTGACTTGGCAGTACTAAGGGTTGATGGCAGCGGAATAAACAGAACCATTGAAATGGGAAGCTCAGAAAATCTAAAGGTGGGTGAGCCAGTTATTGCGATTGGGAATCCATTAGGGCATATGTTTTCCGGTTCTGTAACGCAAGGAATTATTAGTGGCACCCAGCGCACCATACCACAGGACTTTAATTTTGACGGGAGAGCGGATTGGCAGGCGGAGGTAATTCAGACAGATGCAGCAATTAATCCTGGAAATAGTGGCGGTGCACTTATCAATATGGATGCGCAACTTATTGGTATAAACTCAATGAAAATTAATCAGGAAGCTGTTGAAGGAATTGGATTCTCGATACCTGTTGATTCAGCAAGGCCAATAATTGATGAGCTAGAAAAAACCGGGCAGGTTAAGCGTCCTTATCTAGGGGTGGAAATTTATTCACTTGAGGAAGTTCCTCGTCTGGAGTGGGAGGAAACGTTATACTTACCTAAGGATGTAAATGGCGGTGTATACGTTTGGAGTGTGGATCCGTTATCTCCTGCAGATAAGGCTGGACTAGATAGATTAGATGTCATCACACACCTGGATGGAAAGCAGATTATGAACATGATTGATTTGAGAAAAATTTTATATCAGGAAAAGGATATTGGCGATGAGGTTGCATTAACGTACTATCATAATGGTGAAAAAAGAACAACTACTTTAATATTAGGCGTCCAACGATAAGAGGAAAACTGCACCTGAGATGTATTGGTGCAGTTTTTTATTCACAACTAAGAAAATAGTATCAAAGTATAAAGACCCACAACTTATCCCCATTTTCAAAAAGTTATTCACAATTTGTGTATATAAAATTACCAGGAATCTATATTTTGTGTCGAATTAAATCGAAAACACAAAATAGCTACGAACGTTTGTGCATATGTGGATAAAAATGTGGATAACCATTAAGGAAACAGTTGATAATCTGTTAATATCTAAAAATGATTTAAAACTTCTTTCCGGGTACATGTTTAAATAATAATAGTAATAGAATAATGACCACAATATCAAGACGAGCATTAAAAACAAATACTAGAAATCCTTGAGTTATAAGAATTGGTAGTTTTGAATAATAAATCGCACCAGCCATAATGACCAGTAATGGAATCGTCGCCTTTTTTACATACATTCCAGCGGCAATTAGTGCACCGCATCCGATTTCCACAATAGCTACAAGAAAAAGTGTGGATTCTGCAAATGGCACACCATGTTCGTGAAAGTGTGATCGGAAGCCCATGGAATCTGTTAAAAGTAGCTTTAAAATCCCAGATGTAATAAAAACATATCCAACAGCATAGCAAAGCCAAGTTCCCATATTCATGTTCAACCTAATGATAATCTCCTCCTGCCATCTAATGATGTTCCCTAATATGTATGCAGAAAAGAGGACAATCTTGACAAGCATCCTAAAAAAGGGAGATAAATATTTAGAAATATTAAACGAAATATTTTCTTTCTTTTAAACAAAAATGTATAGTATAAAAAGGGACAAATTTGAGAAACGCTGAATATAGGGCGTTTATTGATTACAGAAGGAAGTGCAGTTCATGTTAAGGCGTTTTTTTTCTTACTATAAGCCTCATAAAAGGCTTTTTATTATTGATTTTACCTGTGCAGTCTTTGTAGCAATATTAGAATTGGCTTTTCCAATTGCTGTACAGGAATTTATTGATCGGTTGTTACCAACTGAAAATTGGAGCTTAATTGTGCTAGTCAGTGTTTCACTATTAGCTGTGTATTTGGTAAGTACGTTTATGCAATATGTGGTAACTTACTGGGGACATAAATTAGGAGTAAATATTGAAACAGATATGCGTCAGGACCTGTTCCAGCATACACAAAGACAGTCGTTCCGATTTTTTGATAATACTAAGACTGGGCATATTATGAGTAGAATAACAAATGACTTATTTGATATCGGGGAATTTGCCCATCATGGTCCAGAGGATTTGTTTATTGCGATTATGACATTTGTTGGTGCATTTGGTTTAATGTTTAATATTAACTTCCAACTAACCATGATTATTTTGATTATCGTACCAATCCTAATTTGGCTTATTACATTTAGTAATATAAAAATGAATAAAGCTTGGAAATCCATGTATGAGGAAATCGCAGAAGTTAATGGTCGAGTGGAAGATGCTGTATCCGGCGTTCGCGTAGTACAATCTTTTACAAATGAAGACTTTGAAATGGAACGTTTTACAAAGGATAACTATAGCTTTAGAAAAGCTAAAGTAGGAGCATATAAGGTAATGGCATTTGTTCATTCTAATATATACATGATGATGCGCCTTATCGTTTTAATTGTTCTAGTCTATGGAGCGTGGTTAACCTTTAATAATCGGATGACTACTGGGGAATTAGTAAGTTTTATCCTGTTTACCAACGTACTTTTTAATCCGATTAACAAAATTAGTGCACTTCTTGAAATGTATCCAAAAGGAATGGCTGGATTTAAACGATTCACAGAAATTCTCGACACTGTTCCGGATGTACAGGATAGAAAGAATGCACAAACAGTAAAAGACTTGCAGGGATTTGTTTCCTTCCATAAAGTAACATTTGGCTATGAAAAGACACAGGGCCCAGTTGTAAAAGCAATGAGCTTTAATATTAATGCTGGAGAAACAGTTGCCTTTGTTGGCCCATCTGGTGCGGGGAAAACAACGATATCTTCTTTAATCCCACGTTTCTATGATGTAGACAGTGGACAAATCACCATTGATGGCATTGATATTCGTGACATGACGAAAAGGTCCTTACGGGAGCATATAGGAATTGTGCAACAGGATGTGTTCTTATTCACTGGAACGCTTCGTGAAAATATTGCCTATGGAAAGTTAGACGCAACGGAAGAGGAAATTCACCAAGCTGCAAGAAGAGCCCATATGGAAGAATTTATAAATGAATTACCTGACGGCTATGAAACACAGGTTGGAGAACGTGGACTTAAGCTTTCCGGTGGTCAAAAGCAACGTATTGCGATTGCAAGGATGTTCTTGAAAAATCCACCAATCTTAATTTTGGATGAAGCAACGTCAGCACTCGATACGGAAACGGAAATGATTATTCAACAAGCATTAAATGAGTTAGCTAAGGACCGGACAACGATTATTATCGCTCACCGACTTGCGACGATTCGAAATGCCGATCGTATTATGGTCGTGACGAAAAAAGGAATTGAAGAAGAAGGAAGTCATGAAGAATTGCTAAGAAGAAACGGTATCTTTGCGAACTTGCATAAGGTACAAATGCAATAGGTAGAAAAGAAGATTTGTCTCCAAGCGGGGGCAAATCTTCTTTCTTTATCTATGAATAGATAAATTCACAAACTACTTTCTTAAACACCTCAGGATTTTCGATATATGGATGATGTCCACTACCCAAGACCTTATAAACAGCTTGTTTGAATTGAAAACTTTCTTGATGTGTAGGACCTATCGCATAATCGTATTTCCCGGACAATACTAATACTGGAACAGAAACTGCAGATGTAAGCTCTCTGAAATCTTGAAAATATGATTCAGATGAAAAGATATAGGACTGAAAACCAGATTTGGCTTGGAATTCCATATCAATTTCATCCAATTTTTCCTTATCTAGTAAAGATCGAAACTGCAGTCTATAAAATAAATCTTTTTCCAGAAGCTGTTGAACTGTTTGATAAAAAGAATCCAATAGCTTAGAAACGTCATGTATAGGGAAATCTAAAGGTTCTAACCCCAATAACTTCCTGCCTTTCCTAATCTGACACCCAAATGATTCTTTCATATCGAGTGTAATATTGGATAATATTAACCCCTTTATACGTTCTGGAAAACGGTCGGCATAATTAACCGCAAGTAATCCTCCAAAAGAATGCCCCATTACATACCATTGTTCGATTCCTAAATAAATACGGATCTCTTCCAAATCCTGAAGTAACCTTTCAAGTGAATAGTCACTATTACTTGATGCTTCCGATCGACCACAACCTCGTTGGTCGAAATAAATCATTTCCATTTCCTCAGAAAGCAGTCCACCAACATAATACTTAAAAGACTTACTCCAATATCCCGGACCACCATGAAGATAAACACACGGTACTCCATTCCCTTCTCTCTCTAAAAATAAAGAAGTACCATCACTCGTCTTAAAGTTCATATCCATTCCCATCCCCCTATTTAAAACAAACCTCGAAAGATAACATTTGCTGAGACTGGTTTTAAGTCCAACTCTCTTGCCCAAATAGACAATTGTCCAATATGGTGAATTTCATGGGCAATGATGTGATGAAGTATTTCTTGTTGGGTAAATTCCCCCTCCATCCATGGTGCCGTTACCACTTGATTAGAACGAATATTGTCACCTGAGAAGAAATCATTAATTTCATCTCGATAATGATTGGATAAATCTCTCACTACGTTGATAGAATGATACTTATTATAATCAATACCAATATCCTGTTTTCTCTGTATAGCCCGAATCCAACTATATTCAACATCCATAATATGTAGTAGAGTATGAAGGATATTTCCAACTCCCCCTGTGCGCAACTTTAAAAGTTCTTCTACAGGTAATTGTTCACACCAACTGAACCAATCATCACGCACTTGCCAGTTGTATTGAAAAAATTTATACATAATGTGACGCTCCTATCTGGTCTATTCGACATAAACTAATTTATCTTGTCGATATTTCCCGGGAAATGCAGAAACCTTAGATTACTTTCTGAAAAACACAAATCATTTCCATGCTTTCACCAGTGATTGGTGCTTCTTTCCAATCACTAAACATATTTAGAATCCGAAATCCATTAGCTTCAGCCAGCCGTTGTATTTCTTGGGGAAATACATATCGTAAACTAATTCCAGTACTGCTTTCCGTTTCATTTTGCGCACGACGAATCGTAGTATAATGCTGAACTTGTTTAAGTGAGTCATATTCACTAATTGTATAAACATCTACATGTTGTCCTGAGGAAGGATCGGTGTAACTCTTCCAAAATTCCTCTTCCGCTGGTTGCAAAAGTTCCTCTTTACTAGGGAACCTCGTGTTAAATATGAAAATTCCATCTGCATCTAAATGATTATAAATAGATGTTAATAATTGATCCTGTTCCTGGTTGGTTAGGAAATGTTGAAAGGAATTCCCTACCATATACATCAATTTACTGTTACTATTTAACGTTAACTTTGTGCAATCTTGTTCCACCCAATGTATTGCAAGATTACTAGATTTCTTTTTAGCTTGCTCTAACATGCCAGCATGGATATCAACCCCAATCAAGTTGAGCCCCTTTTCTGCTAATGGAATTGTTGCCCTACCAGTTCCACATGCAAGATCGATAATTACACCTTTCTCTTTCTTTGCACACTTTAATAGAAAAGCAACATCTTCTGTATATCCATCGTTTTCAAAATCATAGAGAATAGGATTTTCGTATTCTTCTAAGTTTGTATTTGTACTCATTATTTTCCTCCTAACATATCCTCTAACTCTAATAGATGCTCCGAAAGCCAAATCATTTCCTGAACAAATCTCTTCGGTGGTCCCTTTCGTTCATCCATCATGGAATCTAACCACCATTCACTTTCTAAATACCATAGTAGGAAGAAAGAGTCTTTTAAAAATCTACTTCCAGTTTCCTGGAATAAACTGTATCCATCTAAAAACGCCATCACCTTCTGAACGTTTAACCCATTGTCGTCCAATGCGCCAGAAATTATTGCCCGTCCAACATCTAATGTTAGGTGGTCAACCTTCATTCGGTCAAAATCGAGAACTGCTGAAAGTTGAGTACCATGAAATAAAATATTATCTACCCATACATCACGATGTGCCCAGCCTACTCTATCTACCCGCAACTTATTGATGTCAACGTAATCCATTAGTTCAAGTTGCTTCTCGATAATTGGTAGAAGATCTAATTTACCAGTACTAAAAATCCCCTTATGTACATTTTTCCAATAGGCTACACGTTCTTCTTTTCTAGGTGGAATAAATACAGGCTTTTCCTTATAGGGTATAGAACCATCATTTAATATAGAATGTAATTTACCAATATGGATACCAAGCTGATACATTTGCTCTTCAGATACCTTGCCTGGTTCCATGTTTTCCCCTGAGCAATATTCCATGATAGTAAAGTATTCCCCACCAGGAGATTGAAAGAAACTATCTTCATGATCCGTAAGAATCCTAGGACATGGAAAGCCAAGACGATGTAATCGGTTTTGTTGTTCAAACACGGACTTGAGTTCATGGATGGAGTACTTTTTTAATCGCTCCTTATTGTATTGTTTAATAAGGAAAGTACCCATATTCGTTTCGATTTTCCATTTTAAATTTAGCCAGCCTCGCTTAATTGGTTCCATAATCAATAGTTCAAAGCCAAACCGGTAAGAAGCTTCACTGAAAATATCCTCAAAGATATTTTCCTTCATAGTAGTTTTCACGTAACCACCACTTTTCAGAATTGCATTTATAATAAGAATAACTTAATTCCATTTAAATAACAAGAATGTATGTTCTGTAAAATGAAAGTAATTACCTGTACTCCTAAGTACTTTCATGGTATAAGGGTTGCTTTGTGTTAAAATAATTCATGTATTTTGGAAAATTCCGTTCTTAACTATCTTAGGAGGGATTACATGTTAGTGGTTGGGATGTTTTTAGTGGGTTTTGGATTATTTATGATTCTAAAACCTACATTATTTTGGGTAATTACAGAAAGTTGGAAGTCAAATGATGGAACGGAGCCATCTGATTTCTATATCAACTCTACACGATTTGGTGGAGTTATGTTTGTATTGGGCGGATTTTCCGGGATGATTGGTAGTATACTTTAAAAGCCTATTTTTATAGAATGGTGGAAGGAGTGAAGGAATGCACAAACTTTGGGCGTCTCATTCAAGATTGTAATATAAATTGATACTGTATTAGTTTGGTCTCCAAACCTTTATCAACTTCGGAGCCATTCTGACTTATCTCTTGAAATCCTAATTTTTCTAGCATCTTCTTTGAACCACAATTTGTTTCGTGAGTTTCAGCATGAAAGATAGAAATGTTAAATACCTTCGAAGCATATTTTATCCATTGATCGGTGCAAGAGTACCTATTCCCTTTCTCCATAACGTACTATCACCAATCGCAATTCCCAATTCAGCCGTATTTCCACGTATGTGAGCTAAGTCAGCATAACCAATCAATCTATTATTCCACTCCAACCCCATTCGAATAAAGTCGGTTGCTTGGTTTTTAACGCATTTTAGCCACCAATTATATAACTCCCCAGAATCCCTATTAAGCTCCCAATCATTCGCCAAACAAAAGGCATGATCTTTACTCCAATCTAAAACTTCATCAAAGTCGTCCATAGTTATTGGTCTGAAAATAACTGATTTAATCTCCACAGACAGCACCCTCCTCCTGAAAAAACTGCACCTCAACTAGAGATGCAGTTCAAATTCTAATTTCCTGCTTGTCTATCATAATTCCTAAATAACATTCCAGTCCCCTTCATCATACCGAAGTTCTCATAATAAGGAACCAAATCTTCATCACAGCAAAGGTCAATCATGTATAGATGCTCCAGTTGCTTAAGCATTCTATTAACCAATTCCTTTCCGATTCCTTGATTCTTATAATCTGGCAACACTTCGAGAAGCGGAACATAGGCAGAAAGGACCTTATCACTAACGGCAGTGATAAATCCGACCACACGATTTTCATCCTCATCTAATGCAAGTACAATATAGCTGCTATTTTTTAGTAGTTTACGGTGAGTAGCTGGACTTGGTGGATTTGGCCAGTCCACAAAGAAACCTTCCAACATTTCTTCTGTAACCCCATCTAGGGAATTTTTATATAACATAACAATCAACTCCTTATCTTTTTATATGATTCTAGGTAGTTGATGGTATCAAAAATATAGTAACATCTAGCAGCCTCCTTAGGCCTTTTCCTGGACTATCTTCAAATGATTTACACGATTATAGTCCTGAATTACCCAGAATTTCTTATCACGAACAATCGTTGAAATACTCGTGTTTTCGATTCTTCTACCGCCAACTCCAATGTCAACCTGATCTTCAGAAATAATGGACAGCATGCGGTAGATTACTGCACCATGTGAAACTAATAGAACCCTTTTCCCTAAATAGTTCTGGTGAATATGTTCCAGCCCAGCCATAATCCTATTGGAAAAATCTTCTAATGCTTCCTGGTTGGGATAATTACGATCCGGATACAGCTTGTCACGCTCGTCTAATGTTAGGCCTTCCGCATCTCCAAAAAACCTTTCCGCAAAATCTTCCATCACTTTAAATGGAAGTTCAAGGAAGTTATTAATAATTTCAGCTGTCTTATGAGCACGTTGTAACTGACTAGTTATAACAACATCATAGTCGTTTGGATTAAGAGCTGCACCACAAACTTCAGCTTGCTGAATGCCTGTAGCATTTAAAGGGATATCAGTCTGCCCCTGTGCTCTTCTTTCCACATTCCAATCCGTTTGCCCATGGCGTACGAGATAAATGGTTGTCATCTAAGTCTCTCCTATCTAATCTATTGTCTCTTTTCGTATAGATTGTTGCTATTTATTAATAATTTATCGCTTATAGGTGATAAGAAAATAGGTATTAAGAAAATTTACTTATGATTTCAATTGTTAATTTGACTATAAAAATAGTGAGGGAGCATAGTAAAAACAATTTCCACCACTTCATATGTTGAACTCCTTTAAAAGAAATTTATCTATCTAACTCTATTAAATAACTTACGAAACTGTCAATATCCCCATCATAATGATTGATACCATCTACATAATAAAAAGTAGTCGCAGTGGTTGGGTCCAACTTATCACTAGAAAACAGATAAATCTCCTTTTCTAATCCAATGGCCATTCCTAGCTCGGTATGTGTTCCCTTTCCGCCAGGTAGTAGAACGATAACCACATCACTCTCTAATACAGCATTTCGCTCATCTGTTCCAATTTTCCGAAGTTCTTCCTCGGTGGAAGCACGATTATTTTTTGTCCAATCGTACGTGTGGGTGTGCCCGGACTCAAGTAGCTTATCGCGAACTAATTGTACCTTTTCCTTATTATCTAATCCCGAGGCAATGTAGAACTTCATGATAAGCTCCTTTCAAAATCCCACTCGGATGCTAACACTCCATAAAGAACTAGGTCGACATAGTGATCATATAGCCATTCTCCTTGCCGAATCTGTCCTTCTTGTAAGAATCCTAACCTCTCAGGAATAGCCCTACTTTTTATATTTTCAAAAGCAGCACGAATTTCAATGCGGTTTAGGCCTAATTGGTGAAAACCATAGTCAATTAGGCTAGTGACAGCCCTTGTCATAATCCCTTCGCCTTGAAAGTTACTACCAAGCCAGTAGCCTATTATCCCGATTCGATTTGTCCAATCAATGGAGTTGAAACCGAGAAGTCCAGCTAGTTTGTCGTGAAAGTAGATTCCTAATGTCAGTCCTTGTCTGTCTTCGTATAGTTTTATACACGTTTTAATAAATTGCTTAGAGTCATGAATTGTTTTTGTCCCATCAATCCATGCTAGCCATTCTCGTAAATGCTCTCGGGAGTGATCGATAAGCTGAAACAACTCATCAGCATCTGTTTCATTCAATAGTTTTAACGTTATTTCATCATCGATTTCAAATGTAAACAAATCAGATCCTCTCCCATCTTTTTGTATTCCATCATACCATAGTGTTTAAATTTTGTTATAATTAAAACAACTAAAACATTCTAAATGAAGTAAGAAGGTGATCCTATGCCAACTTGTCAAAGTTGTGGTGAAGCGTGGAACTGGAAACAGACATTAAAGAAAATGTTTTTTAGTGGGAATAAGATGAGTTGTCCGTATTGTAATGAAAAACAGTATCTAACAACAAAGTCTAGAAAAATAACGGCGAGCTTTAATTTCCTTTCTAGTCCATTTATCATTCTTCTTTCCTTAATGTTCCACATCACGCCTATTATGACACTATTCTTGTTAATAATTGTTCCTCTTATAGCAGTGGGTGTTTTTCCACTTTTTACAGATTTATCAAATAAGGAGGAGCCTCTTTGGTAGTAGTCTGTATAAAAATTAAGGAGTGTTAAGAGAATTGTAATAGTTTGAAAATGGATTTAGGTGTGGAGGATTCGTGGACAGTACAAAAGTAATCTCTTTTTACATCGTAAGGATGAACATCCGGAAGTTCATCCTCTTTTTGATAGTTAAAAAAGCATAAAAAATTTTCTCCTAAAGGACGAGTGAATGCAAGTTTTCCAATATAGGACAAGCCCTGAAAAGGAAATGAGGGAAGTATTTTGCAAAGAGCAATATTTATCGATAGAGATGGAACCATTGGAGGTAGTGATCAAGTTGAATATCCTGGTGAATTTAAACTATTTCCTCATGTAAGGGATTCAATAGATAAATTGAAAAAGTCAGGATGGTTTATTTTTTCCTTTACCAATCAACCAGGTATTTCAAAGGGAAAAGCAGCAAAGGAAGACTATGAACTAGAACTAAAGGAATTTGGCTTTGATAAGGTGTACCTTTGTGCACATCAACAAAATGAGGGGTGCAAATGTAGAAAGCCATCAACAGGAAAGTTAGTACAAGCAGCTATGGAAAATGACTTGGATTTACAAGAATGTGTCGTGATTGGAGATAGATGGACGGATATGATAGCTGCACATGAAGCGGGTTGTAGGAAAGTGTTAGTGAGAACTGGGGCTGGTGAAGAAGCATTTACTAACTATAAAAATAGTGCGTATTACGGTATATGGGGAGCGGTTTCTCCTGACTATGTTGCTCCCGAATTTCAAGAGGCAGCTAACTGGATATTAGCTACTATATAAGATTTTACAGGGTTCCACTAATAGATTTTAAAAAGAAGGTGAGTATCTTGAAGGTTATGGAAACAGAAAGATTGTACCTAAGGGAACTGACTCTGGATGATGTTACAGAACTATCAAAAGTTCTTTCTGATCCAGAATCCATGCAATACTATCCGGAACCATTCAACCAGGAAAAGGTAAAACAGTGGATTAGATGGAATATGGAGAGTTACCAAAAGTACCAACATGGATTGTGGGCGGTTATTTTAAAGAATGGGGAAAAGTTCATTGGGGATTGTGGCATCACCATGCAAGAAATTGACGGGGAAAAGGTACCAGAGATCGGTTTTCATATGATAAAGGATTATTGGAATAAAGGATATGCGACAGAGGCCGCCATAGCATGCAAACAGTACGCATTTGATAAATTGGGTTATTCTAAGGTTTTTTCTTATACCACATTTAAAAATGTCCCTTCACAAAAAGTAGCTAAGAATATGGGAATGCAGATGTATAAAGTTTTTGAAAAAAATGGAGAGAGGCAAATTGCTCAAGTAGCATTTAACCAATAAATTAATGGGGGATTAGGATGAAAAGCGTAAAATTGGTACCACATGTTACGAAATTTGCTGAAGCAATGTCATCCCTAACTTCATCTCCTCATGTGAAGGAAGCATTAGGTTTGACCGATGAACAAACATCCCTTGAGGGTACCAAAAAATTCATCGAGTTCATTGGTGAACAGGAGGAAGTGGGAAAGCAATATTCTAGGTGTATCTTAGATGAGCAGGACCAATTAATAGGTGTTATAACCTTGAAAGACATTGATAAGGTAAAGAGCACATGTCATATTGGTACCTGGATTGGTCATCGGTTTTGGGGACAGGGATATAACGAATTAGCAAAGGCAGAAATCTTACATACAGCATTTTCTGTCTTAAACGTAGATTATGTATTTGCCGGGGCAAAAGTTTCCAATGTACGTTCACAAAAGGCACAAGAAAAGTTGCCATACATGAGATTAGATGTTGGGAGTGAATTCCCGGAAGAGCATCGAAAGCTTGAAGTACAAGTGAAGACGGATTGCATCCTAAATGTTATAGAGAAGAATGAATTTCTGAGTTGGTATAAGCAGAATACGGTGTAATTAGGAGGTCATTATGAAAGTAAGAAAAGCAGTTATCACAGATGCATCAGGAATTGCAAAGGTTCATGTAGATAGTTGGCGTACGACTTACAAAAATATTATCCCAGAACAGGCTTTAAATAATCTTTCTTATGATAAGCGGACAGAGTTATGGAAGCGTAATATTACTCGTGCAGGTAACTATGTGTATGTAGCAGAAAATAATCAGGGTGAGATTGTTGGCTTTGGTGATTGTGGGAAAAGGGAAGAGAATGAAGTGGAGCATTCAGGTGACTTAACTTCCATTTATTTATTGAAAGAATACCAAGGAAAAGGAATCGGTAAGGAATTACTGAAACAGATTCTGCATACATGTTTGGAGCTTGGCTATAAGAGAGTGTTTGTAGAAGTATTGGAGGATAATAAAACACGTTATTTTTATGAATACTACGGTGCAGAGTTATTAAAGACGGAAAAGATAGTGATGTCAGGGAAGGAACTTAATCTTCTAGTCTATGAGTGGGATGATCTTGGAGAGGTTTTGAACAAGTTATAGGATGGATTGGAAAAGGATTATCGTGTATAAAAGGATGAGCGAATGTAAGTTTTTCTAAAAGAGAGAAAAGGCACTATATTCCTATATAGCGCAAGGAAGGATGAGGAATTTTTATGAAAAAAACAGCAATACTACTATATCCAGAGTTCAGTGAATATGAACTTACAACTGCATTATCAATTTTAATGCAAGGAGGAAAACCAATAACTTTTATAAGTTTAACAAAAGATTCAGTTAGGGGGGAAGCGGGACTAGTTAGCTTACCTGAATTAGCATGGAATGAGGTTAACTATGAGGAATACGATAGTTTACTTTTAACAGGGTGTACGGATATTCAAGAGGTCGCAAAATCTGATGATTACATCCGATTTATAAAAGATATTTCTTCACAAGAAGGTTTCGTAATAGCAAGTATTTCAAGTTCACCATTTTTATTAGCAAAGGCAGGGGTACTAAAGGGGAAAAAATATACGGTTGGAATGTACGAGGAAGATAGGAAAGCATCTCCTTACTTTGAAGAAGAAAACTTTGTGGGGGAGTTAGTGGTTGAAGATGGAAACCTAATTACGGCATGGGGTTCTGCGTTTATTGAGTGGGGCGTTACATTTGGTAAGGCCTTGAATTTGGAATTTGAAGCAGCTTGGTATGGCAAAAGGAACTAACCAAACACTCCAAAGGTATATTACAATGATGCTTCACTAAAAAAGGGAGATTAAAATGAAACTCACACATACAAGGATTCTAGTAAACAACTATAAAGAATGCTATCAATTCTATAAAGATATCCTCTCCTTTCCATGTACATGGGGGGATGAAGATTCTAATTATGCTCAGTTTGATACAGGGAATACCTATCTATCCGTCTTTGATAAAAAGCAAATGCTAGAGGATATAAATGAGCCTCAGGATAGTTATGATTCCCACCTGTTAAATGAAGTTGCAATCATTTTTAGCGTGGATGATGTAGATGATGCTTACCAATCGCTAAATCCAAAGGTAGACTTTATAACTCAACCTCACAACAGGGAGGATTGGGGAATTCGAGTAGCTCATTTCCGCGATCCGAATGGTACATTGATAGAAATAAATAATAGAATCTAATTAAAATTTTTTTCCATGCTTATTACATAATAATTTTGTGAAAAGTGTTTATCATTCTAGCATTTATCCGTTTTTGAAAGAAAACAAAGCAGCTTGAAGTAGGAAGCAGGATTTTAAATGAATAGGATAAAAATTGGTAGCTTGTCTTTGGTGATTGGGTGTGTATTAGAAGTTCTAGCAATTTTAATAAAAATGTGATTGACATGGAGTTAACTCCATCTTTTAAAATGAGCCTAATAGAAGATGGGAGTGACGGGAATGTCATGTATAACGTATTGTTTAGTCGGATTGTATGCTGTGTTAACAGGAGTAGCGGGAATTGCACAGTGGAAGGGAAATGGATTTCAGGTAAGAACGTTTTTATTCATTATTGTTTCTATTTGCATGCTTGGGATATTATGGTATCCGAATAAAATAATCATGTTAGACATACTAATTGTTATTTTTATTATCATACAAAGTTTGGCTGTATTAGAAGGATTGATAACAAACGGAAAAATCCGATTTAGCCATCATATCATGAGATTTATTTTTCATATAGTACTCATTTTCTTCGTATATCATTTCATAGTTTAGTAGGTGGGATTATGAGAATAAGTGAATTTGCCGAGCAAACAGGTCTAAGTAAAGATACGATTCGATATTACGAAAAGATAAATCTCATTCTTCCAGCTATCCATAATAAGCAGCGGGACTATTCGAGTGGGGATGTTGAGAGAATGGACACGATTATCAAATTAAAGGATACCGGATTTACATTAATGGAAATCAAAGCCCTGTTCGATTGGTCTAGAGATGCCGATCATCATAGCGAATTATCAGAAGCAGAGGTAAAAAACCTCCGACAAATTAAAGCACTTTTCCAGGAGAAGTATGCCGAAATGCTTCAAAAGGAAGAGAGAATTAAAGAGATGAAGCAAGTGTTAGTCAATGCAAATCAAAAAGTAGATTATTTGCTAGAGAAAAATAAATAATCGTGATTGTATCTTCAATGAGGTTTGAAAGGAGATAGTAAATGAAGGCGATAATCCAAAAGGAATTTGGCGATCCGAGTGTACTTACCTATTCCGATATAGAGATACCTAAAATAGTTGAAAAAGAGGTATTAATAAAGACAGCATATACAAGTGTTAATTATGCTGATATAAAGACGCGAGTAGGAAATAAAGGAAAGGGAGATTTTCCTTTGATACTTGGGTTAGATGTTGCAGGAGTGATAGAAGAAGTTTCACCGTGTTCAAGTTTTTCCAAAGGGGATCGGGTGATAGCTTTTCCTAAGAACGGGTCCTATGCGGAATATGTTGTCGCGAATGAAAAACTAATTTTTAAGATTCCAGATAACCTTTCATTTAAAACGGCTGCAACAATGCCTACTGTATCCATTTTATCTTATATACTCTTACACGAGATTGGCCAAGTACAAAAGACAGATACCATTGTTATACATAGTGCTGCAGGTGGTGTAGGTTCTATGTTAGTACAATTGGCAAAATTAGCTGGTGTTCAGAAAGTTATAGGTACGGTTGGAAAGCAGAATAAAGAGGATTATGTAAGAAAGTTAGGGGCAGATATTGTTTGTACTTACGATGAATTTGCAGAAGTAACGTTAAAGCAAACGAATAATAAAGGGGCTACTATCATTTTCGACTCTGTAGCTGGGGATGTTACCACCAAAAGTTTAGAGTGTTTAGCCTTATTTGGTACCCTTGTACAATT
Source organism: Paucisalibacillus globulus DSM 18846 (assembly GCF_000482485.1). Taxonomy (GTDB): domain Bacteria; phylum Bacillota; class Bacilli; order Bacillales; family Amphibacillaceae; genus Ornithinibacillus; species Ornithinibacillus globulus. Next base: position 179,564 of record NZ_KI519437.1, on the reverse strand, counting down.
TGGTAATAGTAGTGGAAAAGCTGGTTCTTTTAAGACAAGCGATGTACATAGTAGTTGTAGGAATATAAAAGGGTTTAGTTTAGGGACTACTCGTAAACATAATCCAGAACGACTAGGCACGGTTGCTAAGAAGGTCTTGGATTTATTTGCTACCAACAAGATTTCTATTCCAATTGCTAAAGTCTTTCCTTTAAATGAAGCGGCAAATGCACATAGATTAATCGAAAGCCGTGATTATGAAGGGAAAGTATTGATAAAGGTTTAAAACAAGGCCATGGGGACAGGTACCTCGGCCCGGCCGAGGTACCTGTCCCCATGGTTTTATTGATACCACTTAGGTTTTATTCTACTGAAATAATCATGATCCTCTAGATACATGTAAACTTTGTCTAACATTTCATTCATGTTGTTTGGAACGGTTTTTAGAGTCCAAACGACAGTGGAGAAAACACACATAGCCAGGTAAAGGGAATACAACCTCCAAAATTCTTCATCAGGTTCTTTATTATTAAAATATCCCCTAATTTGGCCGATTGAAAATGGGATGCTTACTCCGCGGCTAAAAATTCCTATCTTTAAAAATTCATGAATCGGGTCTCCCCAATCATACCTATTAAAGTCTATTACTCCAGCAAATCTTTTATTATTCACAATGATATTTCCAAGGTGAAAATCATCATGTTGAAAAAGATTAGGGCGATGTTTCATGAGTTTCATATTTTCATCGATAAAATTCATTATTTTATGGTCATCTTTAACCTTAACCTCACATGCTAAGTATGCGTCTATATATTTTTGATGCTTTACAACTTTCCTGGAATACCATGAAGGTACATGGCTAGGAGCAGCAAGTTGATGCATTTTCCTTAATTCTTTCCCAGCCTCCATACCTATTTGGAATTGCTCTTGATCTGAGTAATTTTGAATTTCATCCTCAGCATCAACACCCTCTATGTATGAAGTGATCATATATCCCCGATTTTCTATCTCTCCAATTGAAATTGGTTGGGTACAAGTAACATGAAAATCCTGCATGCTTTCTATAATGGAGTACTCTGTCTTCCTTAATTGCAACTCTTCGGAATTAAACATTCGTAGTAACAACTTATTGCTTCCATCTTGCATATGTATGAGATATTTTTTATCGGAGGAAAACCCCTTTTCGATTTCAATAATTTCTTTACAATTCCTTATTAAAGGGATTTGTTTTATTAGAGTTTTGTTCATAGCTTCACCCCTGTTATTAAATTTCGAATATCAATTTAGTAATTTTCATTGTGTATAGTAATTATTCCATCCTGAAATATGGCCCAGGCCCAGCCGAGGTACCTGTCCCCATGGCCGGAAATGATTATGATTGTCTCTCTAACACCCACATCTTAGACACGTCTTTGTAACCTAGTTTTAAATATAAAGGATGCCCCATCTGGCTAGAGGCAAGGACACTTTCAGTGGCACCTTCCTTCTTAGCATCTAATAGCATTTTTCGGCAAAGTGCTTTAGCAAACCCTTTTCTTCTGTGAGCTTTTAACGTAACTATATTATCCAAACATACTGTTTTATCAAATATGATATAGCTCCCATGAATTGCAGGTTGCCCGTTTTCCTCTCCAACATAAAAATGCAGATTTGGATCGTCCAATTTTTCTAAATTGATAGCAGTTTTACCATAAACATCATTGATCCGCTGTGCGTCTTTCTTGGTGTTGACACGCCTGATGTTCTTGTTTTCTGTTTCAAAAGACCAACTCTCCAGATTTAGATTCATAAGATAATCTGTCATTCTGATGGTATAACCTTCCGCAAGATAAGTATGTGGTTTCTCATCAGACAACACAGTAAGCCAATAGTTTTCTTCGATGCCTTGTTTATTTATGGTTTCCATAACGTAGGCAGGATTAGAATTATAGACAAAAAACTCATCTGTTCTACCAAAGACAGTTGTACCAAAAGCAAGCTGTTTTATAGAATCATACTCATATAATTGGGATGTAGGCTGACGACTACAGTAAAACTCACAGCGGGTAAAATAATCAATAGCATTTTTTAACTCCATATTTTCTCCCATAAGAAAACCTCCATTCATCTTGTTCACCAACAAGGCCATGGGGACAGGTACCTCGGCGCGACCGAGGTACCTGTCCCCATGGCCGCTTGTTTATATATCTTTGGTCTTGATTCCAAGGATAGTTGTATTACTTGGATCATGCTTAGAATATGTACCTCGCTTATTCGTAAAATATAGAAATATCCTATTTAAGTAGATTAATAGAAAACCGAGAACTATATAAACAAATAAGAAGGCGGTAATGAATAATGCGACTTTAGAATAACTGCCAACCCCTACTGGAATTTGTCCATTAGGATTTAAGAAAAAGTAAGGATAAAAGCCATCAATCAATCCTCTCAGGCAAGAAACAATAGTATAGAGTATAGGATAAAACATCCAATAAAAGATGAATTTTAAACTATATTTTTTCTTCACTTCAAAAAATGTCCAATTTATAAAAACGAGTATCGGAATGAAGTAATGAAGAGTAAAGTTAGTGATAACTCGAATACCGTCATATTCTCCACCAGAAGCGAGAAGAAAATGATAGGTAAGAAAAACAACACACATATAAATGACTGAACAATTCTTTAAAAAATCCAGAAAAGGTATGCCGTTCCTTTTTGATGAAACGGCAAAGGTACTGAGTAAAAATGTAATGAAAACAATTAGATTTGCTTGAATTGTGAGTTTTGTAGTAGAAACCAAGGGGTCAGGAGAATAAACGATATGCAATACAACGCTGATGAAAGCTATTAATGAGATAAAGATTTGAAATGCTAACTTTAATTTGAGATTTGTTTCTTTTACCATCATATTGGCATACTCCTTTTATAGAAATTTAGAATGGATAGACTGTCTATGAAAGAAAAATTTTATAAAGAGCAACGCATATTGTAACAGCACCTCTTTTGAAGTATTGCGCCGATGATTTTTAATAAGAAACTACTTATAAATTTGTCTGAGCCATTCTAGAAAATAAGCAATTGCTCCTTCACGTTTTACCATAATATTACGAAAATTAAATTCATAAAAACATCCGTGGATGTTTTTACAAAGTAGTAATAATCGGACCTTCCTTCGTAATAATAATTGTATGTTCGTATTGAGCGACATAACTTTCATCAGTTAGATAGGACCATCCATCATCTTCAGAGAGGAAAACTTCTTCTTCCAATGTAGAGATAAAAGGCTCGAAGGCAATAACCATGCCATCGGTTAAGGTGTCATCGTCCCAGCGAGAGAAGTAATTGAGAATATGATCTGGTGCTTCATGAATTGAACGCCCAACACCGTGTCCTGTAAGATTTTTAATGACAGTTAAACCATGTTGTTTTGCAACTTTGTGTACAGCCTTTCCGAGAGCGCTTGTTCTTGAACCGACTTTGGCCTTCTCCAAACCTGCGTCGAACGCTTCTTTAGCAACGTCACATATTTTCTGCAGTATGAATTCGCCCTTTCCAACAACAAAGGAAATGCCAGTATCTGCGAAATATCCATTTTTAGAACCCGAAACATCAATATTTACCAGATCTCCTTCTTGAATGATTCGATCCCCAGGAATCCCGTGCGCTACTTCTTCATTTACGCTAATGCATGTATATCCTGGGAAGTCGTATTCTCCTTTTGGTGCAGATTGTGCTCCTGATTTTTCAAAAAGTCCCCCAGCAATCTCGTCGAGTTCCTTCGTAGTTATTCCAGGTTTTGTACATTGGACTAATTCATCTCGAATCGATCCGCAAATTCTACCTATTTCCTTTAATCCATGAAAATCCTCTTCTGTCTTTGCAATCATCGTAAATCCTCGCTTTTTACATTTTTTCATAATTATTATTCCAGTTAAATTCTAGCATAAAACCATGGGGACAGGTACCTCGGCCGTGCCGAGGTACCTGTCCCCATGGCTGTTTTGTGTTTATTTTGATAATGCAATCTTTATATGTGCTAGGTGATGTTCTTCATGCCATGCTAATTTTGCAAGCTTTGTCGCAACTGTTATTCTACCATTTATTTGATGAACAAAAGATCGCTCTAATTGCTCTTCGGTTAGACTATGCCCCAAAGAGACAATGCGCTCATTTATACCTTCTAACATTTTTGTAGAACTTTCTACAGGAAGTTTTGTATCCGGTTGAACAGCCCACTTATCTTGATCAAAATTGGGCACTGTTGGATTTTCATCTGTTAAAGCCAACTTTAAACGTTGGAACATATTCAACTGAGAGTCAGCGATATGATGTACTAGCTCTCGAACTGTCCAGCTACCATCACGATATGTTTTACTTAACTCCTCATCACTTAATGAGTCAACAGTTTCTCTTAACCTGGTAGTGTATGTTTCGATCTGAGTTAACCAATCTTGAATATTTTCAGATGTTACCTTCTCGGGAACTTGTAATTTGCCAATTGGGAATTTTACATCCATTTTTTATTCAATCCTCTCTAATTGTTATTTCTTATTTTATATTTGTATTAACGTTCAATATAACTAATTTACTTGGGTCTTGTAAACATTTAGCAATTAACTTGCTATTCATTCGGATTATTATTCTTTAAAAAGTTTATTAGTTCATCTTCGCTATTGTGTGAGTTTCTGCATGAGTCTTAAATCCTTGAATCCTTATATGTACGAATGACAGGTTTACTCATTTTTAATCGCCTCTCTGACCCGTTACATCAATACTAACATAATATTATGAAAATAATCCGCGCGAATTATCTGAATAAATCTATCCACATAATTGAGAATTGTTATCACTTAGTGTATATTAGAAAGTAACAAAACATATAACCTGAGTTAGGAGAATATAAATGCAAATATACTGGACGAAAATTAATAAGATTATTGATGAAACACCTGAGGTAAAAACGTACCTACTCGATTGTCCGGAAGACTATACATGGGAAGAAGGTTCCCATATCCACCTTGCCCTGGAGGGGTTTAATGCTGGGGAAAAACCAAATCGTAGCCTGATTCGTCATATGTCTATCTCCACTTTACCAAATGAATTTGCAATTGGTATCACGACACGCATCAGAGAGCAGTGCTCAGAGTTTAAGTCGATTTTAAGAAACCTAAAAATTGGTGATGATGTTGCAATATTTAAAACGCATTCGAATGTACCACTTAAAAGAGAAGACAAGAATGTATATTTGCTATCATCAGGTGTAGGCCTAGCAACTTTTAGACCGCTTGTTCTTGATTATTTTGAACGCGCTGACAACGTTAATCAAATTCATTCTTTGAACATCGATTCATCCAAGGAATTCTTATTCACTGATATTTTCAAATCTGCAGCTGACAAGAAGTTTACCGCAGCATACGTCGATAACCGTAAAGACTACTATGAAGAAGTGAAGAGCCTTGCTAAAGATTCGGATGGACTATTCTATGTTGTAGGCAGTGACGAGTTCCTTGCTCAGAACATTGAAGTTCTACGTGGCGAGGGCATTAAGCCAGAACAGATTATGCTCGACAAGCATGAACAGCAACGAGCTAAGTTTATATCAATGGATTTGTTAGTTTAATCTGCACATAATATTTTCACGGTAAACAGAGTCCAAAAAGCTTAAGGTAGTTTTCAACTTCAAGCTTTTTGGGCTCTGTTATTTTTTCAAATTAAAATAATAACAATTTTAGGGTCACCTTCATCCAGGTTTTCGATCACTTCACTTTGCATAAACGTTTACTATAAATACTTTTTCAAAGCTAAAGAAAAAGATTAAGTCACTATCGAATCTAGCTTTGGAATTAACTAAGTCCTGTTAATTAACGCAAAAGTAATCTTAGTTTTTGATGACTGTTAGGTTATTGAAAATGTGAAAGTAAATTAAATACGTTCCCTTGTTAATTGACATTTGGTTAAATCCATATTATTCTATATATGATAATATGAATATATGTTCATATACAAGCTGTATAAATTCAATCAAAGGGGTAAGGGTGAATGAATAAAGAGCATAACATGGAAGAAACCGCTAATGAAGGAGTACAAGATTTAGACGAAGAGACGTTGTTTATCGTCTCACAAACATTCAAAGCATTAAGCGACCCGACTAGAATTCGCATATTAAATCTATTGTGTACAGGAGAGCATTCCGTTAATGATATAGCAGAGAAGTTAAATTTGAGTCAATCAAGTGTCTCCCATCAATTGCGTTTCTTAAAGAATCTAAGGTTGGTCAAATATAGAAGAGCAGGTACAACTTTGTTTTATTCGGAGAATGACGAACATGTCATGAATTTATTGAAGCAAGCTGTTGAGCATGCTTTCCATCATTGATTTAGGGGGGATTCTAGAATGGGACACGATCACGGTCATGACCATACACACGGTGCAAATAAAAAGGTACTATTAATTAGCTTTATAATTATTACGTTATATATGATTGTCGAGGCTATAGGTGGATTACTTACAAATAGTCTTGCCTTGTTGGCAGATGCTGGCCATATGCTGAGTGATGCTATATCTCTTGGGATAGCATTAGTAGCCTTTAAACTTGGTGAAAAAGCAGCTAACTATAGTAAAACATATGGATATAAGCGATTTGAAATTTTAGCTGCTGTCCTAAATGGAGTAACTCTCATACTAATTGCTTTGTTTATCTTTTATGAGGCAATCGGTCGTTTTCAAAATCCACCTGAGGTTGCTTCAACTGGAATGCTGATCATTGCTTCTATTGGTTTGTTAGTCAACATTCTCGTAGCGTGGATTATGATGCGTGGCGGGGATGTGGAAGAGAACTTAAATATGCGTGGAGCATACTTGCATGTGATTAGCGATATGCTTGGTTCCATTGGTGCTATTATCGCTGCACTACTGATCATATTCTTTGGTTGGGGTTGGGCAGATCCACTCGCAAGTGTCATTGTTGCCGCACTGGTATTACGTAGTGGATTCTTTGTAACAAAATCCGGACTGCATGTCCTGATGGAAGGGACACCACAAAATGTGGATATGGAAAATGTAATACAAACGATAAAACAAACAAAAGGCATACAAGGTGTTCACGACTTGCATGTTTGGTCGATTGCAAGTGGGTTAAATGCTCTCTCCTGCCATGCGGTTGTAGATGATAAAATGTCCATTGCTGAAACTGAACAACTGCTCCGACAAATTGAACATGATCTTGAGCACCAAAATATTCAACATTCGACGATTCAATTTGAAACATCTGCACATCTGCATGACAATTCTATTCTGTGTAAAGTGAAAGGCGAATCATCTGGACACCACCATCATCACCATCACTGATGGGAATTGCAATTGTATTACTAGACCAAATCAAAAATCCTCTCTGGTTACAATGGAGAGGATTTTTTTTCATTCCGATATACATCAATATCGCTTATTAAAGGAACCAGCGCTGGTAGTCACTCATGAAGCGCAAGAAGAGCAGCACCACACCAAATAATAAGTAAAACAGCCCCCTATCTGTACGATGACTTTATCGAATGTCAACATGCAGCTAGGAGGTAATTATTAAGTTATCTATTTTATTTTTCTTAAAGGAAACAGGGGCTATTAACGAAAATAGAAATCCAATTTACTGTGTTACTAGGTGCGCTAATTCTTATGCTATTTGCAATACTTCTCCATGGAAAGTAATCTACTCAGCTTAATTCGCAACCTTTTCGACTTTCTTTTTCTTCCCTTTTTCCTCGACTTCTAAAATCACGCTATTCCCGTTAAACACGCCACCATCTTCAATAATCATTCCACGTGAAGTAGCACTGCCATCTAGTTTTCCATTGGAATCAATTTGGATCTTTTCTGTTGTTTCCACTTGGCCTTTTACAACTCCTGCAATAATTACGTTCTTTGCTTTTATGCTTGGTTCTACATAGGCATCCTTTCCAATGTACACATCACCATTGCATTCAATTTCGCCAATGATTTTCCCATCTACTCGTAAGCTAGTTGGTAAGGTTATTTTTCCCTCAATAATTGCCTCAGAGCCAATAATGGTCTGGATGATTTTTTCTTCTTTTTTCTTGCTCATCATTTCTCCCTTTCTGGTAAACTATTCGATATCAAATTCACCATATAAATTAAAGTAAGCTTTCGGATCAACTGGTTCGCCATCTTTTATCACTTCATAATGGAGGTGTGGGCCAGTACTTCTCCCTGTACTTCCTACTGTGCCAATGATGTCGCCTTTTTTCACGACGTCCCCATCTTCCACATCAATCTCCATTAGATGCCCATACAGGGTTTGGAAGGTACTAGAGTGCTTAATAATAATTGCATTCCCATAGCTACCATAGTATTTTGACATGGTAACCGTTCCATCTGCGGTTGCATATACAGGTGTCCCGTAGTATCCGCGAATATCTACCCCACTATGGAAGGATGAGGAACGCTGGAATGGATCATTTCGTACACCAAAGTCGGATGTAATCGAATCTGGGTTTGTTGGCCATGCGGTTGGCGTGTATTGGAGTTCTATACTCACCTCATCAGCAATTGCTAGTGTTTCTTTATAGCGTTCTATGAGTTCATTTGACGCTAAAAAGGACAAACCTTCTGCTGAAACTTCTGTGTTTGTCCCATCTGCTGCAATATGTATTCCGCCACTTGGTTCAACCAATGTCGGTAATTCATTGATGTAAGTTCTCATTTGTACTTCTAGTTCGGTTAATTCTTCAAGCCTTGCCCTTGTTTCACCAGTTTCTTCTTCAAGTACTGCCATTGTATCTTGTAATTGTTCACTTTTTGCTGTTTCCACTTTAAGGTAGCTAGAAAGCTCCTCTATTTCAGCCTGTTGACCGTGATTTGCATGAATATAATAAAACAGTGCAAGTACTGGAATAGCGGCAAGAGCGGCAATACTGTATAGTAAACTCTTATTCATATGAAATTGTTTTACAACTTGGCTAGCATCATTAGATAGAATGGTGAAGGTGAGCAAATTGCTTCTTTTTTTCTTCCGTTTCAACCATCTGAACTCCTTTCCCTTCTCTAATCTAGGCAGGGTTAGCGTAATGTAACAAGTTCCAAATTTTGCTCCTTAAGATACGCAATAATCTTAGGTAATGCTTCTAGCGTTGCTTTGGTCTCATGAAGAAGAATAATAGACCCAGATACTTCTGTTGATTTAATATGTTGAATAATTTTATTCGCATTACGTGATTGCCAATCTCTTGGATCATTGTTCCAAAGAATAATGCGCTGCCCCAAATCTGCTGTTAATTGCTCTGTTGTGTTGTTCATTTGACCAAAGGGAGGTCGGAACAGTGTTACATCTTCACCAGTTATTGCCTCAATTAATTCACTAGATTGAAGTAGCTCTTCTTGCTGTGTGTTTGCTCCACTACTTGCAAAATTAATATGGTTCATGGAGTGGCTACCAATAGAATAGCCATTTTTATGTATGTACTCCGTATTTTCAGGGTATTTCGCTACATTAGAACCGACTAAAAAGAAAGTACCACCAGCATCACTATCTATTAAAATATCAATAATCTCTTTTGTAAAGGAAGATGGACCATCATCAAATGTGAGAGCCACCTTTCCCTCGGGGACACTATGTGAAGTCCCATCCCCAAGCTCAAAAAATGGAATGGCTGGATTTTCGTCAATCGTAATAGTTTCTTCTTGTATAGTCGTTTCAGGTTTCGGCTCTATACTCTCTTTAAGAGGAGTTTCTTCTATAGTTATTTCCTGTTTATCAGCAACTTTTTCTGGTTGTGCTAATGCCATTGTCAAAATAGAATGACCAGTATATGTAAAAATGATTGCACAAATAATCGCAAAAGCAGTAGCAAGCAACCAAGAGAATTTGCGTTTAACCTTAGCAGGTGCTTGTGGCTCACTTGATGTCAATTCTGCTTGTTGTGCGTTCTCTTCTATTGGAGTAAATGCTAGCTCTTTTGACAGAAACGGAAGTGTATCCACTTTATCGAAACAATCTATTCTCTTTAATCTAGCTAATTGACACGCGTAATCATCTGAACAGGTGAACTCTAGCTGATTACTTTGCTCCAGCATTGTGCGTGTGACGGTACTTTTATCTAGGTATGTTCGAAGTGACAGTCGATAGTGGTAACCCTTTGTAAAATCTGTGACCTCGTGTAAACTTGTAGCGGTTTGCTGATCAACTTCCCAGTAGAATGTCTCTTCCTTTTCAAACTGCACATTGACTTGTAAATAATAATTATGTTTATATTCTCTAATCCCTACTAGTTGTAGTATCTTCAGATGGTACATAAGACAAATTCTCCTTCCCCCAAAGGATGGCTATTAATCTTTTAATCTAGGAATCTTGTTCAGTTGAATGAGATGAACTGGTTTTTGGTGTGAAAGAGAATGACATACGTTCGGTAAATTCATTAATCGTTTTCATTAGTTGATTTTTCTCTTCCACAATTTGTTGATAGCTTGTAGCGTATTTTTTATTTTCAGCTTCCATGTTTCGGATCTTCTCTGCTAATTCATTCGCTTTTTGCATGTGCTCGTATTTGCTATTCGTAAATTCCTCATTTAACGTAGTGTATTTATTTTGTTCCGTTTCTAGAAGACTGGTAACCTTTTCATATTCGGTGTTGGAATTAAATTGGTACTCCTTATAGTCCTCTAGCAATTGATCATAGCTCATTTGTTTATTAGTTAAGTTGTTTTCTAATGTTTGAATTTCTTTATTCTTTTCACTAAGAAGTTGCTCACGGTTCTCTAAATCTTGTTTGTATCGACTAATCGATTCATTTGCTTCCAATAGACGTTTAGCAAGATTATTACGTTTAAACTGCTCTAATTGACGATCCTTTAACAGGTTTTCAACTGCAACAATTAAATCCAATGATTGCTTGTCCTGGTTCTCCTTGGATAGTACATTCCTATTGGCGGATTCTTCCAGTTCAGTAGGACTTTCCTCCTGAACGATTTCTTCTACCGCCTTCGTTGCAGCTATTTCCTTCTCCGTAATAATATTTTCCCATGCTTCATTTGCATCCGGGTTTGTTCGATTCCCTTTAAACCATCCTAGCCCTTTTTTATCTGGTTCTTTTGACATGAAATTCTTCCTTTCCATAATTGTTATTTATGTATGTATTTTCGTTTTAATATATAGAATTCTCTTATTTTATTGTAAATCTATGTCGAAGAATGTCAATAGAATAGTAGTTTCGTAGGGGGAATATTATCCTTGTTTTTGAGGTTGTTTTTTATTTTGTCAATTATTTCACCTTTGCTAGTTTCATAAAGCAGTAATACTTTTTCAAAGGTGAGGTAGGAATTAGGCTTAGCTAGTTATGAACACATTTTCTGTAAATTAACTATATTATCCCAAGCATGTCCCTTAAGTGAGCATATTGTAATGGTAAAAGGGAAAGGAGGTGAGGACTTGTTAGAAGCAGCGATTATCACACTTCTTGTTAGTATATGTATCTATCGCATGGAACCGTTAAGAGGTTTGCTGGAACAGGTCGTAACTAGAGCTTCGAATAGTAAATCTGCTGTTTCTATCATCATAATCGGGTTAGTTGCTGGGAAGGCTCCGACAATTAGTGAATCCTTAGGGGACTTGTTTGATATTGCGATTACAACAACTATTAATATGGAGTTCATCACATTAGATGTAGAAGTATTAAGTATACAAATGACATCCATTGGAGCAATCCTATTCGGAGTAAAAAAAGAAAACATCCGCCAAACAGGACTGGCAGTTTTTGGGTTAGCTGTAGGTGTAGGCGCGATATTCGGGCACGTCACGTTAGCATCTGCAATGGGAGAAATGGAATGGTTAAGTTCGATTAGTTCATTTTTAAATGATCATCTCGTATATGCTGCAATTGTTGGAGCAATTATTCGTTCAAGAAAGATCGCATTAGGAGTTGCTGTAATGTTATTAGTAGTAGGACTGTTTAAGTTGGATACAGCATTCGTAGTATTTTTAGGTGCTTATATTCGGATGCTTATCGAGTCTAGGTATAACGGGCAGTTGTAAAGTATTTATTTAGCATGGATTAAATAGAGCCATCTTCTGAATGGTGAGGATGGTTCCTAGAAGTTAGGAGTTCTTTTATACTTTATTAATAGAAGTGTCAATCCGATTGTACTAATTCATTAGAAAATAAAAAATGTATGTTTGTTTATTCTTTAGAAGAGAGGTGATGAAACGATGGTAAAATTCATCTGGTTTGATACACTATTAGAAGAAGATAAAAAAGGACGGTAAGCCAATGAAGATTACAATTGTGTCAGTAGGTAAACTGAAGGAAAAGTATTTAAAACAGGGAATAGAAGAGTATTTGAAGCGACTGACTGCCTATGCAAAGGTAGACATTGTAGAAGTAGCGGACGAGAAGGCTCCTGAGAATATGAGTGAAGCAGAAATGGTTGAAGTGAAGCGGAAGGAAGGAGAACGAATTCTTTCCCATATTGGGCAGGATACATATGTAATTACATTAGAAATTGGTGGGAAGATGATTAGTTCGGAACAGCTGGCTGCTAAGATGGACGAGCTTGCGACTTATGGGAAGAGTAAGATTGCGTTTGTGATTGGTGGGTCGCTTGGGATTAGTGAGGAGGTGCAGAAGCGGGGGGATTTTGCACTGTCTTTTTCTAAGATGACGTTTCCTCATCAGTTGATGCGATTGGTGTTGGTTGAACAGGTTTATCGGGGGTTTAGGATTATTAGGGGGGAACCGTATCATAAATAAGGGTAAAATATTAAGGGAAGTTAAGGCTTCCCTAAAGTTTTCCTCCCTTGAAAATGGCTCTTCCATAAAGGTTGTATCGAGTGGTGCAATGCAGTTTACTTCAGACATTTTATTAATTAAGATACTAGAACTACCTTGTAAGGCCTCAATGGTGAAGTCAAACATCAGATTGATACACTTGATTTGTCTACCTTCCTTGTGAGATACCTTTTCTTTGGTTATTTGGATATCCTTTATAAAGAGTGAAAGCAACTCCTTCTTTTCTGTAGTATCCGCTTTATCCAAAAGAGTATCAATGTTTTTAAGAAGATGAGTCAGTGCTTCAGCATCGATGGGATCTTTACTGATAGTTTGTAGCTCTTTTTCAACCTTCTCTATATGACTTTCAATGGTAACCAGTTGTTTTTTCTGTTCTAACATTTTCTTACTATAAATATCCCTTAAATCGGGATCATCCATTAGCAATGTAACTAAATTGTCTAACTGCTTTTCAGTTTTCTTTTTGTTTTTAAGCAGCCGTTTTTTCTCATCTAGTAATGGAGATTCAGCATTCAATCTTTCATTATTCATTTTGTTGACTAACTTCTCAATAAAAAGGGGAAGTGTTACAATACGCTTTAATTCATTAATTACATATTGTTCAGCCTTGTCCGCATTTATGGTATGGGCTTGGCATGCAGTTCTACCTTTGTTTTTATATTGACCGCATTGATAAAGTCTGTATTGCTTGCCATTTTTACCTCTTGACTTTGCTGCAGTCATTCCATATCCGCATTCAGGACAACGAAGTAATCGACCTAAGAAGTATGGTTTTGACGATTGTGCTGGACGGAAGGAGCGTGTTTTCAATTTTTGTTGTACTTGATTCCAAAGCTCCATCTCGATTATCGGAGTGTGTATGCCATCTCTTATAATCGGATTATCATTTTTACCTTTTCTTCTTTTCTCAGACCAATTCTCATGCTGATTATAACGAATTTTTCCTATGTATAATGGATTCTCTAAAATACCTTTAATAGTAGCAATGGAGAAATCCTTCTTCTTTTTTGTTTTATAACCAAGCTTGTTCATTTCATAAGCAATTTTCTTATAGCCATGGCCTTTACTTGCTAAGATAAATATCTCTTTTACAATCTTTGCTTCATCTTCATTGATGATAAGTTCCTTGTTAATCACATCATAACCAAGCACTATTCCACCATTCCACATTCCTTGATTAGCTCGTTGATTCATTCCCATCTTAACACGATCAATTATCGTTGCCCGCTCCATTTCAGCAACAGAACTCATTACTGTGTAGAACATCTTTCCACCAGGTGTAGTAGTATCAATGTTCTCTGAATAACTCATTAGTTGAACATTGTGGCGCTCAAGAGTTTCAACAATTTCAAGCGAATCCCTTGTTTTACGTGCCAACCGGTCTAGTTTATATGTTATAACAGTATCAAATTCTCCATTTTTTGATTCCTTCAGTAGACGTTGCATTTGTGGTCTACCCTGAATACTTTTTCCACTTCTCCCCTCATCGATATATTCATCAATAATCTGAATGTCACGTTGTTTTGCATAATCGTAGAGAAGCTGTTTCTGTGCTTCAATACTGTATCCTTCTGTTGCTTGTTCCTCTGTACTTACTCGTGCGTAGATTACTCCTTTAATCATTAAAACGCCTCCTTATTAGCGATTTTTTTGTTGCCAGTTACATCACTCTTAGACAAAGTACTTTCAATAATAGATGTCAGTTGATCTAAGAATGCCTCCCTCTTTCGAGCATCTGCCTCAAGTTCTCCAATCATGTTGTGGCTTGGGTATTCCACCATGTTAAATCCACTCCTATAAGTTTCGTTGTTTGTTACTTCTTCTTATTAACAAGAAGGTTTATTAACTCTCCAGATGACAACAACTTGTTTTGAGAATTGATGATTTGACGGGCCTCATGTAATGGGTGATTAGCCTTAGAACTATCAAAATTCCCTTGAGTCAGAGAAGTGGTCTCCATTAGCATTCGTGAGATTAAACTCTCCATTTCATAATCAGTAATGTCTTCTTTGAAATGAATGTGGTAAATAGGCTTATATTCATTTTTGCCTAGGCAATGATAAAGCAAGATTCCTTTCGTATCATCGAAATCGAAATAGATTTCATCGTCATTACTCTCATTATCTTCGACTGCGATAACTAATTCATCTACATCGTCAAAGTCGATATCAGTCTCTATTACTTCAGGTATGCCAATAGAAAACAATCTTTCTTCGCCCAGATAAAATTCGTCTGTAACAGATTCCAGAGGAACTCTATATTCTTGAGTTAACTTATGGATGAGCTGAAAAGATGGGTTTTTAGAATCGCCTCTTTCAATTGCTGAAATTGACTGTGGTGCAACACCAATTCTGGATCCAAGTGAGGTTATAGTGTAATCAGATCCATGGTACTGTACCATGTGTTGTCTAAAAAAACGTAGTCGTTCACCTAATGTACATTCTTTAAGGTGTTTAAAATCATAAGAGTCAATATTAATTGCAGACAAAACAGCACCTCCAAATAATTATTTCTTGAATTAATACTAACACTATTGTAATATAAATTCAAATACACGGGTTATAATCCATTATATTTTAAAACAAGGAGACGTTTATGAATTTAAATAGCTTTAAGGTGAAGCCAGAGCACTTAACAGGAGTTAATCAGTTTAATGTTTCAACAAACGGCCAATTTATTATCCAAAGGAAAATCTTTTCCGACGTTTACCCTGACTTTCCTGATCTTAAAACGTTCAAATTATACATCTATTTGTGTAAGTCATATGAATGGAAATACCAAAGAGTAAAGAAGGCAAAAGCCCAAATACAATTGGACTTGAAGTTGAGCCGTAATGAACTAAATAATGCCTTAGATTGGCTGGAGGTAAACTATTTTATTGCGAGAACCAATTCCCATAAACAGCAAATGTATCAGACTGAATTATTAACTGCACCTGATTATGATCCATTTACGAATACTTATATAAGCTGCAATTCAATACCATTCTATACAAGTAATCTAAAGCAAAGGAATCAAGGGTATATTATGGTGCCGGCGGATGCAGTTACAAATAAAATGCTGGAGAACACATCCACAGCAGATAGAACATGGACTTACACAAAGTTAAAAGTATATCTACTTTTATATGCAAATTGCTGGTTGAGCTATTTTGGTGGAGTAAATCCTGAATCTGTACAGGTAGAAATAAATTCAATACACGTAGATCATTCCTTCTATTACAATGTTAAAAAATCAGAGAAACAGGTAGTTAATACAATAAAGCTGTTACTGTCTATGGGTTTATTTAAGATTGTAAAGGTTTGCTTTGTAAAAGGTGAGTATATAGGGGATAGTCTATTAGTATCTACTCGAAAAGGTATAAGGGAATGTTATGTTTTACGACCATATCATTTATCAGCAAAAAAAGTGAACAACAAAGAGTTAGATAGCAAAAGGGGAAGTATGATTCTATGACATACAAAAAGATAAAAGCAAGGATAATGGATAGGAATGTATTAATAGAACATGATGGAGGTAGTCATATACTTTTACATGATCAACCATTGGAAATGCCACATACTAGCTCAAAAGGAACTAATCGATTGCAAAGTACTTCAATGATGGACTTTCAAGGAAAGATATCGATGGTTTTACGTGCAATAGCAAGCCAAAAGGGGGTTATACTTCCCCTCCTGAAAGGTGAATATGGGGTAGAGATTAATATTTCAACACCAAGGCCACGCAAAGAGCTTCCAATACTAGAATCGGTGAAAGCTATTATAGATGCAATTAACAATGAAATAGTCTCTAATGATGCGGAAATCTATTCTTTAAGGGTAAACTTGTACTCAAGTAAACCGGGTTCAAGAATGAGGGAGAGCATGCCTTATGACAGTATTGACCTTCGTATTTATGACGTGTTGACTCAAACCACGAAACTTCAGTTTAACGGTCTTACTACCTATATTGTGCCAAAGAGCAATCCAATACTTTCTGGTGGCTTCGATGATGAGAATTTCTATCCGCACATCGAGCTGTTACATCAACCAATGAGAGAACTACTTTACAAAGATGGATTTGAAATAGCGGCTTCAAATCATTATGCAGTAAAACTACACTTTAATGGAGCGATACAATCAAAGGACTTAGATAACATGGCAAAGACCTATTTGCCGATTTTATATGGAACACAAATAGTAACACCGTTTAACATTGTTAAACTTGAACTATCAAAAGAGCATGTATCAAATTCTATCGGCTACATTGATATACGAGTAAATTGTAATAGTATGCAACCATAGATAAAGTCATGTATATCAAGTAATCACTACACACTTACTTACTAGTATTATGCAACATATACTAGAGGTAATACTATTATTTTAAAATTCAATGTTACAATTACGGCATTTTACGGATATATACAAAGTGAGTGGGATTATTAGGTTATTCTATAGTTGATAAGATATATACGTAATTAGTAAAAATCCCTTAGTATCAAGGCCTATACCGTGATTAGGTGGTAGTACCTAATAAGAAGGAATTGTATTTGGCTAAATTTAGCCCATAACTTGATGATATTAAAATAAAGTCAGTGATGGCGCAACTTCTAGCACCTTCACTGACTTTCTTGAAAAAATTTTTTATAGATATCCTTTTTCTTTCAAACTAGTATATTTCTCATGGCCCACAATGATATGATCCAAAATCTCAATACCCATCATCTTTCCAGCCTCACCTAGACGTTTTGTTACATTAATGTCTTCCATGCTTGGTGAAACGTCTCCACTAGGGTGGTTATGCCCGACAATTGCACTAGCACAGCTACGGCGTACTAAATGATTGAACACCTCACGCGGATGTACGATACTAGCATTTAGTGAACCGACAAATACTGTTTCACGGAAAACTATCTGATTCTTTGTGTTCAATCCCAAAACTACAAAATGCTCTTGATTTAAATATTGCATGTCTTTTAAGTAGTCATAAGCGTCTTGTGGCGAACGTATTGTATATCGTTGCTCTACTGGGCATGGGTTCATGCGAGCAAGTTGTAAGGCAGCGATGATTTGCTCAGCTTTTACTTTCCCAATACCTTTAATATGCAGTAACTCTTCCTTCGTTACAGCTAATAATTCTTGAATAGATGGGTAGCGGTTAAATAACTCTGTTACTACATAACTATCTTCCTTTTCACGAGTTGTTGTTGCTAATAGATTTCTAAAAGTGATTTTATCGATTGAATTGTTCATAATAAATTCCTCCATTAATTGTTTGATTGAATAAAAAAAGGAGAGACGATATGCGCCCCTCCAGATTGAATAGGTGTTAACTTTTCGATATACTGTTGTTGATTGATTACCTGAAGATGAGTTCATGTGCCGATGAGCTCATCTATTTTTGTGCATAAAAAAAAGCACACCGACCGCAATTGCAATCCATGTGCTTTCAATCAATATAGTTTTGTTCATCCATCTTCCTCACCTCCTTTAGCGCCAGTAAATCTTGAATAAAGTCTGATGCATGTTTCTTGGTTAGATGTGTACTACGCTCAACACCAAATGTCATCTTCATCATCTCTCTTGCAACATCTGTCGGCATGTTCATTTCATTGACGATACGGAAGATCTTCTGTAGTTGAGCTTTTGTTGCTTGTTCACCACCTCCTTTAATAGATTTAGTTTTTGCTTGTGGAAAATCTTCAATGTCCTGAGTGAAGATACCACTTGACCGTGTTGCAGAAAGAACTGCATCAATCAACGCTCTCTTTTTTGCCATCTTCAATACGGTGTTTACGATTGTATATGGTTCTTGTTGCTGAAAAGATGCTTCCTTACTATTACATGAACCTAGGCCTTCAGCTTCAACGATTCCATTATCTTTACGTATAAGTGTCATCTTCACCTCATATGCAAAAATTCCTGATTCCCATTGCTCTGTGCGATTAACGACATCTGCTGTTTTCGAGAACCCAAATACATCACATAGCTTTTCGGCACCTGGTTTAAGTAATGTAGGCTTTGAAAATCCATCTACTAAACCATAATCGACACCTTTCACCATCACCTCTTCAACAAACGTTTGCAGTTCCTCTACACGTCGTTTTGATTCGGTAGTCGATACGACAATATTAGGTAGCGAAACTATTTCAGTATCATTATTAGAGAATGGTACTATATTGTTTCTTTGGGATTGCATACCTGATTTCATATGTTTCTCACCTCCTTTCAATAGATTAAGATTTTTTATTAATTGCATCTGCAAGTTTGGATAATCCTTTAGAAGTCTTCTTAACCAGAAACTTTCCTGCTTTATGGTTTAATTGATTACCTTTACTAAATGCTTTAGATGAGATATTTAATGACTTAGTTACCAAGCTGTGTGTAGAATGATTTATTTTTTCTAAGCCCTTGTTAATGTCTAACAGTACATCTTCTCCTTTTGATTCCAGTAATTCAGCAGCATTTGTTAGTGCATAAGAGACCCGCTCTTTAGTAGAAACATTGTTTTTCAAATCATCTTCATGTAATGCCTCTACTTCTAATAGAGCTTTTTGGATTTTATTTCTACTTGCTAGTAATTGAGATAGCTTTACATAGTCATTGCATTCAATGGAATCGACTATCTCATCTTTAATTCTTTCATTTTCATTTAATAAAGATTGATAGATTATTTTAATCTCTGGAATAGGAACACCTTTCCCATTAATCAATTCATGATCCAACCATAAGTTCTTCTGCATAATAAAATTCCTCCTAAATGTTATTGGATAATCCTAAATAATTATTTGTTGAAGTGGTGATAACCCTTGAGTGTTAGCTTTAATACCAATCCATCTGACTTACTTTTCGTAGTCAGAATGAGTCCATCATCCTCAAGTTCTGATAGATTAACCTTCTGAATGTCATACTTCACTAGGAACTTTGCAGGGATCCATTTGTTTAGCTTCTTAGCTTCAATTAGAATCTTGACCAATGAGTTGTTCATTTTCATTCCTCCTTTCATAGTGCGTTCCTCTCACCGCGCATGTCGTCTCTGTAATGAAAAAAAACCGTTATCTATCCAAATGGATAAACAACGGTTTATATAAAGGGGTGGGGCATGAAACGGATGGGTACCCCTTTTCATATATAAATGCAGGTACTTCGAGAAAATATATACAATTTTTCCCTATGCAGTTGTATTACTAAAGAACTACATATAGAATAAAGATAGAGTATAAAAAAAGTAAGAACACCGAGGTGATTCTATGGAAATAAAGGTATTTCAGAAGACACAAAGGGATTTAGCAGCAACTATAAACCTTGTAATAGATACATATTGGGAAGACGAAATAGATGAATCTAATATGATTGAGCTTATCCAAAAATTGTATGCCGCTAATACAAATAAATTTAAGAAGGATGGCATCTACACAACAATCCTAAGACAACAATGTGGTAAACGTAGGTTAGAAGTGGTTGAACAAGTTATCCATCAAGATGTTGTAAGTGGATAGATGGAGGAGGCTAAAATGGAGTATTCAGCAGGATTTACCAAGGAAAAGTGGTCTGAAAATGATATAGCCATTGTTATAGATCTATTGCGAAAACATAACAATAAAAATCAAATCTTAGAAAAAATTATTGATAATAATCTTTTTCAATTAAGAAGTCCGCTAAGTATCAAGAATCGATTTAACATGGTTTATAATCGTGCGATGGTATTAAATAACGAGACGCAGCAGCATTTCTTGCAAGCGAATGATTATGACCGAAAAGCATTAACTCTATATTCATTTTTACAGGTATATCGAATACCTTTAGAGTTTTACTTAGAAGTAATTATTTACAAATATGAACAGCAAGAACCATTATATAGAAATGACTTTCATTATTTTTTTGAAGCTAAAGCGAATATTAGCGATAAAGTCAATCAATGGAGACCTGAAACAATAAAACGTCTCATCAGCACGTTAATGTTATTTTTTAGGGAATCAAAGATGATTGAAAAGATTGATCAAACGAAATATAACGTAAATCCAATACATATCAGTCAAACTTTAAAAACATATGCTGAGAGGGATATCCCATTACTATATTCCTTCACAGTTTTAGAAAAGGTGAATGAAGGATGAAATCAACATATGAACGGTTAGAACAAATGGAAAAGCGGATTATACAAGATGGTTTCACAAACCCAAAAGGGATTGGAAGTGATATTCCTCATTTTGTATTAGACTATCCGCCTAAAGGTGAATTACAGGTACGTGTGTACATAAAGAACATGTTGAAGCGAACAAAAATGAATATCAAAGAAGTAAATTTATTTGAGTTTTTGCTTTCGTTCTTTGATGAAGACGAGATGGAAGAACTATTTGAAATGGAGGAGGAAGAAGGGTTACAAGGTTTGATTGATGTATTTGAACCGATACTTAATGAAAGTAATACAATGATTCAACAATTTAAAGATATTACTGAAGATGCAGATATCATTTTTATAACAGGAGTTGGTTCTGCGCATCCGTTTTTAAGATCTAGTCAATTACTAAAGGCCATTTCTAGCAAAGGTTATAAAAAAACAATCGTTTTATTTTATCCGGGTGAGTTTACAGGATTACGCTTAAAATTATTTGGCATTCTTGACTATGAAGATGACTATCAATTATCACGAATTTCCTAGGGGGTATAGAAATGCAAATAAAGGATTTATTTCTAAAAGATATATTCCGTCCTATTAATAATGTTGTACAAGCAGAACAGATTGAGGAAGATGTAGTTAATACGGAATTGGATGAATATGTCTTGACAGAAGAAAGTGAACATTACTTAGAACGTTTTTATCGTAATTATCTAGCTGTATATGATCAACCCTCTACCAAGGTAGGGGTATGGATATCTGGTTTCTTTGGATCCGGTAAATCCCATTTCTTAAAAATATTATCCTATTTGTTACATAATCAAAGGATTGCAGGCAAAACACCTGCTGACTATTTCAAAGATAAAACCGACAATCAGGAGCTACTCAATATGATGCAACAAGTATCTGAGAAAAGAACAGATGCCTTATTGTTCAATATTGATTCTCGTTCCACGTCTTCATCCAAGGATGCAGAGAAAGAAAGAATTATTGAAGTATTTTTAAGGGTATTTAATAATCATTTGGGTTATTCAGATACATTGTGGGTTGCTGATATGGAACGTCAACTAGATAACGATGGAACTTATGAAGCTTTTAAAAAGGCCATTCATGATCAAAACGGCACGGCATGGGAAGAGTTCCGTTTGAAAATTAAACTTAGAAAAAAGAAGGTTATTCAAGCATTAGAAACAGTAGGTTATGATGCAGATACTGCAGAAAGTTTCTTTATTATGAGTCGTGAGTGGTTTTCCATTGATGCAGACTCAGTAGCCCAGTTGATAGCTGAATATTGTAAAAAACAAGGCCCAGGTTATAGAATCGTTTTCCTGGCTGATGAGGTTGGACAATACGTTGGTAATAATACTAACTTGATGTTAAATCTACAAACAATTACTGAAAGATTGGGTGACTTATGTCATGGTCAAGCATGGGTGATAGTAACTTCACAAGAAAAGCTAGAAGCAACGGTTTCAGACCTTGATAGTACGAAAGACTTCTCAAAGATCCAGGGAAGATTTGAAACCAAAATTAACTTATCTAGCGCAAATACAGATGAAGTTATCAAAAAACGTCTACTGGAAAAAGAGGATATCGGTACAGATACACTAAAGACGATTCATGATCAAGAAGGTAAATTAATTCATAATCGTTTAGCATTTGATAAGCAGAATACACAGTTGCGTTCAGGCTATCGTTCCATTGATGAATTTGTAGCGTTCTATCCATTTGTTCCATATCAAATTGAGTTATTACAAAAAATCTTTACTAAGATTCGTAATCTAGGGGAAGGCGGACAGCACACTTCACGTGGTGAGCGTTCATTACTTAAAGCGTTTCAGGAAGCTGCACAATTAAATGCTGATGAAAAAGTCGATAATATGGTGACTATGGCAGAATTTTATCCATCTATTCGTGATTATTTGGAGTCATCGATTACAAGTACGATTTCAAGAGCCCAAGATCGAGCTAGAAATAATGAAGGTTTAGATGAATATGATGTAAAGGTATTACAAGTGCTTTATCTAATTAAAGGAATAGATGATATAAAATCCACTCCTAGTAATATTGCGACACTTATGGTTGAGACAGTTTATGATGAACGTCAACCTTTGGAATATCGTATTAAGGAGTCATTGAACCGACTTCAAATGGCAATGTTTATTGAACAGCATGCGGATGGTTCATACTCTTTCTTATCAGATGAAGAACAAGAAATTAATCGTGAGATTCGTGTAGAAGAATACAATTCATCAGCAGTTAAAGAGCGATTAGGTAATCTCTTTTTTAACGAGATGTATCGTTATCCTAAGTATGAATATAAGTATAAAGAACAAACCAAACATTTTGATTATAATAAGCGGTTTGATAATTACGTAAAAGGTCAAATGAATCATGAATTAACGATGCAAGTATTTTCTGAAGGTATGACTGATTCAGAAGCAGCTTTACAAGCTAACTCTGGGCACTTAATCATTCTTTTAGACAAAGACCTTGTTGCAGAAGCAGAAAGTTCATTAGCTTATATTCAACAAGTGGGTAGTTATGTGCGACGTAAGCAGTCAAGCACAACAAGTCCGCAGCAAAAAAGGATTTTCGAAGCGAAAATCGCTGAAGTTGATGAATATGAAGTTAAAGCAACAGAATTATTAAAGAAAGCCTGTGAGAATGCAGAATTTTTTATTCAAGGTCAACACCGTGATTTTAACGGGGCTTTCGAAAGTAAAGTTGATCAAGCTATGGACATGCTAATTCGCAACACTTATACAAAATTTCATTATATAGAAGAACCTATTTCTTTCAAAAATAGTAAGAATGAATGGATACAAGTGGCGGAGAACCTAGGACAACAAAGCTTATTTAGTGACCTAAATAAAAATGCAATTGATGAAGTGAAGCATTTTATTGAGGAACTTGAACGTTCCCATGACCAGCGAACATTAAAACAAGTCGTACAAAAGTATAAGACCGTCCCTTATGGATGGGACGAACAAGATACGATTGGTATTTTAATGGGATTAATGAATGCTGGAAAGGTTCGTTTCACTTATGCAGGTGAGGCTTTTAATCCTAAGTCCAATCAATTTTATGAACGATTAGAAAAAATTTCGGAACGTGATCGTATTGTTCTATTACCAATCGTTGAGATGGATCACCAGGTTAAACAAGATCTTATTGCATTAGTTCGTGATTTCTTTTCGAATACTCAAACTTATGACACGTATGACGCTTACGAAGAATTAATTAGAGAAAAGATAGAAGAAGAATTTGTACAACCGATAGAGAAAATTCGAGGAAGAAGACGCCAACAAGATCCAACAAGTGAGTATCCTTACCCTGGTGAAAGTGATATACGAACAATCGTGAGTGATACTCAAAAATTGCTTGCGATTCGTGACTCTGAACAGTTCTGTCGTACGTTTATTCAATATGAAGATGACATTGAAGGCTGGTATGACATTTTAGAGTTGTTGCAAGGATTCTATGAAGGAAATCCAATTGTAAAATTTGATGAAGCGGTTCAGGCTCTTAAAGAGCATAAGCAAGACTTAGAAATTATTCATAATGAAGAGTTAGAAGAAACAGCTCAACGTATGAAAAGGATTTTATTACAAGAAGAGCCCACAAAAGAAATCAGTCAATTGCCGAAGTTGACAGATGTTTTAAAGAAAATCACTCAAGAAGAAACTACAAAACAAAAACAAGCTGTAATGGTTCAATCCGAAAAATTATTGAATCAACTTGATAACTTAGCCAATCAATATAACCAATATGAAGGCATTGTAGAATATATTCAATCACAAAAAAATCAAGCAAATCAGCTACATGAGAAAATAAAAAAGAGTGAACGTATATCAAGTGCTCGAATCAATCAGCAACAGCTTAATGAGCTTGTGGATGCAACAACAATAAATTCCCGCCAAATGCTTAAGGATTTAATAGATGATTCAGAAACAGTTAATAGACAACCGAGGAAAATTAGTGAGCAAGAATTATATTCCTCTTTCTTTAGTCAGGTAGATACAATTGAATCTGAAGAAGATTTAGAACGTGCTATTGAGTCATTGAAGAAAACCCTAATTAAAGAGCTACAAACACACTATTTCGTGAAGTCATAATTTATGGGGCGGATTAATAATCTGCTCCTATACTTATAGGAGTGAGACAATGAATAAAGCAGAATTAAAGAAATTTGCGGTAGAAGCTAGACGTGACTTGCTTGAAAAGGTTTCTTTAAAAGCAGAACAATACGGTATTACCAAGGATAATGTAGAATTTAAGATTGAGGAAAACTATGGACAACTATTTGTGAACGGCAAGTCTTTTTCTACGGAAATGAAGCAGTCCTTCTATACGTTACAACAACGCTTAAATGCTGTCGGTTATGATCAGCTAATAGAAGAAGTAGCATATACATGGTTCAACCGAATTATTGCGATTCGTTATATGGAAGTGAACAATTATCTACCAGATCGGGTAAATGTATTATCAAGCAACACAGGTAAAAACGAACCGGATATTTTACTTCAATATGAAACAATGACCCTAGATGTGGTTAAAAAGCAAATAAATGAATTAATACAAAATGGTGACAGTGAACAAGCTTATAGAAGACTATTTGTTGCGCAGTGTAATAATTTAAATGAAAATTTGCCGTCATTGTTTGAAAAAATAAATGACTATACTGAATTATTGTTACCAGATTACTTGTTAGACAGTGAGTTTATTATTGCCAAATTAGTAAGCAACTCAGAACTTACTGAAAGTTTTAAAGAAGTAGAAGTAATTGGATGGATATATCAATATTATAATTCAGAACCAAAGGACAAAGTTTATTCTAATTTGAAAAAAAATATAAGAGTAGACAAACATGACATTCCGGCGGCTACACAAATTTTTACACCAAAATGGATAGTAAGGTATATGGTGGAAAATTCAATAGGGAAGTTGTGGCTTGAAGTAAATCCACATTCTCAGTTACGAAACTTTATGAATTATTATTTGGAGCCACCAACTCAAGAAAAAGACGTTCTTGAAATAATTAAAAAGATCGGATATAAGGGAATTGATCTAGAGGAGTTAACTATTATAGATCCTTGTGTAGGCTCTGGACATATGCTTGTTTATGCATTTGATCTACTATACGAGATTTATAAAGAAGCTGGATACCTTAGTAAAGATATTCCACAGTTAATCATTGAAAAAAATCTATTTGGAATAGATGTAGACGAACGATCCACTCAATTAGCATCGTTTGCATTATTAATGAAAGCTCGAGAAAAAAACAGAAGAATCCTAAAAAAATCTGTTAAACCAAATATTTTTGCAATAAGAGAATCAAATAATTTAGATACAGTAGGTCTAGCAGAATTAATATGTGAAAGTAAAGAGGAAAAGTTTGAATTTAAATATTTTATAGAAAAATTTTATGATGCTAAGAACTATGGTTCTCTAATTAAAGGACTAGATATTGACTATAACAAGTACTTGACTAGAATAATAAATTTAAGAACTGATAATAGTCTACAATTGGGCATAAAGGATTATTATGCATATGAACAATTAAAAGAATTGGAATTTATATTCAAGCAAGGTATTATTCTAAATTCTTCATTCGATGTTGCAATAACCAATCCTCCATACATGGGGGTTAGAAACACAAATAGTGATTTAAAAAACTTTTTACAAAAAAATTACCCTATGACTAAGATTGATACTTTTTCTGCAATGATGGAAAGAATGGAAGAATTCACGAAAAGTAGAGGTATCATTGCGAATGTCACAATGCAATCATGGATGTTTCTTTCCTCTTATGAAAAATTTAGAGAACATATACTAAATAAATATTCTATTTTAAATTTAGTTCACATGGACAATATGGTAATGGGAATTGCATTTGGTACAGCAGCTACTATTTTTAGAAAGAAAATAAAGAACTATAAAGGTGTTTTTCAGTATGTTAAGTACTCAGATATCATTAATGAAGAACCTTATGAGTTTCCGAGGAGAAATAGTAGGTACTCCCAAGTATCTAGTGAAGCTTATAAAAATTTACCTGGGAATCCCATTGCTTATTGGGTGCCTCGAAAGGTAAGAACTATTTTTGCTGAGAATATGAAAATTTCAGATATTGCAGAACCAAGACAAGGTATGGCAACGGCAGATAATAACAGGTTTTTGAGGTATTGGTATGAAGTGAACTTTATGAAGGTTGGTTTTAATAATCGTAATAAAACTGAAGCATTAGAAAGCCTAAAGAAGTGGTTCCCATATAGTAAAGGGGGGCCATATAAAAAATGGTACGGAAATCAAGAGTATTTACTTAACTGGGAAAATGATGGTGAGGAACTAAAGAATTTTAAAAAGGCTGTAATTCGTAATCCTTCGTATTATTTTAAGAATGGGCTAACTTGGTCATCTTTAACTTCGGGTAATATTTCATTTAGATATACAGACTTTGGATTTTTATTTGATTCTAAGGGGCCGATGTTATTTTTAAAAGAAAATGATAGTCATGATAACTATTTGTATTTGTTAGGATATTTAAATTCCAAGCTAGTAATGTATTTCTTGAAAATAATTTCACCAACATTTGATTTTAATCAAGGGCCTATTGGTAACTTACCTTATATATCAGGTGAAAAGTCATTTGTTAAAGAGATCGCTTCCTATGTTGAAGAAAATATAAATATTTCTAAAAAGGATTGGAACTATTATGAGACGTCATGGCAATTTAGTAATAACCCTTTAGTTGAATACAATTCTTTGGATAAAACTTTAGAAAGTTCATTTAGAAAACGGAAAGATATAACTGATGAATGGCTTAGCGCATTAAAAAATAATGAAGAACAGATTAATAAAAAATTTATAGAGTTGTTTGGATTACAACAAGAGATAGAACCTAATGTTTTAATTGAAGATGTTACAATCCGACAAATTGATAGAGCAACAGAAGCTGTTTCATTCTTATCTTACTTTATCGGTTGTCTAATGGGAAGATATTCCTTAGATATAGAAGGCCTTGTATACGGTGGAGGAAGGTTAGATGAATCAAGGTATCAGTCTTTCAAGCCAAATCAAAATGGTCTTATTCAATTAACAGATGATCATTATTTTGACAATGATATCATCGAACGTTTGCGTGAGTTTTTATCTGTAGCGTTTAGTCCAAATACTGTTGATGAAAATATGCAATGGTTAGCTGAATCGCTCAAAATGAAGAAAAATGAGTCGCCTGAGGAACGCTTACGGCGTTATTTCTTAGATGAATTTTTCAAGGATCATTGTAAAATATATCAAAAGCGGCCAATATACTGGTTAGTCGATTCAGGCAAACAAAAAGGATTACGAACACTTATTTATATGCATCGTTATCAGCCAGATACGATGGCAACAATTCGCTTTGAACATTTACAGGAAATTCAATCAAAATATCAAAATGAAATTGACATGATTGATACACGTTTAGCTAATCCTAGTTTATCGCCAGCCGACAAACGCAATCTTGAAAAATCAAAAACAGCCTATCAGAAAAAGATTGAGGAGCTACAAGAATTTGATAAGAAATTAGCTACTTATGCTAATGAGCAAATTGATATTGATTTAGATGACGGTGTTAATGTAAACTACGCCAAGTTCAATGAAGTCCTAGCAAAGATCAAATAACTGAAAGAGGGGGTATTCTCCTCTTTCTCTTTACATAAAGAGGTGAAATCCGTGAATGTCATTGAAAAGCTAAAAGAGAAAATACAACAAGAGAAGAAAATAAAAGAACGATCGATTGTTTTCTGGTACGATCCTCAATCACAAGTCAGTGTTGAGGAACTAAAAGAACAGTTAGAGGACATTGAGGTAAGACAAATAACTAATAATAATTTTTTTCAGTTAAAGGTCGAAATTGAACTTCAACAGACAACAGAGTCATTTTTAATTTATTCCAATGAAGCGAAGCCTAATGATAAAGATAATATGCTATTTGATATATTGTCGTATAGCACTGAATTCAAAGCTGACGAAACTGCAATGTTGTCAGAAGAATTACAAGTATCTGATCATGTATTACGTCCAATGATGGAACAATATCCTTTGTTCTTCGGTAGTAAAGAGAGAAAAAGAAAATTAAGTAAAATATTGCCTAAGCATGCTGACGAATATCATTTTGAACTTAGTATGATGGCTGTCATAGTAAAAGCCTCTGTACCTGATATAAGAGTAATTGCACGTCAACTTCTTTTGAATGACTTACACAAGGAAGAAAATGAGTTATTGAAACAACTAAAGCGCAATTTTTCCTTAGAACGTGCACTTGAAATCATTGGTCGCTATTTTGGCGTGACACTAGAAGAAGATAATAAACCATTAGTGCAGCTTATAAATGTTCTGATCTATCAACACTTTCAGCAGAATGCTGGTTTTACTGTTGAGGATTGGGAGGCTCAATGGGCATCGTCATCACCTAACATTTGCGCATTATTCGTTGAAGAGTGGTTACAACATGATGGAATAGCTCTTGAAGAACATATTAAAGAATGGGAAAAAGTGTATCAAGTAAGAGATGTGTTAATTAAACACGATATAGAAAACTACCAGCTAGTTGATACTTTCCCAGTTGTTGATGCAATTATCATTGAAAAGTGCATCGATGAATTGGTTCATCAAACAATTCATGTGGATGAACGTCTATCTTTAATTGAGCAACGTTTACAAACCTATTGGGGATCAAAAGGTAGACTAAAAGCTCTGTATGAAACACTATTTGAAGCAATTCGACTTGAAAAGTTAAAACCAGTTGTAAATCGTTTGTATCAAGCAGAAGACCTATATGAAAACTATGTAAAATCCTTATATGAAATTGATCATGCCTACCGTCATTTTATGCATCATTTTACACGCCTTGATGCAAAAGAAATACTAGAAGAGATTGCAAGCCATTTGACAAATTGGTACGAAAACGAATATTTGCGTCGGATTTCAGAGGAGATGAATTTCAGGCTGGAAGATGGTTATGTATCTAAATTAATGCCACAACGAAGTTTCTTTGCTCAGAAGGTTCGCCCTATTTTAGAGAAGGAACAAACAAGGGTGTTCGTTATTATTTCAGATGCTTTACGATATGAAGCAGCTTATGAACTTCATGAACTATTAAAAGAAAGAGAAAATGGAAAAACAAATATTAATCCGATGGCAGCAAGTTACCCAACTTACACGCAATTAGGAATGGCATCTTTACTACCACATCGTGAGCTTACTATAGATGAGAAGAAGGGGATCTTGGCTGATGGACAATCAACGAAGGGGATGGATAATAGAAGTAAAATTTTACTGTCAGTTGAGACACAGACTGAAGTTCTAAAATTAAAGGAACTTCTGGATATGAAAGCAAGTGAAGCTGATCAATTGTTGAAAGGCAAAAGATTAGTTTATTTATATCATGACCACATTGATGCACTTGGGGATTCAGCAAAGTCAGAACGTGAAACCTATGGAGCTGTCCATCAGGCAATACAAGATTTACAATATGCAGTTGATCGATTATCACGTCTTCAAGCGAAACGTATTTTCATCACAGCTGATCATGGATTCTTATTCCAATTCAAACAAATAGAAAACCATGGGAAAATACCAGCTGTTGAAGGGGAAGTAATAGATCATAATCGTCGTTTTGCTATCGGGCACAATTTATCAGTTCCAGAAGGTTCGATTAAATTAACTGAACAACAATCACCATTACATAATGTTGAGGTTGTTTTGGCAAAAAGTATCAATAGATTTAAAACGGGTGGAGGTCTTCAATTTATTCATGGAGGAGCTTTACCACAGGAAGCGGTTGTCCCATTAATAGATTATCGTCGTATCGAAGTAGGGAAACCAGTTGATATTGCAGTAGCAATGATTAATAAAGTCATTACAAATTATCGTATTTCGGTTTCTTTCTATCAAGAACAAAGTATTACAGATAACTATACATCAAGAAAAGTCAATGTAGCTTTTTATCAAGGTGATGAACGAATTTCGAATGAAGTAGAACTCGTATTTGATCTAAAAGGTGAAAATCGTGATCGTAATAGACAAGTCACCTTTAATTTAGTGGAAAAGCATTACAAGATAGGTGAAACATGCATTTTAAGAGTTGAGAATGTGACCAAGAAAGGTAAAGAAGCCTATTTGGAAGAGGAATTTACCTTACGATTATATGAAGCATTATATTAAGTCGAAAAGGAAATGGGGGTGTTACTTTTGCTTAAAAAAGGTGAAATTGTTGGAGCATCTTTCTGGCCAGAAGCCG
Source organism: Paucisalibacillus globulus DSM 18846 (assembly GCF_000482485.1). Lineage (GTDB taxonomy): Bacteria > Bacillota > Bacilli > Bacillales > Amphibacillaceae > Ornithinibacillus > Ornithinibacillus globulus. The sequence goes on along the minus strand of NZ_KI519437.1, from coordinate 148,430 downwards.
TTCAAATTAAACATGTTGAAAGCATAGATGATGATTTATATTTAGTAGAAGCTGTTGGGCGAGAGTCTAATCAATTCTTTGAAAACTATCTTGAGAAACATCAATTACAAGAAGTTGAACGTTATTCTGATGAAGATGCTTCAGATAAATTGAGAGATAGATTTCAACATTACTTACAATATCATGTGTTACAAACGGAGAAAGAATACTCACAATCGCGGGCTAGAGGAAATAGGAATATGATTCCTTTACCACACCAAATTGAAGCGGTTTATAGCAAAATGTTACAAGCGCCCCAAGTACGTTATCTATTAGCTGACGATCCTGGTGCAGGTAAAACAATTATGTCCGGTATGCTTATCCGTGAATTGAAGGCACGGAACATGATTCGAAAAACATTAATTTTGGTACCACCTCTTGTATTGAAACAGTGGCAAACGGAATTAAAGGAAAAATTTAATGAAGACTTCTTAATCATTACTCGTTCTTATTTGGATGCTTCAGGTGAATTGAATCCTTTTGATATGCACCAGCAAGTTATTGCGTCGATGTACTGGGCATCTAGAGAAGATATAAAAAACATGATTATTAACTCGCAGTTTGATTTAGTCATAGTCGATGAAGCTCATAAAATGGCTGCGTATACAGTAGGGCAAATGAAACGCAAAGTGAAGCGGACAAAGATGTTCCAACTAGGTGAAAATTTGTTGAGACATACGGAGCATGCTCTTCTATTGACAGCAACACCTCACAAGGGGGATAAAGAAAATTTTCGTCATTTGATGAGTTTGATCGATCACGATATCTTCTCACAACTTAATAGAAGTGATTCAATTCTAGAGAAAAGTAATCCATATGTTATCCGTCGACTAAAGGAAAATATGGTTAACTTTGATGGAACTCCCCTATTCCCGAAACGTACAACTACAACGTTAGGGTTTGACCTGAGTCCAGCGGAATCTGATTTGTATGAAGCTGTAACAGAATATGTAAGACATCACTTTAACCGTGCAAAACAGAATAATAAACCAAATGTTGCTTTTGCAATGATGATATTACAACGTCGATTAAGTTCATCTGTTGAAGCAATATATTTATCACTTGTACGTCGGAAAGAACGCTTACAGAAGGCGTTAGAAACAGGGCAAAAAGTAAAACAGATGATATTGGATTATGAGGACTATGAAGATAGTTCACTCGAAGAACAGGAATTGCTTGAAGAATATGCTGAAGGCGAATACGAAGAACTAGATTTAGATGAATTACAAGTAGAGATAGAAATGCTGGATCAACTAATTCGTAAGGCGAATGTCATCAGGCAAAGCCAAAATGAGCGCAAGTATCTTGAATTAGAGAAGACACTGTTTGGTGCAAGTGGCTTGTTGGCACAAGATGAGAAGATTTTAATTTTTACTGAATCTAAAGACACACTTAATTATCTTGAGAAGAAATTGAAAGCATACGTTCCAGAGATAGCCAAAATTGTTGGTGACTTTTCTATGGATAGACGACAAGAGGAAGTTGAGAAGTTTCGAAATGATGTGCAAATCATGATTGCTACAGATGCTGGAGGAGAATCAATTAACCTGCAATTTTGTAACCAAATGGTCAACTATGATATTCCATGGAATCCTAATCGTTTGGAACAACGGATGGGACGTATTCACCGTATTGGGCAGAAAAATGAAGTCTTTGTGTTTAACCTTGTTGCTACAAATACACGTGAAGGCGACGTATTAATACGGTTACTTACTAAGATGGAACAAATGCGTGAAGATCTTGGACAAGATCTTGTTTATGATTTTATAGGTGAAGTACTTGAGGATCACCAAGCTGATTTATCTTCGGTTATGGAACAAGCAATTACAGGTCGTGAAGATTTAGACGAGATAATTGCAAACATGGAAAAGACATTATCGGAAGAACACAAAAGGCTATTAGAACTGGCTCAGAGTGAGCGATTAGATGATAATTTTGATTTACCTGGGGCTAAGCGTTCATTTGATGAAGTTTCGATAAACAGCATTCCTAATCGTTTATACGGGCACTTTGTAGTTGATGGATTAAAAAATACAAGAACGAGGTTGAATATTTCAGCTGATAGCACAACTGCCCGTATAGACCGTTTTCCTAAGCGTATACGTGATTTTGCACGTGATCAGAAATTGATGTTCAATTTTGATGATTCTATTCGTTTTGCCTTATCTTCATCAAAAGTATCTGATTCAATACCAATGATTGAAAATGATAATCCGTTGTTTAACTTAGTGATGAAACTAACTGCAAAAGAGATGCAGCAAGCCGTGCTTCCACTCTATGAAGTGAAGGCATCGGTTCCAGAAGCTATGACAGTTGAACTAAATCAAGTGACAATTGTGGACGGTAACGGCCGTGAGCTGGAGCAAAAGTTAATGTTAACTGGTAAACGGGCAAACGGTGAGTTTATACAAATGTCACCCTATATGCTTTTTAATGAATCGTTGGATGTTACAAATACGTATGACATAGAAGAACAGGATATTAAACGCCATGTGATTAAACATGCTAGGAAACTATTAAAGTCAATACAACGTAAGCGCGAAGACTATGCTAATCGAAAAAGAGTTTTCTTAAGAAAGTCATTTGAGGATCAAATGGAAACCTTGCAAGAACGGTTGAAGAAGTACCAGGAAGAAAATGTAGAGGGTAAAAATAGTGCTTTGATTAACCAAACTTATTCACAATTAGATGAAATGGAAGATAGGAGTAAAGACCGTTTAACGGAAATTGATCGTCAACGTTCTATTCAATTAAAGCCTATTAAAAGGATAGCGCAATTTAAAGTTAAACCAAATGGAATAGAAAATGGCCGTGTAATTCCAGAAGACTATTTATCTTTGATTGAAGCACATGAATTAAAGCAGGGTAGATTAAACGTAAGAGTACAGCGGGCTTTTGGGTTAGTAGATATTATCAGTGAAGAAGTTGATGGAGATAATCGACTAATTGTGGTAACTAACGATATACATCAATTTAAGCGGCAGATGATAGAGGAAGATTATCAAGCGATTAAGAGCCGGGTATTCGTGTATGAAATAAGAGAAAACGAAATTATTGAACATCTATTCAATTAAGGCACAATGTTTATTTAACGAGGGGGATAAATGGTGAAAAGATGGTGGATGGTTCGTGCGGGAGATAATAATGAATTAATTCCAATATGGAAGGATGAAGGTATTGCTTCCATTGGATGGCCTAAATTAGGCGATCCTAAACAATATCGTTCAAAGGAAGAAATGTTAACTAAAGCAAATACTGTATTTGCTGATAGTAAACCTAATACTAGAAAGAGCTGGATTAACCAGGTATGGCGTTTCAGCAGAGAAATAAAGAAGGGTGATAGAGTTATCACTTATTTTAAAGAAACTAGAGAATATTTGATTGGAACTGTAACTGAAGATCCATTTTATAATGAGTCAATAGGGGATCCTGCATACCCAAATAATATAAGGGTGGAATGGGAAGAAACTACAGTTATTAGAGACACACTATCACAAGCAGCAAAGAATAGTTTAGGTTCGGTATTAACAGTATTTCGTGTAGATGATTGGGGAAGTGAGATTGAAAGATTATTAGAGTACCCCTTTGTTGAACCGGAGGAAACAGATGAAGCTGAAGAAAGCGAAATAATAGAAGACTTGGTTAATAAAGCACTGGTAATGGTACAAGACAAAGTTGATAAACTTGACCCATGGCAAATGCAAGAACTGGTTGGAGGACTTTTGCAAGCGATGGACTACAATGTACGGGTAAGTCCAAAGGGGCCTGATGGTGGAGTGGATGTACTGGCTTATAAAGATGCCTTTGGATTTGAAAAGCCGATTATTAAAGTTCAAGTAAAGCATCGTAAGTCTTCTGCATCGGCACCAGAGATTCAACAGTTATTGGGGGCAAATCCGATTGATGCCAATAGTTTATTTGTTTCAACTGGTGGTTTTACATCACAAGCAGAAGCGGTTGCTAGACATAATTCTGTTAGGTTGGTAGATTTGGAGGAATTAGTAGATTTGGTTGTTAAGTGGTACGAGAATATGCCGAATGATGTTAGGGCGTTATTGCCTTTGCAGAAGATGTATGTTCCAGATCAAAACTGAGAAGGAACAGTTGAACTATCACACTTGTTAGTATCAATTTATGACAAAATAGCTTGAAATTGTTAGAAAACAGGGGGGGTTCCAGTGGAATTTAGTATATATAAGCAAGTCATTACTAGAGAGGACTTCATCACGGATTTAAGAGAAAAAGGCATGGATAGAGTGGGCGATTCTATCAATTATAATAGCACTAGAATTATTGATGGTGAAGAAAAAAGTGCCTCAATGAAAGTGGATTTCTTTTTTAAATTAGATTCTGATGATTTGGTTGAAATAGAGTGGGCAAAGTATTGGGGAAATTATTTTGGTGATGATTCAAAAAATACTAAGTCAGTAGAATCTGCTTTTGGTATGGTTATTATTGAGATAGAAGGAGACGTATTTGCTATATCCCTAGGAAGAGGACACAGCTACGCAAGTAATACAGCGGATATGGATTTTGGGTTTGATATAGCAGAGATAATACATGATGAAAGTTCAATAGAAGTAAAGTCTGCCAAATTTTTTAAGCAAACTAAAACAAATCCCTTACCCAATATAATGTCAATTCATTTGTAACTTCCGAAATCGGAGAAAGTCATGAATTACTCGTTAGTAAGATTAGTTTGAAAGATAAATATTCTGAACTTTTATTACATAAGTATGAAGACAAAATGAAGTTTGGCTCAGCGGTAAAACTAAATGTTAATGACTATAAACCTAATGATATTTTGGATATAGTCCATGAATTAAATTATTTATTACTGAATGAAGAAAAGTCAGGTAGTTTGCCAAGAATGAATTTTCTTAAAAGTAATGAAGATAATGCACCAAAGATTGCAGATCTAGATAGAAGATTACTTACTGGGATTCTGGGTGGTGATACTAGTGTTACTTTATCATATTTTATAGAAGATGATGGTGATATTTTTATTGAACCTGCTAATGATGACCAGATAGAGATAGTCTATAAAAAAAGTTATACCATAGATTCCTATACTATTGAAAGTATTGCAGATATTTTGATTGAGGCGGAATGCGATGATATATCTAGGGTTTCAATAAGGCCAGCTTCAAGAAGAAATAGACAACTTCCTTTGTTGAGAGTATTGGACTTTATTACGGAATACCATGGGAAGAATTACTGCCTATATAAAGGAAAATGGGCTAGTTTTAATGAGTCTTATATGGAATTTATTGAACGTGAGATTCTAAAGGTTAATGAATATGTTACGTACGATGAAAATTATAATCTTCTAGATTCAGTAGTAGAAAAAGGAAGAGAGATTCAAGCAGCTAGTCCTCATACATATGATCAGGTTACATATACCGAATATCCATATAACATATTTTTAGAAAATGAGTACCAATATAAGTTATTAGATAGAAAAAGTCTACATAGAACATTTAAAAGTGTTGAATTTGCAGATTTATACAGTCAAGATAATGATGAGTTAATACATGTAAAAATAGGTAATACACCTGAATTACGATATTGTATCCAACAATCTTTACACAGTGCCGATATTCTGAATATTCATAGGGATATACTATAGGAATATGATATTTATAAAATTAATACTATCTCGATGTTATTTGTAACAAGTTTATCCAGCATTTTTCAACAAAATGGATCTATAGACTTTTCTAAAATTAGATCTATATACTTTAAAATTGAAATAATAGAATGGCTTACAAAAATGCGCTCACTCAATTATAATCCACGAATAATAGTTGCAAAAGACCTAAGGGGAGTAGTGGCCCCAGTAACTCATACAACATAGAGACTGTCATAAAATCACCGAATGTTCATTATACCACTGTCGTTTACCCATATGGGCATGTTATAAATTCAAATAATATTCATGAGTCTAACAAATATAATAAAAAGGAGTTGTTTTGAAAATGGAAGAGTTACTTGAGGTACTAAAAGAAATTAGGGATGAAATGAGAGAAATGAATAATAATGTGGCACAAATGAATATTTCACTGGATGAAATCAAAGGTGAAGGATTATACAACTCAATTGCGGATCTAAATAATAAAATCGACGAGCTAAAAGGAGAAGGTACCTGGAATAGCATTAGTGATGTTTACGAAAAATTGGAAAAGATACAAGGAAATGGCGTCTATGATTCAATAAGTGACATTGGTGAAAAAGTAGATAATATATCGTTTAAAATAGACTTAATGGATTAAATAAGAAATATAGTGATTGATATTAGTTTTGGTCAATTATAATAATTGGGGGCAATCACGATTATTTCTAATCTATCGAAACTCGCATAAATACACCCTAAAAAGTTTATTAATGAAAATGGGAAGTACAGCGAGTTAAAAGAGGTGATTTTGTGCAAATAAATAGCATATCTAAGGAAAAAAGGTTTTTTGAGTATTTATTAGAATTAACGAAATTAACCGGTAAAGTTATTAGAGATTACAGAGGGTATGAAAAATATTGGAACCCAAATGAATTAAAGGAAATCGAGGGTTGCTATGTTGATGAAGATTGTGATGATATTGATACATTTTTAGAAATACATAAGCCACAAATTAAAAGGGAAGAGGAAGTACCTCCATACCCTACTAAAGCCATAAAAGAATGGCTGGATTTTAACATAAATAATGAAAATACTTCTCCAAGCCATGCAGCTCAAAAAAGATATATAAATGAACATGGTGAAGAAAGCTTTGAAGCATTTGAAGATGATCTAGAGAGAACAAAGTTATATAAAGGTTTTATAAGTGAATGGACTAAGTGGGCGGAAAATCTAAAAGAAAAAAAGAAACTTTCAAGATTATATAATGAATTCTTTGATTTAGTCTCCCGCTTTGACCGAGAAGGAGAGTCACTAGAACTAGTGTTTGGAAGAGGTGTTTTAATCTGGAATCATCCTGATAGTAAGATCGGGTTAATTCGTTCCCCTCTTTTAACACAAAAGTTGGAGTTGAACTTGGATGCCGAGAAGGGTGTTATTACAGCAAGTAGAATAGATGAAATTAATAACGTAGAACGGGAAATGCTCTCAGGGGTGAGTTTGCCAAATAAAAAGAGAGCCGATGCGATACTAAATAGTTTAAAAACATTCGATATAAAAGATGATTTATCTGATTTGTTAACCCAATTAATTAATACAATCGATGCAGATGGTGAATATAAGGGGCCAAATGAACATTTTGAAATTCGCAAAACCCCTATTATTTATGATGAAAGTATTTTTATCTTTAGGGTTAAAAATACTCGTGTATTACGTGACGATCTTGAAAATATAATTGAACAAATTGACTCAGGTAGTATTGAAATTAACGATGCAGTGAAATCAATCCTTGGTGATGAAGTAGAGTTTAATCACACTGGTGAAACAGAATTAGATAGTGACCACATCAATAAGTTGACTAGAAATGAATTGTTTTTCCCACTAGAATCTAATGAACAGCAAAAAGAAATAGTCAAAAGAATTGAAAGAAATTACGGAGTTACTGTACAAGGGCCACCAGGAACAGGTAAAACACATACAATTGCAAACTTAGTATCTCATTTTTTGGCAGAAGGCAAAAGGGTATTAATTACTAGTCAAAAAGAAAATCCCTTACGTGTTTTGAAAAGTAAAATTCCAAAGGACATCCAAGACCTATGTGTTCCGGTATTAGGTGGTGGAAGAGATTCGTTACAGGAAATTGAAAAGTCTATTAATACAATTAGTGAAAAGTTAGGAGAATTAGACACAAATAAATTAAGTAAAAATGTCGATTTAAATCTTAGAGAACTTGATGAAAGTAAGAGAAAGGAATCCAAACTTCTTAATCAATTGAAGAATTATATGGAAAAGGAAGGATCTGTCCTCAAGTATAAAGATGAAGAACTGTTTAGATACGATGTTGCTAAACAGCTATCTGAATCAGGTGTAAATTATGAATGGATTTTGGACGAATTAGATATGGAAACTGAGTTCCCTATTAATGAAGTAGAGTTTAAGGAACTTTGGAATTTTAGGGACTCGTTGAATTCCGAGGATTTAAAACTTTATTCGACATTGCTTCCAAGAATTGATTCAGATATAAGAAATGAAAAGGCTTTTAGGGATCTTGTTCATGATGGAGAAAAATTGGCCAAAGGTAAGGATGAGGGATTTAAGCAATTAGAATCTTATCAATTACCAAGTGATATACCTTCTTTAGATGAAATTATCCACAATCTAAATGTCATATTAGACTTTAAGCACATTATACAAGAAGGTGGATATAAATCAGTCATAAATGATTTGAAGGCCGGAGGTATAAGGGAAGAGCGTTGGAGGAATTTAGTAGATGAGATACAGGATAGCTGTAAGCAATTGTTTCATTACTACAATAGATTGGTGACACATACTGTTAATTTACCTAATAAAGATATTGGAGAAATTAAAGAAGATATAAGAGTTGCTAAAGAACGATTCGAAAGTGGAAAAAAACCGAATCTGACCTTCTTCCTTTTTAAAGGTAAACAAGCAAAATATTTATTTGAGGAACCGATTTTAAATGGTAAACCAATTAGTAATCTTGAAGATCTTGGGCCGATAGATGATTATATTAAGTACCAAGAATTAAAGGCAGAAACAGCCAGAATTTTCAACGGAAATATGCAAGAAATTAAACACCCTAATATTAAACAGGACGAGGCGCGCTTTCCACACCTACTAGAAGAGCAATTAATAGAGTTACAAACTGTAATAAAGGTATTCGAGATAGTGAATGCCATAGAAGACAAGCTTACGGTGGATAATGTTGATTTATATTCGGTTGGGGATGTAAACACTCTATTAGGAAATATAAAGCAAGCTAAAATTTATTTAGAATATAAAAAGTGGCTTGAAATTTATCAAAAGGAATTAACTAACTTAAAGTCATTTGGTGAAAAAGAAAATAACCACTCAATTATATATGAAATGATTGAAGCATTTGAAAATCGCGATATTAATAAATGGGACAACTTGTTATATCAATTAGTAGAACTGTATGAGACAAAGAAAGCTGTTAATAAATTCTACGAACTGTTATTCAAGTTAGATAATAGTTTACCATTAACTAAAAAATCTATTGAAATGTCCGTTGGAGAAATTTGGGAGTATCCAAATAATTACTTAGAATCATTTGAACTAAAAAAATTAAGAACTTGGCTTGATCAGACTAAAGATATTAATGCAACTAAATTAAGAAGTTTAATTGAAAAAGAAAAGGGTTATCAAAGGAAATTGATTCAAAGCATTGTAAGAGATGCCTCATGGAAAAGCCAAATTGAGAGAATTACTGAAAAGGAAAAAAGAGCACTGTCTTCATGGAAGTCTTATATAAAAAGGTATGGAAAAGGGACAGGTAAGAATAGACGTTATTTGTACAGTGCAAGAGAAGCTATGAAAGATGCTCAAAGTGCTATTCCGGTTTGGATTATGCCAACAACACAAGTCCTTGAAAACTTCCCAATAACGAATGATAAGTTTGATGTTGTTATTTTTGATGAAAGTAGTCAGTGCGACATTTTTTCAGCAAATGTACTATTAAGAGGAAAAAAGATGATTGTTGTAGGTGATGATGAACAAATAAGCCCACAGGCAATTGGGGTTAAACAAGATGATGTGAATGAATTAGTTAACCGCTACTTACCTGACATTCCAAATTCTGATTTATTTGATGGTAATATTTCATTATATGAAATAGCCGAGCAAACATTCCCTAAAGCAGGAAAATTAATGTTAAGAGAACATTTTAGGTGTGTGCCTGAGATTATTCAATTTTCAAATGACCTTAGCTACGGTGGAGAAATGATACCATTAAGATTACCATTAGAAGAGGAGAAGATTGATCCACCAGTAATGGCTATAAAGGTGGAGGAAGGCTACAATGATGAGAAAGATAAAGATATTAATAGGCCAGAAGCTGAAGCAATAGCGGAGGACATATATAAGGTAGTGCATAATCCAAAGTATAAAGACCAAACAATTGGAGTCATAACGTTACAAGGAAATAAACAGCACAAACTCCTTGAAATTTTAATAAGGGATAAAATAGGAGATGCAGAATACGTCGCACGAAAAATTATATGTGGAAACCCATATGATTTACAAGGGGATGAACGTGATATCGTATTTCTTTCTATGGTTGTTGCCTCAAATAGGAGATTCAGGTCACTTACAATGCCTAGTGAAAAACAGCGCTATAACGTTGCAGCAAGCCGTGCCAGGAACCAAATGCGATTATACCATTCAATTGATACAAGTGAATTAAACAATAATGACTATAGATACTCATTATTAAGTTATTGTAAAAATCCTACTAGAGTAAATGAGGAACTTGAAGATTTAGAACAGTTATGTGATTCACCTTTTGAAATAGATGTATTAAAAATGATATTAGCCAAAGGTTATAAAGTAACCCCACAAGTTAAGGTTGGTGGATATCGTATTGATTTTGTCGTTGAGGGCATTCGGGATAGACTTGCAGTTGAATGTGATGGCGAGAGATGGCACGGGCCTGAAAAGTTTGAGGAAGATATGCAACGTCAAGAGTCATTAGAACGAGCCGGTTGGAAGTTTTGGCGTATTCGAGGTAGAGAGTTTTACTTTAACAGAAAGAAAGCAATGGAAAGTCTCTGGCTGAGATTAAATGAAATGGGAATTGAGCCAAATGTTTCTGAGATTGGCTCAAATGACTATATAGAAGACAAAAATATGAATATTGCCAATCAGAAGGTATCTAATGAAGGGACTAATAAGGTACAAAAATCTAATAAAGGTAATTTAAACTTTGAAATACAACAAAGTTTATTTGAAGATGACAAAGTTGATATTCAACAAATGAGTTTATTTGATAAAGAGGGTATAGATAATCATGTTGATAATTCTTGGTTAACTAACTACTTGGTCTCTAAAGGATTAGATTTTATTGATAAGCGAGATAAAGGTGGAAGTCTATGGGTAGTTGGTGGAAATGAGTTAAAACCCATATTTAAAGAACTTGCAACAAAGGATATTTATTTTCAATTCACTTCAAAAGGTAGTCGCTCGACAAAAAATCAGCCTGGTTGGTATATGAAGTAAGGTGAGTAACCTATGCAAAGAGTCCTGAATTAAAGTATCAGGACTCTTTGTTCATAGAGGAATTTAATTATTTATGTCGAATGTATTATTTAGGCTAAACTAAATTTTTTTGACAGTTTATAAAATCTATAAATCATCACAGGATGGTTGTAGAATAATAAAAGCTACTATCAGTAATAAGCAATACAAGTGAATTAAAAACATGAGTTAGTCTCATAAACAAATTCGACAAAAAAGCCAGAGATTTCTATCTAGAAAGGATAGTTAATATGAAAATCACCCCTACCACATTAACGATTAATCAACTATTTAGCAGTAATAGTGAACAGTTTATTATACCTGCTTATCAACGTAGGTATTCTTGGGGAGAAAGGCAGTGGTCAGATTTATTTAATGATATTAAGCTTCTGAATCAGAATGACACCCACTTACTAGGTAATATCTTATGTTTAACATCTGATCATACTGTAGGAATAAATAAATTAGAAATGGTGGATGGGCAGCAGAGAACAACTACATTAACCATTCTAATAAAAGCCCTAGCAGATAGATTTAAAGAGTTAGGAATTGAAGATTCACATAAAGAACAAGAAGCGATGCTTTCGTGTAAAGGATTTGATAGAGTTCCAAAACGAAAATTGATATTAGGAGATTTGGATGACCCAGATTACGTGAGGTTCATGACGAGAAACGATGTAGAATCCTCTAAGAATGAACGTTTTATAGCTGCTTACGATTATTATTCTGGGGAATTAGGAAAACTTAGCGAAACAGATTTGTATGAATTTGTTCATAAGCTAACCAATAATACTTTTGTTATTCGATTAGATGTAGCTGATGCTAAAGATGCATATAAATTATTTGAAACGATTAATAATCGTGGTCTCAAATTAAGTCCTACGGATATCATAAAGAATTTCTTATTGGGACACGCTTCTTTAATAGAAGAAAACACTCTAGAAGAAGTCAAAAGATATTGGACAGAAGTAATAATCAACTTAGATGGAATTAAAACAGACGATTTCTTTAGGCAGTATCTATCGTACTTATTAAAGAAAAAGATTACTGCGAGTAATATAGTTGTAGAGTTTAAGAATCTTTATTTCAACACTGTAAAAGAAGCGGAAAACTTAAATGAATTTATCGTATATGAGGATCTTACTGATGAAACAGACGATGATGTTTCAGATGAAGATCTTGTTACAGAAGTTCAAGAAGAAATTATGGTTAACTATACCCATAAAATTTCAATTACTGAATTTGCAAAAAGACTTCGTAACGCTTCTAATATTTATAAACAAATTAGAAATCAATCTTTTGAAAGTAAAGTATTTAATAGACACCTTAGAAATTTAACTATGATTAAATCGTTTCCGAGTAATATATTTCTACTAGATTTGTTTCAAAGGAACATTAAAGAAAAAGATAAAGTTCATATTCTAAAATTAATAGAAACCTTTATGTTGAGAAGACATGTCTGTGAGTATAGAACTGCTGAACTGGATACTATCTTTGCGAGTTTAGTAAATATAGAAGATAATCTTGCCATTTATCAGGTTGAAAAGAAACTATTAAAGCACTTACCTAGCGATAATGAATTTAAAGAAAAATTTTCAATGCATAACTTTAAAAATAATGAAGGAAGAGCGAAATATGTTTTAGAGAAGATAGAGTATGATTTAATTAATGATCATGGTGAATACATTTTAAACTCAGGTGTTGATTTACATTTAGAACATATTATTCCTCAAAAAATACTAACTAAGAAATCTAAACACGAGTTTGGAAATTGGGAGAGCTACTTAGGGGGAAATGCTATTGAACTACATAAAGAACATGTGAATAAAATCGGTAATTTAACTCTCTTAGCGCAATCACTAAATATAAGTGCATCCAATAATCCTTTTAAGGCAAAAGTTGAGGAATATAAGAAGTCAAACATACAAATTACAAAGGAAATTGCAGATTATGATGAGTTTAAGTTTGAACAGGTTTTAGAACGTTGCGAAGAATTAGGAGAAAAAGCTGTTCAAATTTGGCGGTTTCCAGGGGCTGATGTGAAATAATGACTAAAGTAATAAATTTAGAGTGTCAGAATTGCGACTCGAAATATTTTAAGTCAGATAATACTAAACATAGTATATTGTATAGATGTGTTGGCTGTGGTCTACAATTAAATTTTCCAGGGATTAGCGCTAATATAATACTTAATAATGATTATGAAGAGTCACTATTCGATAAAAATCACAAATCTATGGAAATTAATGAACTGAAAGAGTTTATATATAAGTGGGGCAAAATTCACCAAAGGGAAATAAATGACAAAGAAACAATGAAGAAACAAATGATTGAGAAAGAAAAAAAAGAGAAACAGCTAGCCCTAGAAAGACAAATAAAACTTAAAAGACATGATCTATATAAGGTTCTAAGTGAAAATTACAATGTCGCGAGAGATTATTGGAATAACAATATGAGGGAATGGATTTCTGAAGATGAATTCAAAGATCTTACAACCCATTTTGTTTTGGATTGGTTTCGTTACCAGAGTTTGGAGCAACCAGATTATGAACAAGCAAAAACGATAGCCAACGTTTGGGATAATGTCCAGGTAGTAGCAAGAGCAGGGAGTGGTAAAACAAGAACAATTATTAATCGATCCATATTTTTAATTAAGCACTGCCATGTTCATCCTTCTGAAATATTAATATTAGCTTTTAACAAAAAAGCAGCAATGGAAGTTACTAATAGGTTGAAAAAAGTATTAAAAGAGGATATTCCTCAAGCGATGACTTATCATGCACTAGCATATGGTATTGTTCATCCAGAAGAGAATATGGTTTATGATGAACTTGATAAATTAGAGAAAAGCTCATCTGTTCAAAATGTGATTAATTCAAATTTAGATGACCATAATTATTCTAACAGGATAAAAAATGTAATGATGAAATATTTTCGTGAAGATTGGGATCGTTTTATTAGCCTGGGATATAATCTTAGTAAAGATGAAATGCTAAAGTATCGTAGGTCATTACCATACATAGGATTAGACGGGAAGTATTACAAATCAATGGGAGAAAAAAGAATAGCTGATTTTCTCTTTGAACATGATGTACCTTTCTATTACGAATGGAATTTTCGGTGGGATGGTATCAACTATAAACCTGACTTCACCATTTTAAAAGAATCTGAAGGGTCTAAAGGCATTGTAATAGAATTTTTTGGTATGAGCGGAGATCCAGATTACGACAAAGAATCAATGCAAAAGATTCTATATTGGAGTCGAAGGGCAGATTATGATTTTATTAGTATGTGGCCTGATGATGTCCTTTCTACTATTGGAATTTCTAATAAGGTTGGAAAGATTTTAGAGACTTATTTTCCTAGTATGAGAAAATTATCAGATGATGAAATTTGGCATAGAATAAAAAACAGATCTGTCGATGAATTTAGCATTGTTTGTAAAACTTTTATTGAAAGGTCTAGAAAACTTAAGTTAGATCCTAATGATATAAAAAAGTTAGTAGTAGAGCGTAAAAACGAATTAACTGATTTAGAATTACATTTCTTAAGAGTTATTTGGAAAATATACTCAGATTACCTAGATCAATTGTCAGCTAATAAAGAGGAAGATTTTGATGGATTGTTATATCGAGCAATTGATTTTGTTAAGCAAGGTCATACTAATTGGACAAGAAAAAAAGGTTCAGGAAATTTAAATCAAATCAAATATTTATTTATAGATGAATTCCAAGATTTCTCTCTGTTATTCAATGAACTAATCTCCTCAATACGAATAATAAATAATGAAGTGAAATTATTTTGTGTTGGAGATGATTGGCAAGCTATTAATGGGTTTGCTGGATCTGACCTTAAATATTTTTATAACTTTAAAGAAGATGTTAATGGTGCTATAAAAATGAATATATCTACCAACTATCGCTCGGCAAAAAAGATAGTTCAGGCAGGCAACCAATTAATGATGAATGAAGGTAAACCCTCAGATTCAAGTAAAGAAGAAGAGGGTACCGTAAATGTAGTAAATATAGATTTATTCAATCCTTCTGATCATGAAAAACAAATATATAAAGGGGATAAGATCACTCCTGCGTTAATTAGACTCGTAAAGAGCCAATTAGATATGGGGCAAAGTGTTACTTTACTAAGTAGAAGGAAAAGTAGTATCCCTTTTTACAATATCCATAATGGTGGTAAAGGTGACTTTCGAGAGAAATTAATTAATACTATTAGGAATGAATTCCCAGTCGAACAAAGAGATTTAATCAAAACAGTCGACACTGTACATTCGTTTAAAGGAAGAGAAGATGAAGTAATAATCTTGATGGATGCAGTTTCAAGAAGCTTCCCTCTAATTCATCCTAGAAATGTTTTTTATAAAATACTTGGCCACACTATAGACAGAGTTTACGATGAGGAAAAAAGGCTATTTTATGTAGGTCTTACAAGAGCCAAAAATAAATTGATAATAATTACGGATTCATTAAATAGATCTCCTTTCCTAAATAGTTTAAGTGACAGCAAGATTCAGAGTTACTTAGATATAAATACATTAAGTTATCCACTTAAAGAAGGATCAAGCTACAGAATAATTGTTTCAAACAAAAAAGGTACATATGGAACAATTGCTATTAAGGATTTATTAAAAAGTCAGAGTTACACGTATCACTCTTTAACAAAATCTTGGTACAAAATTGTTGGAGCACAGAATTTCAGTGAGGCAAATTTATTTAAGGAAAATTGGGTAGGGCATGCTAACGATGTAGCGGTTGAAGTTATAGATGAATTTGATCAACAAATAGTGTCGCTTTTGATAATTAACGGCCAAATAAATAAAGATAAGAGTGTACTGAGTCACAATAGATAGATATTAAAGCTAAGTAAGAATGCAAAATCCAAAATAACGAGGTACATCATAGGTACCTCGTTATTTATTATTCATAATAGGCAGTTATTTTACCCTACAAACCGGTACGGTGAACCGTACCACAAATAGTGGTAAAGCAAAGAGTTGAAATTGATTTTAGTAACTCCTTTAGATTCTTCCATGAATGTAAGGAGTTTTCTTTTTTGCTAGGTCGGATAGGAATGTATGTTCTTTTATTGTTAAGTTTCTTACGTTTAAATGTTATAATATTCAATAGAAGAAAAACGTAATAAACTTTATGAGGAGTGAATGGAATGGACAACAATACAGACATTTTAATCTATCAAACAGAGGACGGAAATACAAAAATAGACGTTAGATTGGAAAATGAACAAGTTTGGATGACGCAAAAAGCAATTGCTGAACTTTTTCAAACCACACCTCAGAACATTACTCTTCACGTAAAGAACATCTACGAAGAAGGAGAATTGGAAGAAGAGTCAACTTGTAAGTATTACTTACAAGTTCAAAGTGAAGGTTCAAGGGAAGTAAAAAGAAAAGCCAAGCACTATAACCTTGAAATGATTCTCGCAATCGGCTACCGTGTTCGTTCCCATAGAGGTACACAATTCCGCAAATGGGCAACAGAACGTTTAAATGAATATCTTGTTAAGGGCTTTACAATAGATGACGATCGTTTGAAAGAAATGCGTAATTTTGGACAGGATTATTTCGATGAATTATTGGAACGAATTAGAGATATTCGCGCCTCAAAGAAAAGATTCTATCAAAAAATTACAGATATATACGCTACTTCAGTAGATTATGATTCTAATGCAGAAGTAACAAATAAATTCTTTGCAACGGTTCAAAATAAATTGCATTTTGCAATCCATGGGAAGACTGCTGCTGAACTCATCTCAGATAGAGCGGATGCAGAGAAAGAAAATATGGGGCTTAATTCATGGAAAGGTGATAAAGTACGTAAACGAGATGTAACGACTGCAAAGAATTACTTAAATGAAAAAGAAATAAGGGCTCTTAATCGTATTGTTACTAGGTATTTAGACTATGCAGAAGATCAAGCAGAAAGAAATAGACCGATGTATATGAAAGACTGGAAGAAAAGACTTGATGCTTTCTTGGAATTTGATGAACGCGAAATCCTTTATGATGCTGGAAAGGTAGAAAAGGATGTAGCGGATAAAATAGCCATTGAAGAGTATGAGAGATTTAACCAGCGTCGCATTGTTCAAAATACTTCTGATGACTTTGATAAATTTATTAAGAATAATAATCTTAAAAAGTGATGAAGTAATAAAACAGAAGTCATTATGTTGTCCTATATAATTAGGAAATTAGGTGTGAACATATATATTGCCAGTGAATTAAGCAGGACCCTATCATAAATACAGGTAAAACAAAAAATTGAAGTTGCGATTAATTTAATTTAAGTGTATCAGTTCAAATAGTTACATTTTAAAATAATCGACAGGAGGTCTTGACTGATTCAGGAAAAGTAACACATAAAAAAGGCGATTGAAAAGACAGAATTTGATAGAGGTGACAAGAATTAACCTTTATAATTGCTTTAGCTGAACCTATCTGCCCTGCTAAGGTGCATTAGGAAAGTCAAAAGAAGAATGAAAATAAAATACTTTAGTGGGAGATAGCGTATGTCATTAGCAAATGATTTTTATATGTATAAGGATGAAATTGAATTGATACTAGCTCAGAACCTTGTAGAGTGTGATTTATACTCCATAATTGCCTGTATCATCAGAGAAAGAAGACATGGTAATGAGATTTCTTTAAGAGATGTTTCTGTGCGCAGGAAAACAAATTTTTCTAAACAGTATAGAGGAGAAGCTGGATTTCCAGACTTCGTGATACGGACAAGAGATAAAAGCAATGATGCAGCTATTCTAGGGGCAATTGAGGTTAAATATGTGGATGAGGATTTAGATTTAGAAAAATATTTAGAACAATTAATGAGTCATCTTAAGTTCTATAAAAGAGTTATTTACACGAATGGACTCCAATGGCGGTATTATGTTAAAGACGAAGATGCTATAGAGACCACCGCTCTTTGGGAAATAGAACTAGGGAAAATTGTTAATGGAGAAGTTTACTGGGAAGAAAATGATAATTGGTCAGAATTACTGGTTAAATTAGATAGCATTACATGGAGTTAGAACGAGTAACTTTGAAAATCTCGATTTATAAATTTCTGTAATAGAAAGTGATTCATTCTATTAGATTTATAGAGTAAAAGAATGTAAATGTTTTTGGTAGAAATAAATATTACATGCTAAATTAAACGCTTCAACATAAAACATTAGCAAAAAAACGGTACGATGATGTAGCCAGGAACATAACATTCCTGTAATTTAATCTCATTCAATTGAAAATCTGGAATACTTAAAATTAATTGCAACGGTGACACTCCTTTCTCAGTGAAAGGATTCGATAAAAGTTATAGATAGTGATACATAGAAAGGTCATAAAGCAAGCAAGAGATTAGGGTCTAATAAGGGTAGAGCACATAACTTTATTAAGACCATTATGGTAAACATACGGCACTTGCGCGAAAAAGTCGAGGATGACCCGTCAACGTCAAAACTCATTGTTACGGTAAAAGGATTAGGGTATAAGTTGGTGAAAAATCATAAGTAAAAAGTCTGGCATAAAAAAGTGTGTTTATTTATATGTTATTTCTGTTTTTTTACTTGCTATCGCCGTTGTCTCTGCTGCAGCCTACATGACTTATATCACAACGATTATCCGTCCTGATGAGCAAGTTTCGGGTTAAGAAGGATGGAATATGAAGAAAAAATTAAATATTGTGGGCATCATCGAAAGTAATAACGAATAGAACGAGTGCTAACACCTGTTTTATTAGAAAGTTTACTGATTTTCATTATAAACCCCTTCTTTCCAACAATATAAAGTATGGCATGGTGTCAATGCAAAGAGGGAATGTATTAGTTCAGTTTTTTTAGTAAGCTCTATTCAACGAACGCAATTGTAAAACAAAAAAATCGCTTCCCTGTACGAAAAGGAATCGACTTTTTTTAGGTTGGAGATATACTAGCGTACAAAACATCTGAAATATTGGCGGTACCCCATATAGCTTATCTCCCTTTAAGTTGATAGTTATGACATAGCTTTTTTTACAATGTTGCGGTAGTAGCCTATGGTAAACAGAGCGAATACAAAATAGATAACCGTGTAAATCGCTATTACGATGAATGCAGGCAACATGGTGTCCGATCGGATCATAAATGAAGCTGCCTTGATAGCAAAGATCGAATGCAGTATAGCGATCGATAGAGGGAGAAGGAACACGATGATCTGCTTTCGTATAATGCCTTTCATGATCATATCCACGTCAAATCCGAGCTGACGCAACGTCTTAAAGCTTTGCTTTTCCTGCTCAGCTTCGGTCATTTGCTTGAAGTACAAGATGCTGCCGGTTGAAATCAAAAAGACAAGTCCAAGGAAAGCTGCGATGAAAATGAGCAAGCCTGTCAGTTCCAGCACTTTTTTGTACTGCGCATAGTAATCATACTTTAATGGTTCGTCATTATCGTATTTTTCGTATAGAGAGGAAGCTATGGCGAGCTCTTCCTTGTCCGGAACTTGATACGTATCAAAGTGAATTTTCTTATAATCGGGCGTACCGGCCATTTGTTCTGCGATTTTGTCCATCGTCGCTTCTGACACTAGCAGCTGACTGCCGGGAGCATTTAAATTCATGATGTTTCTTTCCCTCAATGTCCGCAATGTATACATGACGGTCTGTCCATGCTGCTCCAGCACTATTTCGGTTGGATATCGCTTCGAATGCTCATCTAAGTCCCCGGCAAGTGAGGCCCCGGCATTGTACAAAATGGCCACGCCATCTGGCGGTACGTTAAGGTCTGCGCCTGTTTGTTTAAGATGTTCGGCTGGAAGCCATAACAAACTTTCTTCAAACCTGTAGGATTCGTCATTCGGATCAAGTATGATGCCCGTCGTCAGAACCGCTTGAACGACGTGGTGATTAACATCGATGCCTTCCTTCTCCAGCTCCATCTTGAACGATAGCGCCTCCTGTTGATCGTTTTCAAACATAAAATCATAAGGGAGATCGCGGCGGGTCTCTTGCTCTACGGAGTAGTAGAAGGAGTAAGCCATGGAAATCAGTGTGATGGTCATGGCTGACAACAACGTAATCAAAGCAAGTGAGTTGGCATTTGCTTTCGTATGGTGCATCAGCGGAGCTATCGACAGGCTGTTTGTTAAGCCTAGGTGTCCGTCTTTACGTTTGCGGAACCGGTAAAAGCACCATCTCATCGTAACGTGAAACAATAAGTAAGTCCCTACAATGATGGATCCGAGCATCAATAATGCGTTGGGGAATAACTCTTTATCAATATGACCCGATAATTCATAGCCGTATCCAATCAGTGTCAGACCGAGCAAGGCGAAAATAGCAGATGCCACCGCTTTAGGCGGCGCGCTGAGATCAGGACGCTTATCAGCTTGAAACAGATTCAGAAGGGTGCTGCGATAAACCATCAGCATCATCTGAATGGAAGTGACGCCGATGATGAGAAGATAGACCATCAACGTCTTAAAAGCTGCTTGTACGGAGAAACTGATGCCGACAATCCCTTCTAAGCCGAGCAGATTTAACAAAATCAGGACGAACAGCCTGGAAACCAACGCGCCGCAAATGATTGCAACAAGTAGTGCACCTAAGCCAAGCAGTATATTCTCGATCAATAGAAATCGGACTACCCAGCCTTTAGAAAGACCAATCAGCTGATATAGTCCGATTTCTCGACTGCGCCGACGCAGGAAAATGCCGTTGGCTGAGACGGTAAAAATCCCAACGATCACAATCAGCATGACTCCCGCAATTTGAAAGAAGGCAACGCTTGTGTGTGTCATATTTTGAACAGCCTGATCGTGCTGTAGTGAGGCGAAGACAAAATACAGGCTCATACTAAAAATCAGCGCGAAGAAGTACAAATAATAATGTTTCACATTTTGCCGCATGCTGCGAAGTGCTAATTCAAAAACCGTCAACATGGTCGCCCCCCAGTACGGCTTGCACGTCCATAATTTCATTAAAGAAGGCATGTCTTGTTTTATCACCGCGGTACAGCTCGGAATAAATCTTCCCGTCTTTTAAAAACACAACACGGCTGCAATAGCTGGAGGCTACCGGGTCATGGGTCACCATGACAACGGTGACGCCTCGTTGCTGATTCACCTTCTCCATCACGTCGAGTAATGAGGAAGCGGATTTGGAATCCAGTGCACCGGTCGGTTCGTCCGCAAACACGATTGAAGGCTGGTGAATCAGAGCGCGCCCAGCAGCTGTCCGTTGTTTCTGGCCTCCTGATATTTCATGCGGATATTTATGCGACAGTGCTTTAATGTCAAGCACATTGGCGATATCTGTGAACTGGCTTTCCGCTTTTCGCTTGCTCATTTTACTAAGGGAGATGGGCAGTAGTATATTTTCCTTCACTGTCAATGTGTCCAGTAGATTGTAATCCTGGAAGATGAATCCCAGTTTGTTGCGTCGAAAGGTGGAAAGCGCGGTATTACTCAGCTTGGAGATATCTGCATCATCGATTAAAACCGTTCCATCCGTCGTATGATCAATCGTGGCTAAGACATTAAGCAATGTCGTCTTGCCTGAGCCGGAAGGGCCCATAATGCCGACAAATTCACTGCGGGTGACACGTAAATCTATTCCTTTTAAAACATGCTGTGCATTTCCTTTAGTACCATATGTTTTGTGTATATTTCGTGCTTGTAAAACGGTTTCTCCTACATTCAGCTGATCCATAACGTACCTCCAAATTATAATTATTGCTTGATGATAGCTTTATTATACGGTTGGATATTTTGCTTGTCGTACGTTTTACATGACAATCTGACAAGACAACGTGACAATATTGTCACGTTCATTATTCCACACCAAAAAAACAGCCAGGAGCAATCCTGACTGCTTCATAGCTGGATGTTACTCTCCCGCCCCTCTTCGGACAGCTTCGAATGCATTGGGATCGGCAAAGGTCATTCGCATCACCGTACCTTTCGTCTGACCAGGCTGCGATTTGAGGGAAATTCCTAATTTATCTGCAACGGTTTTTGCAAGATAGAGACCAAGTCCGGTCGCTGCATTTTGAATCCTACCATTTTCGCCCGTAAAGCCTTTGTCAAAGATACGCGGCAATTCGTGCGGCTGTATTCCGGGTCCTTCATCGATGACATCCAAAAATACTTGGCCTGTCTCCGTAACATCCGTCACGATCATAAGTGCCGTATTCACAGGGCTATATTTCACGGCATTCGTCAACAGTTGTCGAAGGATGAAGCGGCACCATTTTCGGTCTGTAATGGCCGATACATCCTTTCCTTCGATACTGACCGCTAGGTTTTTTTCCATACACCATGGTGCCAGATCACGTACTTCTTCCGCAGCGAGGCGCTGTAAGAATGACAATTCAAGAACATAGTCTGATTCAATCGCGGGCAGACGTGTCATATGCAGTTGGCGGTCGACCAACAAATACACGCGCAACCATTCCACTTCAATTTTACGTATTTCCGGATTACTTGGCTGGGCATCCAGGATTAGCTTCATAGCGGTAAGAGGAGTCTTCACCTCATGGATCCATGAGGCAGTGAATTCATTCTCAATCAGTTGCGTTTCTTTATAGTCAGATAGCTTTCGTTTGAACTGAAGGGAGGCGTCCCGTAAGATGTCGTTGGTCATCTGATCTAGGCCGTCCCCAGGCTCGGGAAGTGTCTCAATCCAGTCAAAGGCCATGTCTTCCTGCAGAGCAGCCAATGCGGCGGCATATTTTGTCTCTCTTTTGTAGCGCCATATAAAAAACAAGAGAAAGGATAGAATAAATGAGGCGTTAAAATAAAGGAGAGAAGTAGATGTGACCTGGATGCCTTGATCAAGTAGGATCAGAGCATTGGCTAGGACGAGCAAACCGGCAAACAGTAAAATCCAGCTTTTCCTTGCATCAACGTAACGAATAAACATGGTATGGTTCCCCCTATCAGTACATGTTCATAATTTCTATAAAGTGATGGCCATATAACCCAGTCCCTTTTTTGTCACAATAGCGTCTGACAAATCGATTGTCTCCAGCTTTTGTCGCAAACGAGTTATATTCGCCGTGAGGGTATTGTCGTTCACGAATTGCTCGTCCTCCCACAGCTTTCGTATCAAGTCATGGCGCGAGATAATAACATTGTTCGATTTCACGAGCGTGATCAGTATAAAAAATTCGTTTTTTGTTAAATCCACTTCTTTCCCAGCGTTTCGAATGACACCTCGATTCAAATCTATCAAGGCGTCATTCCATTCAAGAATATTCGATTGCTCTTCGCCATAAGCATATGTCCTCCGGAGAACGGCTTGAATTTTGGCATAAAGCACGTCTGTATGAAATGGCTTCTGAATGAAGTCGTCCGCCCCCATGTTTAGCGCCATGACCATATCCATTGGGTGATCGCGGGCGGAAAGGAAAACAATGGGTACTTTGGATACAGCGCGAATCTCGCGACACCAATGAAAACCGTCAAATTTCGGGAGTGTGACATCCATGATGACGAGCTGGGGCTGTTGTTCAAGAAATGAACGCATCACACTTTCAAAATCATCTGGCCTTGTGACCCGGAACGACCAAGACTCTAGACCTTTCTTCAACGCAGCAAACAAAGCATCATCATCTTCAACAACAAATATGTTTATCTTCATCGGGATAGCCTCCTAGTGTCGCAAATTAACCTGTTGTAAATAAAGTAAATTGATGTAACAAAGAATTTCTCCTCATTACTATATCACAGATTAATGTTTTCCCTTTGGTGGGCTACGGAAACAATTCCAGGATTGAAGGGCTAGGATGGGAATTATTTAAATTTTAATGTGGTTAGCCTTCTTTACTTCCCTTCTGCTAACTTTCTGTACAAAGCTGATCTTGACACACTACCAATTATACCCATAATTTCCTTACTTATTTTGAAGAAAGTCTCATGGGACATGTGGAGATCTCATTTTGCCACTCATTTACGCTTGTCTCAATAGAGCAGACTTTATTGATATAATTGAGTAAATAGGTTTGGAAGAAGAGCTAGAACAAAGTATATCTGTGTCACTTAAAATGGGGATAGGGAGTTGACCAAAAATACCCTTCAATCTATTTCTAAATATTCTAGTATTCCTTCATTAATGGCTTTAGCAACAGCCTGTTGAAATTCATTCGTTAACATTGTTTGCTCATCCTCGGGGTTAGTTATATAACCTATTTCAAGTAGAATTGCAGGCATGTTAGTATCTTTTAAAACAAAATAGTTTTCTTTTTTTGCGCCTCGATTTCTAAAGCCCGTAGCCTCTACAACGTGTTTGTGTATAATATTTGCCAGAGATAAAGAGTTCTGATGATAATAATAGGATTCTGTACCGGAAACAGATGGATCTGTAAACGTATTTGCATGTATAGAAATAAATAAATCCGCCCCTAGGTCATTCGCAAAGTTTGGGCGTACTCGTGCTTCAGCGGAAAGAAAAATATCTTTATCTCTTGTCATATAAACTTCTATTTGCGGCACCTTCTCCAATAAATGGTAGACCTCCATCGCAAGGCTTAACGTGAAATCTTTTTCATATGAACCATTAGCACCAATAGATCCGGGGTCTTTACCTCCATGTCCAGGGTCAATTACTATTTTATATGGTCCTTCGGCTGATTCACCATTTGAAATATCATCTGCTTGATTGCTAATAAGCTGCTCCTTATTTGATTGGGATTTACTTTCTGAATGTGAGGCAAATGGCTTTTGATGAACGATGAAACCGACTGCAATTAAAAACAATAGTAAACTAAAAGTGAAAAATCGAATCCGTTTGTTCATGTTACTTTCGCTCCTTTAATTCTTATTTTTTCTATTTCTGTGCAGTATTCAGTGGCAACGTTGATAACAGTTGAAATTATATGGTTGTAAATTTTCTTCAATTATTTTTGTTTGAAATCCATGCTTGGACAGATAGGTTAGTAGAATAGATAAATGGCTAGCTGTATTTGGTATGTCATGCATGAGAATAATTGGTGCCACACCAGCATTAACTAGCTCCTCTATTTGACTAATAACCGTATCTACATATTCATCATTGGATAAAGACCAATCACTACTGTCAACATTCCAATCCCATAGTTTAAATCCATTGCTATCTAAAACCTGTCGATATGATTCCGATAAATACGGAACACTACCATAAGGTGTTCGAATCAGATTGGACCTGATTCCTGTGATATCGAGAAGTGTTTTCTGGGCGGTAGTCATTTCTTCGAGAGCAGATTGTGCAGATTGATAAAACTGATTTTTATCGTGGGTCACACCATGTAAACCCACAGCGTGCCCCTCCTCTACAATTTTGTCGACTACTTTCGGTAACTCCCTCATAGAAGGTTCCAGCATGAAAAATGTTGCTTTAGCATTAAATTGGTGTAAAGTATCTAAAATATCTGTTGTTGCTGAAGTGGGACCGTCGTCAAAGGTTAGGTAGACAGTCTTTTCTATATTGGGGGAAACCAATTCATTATTTTCCTGTGACATCTCAAATTCTGTTTTTTGAGACTCTTGTAAATCCCTATATTTTGGATTTGCCTTAGAGGCTTTGTTATCTGCTTCCGATTCTGGATTCTGCCCTTTTACAACTCCATCTTTCCCCTTTAATCCCACATGATTATGGTCAATCTCACTGTGACAGGCACTACAGATAACCAAACAGACAAGGAAAATAAAAAGTTTCAGCTTATTCATGTAAAAACCTCAAATCTATTTCAATTTCGTACTTGTTGATAGATTAATATGGTGAGATAAAGAAGAGATGAAGATGGAATGGATTTAATTTAAAGACTGGATAAAATGATAAAAAGCCAACCATTTTCATGACATATATAGTCAAAAAATTGGCTAGCCTATCGTGAAGAACAACTAAAGTTTACAAATGATTTTGCGAAAGGTGTTTGTGGGGGACAATGAACATGCCACACAAAAAAGGCCATCCGTTCAATACCTTCCGTAAAGGTCCTTTGAACGAACAGCTCAAATAATTAAAGATTAAATTCTCTCTTCATTTTGCAGAACAACAAGTTTTCTTAATAAAATATCTAACCTTCTTTGTCCAAATAGAAGTAAAACAGCACGCCACCTTCTGTATTTGTTACACCATACTGCGAACCGTGCAGCTCTAAAATATTCTTTGAAATAGCAAGCCCTAGTCCTGTTCCGCCGTTCGAACGCCTGCGGGACGTATCGCCACGATAAAAACGATCCCATATTTTCTCTAACTGTTCTTGAGGGATATGAGTACCTTGATTTTCCACAGATATTTTTACACGCCCCTGCTCTTCTATTGTGGAAATCCTAATCGCTTTATTTTCCGGTGTGTAACGAATTGCGTTGGTAATAAAGTTTGTAAGTACTTGTTCAATTCGAGGTTGATTGGCAACTACCTTAATCCCGGAGAGTTGTTTATGAACAAGTAATTGCTTATTGGTTATGTCTAATGTTAATTGCTCACAAATATACTCAATGACCTGATCAATATAAAACTCATCCATTTGCATCTTATACGTACCGGATTCAAACTTTGCGAGCTCGAGCATATCAACAATAAGCATATCCATTTTGTCTACTTCTTTTGCCATTGCTTTAAAATAATATTCTTTTTTATTTCTAGCTACCCCATCCTCTAAAATAGAGATACAGCTCTTCATAATACTTAGAGGCGTCTTTAATTCATGTGAAACACCGGAAATAAATTCTTTACGAGTATTTTCCAGTTTTTTCTCCTTCTCTATATCCTGCTCAAGTTGATTAATATACGAATGCAAAGTATGGGACAGTGTATTAATATTGTGTGATAGCGTACCAATTTCATCCTTTGATGTAATCGGTATGGTCTCTGAAAAGTCCAGGTTCGCAATTTTGTTTGTTGTATCGTTAACTTGCAGCAATGGTTTAGCGATCTTTTTTGAATAATAAAATGAAGCTAAAACAACAAGCAAGAGCACAAATAAGATTAAGTATACATAATAATCTTCTAGCATTTGTACAGCCTCATCAACTGGTTGTAAGGATGTCATAGCATAAATATAAGTAGTTTCACCAAACTCATCTTTTACAGGACTAATAAATAGTTTGTATTTGATGTTATTTTGCACATAGTCAATTGTTTCAGCAGTGCTAGTATGATTTTCATTAAATAGCAGGTTTACCTGAAATTGATTTATCATTTCTATAACTAGACGATTGTTATAAATGTTTGAATTGGTAACACCAACTGGTAAATGTAACTTCTTAATTTGCCCCATTAAAAAGTCTTGTGAGCTCTCTTTGGGATATGGTTCCGGTTCTAGTTCTAGTTCCAGTACTGGTTCTAGTTCTACAGCAGTTTGCTCGTCATCTAACATTTCAGATGGCTGTTCACTCTCTATTTCAGCTTGCTTACCATATATTTTTTCTGATAACAGCGTATTCTCTAATACCTCATTCCTGTTTTCTCCGGTTATAATAGCTGGAATGAATGTATCATCCTTTACGATTCCATCAATATAAATAAGCTTTCCCTCTTCTAAATTAAACCTTAACCTCTCAATATCCTCTAGACCGGTAAAGCTATATAGGGGAATGGTGATGTCACGCTCAGAGAAATCCGCATTTAGAGAACGATCTATATGAATAGTTACAGAAAAGTCATCCGCGTATTGAATCGTTCCGGTGCTATCTAGAGTTGTAATCCATGTCTGATTTTCCTGGTAGAAGTCCTGTTGTAGCTTTTTGATTGCTGATGCGTCTCCTTTAGCCTCTAAGTAAGCGTTTTTAAAGGATTGAATACTCATATTTATTTCATCAACTTTTTGATTTTCATAATATTGCTTAAAAAATATGGTTTGTCCGAGATACATCATTACCAAAATGAGCATACATAATAATGTCGTTAGCATAAATAACTTTGCTACAATCCCTATTTTCATACGCTTCCCTCAAATTTATAGCCAGATCGGATAACCGTTACAATATGATTTGCCTTATTACCTAACTTATGACGCAAATTACGAATATGACTATTAATTGTACGATCATCACCAGCAAACTCATAGCCCCAAATTTTTGTGATTAGTTGTTCCCTTGTGATAATAATCCCCTGGTTTTTCATTAAATAGGTTAATATTTCAAACTCTGTGTGTGTCAAATTTATATTTTCTCCATCTGCTATCACTGTACGTGAAGGAAGATGGACATGAATGCCATTGCTAATTAAAGTATCTTCATTAGGTAGCTTATCGGCGTGAGTAGATCGACTTTCTATTAATCGTTTTACTCTTGCCAATAAAATAGGCGGACTGTACGGTTTTGTAACATAATCATCAGCACCTAATTCAAAGCCAAGTAATGTATCATCTTCGTCTACACGGGCTGTCAGCATAATAATAGGCACATTGGATGACTTGCGAATTCGTCTGCAAACCGACCACCCATCTAGCTTCGGTAGCATAATGTCTAAAATAATTAAATGTACTTCCTGTTCTTTAAATAGACCTAAAGCTTCACTACCGTCCACTGCTTCTAATACTTCATATCCCGCGTTTAATAAATAATCCTTCACTATTTCACGTAAAATGTCTTCATCTTCTACAATTAATATTGTTTTTTGCACCTTTCTCCCTCACAATGTTTAAAATGTTAGTAATGAAAGAGTATCATACCAATGTAAAGATGAGATGAATTTGTTAACTCAATCTTATTTGTGATAAATCCTCTTTAGGTATCGTTTACATACCCTGATTACTCTTATTTTACCCACATAAACTATATTAGAGTAGGATTAATTTGAATTCTATGGATAGTCCATAAGTTAAAAGTCAAAAGTTAATGATAGAAAATAGGATTCGGGTTGAGTGAATATAAGGTTATTTTATAGGTGCAAGGATCATAAATTAGGCATCCTTTCATAAGAAACCTAATTTATTTTAAGGAGACCGTTCGCGTGATTACAGACGGTCTCCTTGTTTTCTTGCTAATCATACGCTTCTCTTCTAGTGAAATGCCTAGGTGAAGTATGGTTCCAAAACTTTAAAAGAAAGTTTACTATATAGAGGTTGATAAGTGGACACATAAAAAACATACTCATCGATTAAATTATGAATAAACTGTCGTATGAATTAAAGGAGTATAACATGAGAAAACGAGGTATCACAGTTAAACTATTTGCTGTAACAGCTATATTCTTCTTGGCATTTTATGCCATGATTATGATATTTCAGCTAGTGTTTTTTGATCGCTTTTATCAGCATTATAAAACGAAAGAAGCAGCAGAGCACGTACATCAATTAGCAGAAGGTTATGAGAAAAACTCTTGGAACGAAGCGGAATTGACAAGACAGACTCTCACTTACATGAGGGAGACCAAAAGTCCGTTGACGATTGTGGATGCAGAAGGTTTTCAATTGGTACAGGATCCGTTTAATATCATGCTGGAAATAGATGATGGCAAAGTTGTGGAGGTATCGCTTTCCTTACTCGTCACAAATTACGGAAAACAGATTCGAGCATTGCATATCGCAGAGGGAGATATATTGACAGTGCAAGGAGAAGCAGATGCTAATGTTCCTTCCGTTATTTATCCATCTGTTATTACGAAGGATACAACTAGTGTTGGTGAAAATCTGGTCGAGAATGAAATGACAATCGAAGGGAAAGTAAAAAGCATTTCACTACCTAAGGCTGGGATGATAGATAGAGGACTAGGTATTCTCTATGATGCGCTGCTGGAGTGGTTCCCGCTAAAAGACGAGCAGATAAAGCAGCTATCCGAAGGGGAAAGTCTGCAGTTGGATTGGGTGGAGCCCTGGAGTGGAAAACATAATTTAGTATTAATTGAGCCAATTGAGAAAGATGGTGAAATACAATTTATGTTCTCAGTTGCATCTCTTCAAGAAATCAAAGATACCAATGAGGCACTCCAAATGTTTTATGTATATATCGGAATAGCAGGATTCATTCTCATCCTTTTACTATCGCTATTCTTCTCCCGTCTTGTTAGCAGACCACTGATTAAACTGAATGAAATGGCAAAAAAAATGGTGCTTCTAGATTTCTCATCGATGAAACCGATTAAACAGAAGGATGAGCTGGGGAGCCTTTCAAACAATATGCTAGTAATGGCGAAAAATCTTGATGTTGCATTAAATGACTTGAAACAAGCCAACGGAAAGCTGAAGCGGGATGTGGAAAAACGTGTACAGATGGAAAAGGAGCAGCGTGAGTTTTTCGAGCATGCATCACATGAACTGAAGACACCGCTCAGTATTGTTAAAAGCTTCGCAGAGGGGCTGCAGGATGATGTTAGTCCGGATAAGCAAGAACACTATGTAGAGGTGATTATAGAGGAATCAGAAAAGATGGAAGTGCTGATTAAAGATATGCTGGATTTGGCTAAATTGGGGAACGGTGCAATTAAACTAAGAAAAACATCTTTTCTGCTCAGTGAAATGATTGAGGATTTGGCAGATAAACTCTTTTGTATAGCAAAAGAGAAAAGAGTCGTAATTGAAATCCTGCCGAAGAATGAGCAACATATTTTGGCGGATTATGAGTGGCTGGAAAGAGTAATGCAAAACCTTCTTATGAATGCGATCCGGCACAGTGAGTATGATTCTGTCATTGTGATTCGAATCGAATTTGATCAAGAAAACGATGACAGTGTGTTCAAAATTGAAAACAAAGGTACACAAATACCAGAAGAGCAGCTGGATAAGGTATGGAGACGTTTCTATAGGACGGAATCTTCTCGAAGCCGAATGACGGGCGGTACAGGATTAGGCTTGGCAATCGTTCAGCAAATACTTGATTTGCATGCATTTCAATACGGGGTGAAAAACGTGCCTGATGGTGTGTGTTTCTATGTTCGCTTTAAGTAATAGGGCTAATTGCTTATGAGGACACATAAAAGACATATAGCCTTGTTAATATATACGGAGATTGGAAGGGATTCACGATGGGGAAGAAAGTATTGCTTGTCGAGGATGAAGCGAGAATCCGAGAAGTGGTAGCTGATTATTTCAAAATGGACGGCTGGGAAGTGTATGAAACGGATAATGGAACTAGTGGTATGGACTGGTTTGATGCCATTTTTCCAGATTTAGTCATTCTCGATATCATGATGCCGAAAATGGATGGATTTGCTGTTGTTAAGCAGGTCCGAATGAGGTCTGGTGTACCAATTATTCTACTGACAGCGAAATCCAGTGACGATGATAAAATTCATGGGTTTGAACTCGGAGCGGATGATTATGTTACGAAGCCATTCAGCCCAAGAGTGTTAGTGGCACGTGCTAATTCTTTAATGAAACGAGCTACTGAACATTATTTACCGACCGGCCATATGCTTAGCTTTGGTGAAGCGATTATCAATACAAAGTCCCATCAGCTGCAGCTTGAGGGACAAGAAGTCGAATTGACCCCGAAAGAATATGAATTACTGGTGATTTTGCTTCAGCATAAAAATAACGTCCTTTCGCGTGAAACTATTTTGAATCACGTATGGGGGCTTGATTTCGATGGTGATATACGAGTTGTTGATACACATATTAAAAAGCTTAGAGCTAAATTAGGCTGCGAATCACATCATATTCGGACTGTTATTGGAACCGGGTATAAATTTGAATAAAGGAAGAGTGAAAATGAATAAGCTCAAACGGCTGTATACGAACAATGGTGTGCGATTTGCTTTGCAAACTTGTTTTTATCTGGCAATCCTCATTACTTTGTATTTGATGTACGGATTCCATACAGCCAATACAGGTAACTATATTTATAATGATTTTTAAATGGAGTAGATAATATAATGAAACTTTTAACACATATTGCACAGCATGCAGATATGAACCCGGAACAGATAGCATTTCGTACAGAGGGCAAGGCGCTGAACTATAGAAAGCTTTGGGACAGATCGAGGCGGTTAGCAAGTTTATTACAAGCTATTAAGGTTGAACGACAGACACCAGTGGTTGTGTATGGTCATATGGGAGTTGATATGCCGGTATCTTTCCTTGCCTGTGTACAGGTCGGCCTCCCTTATATACCGGTAGATACATCCATCCCAATGGAACGAGTTCGTCTTATCATTGAAAAGTCTGGTGCAGGATTGGTAATTAATACAACAGATAACATGCTGGATGTTGATAATGTTCCTGTTCTGCACTCGCTAGCACTCCAGTTGGAAGAAGAAGAGCCAATTGGTAATGAATTATGGATTAAGCCTGATGAAGTCTTTTATATCATTTATACTTCTGGAAGTACTGGAAATCCAAAAGGTGTGCAAATAACTGGAGCAAATCTGCAATCTTTTACCGATTGGATGACGAGTGACTTTCCCTTAGGTCAAGGAAAGGTGTTCTTGAATCAAGCGCCTTTTTCATTCGATTTGTCTGTCATGGACTTTTACCCAGCTCTACAAAGCGGGGGGACAATTCATGCATTGGAGAAAGAAGTAATCAATAAACCAAAGCTTTTGTTTGAAAACCTGAGTCGTTCTGCATTGCAAATATGGACATCGACACCATCTTTCGTGCAAATGTGTTTTCCAAATCCTGACTTTAATCAAACAATGCTTCCGGAGCTTGAGGTATTCCTTTTCTGTGGCGAAGTACTACCATTAGCTGTGGCTAAAGAGCTGAAAGAACGTTTTCCAAGGGCTAGAGTTTTTAATACCTACGGGCCTACAGAAGCTACAGTTGCTGTGACGTCTATTGAAATTACGGGAGACTTGCTTGCGAAAGGGAAGGCGCTTCCTGTGGGATATCCGAAATCTGATATGTGTATTTTCGTTATGGATGAATTAGGAAATCCGCTACCTGAAGGTGAAAAAGGGGAGCTTATCCTTGCGGGGCCAAGTGTGTCAAAAGGTTATCTGGGCGAACCGTTGCTAACAGAAAGTGCATTTGGTACTTTAAACGAAATGGACACCTATCGTACCGGAGATGCCGGCTTTATTCAGGATGATTTGGTGTACTGCCAGGGTAGACTCGATTATCAAATCAAGCTACATGGCTACCGGATGGAGCTGGAAGAGATTGAGTTCCATCTTAATCAGTCTGATTATACTAAGGCTGCAATTATTATCCCTTATGCACCAAACGAGGAAATTGAATACTTGATTGCGGCAGTAGTACCAGCGGATCATAACTTTGAGAAGGAATACAAACTAACCGCTGCTATTCGAAAAGATCTTGCTTTGCGATTGCCAGCATATATGATTCCGCGTAAGTTCACGTATCATACTGCAATTCCAATGACGATGAATGGGAAAGTAGACCGTAAGAAAATGAAGGAAGAGGTATTCGTATGACCCCATATAGCTCCTTTCTTTTCTTTATCATTCTAGGTATTTTACTACTGCCGACGATGATTCTCGGCATAATGGGTAAGCGCCTGCGTTATTATAATGCATTTGTATCTATTGTTGTATTGGCTATTATATTTTCAGGTGGGAAAGAAGGCTTTTTCTCGTTAGTAGCATTCACCATCCTTCAGGTTGTACTGGTCAAAGGTTATATTAGTTATCGACAGGTAAAGAATAGTAGTCTTGTATTCTATATCATTAGTTTTCTATCAATCCTGCCTTTGATTTTATCCAAGGTTTTGCCAATTTTGGCAGTAGATAACTGGGCAAGTTTTCTAGGTATCTCCTATCTGACATTCCGAGCGGTCCAAATCATTATTGAAACAAGAGATGGATTGATCAAGGAGCAGCTCTCGATTTTTCAGCTTGTCAATTTTATGCTATTTTACCCGACCATTTCATCAGGTCCGATTGATCGCTTCCGAAGGTTCCAAAAGGATGAAGAAAAGCGTTGGGCACCGGAAGAGTACAAGGAACTGCTTTATAAAGGGATTAATAAAATATTTGTTGGTTTTTTGTATAAATTTATCATTGGCTACAGCATTAATACGTATTTCATTATGAATCTTGATTATATAGCAGATGGTGAGTTTACCAATAATCTGTTGTATATGTACAGCTATAGCTTGTACTTATTCTTTGACTTTGCCGGTTATACTGCGTTTGCGGTTGGAGTCAGTTATATCATGGGTATCCGGTCACCGGAGAACTTTAATAAGCCGTTCATCAGCCGCAACATCAAGGATTTCTGGAACCGATGGCATATGTCACTGTCGTTCTGGTTCCGTGATTATGTGTTCATGCGTTTCGTATTTCTGATGAAGAAGAAAAAGTGGATACAGAACAAAATGCTCGTTTCGAATTTAGGTTATATCCTGTTGTTCTTGTTAATGGGGGTATGGCATGGATTGGCGATTCAGTACATCCTTTATGGAGCATATCATGCTTTGATGATGGTAGGATTTAACTTCTTCGAGACCTGGAATAAAAAGCATAAACGCTGGCCAACAGGAAGAACAATGACAATAGTGTCTATCGTTATCACTTTCCATGTCGTATGTTTCGGTTTTTATCTGTTTTCGGGCAGACCATTTCAATAAAAGGGGAATATAATAATGGATTTTAAAGAGAAAGTATTACAAGTTATTGCAGAAGTTTGTGAAGATGATGTTGTGAAAGAAGAGCATGATTTGGATATATTTGAAGCAGGATTAATTGATTCGTTTGCTACAGTGGAATTACTTGTTCAATTCGAGGAGCAGCTTGATATTAATGTACCAATTACAGAGTTCGATCGAGATACTTGGAATACACCAAATGCTATCGTTGAACGTCTGAATGAGCTGAAATAATGAAGAAGAAGTATTTGTTCGGACCAATCATTCTAGCATTGGTTCTGTTTGCTGGGGTCGTATTTGTACCCGTATCATGGCTGGCTAAGTTAGTTCCAGCAGACCGTTTAGAGGAATCGGCTATAAGTTTGGAGCCAACGATGTTCCAAGGAACTTATTTGCAAGGGGAAATGCTTAAAAGTTCTACGTATGTTCCAATCTATGGTTCTTCTGAATTATCGCGTTGGGACCCGTTCCATCCATCGAATTTTTTCGAAACGAATGATGCTGCTTTTACACCTTATTTAATCGGAAAAGGCGGAATGACTTCGATTATTCATAATTTAAACTTTGCTATGCATGCCGATCAATTGAAGAACAAGAAAATGGTTATTATTGTATCGCCACAATGGTTTGTAAAGCATGGTACAGACGAGCAGCACTTTGCACCAAACTATTCTGCACTACAAGCGTACCAGCTTCCTTTCAATAAGAAAGTGGATGAGCAGGTGAAACGAAAATTGATGCAACGCCTGATAACATATGATTCGGTCAAGAATGACACGATGCTTTATCAGCTTTACGATGCGTATCTGAATGACAAGAAGGCTTTGTTTAATATTTTATCAGTTCCTTCAGAGGCTTACATATCCATTCTTAAGAAGAAGGATCTGTACTACACGATTCTGAAAGATAAACCAACTAATCGTCATCAGTCAGATGAAGTGAAGGACAAGACATGGGAGGAACTAAGGGCAAAGGCTGATGCTTATGGTGAGAAACGAACACAGCATTCCCAATTTTATATAGATGACAACGTGTATAAGTATCGGAAAGACTACATCAAGAGAATGGAAGGAAAGAATAAAGATCATTCCTATGCAGAATCGCTTGAATACGAGGATTTCCAATTGATGCTTGATATTCTTAAGGAATCTGATGCGGAACCGCTTTTTGTTATTATTCCTGTGAATGGAGCGTATTATGACTACACAGGATTCCCAGAAGAAGGACGCCAAGATTACTATACTCGTATAAAGAAGCAGATTAATGATAGCGGCTTTACCTACGCCGATTATTCCGACCATGAATACGATCCTTATTTTATGCGCGACACGATTCATATTGGCTGGAAAGGCTGGGTTTATTTAGATGAGGATATGCAGAAGTTCCTCGAATAACACGAAAGCCATGGGGACAGGTACCTCGGCCCTGCCGAGGTACCTGTCCCCATGGCTTTATCTTCATTAAAAGTGCAAACGATTGCATAGATAGCGGAAAAATACTATAATAAACTATAATTTCATATAAGATGTTCGTATTGTTGTAGTTTCTTATTGGTAGTTTTTCTTATTTGAAAGTCTTGATAATACTGAATATTACATAGTTCTATTCATTTGGGTGATTGAAAGCCTTTACCATCGAATTTAATGCAAACGATTGCATTATTTGTTGAAAATAAAAAAACAGTAGAGAACCTATAGAGTTATTTTAGGAGGATATTATGATAGTGGAACAGCGTGAAACAAATAGTGAGGTAGTAGTTAAAAAGCAGTTACCTACACTTCCAGTAAATATGATTTGGATGATAAGTTTTGGCTTCTTAGGTGTACAAATGGCTTTTTCCTTACAAAGTTCAAATATGGGACGTATCTTTCAAACGATTGGTGCCGATCCTCATACATTAGGATTCTTCTTTATATTACCGCCACTAGCGGGTTTAATTGTTCAACCCCTAGTTGGATACTTTTCGGACCGAACTTGGATACCTAAACTTGGGCGACGTATTCCTTACTTACTTGTTGGGGCCATAGTAGCAGTCATAGTGATGTGTTTGTTGCCGAATGCGGGTAGTTTTGGTTTTGGCCCAATAGTCGCTCTTACTTTTGGAGCAGTAACAATTTTGTTTATGGATGTTTCATCGAATGTTGCCATGCAACCATTTAAAATGATGGTAGGAGACATGGTTAATGAAGAACAAAAGGGGTTTGCATATTCTATACAAAGCTTTCTTTCTAATAGTGGTGCCGTGTTAGCTTGTATTTTTCCTTTTCTTCTAACAATACTTGGTGTTTCAAATAGTGCACCAGAGGGTGTTGTACCACAATCAGTAGTTATCTCCTTTTATGCGGGAGCTGTTATCTTAATCATTTGTAGTCTTTTTACCGTATTTAAAGTAAAAGAGTACTCGCCAGCTGAGTATGCTGCTTATCATGGGATTACGACTGAAGGGAAAAAGGAAAAGGTAAGTGTAATTAGATTGTTACGTAATGCACCAAAGGTATTTTGGACCGTATCCTTGGTACAAATGTTTTGCTGGATGGGGTTTCAGTATTTATGGACATATGGCACAGGTGCAGTTGCGGCAAATGTTTGGCAAACAGCTGAACCATCAAGTGCAGCATATCAAGCAGCTGGTAACTGGTTTGGTATCCTTTCCGCTGTGCAATCTGTAGCGGCGGTGCTTTGGTCACTTGTACTTTCACGCGTGCCAAATGACAAACGAAAAGTCTGGTATGCCCTTAGTTTAATATTAGGTGGTATTGGTTTCGGATCCGTATTTTTCATATACAATCAATTTGCATTAGTTGTTTCATTCATCTTAATTGGTATTGCGTGGGCTGCTATGATGACATTCCCATTCACCATGCTAACAAATGCCTTATCTGGTGGAAGGGTACCTATTTAGGGCTATTTAATGGTAGTATTTGCTTGCCACAAATTATTGCCTCTTGTTTAAGCTTTATTTTATTCCCTGCATTAGGTTCATCGATGCCGGTCATGATTTTAGTTTCAGGTATTTTCCTTGTTGTAGGAGCATTTAGTGTTTTAATCATAAAAGAAACCTATGCTAGATAGAACCTACATGTAATGGATACATGGACTATCTTTTCATAACGTTTTTCATCATGATGGAGAACAACTTTACCCCTTCTTTTCAAAAGAAGGGGTATTTTTTATTGGGCCATTATACAAGCATCTATAAAGAAAACTCATTGATTGGGGGATTAAGTATATTTTTTATTTAGGATTAAAGGCCAAAAATTCGTCAATGGTTTCAGGGGTGCGTTTCCCATCTTTTCCTTGGAAAAGGTTGATATTAACGGTCACATCCATACATCCAAGATATTTACCCTCTTCATCACGGACTGCCATGAATTTTTGGTAAATTTGACCGGACTCTCCAGATCGTTTTGGGAACCAAAACTCCCATTCATCGCGTGCTCCTGAATGAAAATCATTCAGCAACTTTTCAACGTGTTGAGCCACCTTAGGGTGAAGCTCAAGCACATGGCGACCAATTGCTTCTTTACGACGACCATGTACGCGGTTTGGATTATTTGAATACCAACGGAAAATATCATTTGCATCGCAAAAACCCATTTCAAATGGCAAAAGATTAATAATGGAATCCAAAGTGCTTGCTTTAATTGCACCAGTTTCAAAATTAATCACTGCTTCAGGACTAATTAATTCTGACAATTTACCTTTAGACACTTTTATCTCTCCTTCATGTAATCTCTCTTAATAAGAAGATAATGATAGCACTAATGTTAGTTAGAAAACTCCTATTAATCTTATGTGGTCATTATCTAACCTCACTAATAATGATAGCATTCACAAGGATAATACATTGTGATTTATCTCACAAAAATTAAAATCTGTTGAGGCTTAAATCGGTGAGTTATTAATTTAACTTATTTAGTGTAACTATACCTGGGTCGCAGGTTTACTTTTAAACATCAAGTATAATAGATAATTAAGGTTGGGCTGTTGTGGTCATTGACATTGAATATAATTATTGTATAATTCTAACTAGGAGAAATACGGAAGGTGGAATTAGATTTGCCAGCATACTTGTAATGGTTAAGCAATTAAATAGTACATTTCTTTTTGAACAATATGTTCAGACGATGGGAGAAGTGTGCCTATTTTTAGCCATTACAGGGAACGCGGGATAATCTGTTTTTAATTCCAAGCGGGATACCTATAAGGTATTCTGCTTTTTTTATGGGAAATTGTTCTCCATACAGCTATTATTGGCGTTCCTCTGGATAAATTGGAGGAGCGGGTTATGAGTTATTTAAATCATGAAGTTACTTATGAAATTATTGCTCAAGAAACACCTAATGTAATAAGGAATTGTAGGAACTGTAAGCGAAGCTCAGAATACTTTTGTAGTGAAAGATTCAGGGTGAATGCCAATCAGAAAGTAGTTGATGTTTGGCTTATTTATAAGTGTGTACATTGTGAGGGTACTTGGAATTGCCCTATTTTAACAAGAGTACATGTAAATCGATTGGATCCATTATTACATCAAAAGTTTATGAATAATGATAAAGAGACCATTTGGAATCATGCTTTTCAAATCAATAAATTAAGAAGACTATGTGATGCTGTGAATAATGATATTAATTATGAGTTAAGAAAGGAAAAGTCTGATTCCAATTTGAATGAAGTGACAATTAGAATTTGCTGTAAATATGATTTTGGACTTAGAGTAGATAGATTGATAGCAGAAATACTGAATATTTCAAGGTCAAAAGTAAATAAGATGGCAAAGGCAGAAATGTTTTTATTAAATCCCAATCTATCAATGAAAAGCAACGTAATAAATAATTTACAAATAACAGTCAAAGGGAAGTATGAACTTAAGTAGTTCCGTATTAAAAATAAAAATGAGTATCAAATTATAGCATGGTTTGATACTCATTTTTCTACTGCACTATGGACATGGAAGGGAAGGAAGCTAGCTTAAAGGAAAGTCGTCACCTATTTTATGCCTTACTTCATCCAAGGCTTTTTCTGTATAAATCCTCTCTGACACGCTTGCACTTTTTGCGCCCTCTTGAAAATTTGTTTTTATTTTCCTTCTCTTTGCTATCCAATCAAATACAAGACCAATAATTAATAATACCCCAAAAATGATAAGCAGCAATATCCAAAAAGGCATATCATCACCTCCTAATCATTATTTGTATTTTGTTATTTCTCTACGAACTACAACGAATACCTCTTTTTTAGCGAGTCATTCTCTTTCAAATAAATAAGAAATTACTTCTATTAATATGATAACATAAGATTCATAATTATCAATTAACTGGAGAGTTATGTTAAATGTAGTAACTATACACATTCGAGGCAAGATAGTTTTATCAAATCCAGCCAGTTTATTAGTTTCTTTATGGATAAAATAAAGTTTTCTTTATTTTTTTTCTGAAATTTGCTAATCTATTATTTGTCATAATATTGTTGGGGTTCTACCCCCATATACACCAAAGAAAAAATGAGGTAAGTAAAATGATAAATAATTCAAAGATTAGATTTAGTCGTTTATCCATTCGAACAAAATGGATACTTTTTATGTGTATTTCTTTTTTACTTGTGGTTTTATGTTTTAGTGCTTTTAACTATTTTGTCGTTCGTGGCATTCTCGAAAAAAATAATGAAGTGTCCGTAACTGTTAATTCCCACAATGCTGTGGAGCAGGTGAGCTTAAGTCTAAATAACTACAAGACTTCTATTGAACAGTTAGCAAGTTTAGTAACATCAGAGATTAATGAAGAGGATGCGATTCCAACAATTGAAAAATCGCTTCAAACTGTACAACAAGGAAATGATACATTAATCTCAGTTTATTTCATGGATTTCCAAACTGGAAAATTACACATTTCCCCTTATGCGGATTTTGCTTCAGATGTACGTGATACCCAAACTTATAATCAACTTAAAAACGACCCAAAAACAAAATGGATGGATGTTTATGAGGATAAAATCAATAAAACTATTATGACATCCATTGTTACTCCGATTATTTCCAATGGTGAAATGATTGGTGCATTAGGTTATGATATTGACCTTTCGACTATAGGAAAGACAAGAGAACTGATTGAAAGTCAATCCAATAGTAAACTAGTTGTTCTAGATGCTAAAGGAATTATTGTTACTTCCTTTATGAAGAATGCAGATGGAAAAAATATGAATCCAGCACAGAGTGGTTTAACGGAAGGCGTAACCGATTTAATTAATGATAAAAAGGAATTTAGCCATTTCAATTGGGTGGAGGATCTTTATACATCGGATTCTGTTATGGAACAAGGATTAACTTGGGAAGGAAAGGAATACTCTGGGCAAATAAGAACTATTCCCGAACTAAGTTGGAAAGTCATTTCCCTAATTCCGAATGAAATACTTGAATCTAACATGAATAAGTTTATAAAAAATTCAATCTTATATATATTGCTAGGATTATTTGTCGGAGTCTTATGTGCCGTATTCCTTGCAGGAAAATTAAAAAAGGTAATAAACAATTTCCAACGAACGCTCGAAAAGACTGCAGAAGGAGATTTGGTATCTGAATTTGTGGTTGACTCTCATGATGAAATTGGACAACTTGCAAAAAGTTATAATAAGATGCTCCATAATATAAGAGGTTTAATTAAAAAGGTTGATGAAAATGTACACTCTATCAATCATGCATCCAATGGTTTGACAGAAATTTCTAATGAGAACAATTCAGCAATAGCTGAGGTTTCTAAGTCTATTGAGGAAATAGCTTATGGTGCTGAAAATCAATCAGAAGAAATTGAAAAAGGTTCAAGTGCTGTTCATCAGCTAAGTAATGAAATAGAGGGGTTATTACAACAATCATCTACTATCCAATTGGATGTGGAAGAAGCTTCTGAACAACTAGGTCAGGGAAATCATCAAGTTCGAAACCTAGAAGAATCGTATCAAAATCTAGAGTTGGCATTTGAAAAAGTAACTGACATGATTACACAGCTAAATGAAAAATCAAAATCCATTTCAGTTGTTACCAGTGCTATTGCGCAAATAGCTGACCAAACTAATCTATTATCACTTAATGCATCCATTGAAGCTGCAAGAGCAGGAGAACATGGAAAAGGTTTTGCTGTTGTGGCAAATGAGGTGAAGAGTTTAGCAGAAGAATCTAAAAATGCAACACAGGATATTCAAAATACCATCAATAGCGTGTTGGCTGACACAACGATGTTAGTTGAGGTAATGAATGAAACAAATGATATTAGTAAAAACCAAAAAGTTGCCGTAACAACGGTTCGCACCGCTATCAATGAATTAACTAAAGCATTAAATAAAATGGTGTCATCTATTGAA
The DNA here is from genome assembly GCF_000482485.1 of Paucisalibacillus globulus DSM 18846. Taxonomy (GTDB): domain Bacteria; phylum Bacillota; class Bacilli; order Bacillales; family Amphibacillaceae; genus Ornithinibacillus; species Ornithinibacillus globulus. The sequence goes on along the minus strand of NZ_KI519437.1, from coordinate 106,404 downwards.
GGTGAAACCGTAAGTATAAATAGAATTACGGCACAAAAAGATATCGTTGTTAACATGATAGAAGGAATTGCAGCAGTATCCCAAGAAACATCTGCATCATCGGAAGAAATTGCAGCGACAATGGAAGAACAAGCTTCTTCCATAAATGAAGTAGCTCAGCATGCAATACAACTTGCAAGATTAATTGATGATCTGAGTGATGCTGTTGGGAAATTTACGATTGATAATAAGTAATTAGAATAGAATGATGAGATGAAACTCTAGGAATAGAGGGTTGTCTCATCATTTTTTGTATATGTATGCTTCACCGTAGTTGACGTTTCCTCCATGTTCTTATAGTAGTCTCGGGTGCAAATATTAGATTTGGCCTAGCAAATGGTGAATTTCATCAGGTTTCCCAATGAAATTAGATGTCCAATATGAAAAAGCAAGATTGAGAGTGACATCTTTTATATTTAAAAACAAACTACTTAACTATCTAACCTGTCCACACACAATCTAGTATCAATAAATATATTGATAGTATCGTAGATGAAAGGAGGGAATAGATATGCCAGGGAAAGGAAAAAAGGGTGAAAAAGGGCCAAAACACCGCGATGAGCAGGTAGAAGTAGTAACAAAGAAGTGTGAATGTGATGGCACTAACATTGATATTAATATTTCTTTCGTCATTAATATTGGTAACAAAGAAATCCATGTAGAACAAAGAGCTGAAGGGGGCGGACAAATAAATAGGAATGTCGGGACGAACGCGAACCAAGGTGGGCAAAATGCGATTGATCATAGTAAATCAAGAAATGATCAATCAGATTTTGCAGATGGAAATGGAAGAAGTGGTATTGCTGGAAATGATAATGATGAAGCGGGTGGACAGCAAGGAGTCAAAGTACGGGACAGTATCGTGAAGAAGAGCATAGTAGGATCATCTTCTGAGCAAAATGAAGGCATGGAACCACCAGAAGAAGGAATGGTTGAAGAAAATAACTAATGTATAAACCAGAAGCACCTTTTGAAATGCCATCTTCTTAGGTGATTGTATAATCAAACAGCACTCCCCTATAAGTGGGGAGATGCTGCTTTCGTATGTAAAACTCTACTATAACAATCAAATTATCTACCGCCATATTAGATTAATAATGTCAATTAAATACTATTCCAACATTAAAATGAAACTGTTTAACCAAAAACGGCAAGGACAATTGTCTCACTTTGTATAACTATTGGGGCATTACTTGAATAAGGATTGAACTTTTAATGCAACTTCTTTTGGAATAATATTAATAGAAGATAACCTTTTTACATCTACCCAAATGGGCAAATAAGTACCTCTATTTCTTTCTAGGTTTGTGTACTCTTCACCTTGTCCAGACCCGAATGTACCTTTTACGATTTCAGATAAGAAAAAGTATTGAGTTCCGTTATATTCAACTTCTTCTATACACTCATTGACCTTTACTTCTACTCCCAATTCCTCGAGTGCTTCCCTTTTAGCTCCTTCTTCCGGTGTTTCCCCTTTTTCTATTCCGCCACCAGGAAATACATAATAAATGGAGCCATTTTTAGTTCTTTGAATTAGTCCAACCTTTCCATTTTCGATTATTACTACCGATCCTCTATCTCGCATATCTATAACCTCTTTTTATTGAGAAAATACCAAACGTATGGAAGATCTCCTTGTTCTACTAAAGAATCCCTTAGCAGAATAAAGAATTCCATAAACTGGCTACTTTATTTAACACTAACTATAAATTTTTCAAACTTGAAATCACCAGGTTTCCAAACATTTGAATATCCTTTATATAATCAAAACCTACGTTCTCGTACGCATTAACGCTATTGAACATTCTAACAGCTACTGCATTGTATTCTGGAATGACAGTGCAAGAACATCCAGAAGCCCCAAGTATTTGATAGGATCCAACTGGTAAATTTGAACCTAATTCATTGTAATCAACAGATACGCCACTATCCTTTACCCACCATAGAAATCCAAACCTTGGAAGATGACGGGGTAAGGAATTGGGGCTTTGAATCGAAGTAATAAGTTCAAAAATCTCTTGTGGAAGTATTGAACTACCTTCAAATACCCCTTTGTTTAAATGTAAATTCCCCCAAAATGCTAATTCTCTAGCACTTAAATATAAATTTCTTTCATCTCCCATATTTGAACCAATTCTTAATGTAGGATAATCTTTAGATAAATCTATATCACAGACTAAATTGTTATTCCCCTCAGTTACCCATCCAGTGTTTCTCCAATTCAAAGGCTTAAACACTCTATTAGTAAGGATTTCATTTACTGTTTTGCCAGTTGCTTTGTATAAGATTTTTGCTAGTATTTCTGGTCTCTTTCCCTCAATATCAGTACCTAAATCAAATGTACGGCAGACGTTATCATTTTTAAATCTTAGACCAGTACACCTTGTTAATAAATGTCTAATTGTTGTATCTCCAAGAACCTCTTTATCATATTCAGATAAATAGTCACTTAATTTAACATCCAAATCCAATAAACCTTCATAAATAGCTATTGCAATTGCGAATCCAACATAAGTAACTCTAACCGAATAAACATTGAATCTTGAATTTTGATCTATCTCTTTTGCCCCTTGCTCAAAATGATGAGTACCCGAATACCATTCGTGTACTAGTTTATTATCTTTTATAACAATCAATGCAGAACCTGAAGCAAGCATATCTTTTCTTACATTTTCGGTATATAAGGTAATATCTTTAAAAGCTTCTTTATTTAAAGTAACCTTCATCTCCATCCACCTTTTTATTAAAATTCATCATCCTTTTGTTGTATCACTAATCTGCGCCATTAGTGAAATAGAGGTAAATAGGAAGTAGTAATGATGACGATCTCTGTTTTTTACTATTGCACCCGTAATTAAATTGAGAATGCATTTACGCTACAATCTTCACGAATCTGGAATAGTTTGATTTTAATCACTCTGATTATTAATAAGGTCATTTTCAATTTGAATATCTTGATTTTTGGTTAATAAAATTTTAATAAAATTGTCTACATCTTTGGGAGAAATAATCGCTGAATTATATTTACCGTGAAGAATCTCTATTCTATCAATAGAAAGTGCAGGTGCTGACAAAGGACTTTTTGTTGCTTTCATTCTTGTTATTTGATCAATCTTTACAATGCTACTAAATGGCCCATATTTAATTTTAATACGTCCTTCTTCAATTTTGTAGCCAGTTCCAAACCATAACCATAAAAGCATCCCTATTATTAGCGAGCTTATAATATACCCTATTACACTATTGTAAATTATCATCTGCCAGCCTATTAAAAATGTTAATCCCCAAACTATTATAGCTAACCAAGTATCCTTCTTAGATGGAAAATACAATGAACTCCCTACCTTATTTTGTCAATTTATGAGTCTTATTTGATAAAAATTAAAAGTTGACCCTTAAACATTTCTGCCAGTAAGATCAGAAAACCTACTTTTGATTACCTTCTTACTATATGCTTTGATTGAAGTTTTCTAATCTTAACTGTCTTTCAGCTTTATTTTGCTCAAAATGAACTCTGACACAGCTAAACTAACCACAATAGATACGCCTGGTATAATAAATTTTCCTATTATGTCATTTAAATTAGGAAAAATAGCACTAATCGCAAAGATAGCTAAAAAAGTAAGTAACAATAATAATAAGTAGTTTTATTAAGAGCAGTTTTAAATCACTCATCACCCTGTATTACCTAAGCTTTCTCCAAATAAAAGGCTTCCAATCTTATTCAATTCTTCCTCCGCGTTAATGAAGTATCTTATAGTTTAGATGAAATGAAAAATGCATTTGATCTTGAAATCACAATTCAACTTAATGCATTTATAGGTGCACATAACACGATTGGCGGCGATACACTTACATTTGTAAGCGAGCCTCTCACAAGCTTAAATTAGTTAATTACAAACATATTCCCTCAAAAGAAAATATTAGAATGGTATTTTAAAAATAGGCCATAGACAGCCGTTTCTTATACTTCTTTTTCCACAAACCTACTAGTTTAGGAACTGAATATTCTCAATATAATATGTTTATTTTAACATAATTAACTAAAACTTCTAAACCTATCTACGGTATTACTTATGAATAGGAAGTAATTCTAGTGTTATTTCCTATGCGAAAAGGGATGCTTTTCGTGAATCACTCATCATCGACGTACAAATGCCTGCCTCCTTAGAATGCCTCAAGGGAGTTGTTCGCTATTTTGTTTAAGAAATGGTGCAACTCATTAACACTTTCTTGAGGCTTTTTAGGGTGAGAGATGGTCAGAGTCAATAGGTATAATAAGTTCATTAAGAGAAAACCATGATTAGAAGTTCATTTCTCTTAAACCTTTGGATTCAATGAATAACATTGGTAAATATTGTTCAAATTATGAAAAGGTTTTAGTAAAAGGAGAATATTTCCTATGCCTCATCAAAATTTTGAGTCCGGTAATATAAAACCACGTTATTCTAAAGGTAAAATATCTGTTTGGGGAACCAACTCAGTATACCCCCGTCCACCTTGGATTGCGGCTTGGTGGTCAGCTGCATTTCCAGGATTTGGGCACATGTTTTTGGGAAAATATCTACATGGTTTAATTCTAATAATATGGGAACTAGTGATAAATAATCTATCCCATCTAAATATGGCAATTGCCTTATCCTTTCATGGCAGATTCGAGGAGGCACAGGCTATATTGAACCAGGATTGGGTTTTACTTTATTTGGCTGTGTATGTGTACAGTATTTGGGACAGTTATCGTTGTGCAGTTGAGATAAAGAAATGCCATATTCTATCTGAAATAGAAGATGCACCTGTTACTCCTTCAGATGTTAGCTTTTTTGATGTTGTCATCCTTGAAAAGAAAAAGCCATTGCTAGGTTTATTCTGGTCCTTCTTCACACCCGGATTGGGTCAGTTATATGGTGGTAGTACGGTTGTTGGAACGTTTATTTTAGCTTGGTGGATATTTGTTTGTTATAAGGCTGTAGCTATTCGTGCCTGGCTTTATTCATTCCTTGGGGATTTTGATAAGGCACTTGAAATTGTGGAATGGCAGTGGTTTCTATTTTTACCTTCCATGCTTGCTTTTGCCATCTATCAAGCTTATGTATCGGTAACGGAAAGCAATATACTGTTTGATATTGAGCAAATACGGTTTCTTAGGGTGAGGGATGAAAACTTGACACAGCAAATCAACATGGAAGATGATTCAACGAAAATAATAGCTACATTTGATCATTCACTCTTTGTGGAGATGGTCATTCATGATATAGAGAAGTTGGGTGTGCCAGCACAAAATATCGTGGCATTGCCGGTGGAAAATCTTGATTCTCAAACACATATTAATGATACTATTCATCGTGTCGATGGCGGAAGCGTTCTCGACGGAGCGATGATGAGTGCAACAATCTTTTCGGTACTGGGAACTATATATGGATTCATTTGGCATTGGGGCCCAATAATTTGGGGATTATTAGGCTTAGTCGGAGGTTTCCTGTTGGGGTTAATTATCGAAGTTGTCATTAATAAAAAGAAATTAAACATAGTAGCAAAACGTAAGAGTGAGGTAATTATCGAGGTGACTTGTAGCGCAGCTCTTCAAGACCAACTAATAAAAGTTCTAAAAATGCGGAAAGCAATGGGATATGTAATAATGCCAAAACGAGCTTAAATGCCATGGGGACAGGTTCCTTGGCTCTTTTTTAAGAGCCAAGGAACCTGTCCCCGCGGCTTTGTCCTGTGCAATAATTATTTCTTTTTTCTCATTTCCCTTAGGTATCCCATGGAGGCGGCAAATGCTGCGGTTCTGTCAGGAATTCCTTTTTTAATTAATGTTTCTGCAACTTCTTCAATTTTTTCTCCAGCACCTGGTAGCTTTTTCAAAGGACTTTCCCTCCTTTATTTTAGTATTTGTAGGAAAATGAAATTTATCACTTTAGAAACCGGATGAATTTAAGTGATATTAAAGGATTTTGAACTCCTTTTATCGAATGTATAACTATTAAAATGGACTAAGAGGAGAATTATTTATGAATCAACTAACATTTGAAGAATTACAACGTTACTTGTCTTTAAAATATAAAGAAGGGCGTACTTCTTCTGCCTTATTTATGAAGTTAGTAGAAGAAGTTGGTGAGGTAGCAGAGGTTCTTAACCAATTGGAAGGAAGAAAAACAAAAGTGGATCATATATCCCTTGAAGAGGAACTAGTTGATGTGATTCATTATACTGTTGCTATCGCTAGTCTAAATAATATTGATTTAACATCAGCGATTATCGAAAAGGATAAGAAAGCGGCTCTTAAATATAATCAATCTCCAAATTTGGAGGGATTTTTGATAAACCAAAACAAGCAGCACCAATAATCTAAAAACGAGCCCCATCCATAACTTTTTCTAATCAAAAAGAGCCATGGGGACAGGTACCTCGGCCTAAAGCCGAGGTACCTGTCCCCATGGCTTCTACCGCTAGATTTTCACATAAAATCCTTCCGTAGCAGTTACTATCAATTCAATGATTTGCCTCGACATATATGCTGGCTCCTCGTGAAAGTCTTCTTCAATCCAGCGAATAATTAGGCCTGCCACCCCGTGGGCTCTATATATGTATACATTTTGGATCAAGGGTGGTGCCCTTACTTAATTGGTAGTCATATTCTGCGATGAATAATTCTTCTATCTTCTTTGCCATTTTGAGCAATTTCATCTGCTTGACCGAAACGATTTAGTAGGCTCAATTGTGGTGCATACTCTTCTTCTGTAAATCAGAATTGTTCTAAAGCACCGCGTAACATTGGTGTATCAATTGCACCAGGTGCAACAGAGTTTACACGAATGTTTTCTGGTCCATTTTCTAGTGCTGCTACTTTCGTCATACCGACAACACCATGCTTCGCAGCAACATAGGCAATGTTATTTGGTTGTGGACGGTATCCACTAACAGAAGAAATATTAACAATAGAGCAGCCACCTTGGCCCTGTCTTTTCATTTGTTGTAATTCATATTTCATGCAAAGAGCTGCACCTTTTAGATCAACAGACATTAAACGATCTCAGTAGTCCTCATCAAATTCAGATGGTGCCCCATCTATGACTAATTCAACGGGGTAATAAAATTTGATTCGTATGCGACTAGGTAAAGAAAACCATTTGCAGTATCCGAATGAAGAAATGTTATTCAACAACTTTTATGACAGGAGAATCCTTTTTCAGTTGAAAATCAAATTTGGTTTCATTTTTATATTTTGGATCGATATAACTTGATTTATCGTCACTTTTTGAAACGATTTTGTACTCTGGAAAAGATGTATATTCTTTCTCTTTCCAAATCCAAATACCCATTACCGTTTCATCTTCCAAATCAGTTGTTAAATCCCTTATAGTTAATCCATCAATGGTAATATAATTCTTATCTGTTATTTTAACTAGGGATGTATCTCCTTCGACATCCTTTAGCTACTTCCCACTGAGGATTACCTTTTCGTTTTGATAGGCCTGAAAAATAATAGGATTTGATTTTGTACCGCTATGTTTCACAAGGAGCTCTTCATAATAGGTTCCCTCTCGAATTAACACGGTGGACCCTGCTTCAGCTTTAGAAGCTGCTTTTTTGATTGTGCGAAATGGTTTTGTTTTTGAACCATCATTTTGATCGTTTCCTGTTATGGATACGTATATAAAATTAGAATCTTCCTGTTCAATATGGACTAGATTTAAAGCAATTAAAGTGACAATGACAGTAGTAACTAGAAGGATAGTTTTTTTCATATAATCATTTCCTAGAAAAAATAATCTTTTATTCCTTTTCATCATACACGAATGGGAGAGGGACTGGAAAGCCTTTTTATCGAAATCATATATGTATTTGCTATTAAAGGTTGGAGTCACTTTACATTAACGTTCATGTACCTCCATTCATCTGTTCTATCGCTTTTCTGTATTTTTCTTATCTGCTCTGAATAGAAAGGAGAACCCTTCCGCTTCATTCACCAAACTAAATGGATTTCCATCTAAATCAAAGAACTACATATCCCCAAAGAGGCATCAATTTTAGTAGTTGTAACACTTTTATTCATAAAGTGTTGATGGACGGTTTCTATAGTCAACAACAAAACTATAATTGGAGTTTTCTGGATTCCCTTGATATTAAATAAATTTAACAGTACGCAAACAACTAAAGGCTTCTGTAAGAAAGTAAAAGCACCCCCTGCTTTCACAGAGAAGTGCTGTTTTGTAATTTAGCACCCTGTGCTAATGGTTGCTAGAATATAGCTACGTATTTAAATATTTATTCCATCAAGTTCTTTTTCTGTGAAGAAAGTACATGTTAAATAAATATATGTTAACTTGGTATCTTGCCTTTACGCTTAATATTCCCCTTTAATCACAAAAAATGAGCCACGAATCGTTCCAGCAAGTTTGGATTTCTGCCTAGCAAATTTAAACTTTCCTTCCAACTCTTTTGGTACTTCCATCCCCTCAGAAAGCTTGAAACCAACAGCACGCTTCTTCGGATTATCAATCGTATACATAACATTAACCTCAAGTCCACTCTCATAAAAAACGTATGCCCATTTGATATTTTCTACTTGGAAAAGTGATGTTTCTAATGGTTTGGCCGCAAAGGTAATATCACGTTCTACTTTTAAAACTTGATTCACATAATCAAGGATTTCCTGGCTCTCACTAGCAGGAACAACCGTAAATTCATGCTTATATTTGTTCATAAAATAACGAGCCTCGTTAGCTCGTAACCCAGCAAGCGTTTCTGCTACAGGTGAGGATTCTAAACCAATAGTACTCACATTTTTGAAATCAACAATATAGGACATTTTCATCCCTCCATTTATTTTCTTACAACAGGAATCCACATCTCTCCATATACCAAGCCATTTCGCTCTCCCATCACAACCGCTGCATTTGGACCACCTACATAGGCAACGTGATTTGCTTCTGCTAATACTTCACCAAATGCAATGCCAGTAACTGTGTTGCTTAACTCTTCAGCTGTTTTCCCTTCCCCTTTTACAATGATGTACTCTCCTTTAGGGAATTGGATAATTCTTGATGCATCTGGTAGGTTTTCTTCCGTCATAACACCAGCATAGTGCATCATCTTGTTATTAACCGCTTCGTTTACGACAAAAATATAGTCATTTGTTGCAACAGATTTTAATAAATCAAGCCTTCCATCTTTATGGACCCCTTGCCAAAAATCTGCCTTCTCCTTATTGATTCCAGCAAAATCTGTGTAGTTGCTTTTAAGCTCTGTTCCAATTCCCAATACGGTAAAACTGTCTTTTTCTTCTAATGTGTAATTTGCCATTGTTCAAACAATCCCTTCTAATATTAATTGATTTTTTTTTTGATAAGTTTATAATAACCTTTAATCATGTCAAAAGGTGACACTGTTTAGGAGGTCCAATGAAAAAAGTTGAACGGATAAACACGATCATGCGGTATATTAATAACCGCTCCCACTTTACCATTTCTGAAATCATGCGCGAATTTCATATCTCTCGATCAACAGCGATTAGAGATATTAGAGAAATTGAAGCAATGGGAATGCCACTTGTAGCAGAAGTTGGAAGGGATGGAGGTTATTTTGTTATGAATAATTCTATCCTACCTACTGTTCGCTTTACGGATAACGAGATTAAAGCATTATTTATTGCTTTTATGGCTACGAGAAATCAGCAGCTCCCCTATTTAAAAAGTCGTCAATCTTTAGCTGAGAAATTACTGGGACTACTCTCCGAAAATCAGCAGGAGACGTTAGTTCTATTGAATCAACTCCTACTTTTTGAAGGGACCAATCCTAATAATCCCGACTTACTTGATTTGTCAGATTTACCCCACCCCATGTTAGAACAACTTATCCAAAACATCCTTTTGGATAGCTATTTATGGATTACAGTCCAAGAAGACAAGCGAATAAAGTCCTATCCCATTTATCTATTACACCTTTATCGTGAAAAGAGTATTTGGTTAATTGAAGGATTTCACTTAAAGGAAGAAATAAAACAAATTTTTTCCGTGGATAATCTCATTGATGTGAAACCTTACAAGACAAGAAAAAGATTAAGTAGGAAAAAGATTGTAGAAAAACTTAAAAATCAGGAAGAAGTATTTAATCTTGTCCTTGAGCTAGGTCCAAAGGCTATTACACAGTTTAAAAAATATCATCCTATGGAGGTTTCTATCTCCTATACCAATCCTTACCAAACTACGGCTATTTTAAAAACTTTTATCCATGTTAATAATCATGATGAAATGGAGGAAATAATGAATTGGTTACTTTTCCTAGGGGAAGATATAAAGGTCAGGGAAGTTCCGGATGAAGTTTTGAAGGGCATACAAGATAGGTTATCGTTATTTTATCCATAAGAAATGTCGTGATTACTTGGAAGTGAACGATAATGATGGGAACGGGATAAAGAATAAATTAAATTGCTCTTTTTATGCATAAAATTTAGACATAACCGAGGATGTTATAGGTATGCTAGATTACTTTTTGGTTGGATATAAGAAAAAGGTCTAGTGAAAACACTAATTTAATCAAAAAAAGTTGGAATTAACGGAAAATATAGGAGTAATAAAAGTATGTAAAGATAGTGAAAAATAACTAATATACACTTGACTATTGTATTACTTCATCGCTACAATTTAAGGGTTGGTTTTTATAAAACTTCTAGGAGGAAATAATAATGAAAAAAGTCTTGTTGTCGCTAATGGCGGTAATGTTCATTGCTGTACTTGCAGCCTGTGGAAACTCTGATGATAAATCCTCAAACGATACAGCATCAGATAATGGAAACAAAGTAATTGAAAAATTATCGGTTGGTTTTGTACCTTCCAGAGAACCGGAAGAAATTATCACAGCAACTGAGCCATTAAAAGAGCTTTTAAAAGAGGAATTGTCAGGTCTTGGCTATGATGTCGAAAATGTAGATATTACTGTTGGAACAAACTATGAAGCGGTTGGAGAAGGTCTTTCTGCTGGTACGGTTGATATTGGACTTATCCCTGGTGGAACATATGTATTATATGACGATGGCGCAGAAGTTGTATTAACTGCAACTCGAGCAGGTTTAAATAATGATTCTGATAATGCAAAGGATTGGAACGATAACAAACCAACTGAGGCATCAGATGAACAGGTAACTTATTATCGTTCTCTAGTTATTGCTGGACCTTCTAAAAAGGGACAAGAATTAGCAGAGAAAGTAAATAGTGGGGAAGAATTAACTTGGGACGATATTAACAGCGCTAATTGGGCTGTCATGTCATCGTCATCACCAGCTGGTTATATTTATCCAGCAATTTGGTTAAGTGATAACTATGATAAAACAATTACTGATCTTGACAATGTTGTACAAGCAGATTCATACGGTAGTGCATTCGCCCGTTTAGCAGCAGGACAAATTGATGTTGTTGTTACATATGCTGATGCAAGACGTGATAATGTAGATAGCTGGAATGGTGACAACTCTATTTGGGATGATACCAATGTTATTGGGGTAACTCCTGGTATTTACAATGATACAATCAGTGTAAGTAATAACTCTAAAATTATGGACGCTGACTTGAAAGAAGCAATTCAAAAAGCATTTATGAATATTGCAGAAACAGATGAAGGAAAAGAAGTTATTTCCATCTATAATCACGAAGGCTATCAAGAAGCTACAGATTCCGATTATGATAACGAAAGAAAAGCACAAGAAATTGTAAGAAGTCTAAAGTAATCGGTTAAGTAATGAATTTAATGAGGTTGTTCCGAACAAGGTCTGGCCCCTTAAGAGGGTAGCTTTACCCTTTGGGACATCCTCATTTTTGACAAGATTGGAGACCAATAATGATTGAATTTATCAATGTTGAAAAAACATATGGAAACAATGTAAAGGCTTTAGAAGATATCAATTTGAAAATTGAACAAGGGGAATTTGTGGCTATTATCGGCCTATCTGGTGCTGGTAAGTCAACCTTGATTCGCTGTATTAATCGTATGCATGATATAACTGGTGGAAAGTTAATTGTAGATGATGTGGATGTTAGTTCCTTAAAGGGTAGTGAAGTTCGTAAGTTTCGTAAGCGCATTGGGATGATTTTCCAATCCTTTAACTTAGTTACAAGAACTTCCGTATTAAAAAATGTACTTGTTTCTTTTGTTCCAGAGCTTCCTTTCTGGAGAAAGTTAACTGGAGTATTTTCAAAGGAGCATAAGAAGAAAGCCCTTAGCGCGTTAGATCAGGTTGGTATTCTTGATAAGGCATATGTTCGTGTTGATCAATTGTCGGGTGGACAGCAGCAGCGTGTGGCATTAGCTCGTACAGTAGCTCAAAATCCTGATATTATTCTTGCTGATGAGCCAATTGCCTCCCTTGATCCTGTAACTGCCAAACAAGTGATGAATGACTTTAAGCGGATTAACCAGGATATGAATATTTCCGTCATTATTAATATTCACCATGTGGAGATTGCACTTGAATATGCAGACCGAATTATCGGTGTTCGGGATGGAAAAGTTGTATATGATGGGAAAGCACAGGATGTAACGGAAGAGGTGCTGGATTACATCTATAAAGGCCAAATGGAAAAGGAAACTATGTCACAGGATAAAGGGGAGTAGACTATATGTATGATAAAATTTTCCCTCCAAAAAAAATAGCTCTTCCTAATGGAAAGGTTGTATTGGAAAAAAGATCCCGCACCCCGATTATTTTGGTCCTACTTCTCATCGTAACATATATTTCAGTGAAATTTACCGGATTTAGTCTAACGGTTTTAGCTGATCGTTGGGATGAATTTTTCGTTATTATTTTAGATATGATTCCACCTCAATGGGATTACACTCCTTATATATGGCAACCATTACTTGATACGATTAAAATGTCACTACTTGGATCGGTTTTGGGTTCACTTGCTGCCATTCCGATTGCATATCTAGCATCTGCAAATGTTGTAAAAAGTAAAGTAATTGTAGCGGCTACAAAAGTATTCTTAAGTATTTTAAGAACGATGCCGACACTAGTGACTGCTCTAATTGCTACGTTTATTTTTGGTCTTGGTACTTTTGCTGGTACAATTGCTATTTTTATTTTTACAATTGCATACGTCGGTAAGCTTCTCTATGAGCAAATTGAAAACGTAAGTATGGGTGCTTTTGAGGCAATGGAGTCACTTGGGATGAATCGGGTACAAGCTTTCCGATACGCCATCTTCCCACAAGTATTACCCAATTATCTATCAACATCCTTATTCTGCTTCGAAGGAAATGTTCGTTATGCTGCTATTCTAGGGTATGTTGGTGCAGGCGGAATAGGATTATTGTTAAATGAAGGGTTAGGCTGGCGTGATTATGCAAGTGTTGGTATGATTCTACTTATGCTTGTTATTACGGTCTTTATCATTGAAAGAATCAGTGAACACTTCAGGAAAAGGTTAATCTAAGGAGGGACGGCATGATGAATACTATTGAAAAACAACTAAGTGCATCACCTACTAATAGAAGGTATATAATTGTCGTTACCGCAATTATATTAATCTTATTTGTGTGGTCATTTACTGCGATTAATTTAGAAAACTTCCAGGAAAGTGGCTGGGAAATTGCTTCTGGGATCCTTACGGGTATTATACATCCTGATTTGGATTTATTACTTACCTTTACGAAACAAGGCGTTCCGTATTTATTAGTGGAAACGATGGCAATTGCCTTCCTAGGTACCATTATTGGTTCGATACTAGCTATTCCGTTAGCTTTCTTATCGGCTTCCAATGTGGTTCCGGCACCAGTATCTTGGCTAACACGCTTGTTGCTAATTTTGATTCGGACGGTTCCATCACTGGTTTATGGTTTAATGTTAATTCGTGTATCTGGACAAGGCCCGTTTACCGGTGTTTTAACTGTTGCGTTAATTTCAATTGGAATGTTAGCGAAATTATTTGTTGATGCCATAGAAGATCTAGATACTAGTATTTTAGAATCTATGACCTCCATTGGTTGTACAACATTTGAAAAAATACGATTTGGTATTCTACCGCAGCTGTTTTCCATGTTTTTATCGACGATTATCTATCGATTCGATATGAACTTAAGGGAAGCTTCTATACTTGGATTAGTTGGTGCAGGAGGTATTGGTGCACCACTTATATTCGCGATGAATTCTTACCGTTGGAGTGAAGTGGGCTCTATACTAATTGGGTTAGTTGTCTTAATCCTAATTGTGGAATTAATTTCTAACAATTTACGAGGTAAATTAGTACGAGGGTAAACACAAGTGGGGATAGTCTGTCTGTAAAGGTGGTTTACAGATGAACTATCCCTTGTTTAGTGAAGAGGCATTCATATGAGGTACAGACTATCTAAATCTAGAAAGTGAAAGGGTTTGAAAATGGAAACTTTTAAATTAGTGTTATTAGAAACAAGTGATATACATGGTAATGTATTTCCGCAAAATTATGGAACAAACGAAAAAGCTGAGTTAGGTATTGCTAAAATAGCAACCCTTATTAAGCAAGAAAGGGCATTGAATGAACATACAATCACAATTGATAATGGTGACATTATTCAAGGTACACCCTTAACGTATCACTATGCCCGTTTTCAGCAATCATTGCCAAATCCTATGATTACTATTTTAAATGACTTAAATTATGATGCGGGTGTTATTGGTAACCATGAATTCAACTATGGACTTGGTCTATTAAATCAAGCTGTTAAGGAATCATCGTATCCTTGGCTTTCAGCAAATATTGTGGATACAGAGACTGGCCAACCATATTTTGGGAATCCATATCTCATAAAATCCTTCCCTGATGGACCTCGGGTAGGTATACTAGGTCTTACAACGAAATATGTACCTAACTGGGAAAAAGAAGAACATATCCGTGGTATGCTTTTTGAAGATACGATTGCTACAGCTGAAAAGTGGATTAAAGTACTGAAAGAAGAGGAAAAGGTTGACCTAGTTGTCGTATCCTATCACGGTGGCTTCGAACGTGACCTAGAAACTGGGGAACCGACTGAAACCTTAACAGGTGAAAATCAAGGATATGAGCTATGTATGAAAGTAAAAGGTATGGATGTCCTTTTAACCGGTCATCAACATCGCCAGATAGCTGGAAATAAAATTAATGGCGTTTTAGTTGTTCAACCAGGTTGTAATGGTCTTACACTTGGAAAAGTCACAGTGGAATTCCATAAAGATGAAAGTGGCTTCCGTGTTGTGGAAAAGGATTCAGAGTTATTAGTAGTGGACGGGGTGAATGCCGATCAGGATGTTCTTTCATCCATACAAACCTATGAAGATGCGGTTCAAGAATGGCTTGATCAACCGATTGGGAAAATAAAAGGCGATATGATGATTACTGATCCGATGGCCATTCGATTAGGGGACAATCCATTAATTGAATTTATTAATAACGTACAAATGGACGCAGCAGGTGTGGATGTTTCCAATACAGCATTATTTGATAATATTTCCCCAGGTTTTCCAGTAGACGTTACGATGCGTAGTGTGGTTGCCAATTATATCTATCCAAACACATTGGTTGTATTAAGAGTGACAGGTAAGATTGTTAAGGATGCACTCGAGAGATCAGCAGGATATTTTGAACTTCTTGATGATGGAACTGTTGGAGTTAGCAAGGAATTTACTACACCAAAGCCGCAGCATTATAACTATGACATGTGGGAAGGAATTCAGTACGAATTAGATATTAGAAATCCGGTTGGTGAGCGTGTTACAAAATTAGATTATGACGGTAAAAATCTGTTGCCGGATCAGGAACTAGATGTCGTTATGAATAACTATCGTTCCGGTGGTGGTGGTGATTATATGATGTATAAAGGTCGTCCTATCGTGAAGGATATTCCAATTGATGTCTCGGAATTGATTGCTAATTATATTCTAGAGTATAAAGAAATTGAAGCAACGGTTAATAACAATTGGAAAGTAGTCTATTAACACACTTTTTATGTTGTTTTTTATTTCTAAAATGGGATATAACTTTTGTCAAACAGATGCAGCCATGAATCCATGATCTATTTGGATTATTTGGCTGCTTTTATATACCTTGATCTTTAGATATGTGGAATTATTAGGTAGCGCTTTATATCTTTTCCATAAACGTATAACCATCTTTGAATCAAACTAATACCTTTATTTAATTTGTAATCCAACTCCGCAATGAATAATTCTTCAATATTATTTGAAATCTGATAACGAAAATCTGTCCGAATAGATTGCTCCATAACAAGCGAAAAAGTTTGATGTTTTCTTGAAAATAATGAAATAGAGTTAAATCATGGAATTATTTCGTGAAAGTTAACCTTTGCAATCGATTCATATGGCATACGGATTTGATACCGTGGTAAAACACATGTTTTTAAAATATGGTTCCGTTATAAGGTGAAAATCTATAATAATATTTAAGATAACAATATTCTAAAGGAATGCTATATTTACTTTAATATAGTACTTAATGTTTAAACCTAACAGGATGACAATAGCTATTATCAGACGTGAAATTCACTTGCTATAGTTATTTCTGGTATAAATAAAGCAATGAGCTAATTAAAATCAATTTATTAATAGGAAGTCTAGTTCAGAGAACTCTGTTAAGTTTCGTTTTCTTTAATCGGTACTATTACTTAAAAAAAGAGCCGATAATTCGAGGAATAAGCAAGAAAACATCGGCTAAAGTGAATGCATTTTCAACTTTATCAAATGTATCCATTTTTTCTTTCTCTTTTTGAGTACTTTGTGTAACTGTATCCCCTTGAATTGGTTCTAGGCCGTCGTTAAAACGGATACGAATTGACCGACAAGTCATATAATCCGGGGAATCCATCACTTGAAAGTGAATATGTGGTTCGGATGAGTTTCCTGAATTTCCACATAACCCAATAATTTGACCTTGCTTCACAACATCTCCCTCTTTTACAGCAATGGATTGTTGTTTGAAATGGGCGAGTAAACTATATTCTTTATTTGGATGCTCTAAAATAACATAATTTCCTGCTGGTTGTGATTCATTCATCTCGCCAGGAGTGTTGTCGATAATAGTATTAATCACTTTTAAGACCTTACCATCAGCAGGTGCAACGACTTCTTGTTCGAATGCAAAGTAATTTTTATTACGCATTGTGTTATTTTTATAGGTCTGCTTATCTTTCATCACAACTAAATCATACGCATAGCGTTGTGATTCAAAAATGTAGTGATAGTTAATGAATTCATTTGTTCCACCCCAGAAAACAAACCATTCATTTTTAATCGGCATGATATATGTATTTTTTGAATAATGGTTGTCACTTTCTGGAAAGGTTATGTAGGGCTTTAATAAAAGGTGTTGTATCGTGTTCATAGAATCGAATGCAACACTGATTGCTTTATCACTATGGTTATCTAACCATAAATATTGAGTAGATGATCCTAGCAATGTCGTATCAATTAATTGGTAGCTTTCGACATTTTGATTATATGACTGTACCAATTCCTTAAATTGTCCAATGGTTACTAACTTTTTGAAGTCTTTATTACATTGTTTATATATTTTTTCAGGATTACCTTCTAAAAAGAATGCACCAAAATTGTCTGGAGATATGTAATCGACTGCATCTTTCATCATAATATGCCTCCATATTCTTTTTCCTATTTGTTTCTTTTACTTTATACGTTTTAAATGAATAGGAGTTTCAAGTTTAAAATTATTATGGAAAAAAATCTAAAAAAGGTCCCAGCATTTCTAATGACGAAACCTCTGGATATGTATTTGTAACTTGAAATATTGCTTATTACGAGCATGATGGGGTTACTGAAGATTATTTAGCCCTTAAAGATAAGGACTGGATTCCTTTTGAATTACATACAGTCCGTCACCTTCCAACCATTCTGCGAAAAGAACATCTTCTATATTGACTATTCCTTTCATTTTTAACTGTTCACTTAGCCAAAGGTCATCTTTATTTATCTGCAAGAAGTTTTCAGTAATTAACTTTCCGTCTCTAATAATTGTTATTGGAAGATACACAGCGTGGGATGGTAAATTTAAATCCTGCAAGGTTGTTTTTTGA
Organism: Paucisalibacillus globulus DSM 18846; assembly: GCF_000482485.1. Lineage (GTDB taxonomy): Bacteria > Bacillota > Bacilli > Bacillales > Amphibacillaceae > Ornithinibacillus > Ornithinibacillus globulus. The sequence continues at coordinate 88,308 of NZ_KI519437.1, read as the reverse complement.
TAGGTAGACTTTTTTAAGATGCTTATAGCTCCATTTGGTTCGATTAGAGCAAATGCAACTTCACGAATAGAAAAAATCTCACTTTGGCGAAGGAGACTTTGAAGTTGATTAATATTCATGCGACACTTCTTTAATTGGTCCAGATCAATTTGTCCATTACGGATAACAATAGCTGGGTTTCCTTCTAGGTTTGTTCTTAAAAATAAGGATTTCTGAAAAATATATTCAACAGTAAATAATATTCCACCCCAGAAGGCAATGGTTAGTAGGATCTCAAAGATGGATATATTCTTTTCATAGACGGCATTTCCTAGTAATTCACTTAGTACAATGGCGGCGATAAAATGGTACGGAGTAAACTGGCCAATTACGGCTTGGCCAACAATTCGTATTAAGAAAAATAATAAAATAAATCCAATCAATAGCTTTAACAATATTTGAATGATTTCCATCGATCTGCTCCTTATGGATTAGCATAGTTTAATAGATTGATTACTCAATCTAGCACACTATTATCGTAGACAAAAATTATCAAAAGCATACATGAGAAAGCCATGGGGACAAAAGCCATGGGGACAGGTACACTGGCTTTGAGCCAAGGTACCTGTCCCCATGGTTTTTCTGTAGTTGTTGTGGGCTTGTATTTTTTTATTCACCAAGAATTAACATTTAAACTAGTGGGTATTTAATAATACTATATTCTAGCAATGACATGCGTGTTGTTTAAAATCAATCACCATACGCCCTTGAATCTTACCTTGTTCCATTTCTTCAAATATGTCTTGTACTTCATGTAAGCAACGAGTTTGAACAATTGGTACTACTTTACCCTCTGCCCCAAATTGGAAAGCTTCCTCTAAGTCTTTGCGAGTACCAACTAAGGATCCGACCACTTCTATACCATCAAGTACTAAGCGTGGAATATTTAAATCCATCGTTTCAGATGGTAAACCTACGGCAATTACCTTACCACATGCACGAACTGCGTTGACTGCTGAATTAAATGCAACTTTAGAAACCGCAGTAACAACAGCGGCATGTGCTCCGCCAACCTGTTCTTGGATAACTTTATCGGCATCCCCTTCTGTGACAGGGTTAATTGTTAAATCCGCACCAATTTCTTTAGCTAATGCTAATTTATCATCATTAATATCAATAGCTATAACATTCGCATTAAATACATGCTTAGCATATTGGATAGCAAGATTACCTAGCCCACCACAACCATAGATGACGATCCATTGTCCAGGTTTAATGTCTGCAACCTTGATAGCCTTATAAGTAGTTACCCCAGCACATGTAATACTGCTAGCTTGGGCTGGGTCTAATCCCTCAGGAACCTTTACCGCATAGTCAGCTGTTACAATACATTGTTCGGCCATACCGCCGTCCACACTATAGCCAGAGTTCTGAACATCACGACAAAAAGTTTCTCTGCCTGTTGTACAATACTCACATCTACCACAAGCTTGGAACATCCATGCAATGCTAACTCTATCTCCAATCTTTAAGCTAGTAACACCATCCGCCACTTTTGATACAATACCGATGCCCTCATGGCCAAGAATACGACCGTCCACCTTACCAAAATCACCAGCAGCTACATGGAGATCCGTGTGGCATACCCCACAATATTCTACATCAACTAGTGCTTCACCTGGCTTTAATGGACGTAATTCCTTTTCAATAACTTCAATGTTTGCTTTACCTTTTGGATTAACTACTACTGCTTTCATATATGCTCTCTCCTTTGTTGTATTACTATATTAAACCAGCCATGGGGACAGGTACACTGGCCTTAAGCCAGTGTACCTGTCCCTGTGGCCTTGATTTAGTAAGCAGTCCAGCCGCCGTCGGCTGTGATGACTTGTCCGTTTACAAAGCTAGAGTCTTCGGAGCCTAAGAATAGTGCGACAGTAGCAATTTCTTCAGGCTCTCCACTACGCGGGTTATTTTGCGATCCGCTCATTGCTCGCTCCATACCAAATTTGCTTGGGTTATTCATGGTGGTGCCAATGTTTGTGTTTACGCCACCTGGAGCAATCGCATTACAGCGTATTCCTTCCATGGCATATTGGAAACCAATGTTTTTAGTCAGTCCAATGACGGCATGTTTTGATGCTGTGTATGCTGTACCAGCACGGGAACCATAAAGCCCACCGACAGAAGCGTTGTTAATGATAACCCCACTCTTCTTTTCTAAAAATATCGGTAATGCTTTACGAATTGCTCGCATGGTACCGGTTGTGTTTACCGCCAATATTCTTTCCCATAATTCATCTGTTAGTTCTACAGCAGGTACAAAGTTATCCATTATTCCTGCATTATTTACTAGAATATCTAAAGTACCATACGTTTCAACTGCAATATCAATCATCTTTTGAACATCTTCTTCTTTGGCAACATTTGTTACAACAGGTGTAGCTTCTCCACCTGCTTCTATAATTTCGTCGGTTAAAGATTGAACACTTTCCTCATTAATATCTGTGGCAACTACTTTGGCACCTTCTTTTGCATAGAGTAAAGCGATTGCTCTTCCCATGCCAGCACCAGCACCAGTTATAACAGCTACTTTATTTTTAAGCTTCATACAATTAGCACCTCCGAATAATAATTTGTTTTCCACAGCTTTATAATAATACTAATATTTACTTTGCTCAATACTTCACATACTTTATTCACAATATAGACATTCTTTTATGAAAGAATTGTAGCGTTTATTAAACCGACCATGGGGACAGGTACCTTGGCTTCATGCCAAGGTACCTGTCCCCATGGTTCCATAGTTCCATAAGAACGTTGCTTAAGCTATAATGAAAAGGTAAAGCAATTATATTGTTTCATAAGAATCGAATATACATCTATAAGACGGGAACAGGAAGAGTAACTATGGTTGAAAATAAACTAATACATCGACGAAATGTGATTTTGTTCAGTTTAATTAGTATTTTTTATTTTATACAAGTAATGATTAATATCTCTATTGAAGGATTAGCAAGTATTTTTCCTCCAGCATTTCTATTTATTTCTATTTCCTATTAAATAATTCTCCCTATCTAGTAAATTATCTTTTCATGTGGTTGGCTCTTCCATTAAGTGCCATCTATCAAAGTTTCCGATTGATCATAATTGCCGGTTTTGCTTCTGTCATTCTTACGTTATATTCTTATTTTTACTTTCAAGATGAAATTTTTCCGAATGTCGTGAGGACGGATGTAATTTATCTCGTTTTATTTGGCATATTTATTACTGCCTTTTTAGTAACATTTGTTCATAGAATAAGAAAGGCAAACACAGAGCTACAGGATATAGCCTTCCGTGATTCGCTAACTGGGGCAGCAAATCGGTTATTACTCAAAGAAAAATTTCAACTATTAAAGGATTTAAAAACGCCTTCTATTGCACTGCTATTTATTGATATGAATGGGTTTAAAAGAATAAATGATACATATGGACATGAAGTTGGAGATTACGTATTGGAGAATGTTGCTTGGAGGGTAAATAATCTATTAAGAGATTCCGATTTACTTTGTCGATTAGGTGGAGATGAGTTTGTGATCTTATTGTCCAACATCGATCATCAAGTACCGGAAAGGATAGCAGATCGAATTAAACTTGCATTGGAAAATCCAATGGAGATGAACGACCAAATGATTGAGGTTTCAGCTAATATTGGCTGGACTTACACAACAAATGTTTCAGATGCAGATTTAGAGAAAATGCTTAAAGAGGCAGATAGAGCTATGTATCGATCTAAGTGTGCCAGTCGAATCTTGGATGTATGAAGGATTGATAGCGTGTTAGGGGGAGTCCTTCTAACTAATGCAGTAGCCGGCAGTTCTCCGAAGTCAAGAAACTCCGGGAAATGCCAGCTTTACAGTACTTCTTATATGTGTAATTTATAATAGGTTTTTCTCCACTTTCCCATCCTTGATGACGACCTGGATATTATCGTTATTGGCAAGGGAGTAGATATCCTCCAATGGATTTCCTTTTACAACGATTATGTCCGCAAGCTTACCCTTTTCAAGTGTCCCAACTTTATCTTCCCAACCCAGACATTCCGCTGCTGTCTTGGTGGATGCAATAATCGTATCCATCGGTGACATGCCCGCATCCTTCATTAATCCAAGTTCACGGAGATTGGTACCATGCTTCATGACGCCAGCATCGGTACCCATCGCTATTTTCACACCGGCTTTATAGGCCTTGGTGAAACTTGCTTTATGATGCTCGATGACTTCCCTGGATTTTGCGACAGCACTCTCAGGCATCCCTACTTCTGCGGCGTTTTCTAATACGGCAACAGGAGCTAATAAAGTTGGTACTAAGTACGTACCATTCTCTAGCATAAGCTCAACGGCCTCATCATCGATAAAAATCCCATGCTCGATGGAATGGACTCCCGCTTTTACAGCATTTTTAATTCCTTCAGCTCCTTGTGCATGAGCCATGACCTTTACCCCTTTACGGAAACGCCCTTCTTCTACAATGACTTTTAATTCCTCTAGGGAAAACTGGGTGAATTCTGGATGATCGGTTGCACTTAATACGCCTCCAGTTGCATGCACTTTAATGACCTCTGCACCAGCACGCAACATTTCTCGTGTCTTTTTACGTACTTCTTCCACACCATCACATTTCCCACTTGGCATGCCCGGATAGTCTGAAGGTAAAAGATCCAATGTATTCCCTGATACGGTGTAACCATCCCCGTGACCGCCTGTAATCGTGAGTGCATTGATACTAAGTTGTAAACGTGGACCGGGAATTAGACCTTCTTCTACAGCCTTTTTTACCCCTAAATCTGTGCCAAGCGCGTCCCTTACCGACGTAACACCAGCATATAATGTGTTTTTCAAGTAATTTGCTGCTTGATAATACATAAATGAAAATGGCGTTGTAAGTCTTTCGGAAAGGGGTGCATATTCCATCATCATATGGACATGTGTATCAATTAGTCCTGGTAGAACGGTACCGCCAGCTGCATCAACAATAACTTCTTCCCCAGTCGGTGAATAATCTGCTTCTTGTCCGACATATACAATGCGTTCATCCTCTGTAACAACAACGTATCCCTTTTTTGGTTCCCCACCATTACCATCAATCACTAATCCATTTTTAATCAATTGTTTAGCCATATTTCATTCCCCCATTTAAGTTAATTAAAAAAAATTGCTAGATTACAATGTCTGAACTAATACACCGGCAATAATAACGGACATGATGGTTACCGTTGTAAATCCACCAATGAGCATTGGTGCTAGTAATTCATTGAAAATCAATTTTTCTTCCTGTTTATTTCGTCCGATACTTCTTGAAACTTCCTCACAAAGTATATAGTCTCCAGGAAATCCGAATAACGCGGTTAAAGCAACGGGCATACCTTTATAGGGGTGCCATTTTACTAATCTGGATGTTAAATATCCGCCAATAGAAAGCCCGATCGTACCAATAACAAGAATGGTTACAACACTAGGTAAATTACTTAACGCATCCTGTGGGGTTACTCCTGCCATCGTTCCCATCACCACAAAAATAATACCGATCATAGTTAGGGTAAATGAATTTGATTTTTCCAGTGTCTTCGGTTCAAATAGGCGAAGCTTCAGACCAACAATTCCTATTGCCAAACACCATAGACTATAGTGAATTGGTGTTACCTCTCCGAGTGCAATTCCGATAGCGGCGCCAACGAATACGAAAAATAATTTCAATGTCATACTGTCTTTTACTGGGTTTGAATTGGTTTCTTTTGTTGATTTCCCATTTAGTTCCTCATCTGTTGCCATTGGTACAAATTTGTTATTATCAATATCCTTTTGGAGTTTTAAAGCATATCTTCTCATAAAGTTCAGAGCTAATGGCATCCCTATAACTCCCTGAAAGGCAACAATTAATGCCGGGACGACTATCAAACTCGATAAGCCTATTTCAGTCAATTTTTCAGTGGTAACCAATAAGGCGATGATTCCTCCACTAATCGGACCGACGCCTGCAACTGCCGTAGGGTAATCGAAAATAAGTGTTACGAGAGTTAAAATTAAAATACCTGATACTAGTAAGCCACCTAACGAAATAAGTACCGCTTTGATTTGACTTTTTAGTAAAGAAAAAGGAATCATGGTGCCCATATGTAGGATGGCAGGGCCAATAAGAATAGCACCTAATGCCGCAAATTGAGATTTCTCCAAGATGTCCTCTGGAAGTAAGCCTGTCCAGCCCACAATCATAAAACCTACCATTGCTGTTAGTAACATTGGGATTCTTGCTCTTGATTTAATGGAAAGCCATTCCCCAAATGCAATAAATGCAAAGATTACTACGGTTGCGATAAGTGGATTATTTAACATAAGATTCCTCCTCCTCAAGATTAGTTAAAAATAATTTTCATTACTATATCATGATTAATAACACCTGTCTACATACTTTTCATAATTATCTAATAAATCATTCTAGTATGAAAACGCATACTTAGTTGGTGTATATGTATTCTGATTAATTGGAAAAATATTTTTGGAGGGGATGATTGGGGGATAAAAAGATAGCGGTAGTAGGACGTAATGCTTGAGAAGTCGAATTAGTTTATGTACAAAGGTTCCAATTGATTATATTCCTAGGTTGATTCCATATTTAATAAAGAAGTAGATAATTACATGAATACTGTCGAAATAGTATTGTCTAGAGAGTGGTAGGTTAATATCTAGTTTCATGGACAGTTGCCCAACAACTTATTTAGGCAGTCGCATATGTTGTATGGACGGAGAAATTAGGAAACGAGGGATAATGATATGAATAATGAATGGTATCAAACAAATCCAATGCCTTATTTATATGAACAAGAAAATGGACAGGTGGAAATGATGAGGGAACCTAAGCATGGACATGGAGGTGGGCATCATGGCCCGCATGGTAATCCAGGTTATCATGGTGGCTATGGTAAACCATCTCACGGACCACAGGGAGGTTTTCAAGGTGGGGGTGGGCTTCCATTTTTAGGTGGTTTAGCAGGTGGGTTACTAGCAGGATCGCTAATTAATTCTCCCGGCCCCTATCCCTATCCGTATAACCCCAATCCATATTACGGATACTATCCAGGTTATCCTCAGGTAGGCTACCCACCCTACCCATACGGTGGATACTATTAAGACCATGGGGACAGGTACCTTGGCTCAAAGCCAAGGTACCTGTCCCCATGGTTCTTTACTTTTTCAACAACAAATAAACAAAATAGGGTGCTCCGATTATGGAGACCATTATTCCGGCGGGGATCGTGGTTTCTATTATATTTCGGCCTAGTGTATCAGCGAATAATAATAGCCAAGCTCCAAGTAAAATAGAAATTGGAATAAAAAGTTGGTTTCTTGGTCCTATTAAAGCTTTTGCAATATGTGGAGCCATTAGACCGATAAAGCTAATACCTCCTGTGACAGACACGGCCGCAGCTGCTAATGCAACAGCTGTTAGAAGTAACACGATCCGTTCTCGTTTAATAGAAACGCCAACCCCAATGGCAACTGGTTCACTCATTGCTAATAGATTTAGTCGGTTTGCTTTGTATAACGTAAATGGAATCAGGATGACTAGCCACGGAAGAAGCGCCCATATAAATGGCCAATCGGTTCCCCATATATTTCCTGCCAGCCATTTTGCTATGAAATCAACTTTTGTCCGCTCTGCAGAAGATATAATTACAATCATAGCTCCGGAAAGTGCAGTGGAGAATCCGACCCCGACGAGAATTAAGCTTATAGGTTGCATTCCATTACGTTTATTATAGGAAAACAAATAGATAAGAAATCCAGTTATCATCGCACCAATAAATCCGACCAGTGGAATCATATAAACAAAAGGTCCAGCCTCTACCGGGAAAAGTAAAAAGAAAACAGCTACAGCAACACCTGCACCAGAATTAATCCCGATAATACCTGGGTCTGCTAAATCATTTTTTGTTATTCCTTGTAAAATGGAACCGGATAAAGCAAGAGCCATCCCCGCTAATAACGTTATCAATATTCGAGGTAATCGAATAGAGAATAAAATGAATTCCTCTTTAAAGGTACCGTCACCTAAAAACGTTGCTATGAGTCTATCAAAGGATAAACTAGCAGACCCTATACCCATTCCTAGAATAACGGTAGCTAGAATGAGTAGTAAAGTAATCGTAATAATAATTCGCTGTTTTTTAATGAGCGCCGAATGTATCATAAGAATGCCCTTCCTCCCTTTCTGACAATGATTAGGAAGAATGGTAAACCGGTGATAGCAACAATTGCTATTACAGGTGTTTCATAAGGTGCATTTAAGGTACGGGCTAGTGTGTCGGCAAATAGCATAAAAGTAGCCCCAGTAATGGCTGCCATAGGCAAAACAAAACGATAGTCGGTCCCAACAATGGCACGAACAATATGAGGAATCATGAGACCGATAAAGGACATGTTTCCAACAAGCGCTACAGATGCACCGGCAAGAATAATAATGACCACAAATAGAAAAACCTTAATCCTAATGGTATTTTGACCTAAACCAACGGCTACTTCTTCGTTTAAGCTAAGTATGGTAAGTTGACGTGAAAGGAAAAAAGAAATAATAACCCCAATTACAATAAAAGGTACGATAATTTGTAGTTGGTTCCAATTAGTTCCAATTAGTCCGCCTGCAGTCCACATGGAGATGTCTTTTGAACTTTTAAAGTAAAGGCCAATTCCTTCTGCAATCGCAAATAAGAAGGCAGAAACAGCAGAGCCCGCCAGTACAATGCGTAAAGGAGAAAATCCCCCTTTTTTCATCGAACCAATCCCAAAAACAATCAAGGCACCGATAGCGGCACCGATAAAACAAACTACCATTGTTACAAAATAATTAGCAGTTGGAATAAAAGCAATGGTAATCGCTAGCGCTGCGTAAGCACCAGCAGATAATCCGAGCAAACCTGGATCAGCGAGAGGATTTCTAGTAATCCCTTGCATAATTGCCCCAGAAACAGCGAGCCCAGAGCCAACAAAAATAGCAGCAACCTCACGAGGTAAACGGATATCACGGATTATCGAAATATGCTCACCAATTGCAGAGGGTGACGTAAGAGACAGCCATACATCGTTAACCGATACGTCAGCGGCTCCATATACCAATGCAATAAAAAACATGACGATAAATGCTAGAATACCTAGGATTAGTTTCCAAGTAAATGAAGAAAATAGAGTGATAGTTTTCATGGGACTCTCCACTTTTCCTTTTTAGAGTGGATAGAGGGTAGAAGAAAATGGCTTTCCTACAAACCCTCTCTAATGCAACTTTACGTAATGATTCTAGTTTCCTAGAAATGCTTCTTTAAAGAATTCTAGTTGATTCTCTAGTGTGATTGGATCAGTGAATGATGCACCCTCTCCTTGCATTTCAAAGACATGCCCATTTTTCACAGCAGGAATGTTCTTATATGTATCTGTTTCTTGGAATGATGTGTCAGCATCAGAATACTTACTGAAAATAATATAATCACCCGCATATTCCGGAAGCACTTCAGTGGATAATGTATAGTATCCAGCCTCTAATGCATCATTCTTTACCTTTTCAGGCATTTCTAATTTCATCGATTGGTATAAGATTTCAGTACCACGTGCCCAATTATTTCCATAGACATAAAGGTCTTTCCCGAACCCCTCAATAACGGAGACAGTTGCATCCTCGCCTATTTTTTGGCGAATCTCTTCTCCGATTTTTTCCGCGCGTTGCTTAAAGTCATCCACCCATTCTGAAGCTTCTTTTTCTTTGTTTAGTAGTTTACCAATCTCAATGTGTTGGCTTAGATAATCTAGTTTTCCCCATGTATATGTTACAGTAGGTGCAATTTCACTTAATTTATCTAGATTTTTAACTGTCGATAAAGCAATGATTAAATCTGGTTCCAATTCAAGGATTCCTTCTAAGTCATCCTCTGAAACTTCTTTTACATCTTTTAATTCCTCCGTAAAGGTTGGATTGGTTTTTGACCACGTATCCACACCTACAACAGGAACGCCTAAGTCCAAAATGTTTCCAGTGTAGCCTGATAATACTACAACTCGTTGTGGATTATCCGGAACCTCAATAGGTCCTGTTTCCGATTGGTATGTAAAGGTGTCTGCCTTTTTTTCTGCTTCGGCATTATCTTCTTTTGTACTTGTATTACTGCATGCACTAATAATAAGAATTAGCAGCAACAATGGGACTAATAGTTTCTTCATACGTAACATCTCCTTTTAATAAATTGTAAGTAATACAAATAGGTTTATTTGTCCTTGGATCGCGGCTAATCACTGCATCAATTTGAAATACTTCACGGAGTACTTTAGGAACGATTATTTCCTCGGAGACCCCGGCCTTTACGACCTCACCGTTCTTTAATGCAATAATATAATCTGCAAATCTAGCTGCTTGATTTAAGTCATGAAGTACCATAATAATGGTTCTGTTTTGCTCGTGATTTAATTTTTGTAATAATTCTAATACCTCAAGTTGGTGTGCCATGTCTAAATAGGTTGTTGGTTCATCAAGAAAAATAATGTCTGTTTCTTGTGCAAGTGCCATCGCAATCCAAACCCGTTGCCGTTGTCCACCTGAAAGTGTGTCAATAGAAAGCGACTTATAGTCCGCTGTACCAGTAACCTCCATTGCCCAATCAATGATTTCATAATCTTTCTTCGTTAAACGACCAAAGCCAGATTGATAAGGAAACCTCCCGTAGGATATTAATTCTCCAACGGTTAATCCCGCAGCACCTTCAGGAGTTTGTGGGAGAATTGCCATTTTTTTTGCCAAGGACCTGGTATTTTCCTTGGTAATTTCTTTTCCATCTAACAGAACAGATCCTGATTGATGAGCAATAATACGTGTAATTGCTTTAAGTAAGGTGGATTTTCCACAACCATTGGATCCGATAATGGCTGTGATTTTTTTATCAGGAATCGTTATGTTGAGATTTTTAATAATTAAACGGTCCCCATATCCAATATGTAAATCCTCAGTAAACAGACGTACCATATTTCCCCTCCTTATTGACATCCAACAATATAAAGTTGATAATATTACCAGTGAGAATGATTATCAATATCAATAATATATATTTTAATGTATGTTAAGTCAACATGAAATAAGTACTTAAAATTAATTTTGTACGTAGGTAGATTCAGAATGAGTCATAATTAATCAAAAAATTGGGAGTGATTGGGGATGGGTCAACAGGAGTTATTTGATGTAACGGTTATTGGCGGAGGACCAGCGGGGTTGTATTCAACTTTCTATAGCGGGTTAAGGGAAATGAAGACGAAAGTTATTGAATTTCAGTCAAAACTTGGTGGAAAAATTCATGTCTATCCCGAGAAGATGATCTGGGATGTTGGTGGCGTTACGCCTAAATCTGGGGAGAAGTTAATGGAGCAATTGGTTGAGCAAGGCTTAACCTTTAATCCTACAGTTGTACTTAATGAAAAAATAGAATCAATATCTCGTAGCCAAGAGGGAATATTTTTGTTGAAAGCAGCATCCGGCCAAATTCATTATTCCAAAACAGTAATTGTTGCTGTGGGAAGTGGCATTTTACAGCCTAAAAAGCTCAAAATTGATGGGGCAGAACGCTTTGAGGTTGCCAACATTCATTATACAATTACGTCACTTGCTAGATTCAAGGATAAAACAGTGATTATTTCAGGTGGCGGCAATACGGCCATAGACTGGGCAAATGAATTAGAGCCTATTGCCAAAAAGGTATACATTACTTATCGAAAGGAAAGTCTATCTGGTCACGAAGCACAAATTACACAGTTACTGAATAGCTCTGTAGATTTTCTCCCGAAAAAGAGTATTACAAGATTAATAGCTTGTGAGAATCAGGAAAGAATTAAAACGGTTGAATTAACCGATCAAGAAATGGGCGTGCCTATCTATGTAGATATTGATGATGTCATCATTAGTCATGGCTATGAGCAAGATACGAGTTTATTAAAAAACAGTGACTTACATATTGAAATGGTAGATGACTTTTACATTGCCGGTAACTCTCATAGTGAAGCGTCCATTGCAGGTTTATATGCTGCTGGGGATATTCTTAGTTACGATGGGAAGTTACATTTAATTGCAGGTTGCTTCCAGGACGCAGCAAATGCAGTAAATAAAGCAAAACAATATATAGAACCATTAGCAGAAAAATTTGCTATGGTATCCTCCCATAATGAAATCTTTGAAAAGAAAAATCGAAAACTAATCAAAGAAATGATGGGATGAAATAAGCCATGGGGACAGGTACCTCGGCTCGGAGCCGAGGTACCTGTCCCCATGGTCTTCGCGAACCGAGTTCATTTAATGTTAATATATTAGCTAGTCCTTCGGAGATTACCGCAATTTTTCCACTGAAAAAAATACAACTCGAATAGGTGAATGCAGATAAAATTCCAACCACAAAGCCTTTAATTGGTGGTCTTTGTATGTCCCCATTTAAAATGTTTGAAGCGAAAAGTACTCCCCTCAAGATCAATAGGATAGACAAAATAGTGATAGTTTTTGATTTGATTTCTCGTGAAAGCCGACTCTAAAATGACTCCAATCCATACAAACTGGAACATTAGAATGATGGTTAATGATGCAGGGAGATACTGCATTGCCCCATAGTAAAATATGCTAGTTAACCCGACAAGACAGCCTGACATCATAATTGGTATGATGTTCTTTTTATTTACTCCTTTGAAACTAGAACGTTTATTTAACAGAGTAAGTCCCTATAGTAATAGAAAAGAGATAAGCATTTGAACAATGGTAATTTGTCCAAGTGAGAAACCATAGCTAAATCCCAACTTTGCAAATACAGGTGTAAAGCCAAAACATCCAGCGCCCACTAATACTAATAAAATTCCCTTATTAAAATTCATGATGTGGTCTCCTTGATGCTAAAACTAATCCTACTATATATATCATAAAAAATCAGTAGTTTTTTCATGGACAGCTAGTCTCTCATTTAAGAAGGCATGGTAATCAAACAATTAATTTCAGAATATTTTAAAGTAATACTTTATTAATATTCACTAGTCGTTTACTATAAAAGTGAGAGGTGATGTACGTGATAACGGAAAATTTACCAGATGATTTGTCCCTTCCTGCTCTTTTATTGGATCTAGATGCCTTTGACCAGAATTGTAAAATGATTGCTGAAAAGGCAAATGGAAAAACGATACGAATTGCTTCAAAATCAATACGTTCTGTTCCGGTACTAAAAAGAATTTTTGAGTCAAACGAGGTTTTCAAAGGACTCATGTGTTATAGTCCATATGAGGCTATCTTCCTTGCAGAACAAGGCTTTGATGATATCCTTCTTGGTTACCCATGCTGGGATCCGGAAGCACTTGCCCAAATTGCCGCACTTAATGGTGCCGGTAAACAAATTACTTGTATGGTTGATTCTATGGAACAAATAAGGCATCTAAACAAAATTAGTGAGAAAGTAAATGGGCTTATTTTTGTATGTATTGATGTGGATATGAGTACGACATTTGGTAGCCTCCACTTTGGTGTCAGGCGCTCTCCTTTGAAAACGGAGAATGATGTTATTCGATTGGCAATGGTAATAAAAGATTCTCCTAATCTGAAGTTTCTTGGAGTTATGGGGTATGAAGCACAAATAGCAGGGGTGGGTGATAGACTTCCTTCTCAACAAGTGAAAAATCATGTAGTCACAATGTTAAAGAAGAAGTCTATCCATACAATTAAAAGGCGGAGAGAACGGATTGTTCGGGCTCTTGAAAAGGAGGGGCTCAAACCGGTATTGGTAAATGGTGGTGGGACAGGTAGTCTAAATACGACGTCAAAAGAGGAGTGTGTTACGGAACTGACTGCGGGTTCTGGATTCTATTCCCCTTTACTGTTCGATTACTACCGAGATTTCCACTTTAAGCCGGCTTTGTTTTTCGCATTGCAAGTTGTTAGAAAACCTGCTTCGAATATCTACACTTGTCTTGGCGGAGGGTATATTGCATCTGGGCCACATGGTAAAGACAAGGTGCCTCAACCTGTTTATCCACCAGGTGGGAAGTTACTATCTTTTGAGGGTGCGGGGGAAGTGCAAACCCCAGTTTATTACGAGAGAGAAACATTGGAAATTGGTGATCCTATTATCTTCAGAGCAGCAAAAGCGGGAGAAATTTGCGAGCGGTTTGATGAAATCCTGTGTGTTGATCAACAACAAGTTGTGGACCGATATCTTACTTACAGGGGGGAAGGAAAATGTTTTCTGTAATTAAAGCGGTACAAGGGAAACGATGGAGGAATTGGTCGCATACATCGGAAAGCACACCGGAAAAAACCTTTTATCCATCCTCTATAGAAGAAGTTGTTTTTATTGTTCAAGAAGCTTTAAGGCAAAAAAAGAAGATTAGGGTAGTAGGGGCAGGGCATTCATTTACTAAGTTAGTAGAAACGAATGATTGGCTCATATCACTTGATTCACTCAGTGGGATTGAACAAATTGATGAAGCGAATGGCATGGTTACCGTTTTAGGTGGGACGAGACTATATCAATTAGGAGAGGGGCTTGGACTTGCAGGATATGCACAAGAAAATTTAGGGGATATTAATGTGCAAAGCATAGCGGGTGCTATTTCAACTGGAACGCATGGCACCGGAGTGGGATTTGGAAGTATACCTTCCCAAGTAGTGGAGCTTACGATAGTAACCGGAACAGGGGAGATTCTAACTGTCTCTGAAAAACAAAACGGTGATTACTTTAAGGCTTGTCTTGTATCACTAGGCAGTCTTGGAATTATTGTGAAGGTTAAGCTGAGAATAATTAAGAGCCCGGTTTATGAATATAGAAGTGAAAAGGTGGAATATGGAATTTTTTTGGAGCGGCTTAAGAACTATATCATCGAAAACCGCCATTTTGAATTCTATCTGTTCCCTTATTCCGATGTTGTACAGGTGAAGAGAATGAATAGTACAAGTCGTAAGCCTCAGCGTTTGTTTTTCCATCACTTCAAAAATCTTCTGTTGGAAAACTATTTATTTTTTGCGCTGTCAGAGTTTAGTAGATTGTTTCCAAGAAGCAGTAGCACAATTAGTAGATTATCTGCCAAGGGAGTTGGTAAAACAACTATTGTAGCTACAAGCCATAAGCTGTTTGCCACTCCAAGATTGGTGAAATTTAGAGAAATCGAATACTGTATTCCTCTTGCCAATTTAAAAGTCGCAATTCAAGAGGTTCGAGAATGTATCGAGGTGAAAAAATATAATGTGCATTTTCCGATAGAATGTAGGACCGTTAAAGCGGATGATATTTGGCTAAGTCCATCTTATCAACGGGAATCTGCATATATTGCATTTCATATGTACAAAGGTATGCCCTATGATGAATACTTTCGTGATATGGAGGCTATTATGCAGAAATATGAGGGAAGGCCACATTGGGGGAAAATGCATAATCTTGGCAAGCGAGATTTATTTAAAATTTACCCTAAACTAACGGGATTTTTGGCTATAAGGCAAGAACTAGACCCACAGGAGATCTTTTTGAATGACTATATCAAAGATATTTTGGTTGGAAAGGAAGTAGACAAATATTTGCAAGAGAATCGCTAATAACAGTCGAGTTTAGTCGGTTGGTATTGATACAGTATTTGTATGTGAAAAGATATTTCTCTTTGATTGATAGACAATCGTTGTAAAAAACATACGTCCAAGTTGATGCTAGCTCGAATTTAACCCCTGAGTGTAGATCCATCACGAGAAACGATTGGATAGATTTAAAGCCGAGGGACCTGTCCCCGCGGCCTCTAATTTTCAAAGAAGGTGATAGAAGTGAAGAGGAAGCTTATTCTTTTTGATATTATATGTTATGTTGCATTACCGTTTGTGATTTGGAATTACGGTAGGGATATAATCGGTGACTATCCCGCAATGCTTATTTCAACAATTCCAGGATTCATTTATACTGCTTACCGCTTTGTAGTTGAACGGCAATTTAACATTGCAGGATTGTTTATCATTAGCTCATTGTTCATTAGTACAACAGTAAATCTTTTGTCAGGTTCAGCAGAATAAATGCTGTGGAATGGGATATACCTGGGGCTATTCTACGTTTTAATACATTTCATAGCGTTTATTATAAAACGTCCACTGGCTTTGTATTTTGCGGTTGACCTTGTGTATTTGCAAGGATGGCAAAGAGAGCAAAGCACCCCTGTGTTTTATACAAAGGGAATTTTCAAATGGTTTCAGATTATACAATTACTATTTATTATACGTGGATTATTCATAGCGGGTTTGAAAACATGGTTGCTGCAAAAATACGGTGTAGATAGCTATGAACAGATGCTAATCTACAGGCAAATAAGCGAATGGTTTTTTGGATTACTTATTACTGCAGTATTTATTTATACAAATGTGCCTATCGGTAAATATTTTGAACAAAGGAAGATGGAAGAAAAAGCAGAATGACTTTAGCGCTAAAAATGTATTCATAACAAGAAAGAAATAATAGAGTAATAATGCACACTGTAGCGTTGTATTTTGTTAGAATAAAACATTGACTGTATTTAGTAAGAAGGTCAGATCGTGGAGAAGAATACGATCTGACGATACCAAAAAAGCATCAATATGGACACTCTAAAAAACATACAAAAGGCTTGGCTACAACGCTCTTTCTTTCTTTCAATTTGCATATTCAAAAAAATAACCCCTTATGTGAGGTATTATTATTCATTCTTAGGTTACTCTAAAACTGAGGTGATTCATGTGCTTCAGAAAATGTTACTTTCAATTGTTTTTGTTTTCTTCTTTTTTAATTTATCTGGGGTAAACGCTGAAAGTAATAAAAATATTGAGATTATGGATATTGAAAAAAATAAGATAATTAAAGTAACACCTATAGATTCTAATATTCAGTTAGAAACTGAGAAAATCATTAAAGAAATCAATGGTGTCGTTAAAGCATTCAAGCCGATTCCAGATAAGGGTTATATGATTAAAATCCCCTTGGAGCCATCTTATCAATTAGAGAATAGATGGATTAATGCTTTAATTGATGAGGTTATCTTAATTATTCCTGAAACGGAAAACCCGTTCTTACTTACCTTTGACGATGAAAATAACTCTTATTTTTTTACTTTTCCAGTAAAAATTGATAAGTTATTAAAAACATTAGAATTCCCCATTTAAAAGACCTTTTTTGGTCTTTTTTCTTGTTGTTTAGGAAATTATAAAATTCTGTGATTGTGGATAACTTTGTGTGGTAAACTTCAATTATCAGTTATAGAGGTAGATAGCCATGTCTAAAGGTTCTGGCGTAATCAAACTAATCTTAAAAGAATATTTCATTGGATTTTGGGAGTTGCATTCTAATCGCTTTCCGGAAGAGTATCGTAAGGACATAAAAGAGACTGTTAAAAAAACAATCAGTTGTGGGAGTTCTGATCTGGGTTATGCTAGATATGAGTGTTTTGGTAACGTAGGAAACAAAATACCAAAAATAATCTGTTATACTTGTAAAAGTAGATTCTGTCATCGATGTGGTAAAAAATATACAGATGATTGGTCTGACAAGCAACAGGAAATGATATTTAATGTCCCCCATCGACATATGGTGTTTACTATTCCTAGAGAATTGAGAGACGTATTTTATGATGATAGAAAGAAATAAAAGGAACTAAGTAAATAGGTAGAAGTATTCTAATACCACAATTATAAGAAAAGTAAGAAGAGGGGCTTTCGCTCGGGCATTATCACTGTTATACATACATTTGGACGTGATCTAAAGTTTAACCCACATATACACGCTTTGGTTACAGAAGGTGCCTTGGATAATAATAAAGAATGGGTTTCCTGGGAATCAAAAGGTAATTAATCTTATCAATACGTTATACCAAAGATAAAAAACTAGGGACTTTTTCACTGGTCTCGTACTGTCCCCGTAGCTTTTATTGATCTAGAATATCCAAAACAATCTCTAAAGAGCTTTCTGCCGAGATAAGAATGAAAGTTTTCATACTTATCTCTATGGTATTCGTTCCAATAGCTAATCATTCTCTGGTAGCTTTTGCAAAAAGAATCCGCATTTTCAAGACAGAATTTCTTTAAAGGCTCAGTGTCTTTATCTTTTAAATGTTCATAAGTCATTTCTAATATCTCTACCACATATTCATCACAGATTTTTACGATATAAGGAATTGCCCAGTATTCATAATCCATCTGAAGTAAGGAATAAATATGCTTTTGGCGAACAAAGCCGTCACAACTTCTGGAGAAAATGCAATGTAAAATCATCTTTTGTTGTAAGCTTAGTTTGTCTATAATTTTATCTGTATTATCGATGTAGTATATGCGATAAGGAAACTGAATTACATTATTCTCTTGTAGGTAGTGGATTCTTTCTTGGGATACATCAATTTTGACACTATTAAATGTTTTGTTTGTAATCAGTCCAATCACTTTCGTAACATCATCTCTCAAAAATTGTGGAAATCCAACTTGAAACAACATATCACATCCTTACTCAGGTAATCAGTCTTACTTCCCTACCTAATCATGACAGTTTATGTTAGTTATTGTCTTGGCAGGAAAATGAGTATTTTAAGGTAAAAAAGTCACTTTCAATTTTCGGCATTCCACCTTTTTCATAACATCGATCACTTGCAAAACTAATTTCTTTGTTATTAAAGTAGGATTGTGCACTAATTAAAAAGGTAATTGTTACTAATGATACGACGCTTAATGCAATTACTATTTTCATTTTAACTTTCATTAGCTCACCTTCTCATTATCCTCATTTCGTTTAATGGTATTTTCATATTAATAAATTTCCCTTTGAAAGCCAACCATAATACGTTTAAGTGTTACCCATCTTATTAATTTGGCAGATTCTATTGGGAAAGTCTACACCAAAATTGCGATAATCCTCAGGGACAGGTACCTTGGATCAAAGAGCCGAGGTACCTGTCCCCATGGTTCCTTTATATCATCTTTATCATTATTTTGCTAAGCGTAATTTGCGACTATATAATGTGAGACCACCTAACAGCGTGAGAATTAAACCAATTAGCATATGTGTGTACATATTCGATGCAGTAGATGGTAATGGTTTGCCATCTTTATTTTTATCAACAATTGTTCCTTCATTTTTATCTGTCTCTTTATTATCCGTATCTTTTTCTACTGGAGGTTTCTCTTTTGCCTCTTTAGCTGTTGTGATTGCTGCGTGTAGTAAGGCTTCTGCTTCGTCCACTTCTTTCTGTGTTGCATTTACGTCTTCACTTACACGAATTGCATGTGCTAGTGCTTCTGTTAATTCAGTTGTAACAAGTTCTTTATCGATTGCTTTAGCTTCTTTAATTGCTTTATTTAGTGCATCTTTATTTGCTGGAGTAGCTGGAACTTCAGTAGCGTCTTTAATGGCTGCACGTAAAGCTGCTTCTGCTTGATCCACTTCTTCTTGTGTCGCATTTGGGTCTTCACTTACACGAATTGCATTTGCTAGCGCTTCTTCTAATGCAGGTGTAACAAGATTCTTATCCATTGCCTTTGCTTCTTCAATGGCTTCATTTAAACTTTCTTTATTTGTTATTATGCCTAGGTTTTTAATAAACGCATAGGTTTTTGGTGCGCTTTCCTTTAATTCTGCGTTTGTTTCATCATTTAAGAAGTAATATGCAAAAGCCTCGGCAAAATACTCCTCAGGATACTCGAAATATACATTCGGTAAAAAGATTGGCTGTTCTTCAGCAAGGATTTTTAAAAATGTATCAGAACTACTTATATCATCAAGAACGTAATGATCAATAGGATGGGCAATTTCATGAAGTTCTAAGTTAATAGCACTATGTCCCATTCCGTAGTCACTGTATCCGATTCGGGCGACGGATGTTTGACCACCAGCTCCTGGAACATCGTCCCAAGTTAGGCCAGTACCTTCCCATCCTCTAGGAACTTCCCCTTTAAGATATTCGTATTCAGCTAATTCTGTAATCTGGAAGTTTACTAGCTTCATTACAACATCATGTTCAACAAGTCCTCGTAATAGATTCGCATGAACACGTTGGATACGATAGACCATTTTTAATGCTTCTTCTCGGTCGTAATCTCCTTTTGTGACAATTGTAATTAAATCATCAATTACTTCCTCAACTTGTGGTAATGCATTTTTGATTGCTCTTCGTAAATTTGTGTCTGCTTCATTAATTTCTTCTTGTGTTGCATCTGGATTATTAGATACAGCAATTGCATGTTCCAATGCTTCTGTAAGCTCAGGTGTTACATGTGCTTCATCGAATGCTAGTGCTTCTGCAATCGCTTCATTTAAACTATCTTTTGTACTTTCAACCGGACCTAAATTCTTAATAAACTCATGGGTTTTTGGTGCTTCTTCTTTTAATTGTGCATTTGTAGCATCATTTAAGAAATAGTAAGCAAATGCCTCTGCAAAATATTCACTCGGATAAAATTCAAAGTATACATCCGGCAAGAAACTCGGTTGTTCTTCTGCATGGATTTCTAAGAACGCAGAAGAATTACTAATATAATTTAAAACGTATCCATCAATAGGATGAGCGATTTCATGTAATTCTAAGTTAACCGAAGAATGTCCCTCTCCATAATTGCTGTACCCAATCCGAGCAACGGAAGGTTTACCACCTGCTCCAGGCACATCATCCCATGTTTTCCCAGTGTCTTCCCAACCTCTAGGAACTTCTCCTTTTAGATGGGAAAATTCTTCTAGCTCTGTAATGGGGAAATCAACAAGGAACATTATAATGCCATTATCAATAAGTCCTTGTCTAAGATTGGAATGAATTCCGTTAATTCGTTCAACCATTTTGCCAGCTTCTTCACGATCGTAGTCCCCGTTACTTACAACCGTAATAAGCTCGTCAATCACTTCTCTTATCTGATCAGAGTCATCATATACCTGAAGCTGTTTTTGTTTTAAACCTTTTAATTCATTTGTAGCTTGGTCATCTACTAGATTATCGTATGCATGATTTGTATCTGCAGCTGTATTCATTGTAAATGACATTACAAAGATAATAGATAAAAAAATAATTTTAAATAAGCTAGATTTCATCTTGTACCTCCATCAATGATTTTGTTTTTAAGAACACAGAAATACATTCCCTCACTTTTGAATATTCTGTAATCTCTTGATGTAAAAGTACAGTAACTATATATAACCCCCTTTCAATCTAATGCTCTAGTAAATGCACTCGTTGTTTATATGATATAATAGATTTAATATTCAATCCATTTAAAACACCAAATGAGAGCCATGGGGACAGGTACCTCGGCTCTTTAGGCCGAGGTACCTGTCCCCATGGCTTAATTTCAGATATTTAATTCTAACCATTCATCTGTCTCTTGGAATCCAAATTTTTTGTAGACTGGTCTTCCCATTTTTGATGCACCTAGCCATATTTTTGAAACCCCTAAAGTTTCTACTTCAGCTACTAACCTTTTTAATATACTCGTTGCAATACCTTGTCCACGGTAATTTTCTTTTGTATACATATTGGTGATATAGGCCTTTTTTCCACTTTTGTTTGTATAAGTTGGAGGAAATTCATATAGAATTACCGCACCACAAGCAATAATTTCTTCATTCTCTTCAACTAGCCACTGAATTAAGGAACCATCACTTAGTTTATTTACAAAAAAGTTATTGAGTTCCTCATCTATCTCAATACTTGGTTTAATTCCTTCATCTACTAATTGTCTTTTTCTTAGTTCAATCAGTTCATTCATATCACCTAAAGTTGCCTTACGATAATTCAGCATCTTAACACCTCAGCTATTAATAGGACCGCGGGGACAGGTACCTTGGCTCTTTGAGCCAAGGTACCTGTCCCCGCGGTTTTCTCTACTTAGTATAATTATCAAAATACCCTTGGATATAAATCATTGGTGTTCCTTTATCTCCACTGCCAGATGTTAAATCTGATAGGGATCCTATTAAGTCTGTTAATCGACGAGGTGTAGTACCTTGTGCTTCCATTGCACCAACGAGGTCGTCATTTTTGTTTTGAATGTATTCGGAAATAGCTTGTTTTAACTCTTCACCACGTAAATGAGAGAAGTTGTTATCAGCTAAATATTTTAATTTTACTTCGTTTGGTGTGCCTTCTAGCCCGGCAGTAAAACCAGGTGATACAACAGGATCAGCAAGCTCCCAGATTTTACCCACTGGGTCTTTGAATGCTCCGTCCCCATAAACCATTACTTCAACTGTTTTTCCAGTTACTTCTTTTAACTTAGCTTGAATGCCATCCACAATGGGTTGACAGTTATTAGGGAATAACTTAACACTTTCTTCTGTCGATTTATTGGAACCAAGTAGGCCGTAATCTTCATTAAAGCCACTGCCGTTAACGGATTCTACAAGAATATCATCTAGGCCAAATACTTTCTCAGCGCCGTTGTTTGTCAGAATGCGTTTTGTTCTTAAACGAGTGTGAATATCACATGCTAATACATTCTTTGTATAGTCTAAAATAGTTTTCGCATTGTTGGAGAAGATAACTTCACAAGTTGCACCTTCTGATTCAATCAACTCTTTATAGTACTCGATATAGTCAACACCGGTAAATGGATGTTTTTTATTACCAAAGTGTTTACGGAAATCAGCTTCAGATAATACGTCTGTCCATGGATTAATGCCTTTAACATCTAGTTCATCAATATCTACAAGGTGATTACCTACTTCATCAGCAGGATAGCTTAACATTAAAACGATACTTTTAGTTCCTCTTGCAATACCTCGTAAACAATTTGAAAAGCGGTTGCGGCTAAGGATTGGGAAGATGACACCAACTTTTTCCTCACCAAATTTTGCTTGGATGTCTGTGGCGATATCATCAATAGTTGCATAGTTTCCTTGGGCACGAGCTACAACGGATTCGGTTATTGTTACAATGTCACGATCTTCAATAGAAAATCCTTCTACCTCCGCTGTATGTAATACCGTGTTCACTACGATTTCTTCAATATTATCTCCAGTGTTTATGATCGGTCCGCGGAGTCCGCGTACAACTGTTCCAACTACTCTTTCCATAATTATCTCTCCTCAAATAAGAGTTTACTTCCTAATGGGTATTATTTATTCAACCCTCTGTTACTATACCCTGTAGATTGCTATAAGTAAAATTAATATTTATAATACCAGGTATAAGGGGTGTTTATATGATTGGGAAGTTAGATTTATATCGGATATTTCATGTAGTTAGTAGGAATAAAAGTTTTTCCAAAGCGGCTATTGATTTATATATGACACAGCCTGCTGTCAGCCAAGCTATTTCAAGACTGGAGAAAGAACTGGACATACAGCTTTTCAATCGAACATCAAAGGGCGTTGAGTTAACCGATGAAGGAAATCTATTGCAGGATCATGTGACGTCAGCGTTAGGTATGATTCAGGTTGCGGAAGATAAACTATCTGATTTTAAAACTTTACAAACGGGGCAATTACGTATTGGGGTTGGGGATACTATCTCTCGGTATTTTCTATTGCCATATTTAGAGGAGTTTCATAAAAGATTCCCTGGTATAACCTTGAACATTTTAAATAGAACTACATCTGAAATTATCAATCTAATTAAATCCGGAAAAGCAGATGTTGGGGTATGCAATTTACCTGTAGAGGACGATCAACTCCAAGTTATACCCTGTAAAGAGATTCAGGATACGTTTGTATGTGGAGAGAAGTATAAGGATATTACCGAAAAACCGATGAGCTTAGAGGACTTAATCAAGCTCCCATTAATATTTTTAGAACGGAAATCAAATTCCCGAATGTTTGTAGAGAATTTCCTTAAAAAGAGGGGCTATCAAGTTGCACCAGTATTTGAACTTGGCTCGTATGATTTAGTGTTGGAATTTACCAAAATTAACCTAGGCGTTTCGTGTGTTATAAAAGAGTTTGCGAAGGATAACCTAGACAGAGGTGATTTGTACGAGATTAAGTTAAAAGAGGAAATTCCTAGAAGGAGCATCGGCATTTGCTATTTAAAAAATGTTCCTTTATCACGTGCAACACGGACATTTGTGGAAAGTATTCATGGTATTTAAGCTTGGGAAGAAATACCTGTAAATGATTAGGGAAAGGCTGAGAGAGTTTTTAAATTTATATTTAAAGGCTCTTTTCGTATAGATTGTTGCTATTATTAATCTCATCATCCATAGGTAATAAGAAAATAGGCATTAATAAAATTTTCCTATTACCTCAACTGTTGAATTGACTATAAATATAGTTAGCAAGCATAGTAAAAACAATTTCTACCATTTCATATGTTGAACTTCTTAAATTATTGATTTATTATCAAGAATTACACATTAAAAGAATAATCCTTGGGTTTTAATCAGTGGTCATTCTAATGAAGAATGTTGGTGCTATAAAATAATCCACAGTATTATTCCACCTATAATGGCCACTGGAATTGTAATAAGGTATATCATAGATAGATTGGAGAAGCTTTTTTGACTATTATAATTTGTATCGGTGGAATTGACAGCAATCACAGTAAAAATTAGTCCAATGATACCTAAAAAGATTCCTAGAGCAATAAGAATTTTCATGTTGTTCCTCCTATAAATGTTGTTGCTAAAATTGACCTAATTTCTGTAGTTTTTGTTTAAACCTCTTTAAAAATAATATAGTTTAAATTCGCTTCTTTATCACCATCCAATTGTTAGTTTTTCTTCCCATCCACTTCATGAAAAAAGAGTGATTCTTAGTTTTGACCAAGATTCACCCCAATAGAAAATTCAAATAATAATGAGTTACAGTACAATTTTGTTTTCCTATACTATTTCAATCCTAA
Organism: Paucisalibacillus globulus DSM 18846; assembly: GCF_000482485.1. Lineage (GTDB taxonomy): Bacteria > Bacillota > Bacilli > Bacillales > Amphibacillaceae > Ornithinibacillus > Ornithinibacillus globulus. The sequence goes on along the minus strand of NZ_KI519437.1, from coordinate 63,490 downwards.
CGTCCTAAATTATTCAACGCACGTACAAATCTAGAAATACCCTCTTTTATTAATTCACTTTCCCCTCTACCATAAGTGAAACGTACGTAACCTTTTTCAGTACCAAATATGCGCCCAGGAACAAAGGCAACCCCTTCTTTTATTGCAAGATCTAGTAATTTGTATTCATCAATCTCCTCGATTAATTTATACCAAAAATGAATTCCACCCTCTGGTACTATAAAATTCGATTTATCATTTGTTAACTTAATTAGGGTTGAAATCATTAAATCTCTTCGTTCTTTAAGGTCATTCCTTAGTTTTACAATATGTTTATCAAATTGGTCTGAACCAATAAATTCATTAGCAACCCATTGAGGAAAAACACTGTGCCCAAAATCTACTTGTTGTTTAGCATCTGCGAGACGTTCAATAACTTTTTGTGGACCAATGATCCATCCAATTCTTAGTCCCGATGCTACAATCTTAGAAAGAGAACTAATATATACCACATTACCGTTATAATCCATTGATTTCAGATTTGGACCTATTTCCCCATCAAAAGAAGTTAAACTATATGGATCATCCTCTATAATTGGAATTCCGTATTCAGAAGATAATTCAAGAATCCGTTTACGTCTATTAAGTGACATTTTCGTCCCTGTTGGGTTTTGGTGATCAGGATTTAGAAAAAGCATTCGAATTCTATGTTTTTTCTGTAATGCTACAATTTCTTCGGGATCTATACCGTCCTTATCAACAGGTAATAATAATGTTCTTAGTCCAGCAGACTGAAAAATGGGTAGAGAATATGAATAAGATGGATTTTCGATTGCCACAGTATCTCCCGGTTTAAGTAAACATTGAACAATTAGATGTAGGGCTTGTTGTGCACCCGAAGTAATGAGAATAGAGTCTGGGCTAACAGAAATATTTTTATAATGTTGTACGTGCTTTGCTATCGTCTCCCGAAGTTCTAAATTCCCTTGTGGATGATCATAGCCCAAATGACCATTAAAAGGCTGATTAGCTAGAATAGAATGAAACTGTTCCACAGGTAGTAAATCTGGTGCTAATTCGCCACTTGCTAAGTTGATTAACTTGTTTTTCTGTGTTTCTGTACGAAGTTTCTGTACTAAAGGAAGATTTGGCAGAAAAGAACCATCTTCTACATACCTTCCCCAGTTTGGCATTCTTTTATGGGATATCCCCCAAATGTCCGTACTTATATGTGTGCCACTTCCTCTTTTTCTTTCCACTACTCCAATGGATTGTAATTCATCATAAGCAGCTACAATAGTACTACGATTAACATTTAGTTTTTCTGCTAATGATCTTTCTGAGGGCAAAGGATGATTAGGAGATAGCGCTCCATTTGCAATCCCCTTTTCTATGTAATCAGCAATTTGTTTATAAATAGGTTTTTTTGAAGTCCGATCGATTGTAAAGTTCATTTGTAACTCATCCCTATTATTCGTATTTAGTGGTGCCTGTCACTTCCCGGATTTCATCGAATATTGTCGAAAGTATAAACGTTTTTGTTCTAGACTGCAAGCTTGAATAATAAAAACCCCTTTTAACCCATGGAGCTAAAAGGAGTTATTATTCGTCAAAATATGACAAAAAGCGGGAAGTGACAGGCACCCCCCTACACAGGCACCCCCCTACAAATTACTCACTGCCCGTTTCATATCGGCTGCACTTGTAATGGCTGATATAACGGCCACTCCGTCTGCACCTGCATTCATAACGGTTCGAGCATTTTTCGTGTTAATGCCGCCAATTCCAACTAGTGGTATAGTAGGATACTGTTTGCGTATAGCTGTTATCCATTCTACACCTACAGGCTTTTTTGCGTCCGCTTTTGTTGTCGTACTAAAAATGGGACCAACACCCAAATAATCCACTAGTTGAATGGGGCTTTGTTTTAACTCTTCTGTATTTGATACAGAAAGACCAATGATTTTATCTGGCATTAGTCTTCTAATTTCATGCACGGATAAGTCATCTTGCCCAACGTGGATCCCGTCAGCTTCTAAGGGTTCTACAAGGTCAATATCATCGTTAACAATAAACAAAAGATTATACTCCCAGCATATCTCTCTTAGTTTTTTCCCTAATTCTAATTTATCTTTGCCAGTTAAGGGAGCTTTTCCCTTTTCTCGAAATTGGAAAGCTGTTATGCCTGATTCTGCTGCAAGCCTTAATGTTTTCACTGGGTCTTGATAACAGTTTTGCGACCCCATGATAAAATACTTTCGCAGTTTTTTTGCAAGTAATATGTTGTTCATGACTACCTCCCCAGTAATGTTTCTGTATCCATGGATAGCGCATCTATAAAATGCGGAATGAATGTGCCTGGCCCTTTTACCTCTGGCTTTGACGCGGTATATTTTGCTGCTAATCCATAAAAAGATATTGCTGTTAATGCCTGCTGTTCTATCGGGTCGTCCGTTGTTAAGCAGGCTGTTAAGATGGAACCAAGTAGACACCCAGCCCCAGTCACTTTGGTTAATAACTCATGTCCTAATTGGTTATGGATTAGCTTTGCATCAGAACATAAGATGTCTGTTTTTCCAGTTAGGATTGTAGTAGTCTGATAGATCTCTGCAACCTTCATTGCAACAGCTTCGGCATCCCCACTACCAATGGCATCTACACCTTTTGACTCCCATGGAATATTAGCTAAATGGGCAAGTTCACTTGCATTCCCTTTTATAGCCGTTGGTTTGACTTCTTGTAAAATCTCCTTTACAATACTCGCTCGAAATGGGGTTGCAGCAACTCCAACTGGGTCTAAGACAACGGGTATATTTCGTTCATTAGCGGTTTTACCGGCAAGGATCATTGCCGGAACTTCCTGCTTCGTTATCGTACCAATATTCAATAATACGCCATCAGCCAATTGAGCTATTTCTTTTGCTTCCTCCCTTGCTTTAGCCATAATGGGTGATCCTCCAAAAGAAAGCAAACCATTAGCGGTAAAATTGATTGCGACTTGATTGGTTAAATGATGGATGAGTGGGTTCTTTGTCCTAACTTTTTTGATGATAGAATCGTTCATCTTGTTACCCCCTTCATCCGCGCTGCGAAGTGATTTGTCGGCCCGTTACCATTCCCGAGAGGAAAGGCAAATTGTATAGCATTCGTAATAAATTGCTTGGATTTTTCTACGGCGATAGGTAATGCTACCCCTTGGCTTAAATAGGATGTAATGGCAGCTGAGTACGTACAGCCTGTTCCGTGAGTGTTATTGGTATGTATGCGTTTGGCACTAAATGTATAGAGTTTATCCCCGTCATAAAGAATATCAATTGCTTCACCAACTAAATGTCCACCCTTTACAAGAGCAGCTCCAGCTCCATACTGGTGTACAATTTCATTTGCGGCATCCTCCATATCTGCAATAGTTTTAATGGATTTGCCAGTAATGAATTCTGCTTCTGGAATGTTTGGGGTTACGATGGTCGCTAAGGGTAAAAGATGGTCCAGTAAATAACTACGGGCATCTGTATGAATTAGTTCATCTCCACTCGTTGCAACCATTACTGGGTCCATGACATAAGGAATAGTAAGGTTTTTAATTTTTTCTTTGATTACTTTCATCATACTAATAGTCGCGATCATGCCAGTTTTATAAGCGTGAATAGGCATATCGGATAAGATAGAATCTAATTGCCTGGTTATCATTTCTTCTGGTACGTGATGAACTGCTTGAACCCCAGTTGTGTTTTGTGCAACGACAGAGGTAATGACAGACATGCCATACGTTTTCAGTTCTTGAAATGTTTTCAGGTCTGCGTGAATCCCTGCCCCGCCGCTTGGGTCTGTTCCTGCAATGGTAAGTGCACATGAAATATTATTCACTAGTAAGCACCTTCTTTTTTGATGGCCATTCCTCACAAGTGAATGCCATTTCCCAAAACTTCCATTCTAATTGACAGCTTTTACGAAAAGCATCTTGAGCTCGAATAACCTCTTCCGGAGATGCTTGTTCCATATATTTATCAAGGAGCTCTCGCATTTCCAGTGTGGTTTTTTCAACGACATCGTCTGCATAAAAGCTAATCCAATGGTAAAAAGGATGTTCTTCCGTTGGATTGTATTTTTTCATTAGTTCTTTTCCAATTTCTAGATAGGTCCAAGGGCAAGGAAGTAGAGCAGCTAATATTTCTCCTAACGTCCCTATTTGAGCATGATACATCATATGTTTGATATAATGATCAGCTGTTGGGGGTAGCGGATGCCCTTGTAATTCCTCATACCCAACCCCGATATACTCACAGAAATTGTGGTGGGGGTGGGTCTCATCATGTAAAACAAAACTGATTTTTTCATGGAAAAAGCTAATGTCTTCCCGACTTGTAGATTTTGCGAGTGCCATTCCATAGATTTTCATGAAAGCATTGAGGTATTCAAAATCAGCCTTTACATAATGGGTAATGGCCTCTTTGGCTATATCGCCTTTTCCAATCCCTTCAACAAATGGATGGAAAAAGATTAATTGATAGATATCATCATTTTCTTTACGTAATTGTTCCGTGAATTTCATTTAAAAAACCTCCCTAATATGTTTGTATTCGTTTTTCAAGATTGATTCGTGATAGGATAAACCAACCAATGAGACCTCCAGAAATACTGCTTATGAGAAATGATGGTAGAAAGGCAAAAGCCCCAATCGAGCTTCCCATTAGTAGAATGGCAAAGGGTACTGCGAATATAGATCCGAATATGCCGGTACCAATTGCTTCTCCAATGACAGCTACCCCATTTTTTCTAAACCTTTGGTAAAGATATCCTGCCAGGAAAGCTCCAATCATTCCCCCGGGAAATGCTAGCAATGTTCCTAGGCCAAGCATGTTTCGCAGCAAGCCAATCATAAAAGCAATTGCAACTGCAGGCCATGGTCCTAGTGTCACTGCTGCCATTACATTCACGGCATGTTGAACAGGATATGCTTTCGAAATTCCAGCTGGAAACCATAAAAGCTGTGCGCCTAATGTGCCAATTGCGACTAGTACTGCCATTGTTGTTAATAAACGTGTTCGATTCATTTTTCCCTCCTATTTTAGGGGAACCAAAAAAGCCAGGTCCTAAGGGAGGGACCTGGCTAAATAAGCTGAAATAGAATGGACGTATGTCGTCCGACTACTTCCCTCCGCTGGTACTAACCAGATCAGGTACGTAAGAGTCAGAAAGCTACCGTGCTTTCCTCTCAGCCCACGAATTCTTGGGCACCCCTAGTAGTTGATTTTGAATATTTAATTGTTCAGATATACCATAACAAATGATCTTGGAATTGTCATGCGAAATGAAGAAAAAGGGAAATAGGACCTAAATTGTGGTTTAGTCTTGTTGCTTTATCACAATAGATTTACGGAGGTTGGAAATCTCCTCACTCTGAATATGCTGGATCTGCAATATGAATAATTGTGTAAGAAGGAACTCTTTTTTAAATGGGTTTATCCGTCTAAAGTAGCAAGACTTGCGACATGCTTATGTCATACTTTCTACTTATAATTTAATCCCTTTGCCTTATATTACCAGAAAAAATAATATGGTAAGATGTAATCAGTTTGTAAAAATGGAGGTTGGAAAATATTGGGCAGAATAGGCATGCTTCTTGTCACGATATTACTAGCAATGCTTATTGTTAGTGGTTGCGGTAATGATAAGGATGAAGCAAAAGCAGATGAGAAAGAAAAGGTCACAGAAGAAAAAGAAACAGAAACGGAAGAAGAAGTTCAAGAAGAAGAGGAAGAAGAACAATCAGAAGAGGAAGAAGAAGTAGCGACTAAAGCAAGTGCTACAAGTGATTTCTCAGAATTAATTACTTTTATGGAGAATGAAACAGAGGGAACAGCGAATATTCTTTATGAAAAAAAGGAACCACAAGTACATACTATGGAAGGTGTAGAAGTCTCCTTAGATGCGTATACACTTGTTGAGTTAAAAGATTTCCATACAGATTTTAGTATCCCTTTTAATGATGAAACCGATGGTGGTGTCATCATTGCTCAATATACCGTGACGAATGACACGGATAATGACGTGTATTACATGCCTGCTTTTTACCTTTCATTCACAGGTGCTGAGAAGGCATATAACGATTATAGAGATTTATTACCAGAAGAAGATCGTTTAAGTGAAATATTGTCACCAACAAATGATTATGAACTTAAAGCAGGAGAATCGGTGACAGGATATTATGCATATCCTTTTGGTAAATCCCATTTACAAGTAGCATTAGACGTATCGACTGTAGCGGTGGAAGTTCCTGCTGCTGAATCAGTAAAAGGTGACTTTGGTAATCCAATTGGAAAAGTCGGCCAGTTCACTTTAAGCTTAAATGAAGCTGGTGCAGAAAAAGTTGCAGCCAATGAGGCTTTTTATAAAGATAAGATAACAACAGATGATATGGGCGAAAAGAAAATGCTTAAGGAAGAATCTGAAATTGGTAAAAGCGAAAAGTTAGGTGAAGTGACCGTTACGTTAGACGGGTACCAGTTTACAGAATTCACTCCAAATGAAATAGAGGCACCGAGGTTTGCAGATTGGACAAATGGAATTGTTGTATTGACAGTTAAGTTCAACCTTGATAATAAGGGATCTGACCCTATTGGTCTATCATCGATGAGCTCCAAACTGATAGTTAACGACGGTGACCAGTATATGTTCGATCAAGGAATGTTACTAGATTATAGCTACAATGATTTAATAGAAACTGGAAATTCTGGTGAGTATCTACAAATATACTTATTAGATAAAGAACAATATGATAAAATTTGGAAGGAAAAATCTTTCCAAATTGAATTTGGACCTATTAAAGGTCAGGATGCAAAGGATCTTTCTAAAGGGAAGACAGCGAATTTTGAGCTTTAATTATTAATGATTTTATCTAGAAAGAACGATAGAATACAGATTAGTAGAGTAGTGCGTGATCTAATCTAAAAAACAGGAGAACCGGTTGGATGTATAGATAATCGGCTCTCCTGTTTGTTTTTTTCTAAGAAGAATGCGTTAAAATAGATTTATATAGTAGAGGCCTTTTTAGGAAGAGTAATACGATATAATGATCGATTACTCTTTTTTTGTTGTGTAATTTATTTTTTTCTAAAAATTTTTACACTTCCCTATTGAACAACACGTAACGTGTTGTTTTATACTGGAGGAAAAGATAAGGGAGTGAGGAAAATATATACAATTGGCAAGCTATCTAAAAATACCGGTGTAACGGTTAGGACGCTAGATTATTACGATGAAATTGGATTAATTAAACCTTCGTCGAAAACTGAAGGTGGGCATCGGTTATATAACGAGGATAATGTTATGCAATTAGAACGTGTCTTGGCATTGAAGTACATGGGATTTTCACTTGATAAAATTAAAGAAATATTGAAAAGCTCCACATTAAACTGGAAGGAATCTATCGAGCAACAATTGGAGATGGTAAAGCGAGAACAGGAGCGCTTACAGATGCTAGAACGAGCTCTTCTTAGTGTGTCATACTCCATAGATTTTGAGGAACAGATTAATTGGCCAATTATTTACAGTATTATTCAATTCTATCATCAGGATCCAGAGGAGATACTTCAGCCATATAACAATTATTTAGGGAGGGAAGAAATGCAGAAGATAATGGAATACAATGCAAAGATGAGCGAAGAGGACATTCATGAATGGATGGGAACCATTCAAGCTATAAAAAAGCATCATGATATTGATCCAAACTCAGCATTGGCTCTTGAGCTTGCCCAGCGGTGGTTAAACCAGGCTGAAAAGATATTTGGGAATGATGAAGAGTTACTCGATGACTTGTGGGAATCGCTACAAGATTTGCAGGAAGGTATTGCATTTTACCCAATGGATAAGGAAGTTATTGGATTTTTACAACGTGTTTCTGAAGCACATAAGGAGGCGAAGTAATGGTACTTGATGTGAGAAATGTGACAAAGATATTTCGTGGAAAGGGAAAAACACGTGTGATTGCTAATGACAATCTCTCCCTTCAAATAAAGGAAGGGGAAATATTCGGGTTACTTGGTCAAAATGGTGCTGGGAAAACAACATTGGTCAATCAAATTGTTGGATTAGTAGCGCCTGATCAAGGAGAAATTAATCTATTTGGCAAGTCTGTATTAGAGTCCCCAGAACGTGCTCGGTCTATTTGTTCAGTACAACCACAGTCTCAGGTACCGCTTGGTTTCCTTACTCCGAGGCAGGCAGTTTCAATCATGGGGAAAATGCGTGCAGGGAAGAACTATAATCCGAAACGACTGGATATGCTGTTTGAATCACTTGGTATGGGAGAGTGGGCAGATAAAGAAGGTGAAAGGCTGTCTGGCGGTGCGCGCAGACTAACTGCTTTTTGTATGGCGGTAATTGCTCCAGGAAAATTGGTTATTCTAGATGAGCCGACTAATGATGTGGATCCGGTCCGAAGACGTTATCTTTGGGATGTGATTCGTAGCCTAACGAAGGATGGTACTTCTGTCATTTTAGTTACACATAATGTGTTGGAGGCGGAGAAGGCTGTGGATCGGGTTGCAATCATTGATAAGGGGAAAATTTTAACAAAGGGCACACCTTCTGAAATAAAGAGTTCCATAACTAACCAAATGCGAATGGAATTTACTATTAGCAATATAGAGAATATACATGTTCCTGAATGGGCAATTGCTACGCATCAAAGCGGAACACGAATGATTTGTCAAATCAACCCCTCGAATATATCAGACGTAATAGAGTGGGCGAGACGTGAAGTAGATAAAGGGGTTGTAGTCGATTATTCCATATCCCCAACAACAATAGAGGACGCATATATTGAATTAACTTCAAAGAAGGTGGTGGTATCGTCATGAGTGTATTTAATGAATTCAAGTATATATTTCAAATGCAATTTTTACGAAATGCCGGTTTTCTTATTTTTATGGTGTTGATTCAAATCCTGATATCCATAGGGATTGTCATTGGTTTTACTTATTTAATACCTACTCCTGATACACAATCCATTCTTTATTTAGCAACCGGTGCACCAACAATTATTTTAATTTTCACAGGGTTAGTTATTCTACCCCAACAGGTTGGGACATCAAAATCTGATGGATTTTTGGAATTTATGCGGACATGGCCTGTTAAGCGTTCGGCTATCTTAGGTGCTGATACAACCATCTGGTTACTGATTACCATCCCGGGTATTGTAATGGCTTCTATAGTTGCGCATCTGATGTTTAGTCCTGGATATGATGTGTCCTGGACAGTAGTTCCTGCCCTTCTTATGATCGCCTTAACCTCGATTGGAGTTGGCTATGGCTTCTCTTATTTATTATCACCAACAACCTCATTAGCGTTATCACAAGTCATTGTTTTCGGAGCGCTTATGTTTTCACCAGTTAATTTTCCAATGGAAAGACTTCCTGAATGGCTACAAGCACTTCATGAAGTTCTACCAATCTACTCGATGGCAGAAGTCATGCGGGAATCGTTAGCAGCGTCTACTTTTGATGCAACGATAGGGAATTATATTAATTTACTGATATGGTGTGTGTTGGGCTATGGTGGGGCGATTTATATTTTGAATAGGAAATAGAATAAAGGGGAATGGGATATATTGGTATGGAAAATCTACTGAAAATAGTAGAATAGTATAAAACAATGAAAATATAGAAAGGGAGATTTTCTATGCCACCCCATGAAATTACGAAAGCAGTAAATTTAAGTCTTAGGAATGGTCGATTAAATGAAGAAAGTATTGGATGGGCTCGAATGCCAATAATAAACTGTAATGTAAAAGGGAGCTTTCTTCGGAAGAAAAAATGGAATTATTGGTGTGTCACAACAGCAGATGTTTTGTTCTCGGCGACCATCTCTCATATTGACTATGCTGCTGTTATATTCGTTTATATACTAGATTTGAAAACGCTAAAATTCTATGAAAGAACTTCAACATTATTGCTATTTGGAAAAAATGTTAAATTGCCTGACGGTGTACATGAGACTGTATCATACGAAAGTGAAGAGATGACAATCCAGTTTAATGAGTCTGGACAGGAAACTGCAATCCATGTTCTTTGTCCAAACTTTAATGGTAAAGGAAAAGTTCTCGAAGCGGATATCGTATTAACAAGACCAGATGATTATGAATCTCTAAATGTTGTTGTTCCATGGAGTAAGAGTCGTTATCAATTTACTTCTAAGCAACCTACGATACCAGCTGAAGGGAAAATTGTTTGGGAGAATAAGGAGTATCAGATAAATAAGGAAGATTCCTTTGGGTGCCTTGATTTTGGACGTGGAATTTGGAAATATCATTCTACCTGGAATTGGGCCTCCGCATCGGGTGTTGTTAATGGTAAAAGAGTTGGCCTTAATTTTGGTGGACAGTGGACGGATGGTACAGGCCAGAATGAAAATGGTCTACTTATTAATAACCGATTGCATAAAATCCACGAAGATATTGCATGGGAATACGATACAGATGATTTTATGAAACCATGGAAGCTGTCTACCGTTGGCACGAACCGAGTATCGTTAGTCTTTACACCCTTATATGAAAGAATTGCATCCACCAATGCACTCATTATTCAATCTAACGTTCATCAAATGATAGGGCACTTTGATGGTATTGTTGTAACGGAAAATGGCGAAGAGATAAAGATTAAGAATATGCTAGGTTGGGCTGAGGATCATATGGCTAAATGGTAAAGTTTTTTTATAATGTATTTCTAATTTGAAAACGGTTCTCTTTCTGACAGGATACTGGTAGAAGGGGAACCGTCTTTATATATCCTATCCCACTATATTTAGTGATTGAATATTCTAATAGTGTTAGTGGTTTTTGCGTTATAATAAAGAAAAAAGAATTGAAGTGAGAATAAAGGGGGTAATAGGGGATGAAGCAGTTTTATATTAAGCAGAAGGTATTTAGTCTAAGTGGAAAATTTACAGTTAAAGATCAACAGGAGAAGGATGTTTACTATGTAGAGGGAAGTTTTATGAAAATTCCTAAGTCCTTCTCCATTATGAACACAAAAAGAGATGAAGTGGCACTCATTACGAAAAAGATGTTCAGCTTTTTACCAAAGTTTTTTGTCGAAGTGAATGGCCAAGAGGTGTTAACAATTAAAAAAGAACTGTCCTTTTTAAAGGCACGGTATTCAATTGATGCGGCGGGAATTGAGGTAAATGGTAATTGGTGGGACATGAATTTTCAGGTGTCGAAGCATGGTGAAGTCGTCGGTAAAGTAAAAAAAGAATGGTTCACCTGGGGCGATAGCTATAAAGTGGAAGTATTAGACGAAGAGATGGAGGCAATTGTCATTGCGATTGTAGTTGCTATTGATTGCGTAAAGGCAGACCAAGCTACAGCAGCTTCAGGAGGAGCAAATTAGGGGAGCTAACCATAAAAGGGCAGTATATTGAATCAGAGAAATCGTGAGGTTTTGAGATGAAAGAGTTGTACTAACTATACTATTTCCCATTTGCTATTGTTGTTAAGATATGATATTAAGAAATTAATGGTGAACTGGGTATAAGACAAACATGAAAAAGAAATGGTGTCTTACATTTCGGTTACTGCGCGGATACTTCTTTCACCGAATATACAAAGGAGGAATTGATATGGAAGAGAAACAAGCTACAACTCAAAAGTTAATTGATCACAAAGAAAAGCAAAGTGTCATCGAGTTTGCCACAATGCTAGAGAAAATGGCAAAAAAATTAAAGGAAGATGGTAAATTCACTTTTGTGCAGGGGACGGAACGTATAGAAGTTTCGCCTACCAATCAACTAAAGATGGAGTACGAGTATGAGGTAAAAGGCGACAAACATGAGTTTGAGATGGAAATTGAGTGGAATGCAGGGGAGAATACTGTTAAGACGATGGATATTGAATAAATTTTTTAACACCTTGATTTTTCCTATATAAGTTCTATAATTAGCCTCGGAGACCAATTATTTTAATAGATTTATATATATAAATGGTATATAGAGGAGAAGGAACATGACACTCACAATAAGCAAAACACGTATCGAGAAGGACTTTTTAGGAGAAAAGGAAGTTCCAACTGATGCTTACTACGGAATCCAAACACTAAGAGCGGTGGAGAACTTTCCAATTACAGGATATCGAATTCATGAAGAATTAATCAAGGCCATGGCTATCGTGAAGAAGGCAGCGGCACTTGCTAATATGGATAGTAGACGCCTTCAACCTGAAATTGGTGAAGCAATGGTTCAAGCAGCAAATGAATTAATGGACGGAAAATGGCATGATCAAATTATTGTCGATCCAATTCAGGGTGGAGCTGGAACCTCGATTAATATGAACGTAAACGAAGTAATTGCCAATCGTGCTATTGAATTACTGGGTAAGGAAAAAGGAGACTACTCTGTTTGCAGTCCGAATACGCATGTCAATATGTCACAATCAACCAATGATGCATTTCCTACAGCTATTCATATTGCAGTTCTTAATTTTATTGAAAAATTAACGCTAACAATGGATGAAATGCAAATTGCTTTTGGGCAAAAGGCAATGGAGTTTAGTAATGTAATTAAGATGGGACGTACTCATCTTCAAGATGCTGTTCCTATTCGACTTGGACAGGAATTTGAAGCATATAGCCGTGTTATTGCACGTGATATTAAACGAATTAATCAATCGCGTCAGCATTTATATGAATTGAACATGGGGGCAACTGCAGTTGGAACTGGATTAAACGCAGACCCTAGCTATATAGAAAATGTATTAAAGCATCTTACAACTATTAGTGGCCTACCTTTAACAGGTGCAGAACATCTTGTAGACGCTACGCAAAATACGGATGCCTATACCGAAGTATCTGCTGCATTAAAAATATGTATGATGAACATGTCTAAAATCGCCAATGATTTACGCCTAATGGCTTCTGGACCTAGAGCAGGATTGGGTGAGATTTCATTACCAGCAAGACAACCTGGATCTTCCATCATGCCAGGAAAAGTAAATCCTGTTATGCCAGAACTAATAAATCAGGTAGCCTTTCAGGTTATCGGAAATGACCATACGATTGGTCTTGCATCTGAAGCGGGTCAGCTAGAATTAAATGTCATGGAGCCTGTTCTAGTATTTAATCTACTACAATCTATTAGTGTGATGAATAATGCATTCCGTACATTTACAGATCATTGTGTAAGAGGGATAACAGCAAACGAAGAAAGATTAAAAGAATATGTAGAAAAGAGCGTTGGAGTTATCACGGCGGTTAATCCACATATTGGATATGAACGAGCTGCTCAACTTGCATCAGAAGCAATTCAGACTGGCGTACCTGTTAGAGAGCTATGCTTAAAGTATGGTGTGTTGACTAAAGATGAATTAAATCTAATCTTAGACCCTTATGAAATGACACATCCAGGTATTGCTGGTCATGGGTTGCTTAAATAAAAGTAATTAAATTATTAATTAAAAATAGCAAGAAACAAGAATGACTGTCACTTATTTTGAAAAGTGGCAGTCTTTTTTAGATAGATAGCGAAGAATAGAAACTTTACCTGCCTGTATAAGAAAAACGAGCCCAGCAGGCGTTCATTGTATACAGGATTATTCAAAGGTGTCTCCCTCATAGGATTTACACGAAGTTCAAGTGAATGTTGAATGTTAGTTTTTTATAAAAACGTATTTCATAGTTCTAATAGGATAGGGGAATCGCCCTTATTATTCATGAGTTTAATTTGAGTTGGTTCAATTTGAAGGATGATTAATTTCGGGTCATCAGGACCATTAAACCAGACGGCCAAATGGTCGTTCCATAATCTCTTTTTAAGTTCTATATCTTCCTTAATAGTAACAGTGCCCGTGTAATCTACATAGGAATCTCCATAACCCTCTCCACCATATCCGATTAAGATATGTGTATTGGGGTTCTCCGCAAGCTCCTCAGCTTTATCTGTATTTTTACTAGTGGGTGTAAACAACACTAAATCTTCGTGATAGAAGGTCATATAACGTACATGTGGCTTATTTCCCTTTACAGTAGCCATCATGCCTGCGTTGTCACTTGCTAGGATTTCCTCAATAGACTTCCTTATCTCTTGTTGTTCCATTAAATACATCTCCTTCATGAATACATTGTTCTAGAAATTTTATTGAACTGATATGGCATTCCAATATTATTATGAAATATAAATAGGCAGATATACGCAATTTCTAAAAAATTACGTTCTGTATGATTTGATTCATGATAAAATTAAGTAAATAAAATATAGAAAATCGGAGTGATTGGCATGTTCGAATTCCATAACTATTCGCCTAAAATTTATACGTATGTTTCGGACATCATAATGGATTACAAGAGCCATCTCATCCATCTAAAGGGAAAAAAGATTGTTGATATTTGGATAGCTTGGGACAAGGATAATAATGAATGGTTTAATGACTGTCCTGTTCTTATAGGCTTTTATGATTGTCAACTAGAGTTATGTGCTTATAAATCCGATGAATATAAAATTTCCTTTAATCAAATCCCGGTTTCCCAATCGATTGATTGGTATGGGACTGATTTTAAATTGGAATGGGTGAAGAATAAGCTGCCTTCCCTAACTTCTTTAAATAATCAACTTGTAAAGCATATTGAGATCATTGAAGTTTATAGTGGAGGTGTAGGGACGTCTCTTTCCTTGTATGGAGTTGGCTTTCAGTTAGTCGAAGGTTACTTTGCAGTTTGCAATGGATTGGACGAGAATATAATTACTACAGAAAGGCCAGACAGCCTGAATTATAAATGCACGATAATCTAAACTTGTTGTAATTGCGAATCGAGACAGTTTGATTTAACGGTGGCGCGACACTCTTTCAGGTAGCATTCAAAGTATCTCATCCAGTAATATGTTATTTTCATTTATATTTATGAATTTTTTTGAGATTCCCCTATAGATTGTAGTATGAGATTGAAAGGGGGATATTGAAATGAGTGAGCGGATTACGAGTTTAAGAACAAAAACACCGCAAGAAGGATTTGAATTGGCTGTAAAACTGGCACAGAAGGGGGTTCTCGTAACCCAGCCTTCTGAGACTATTAGGAAAAAGTTAAGGCCGAAGTATTCAAAGGACGCGGATAGCCTGATTATGGCTTCCCAGGTAATTGCTATCCATTTTCAGACTGTTGCAGCTGCGAATAATTATTGGAAATGATAGCATTAATAAGCGAAAGGAGCCTTATGGACTTCTTTTGCTTTTTTAAGTAGGAAGTATATTAAACAATTCGCACCTCTAGAAAAATGAACACAACCATAAAAAGGTGTGCTAATGTGTTAGTTGTTCTAATAGTATCGATGTTCCTGGCCTCGCGATGGAACTTTTTGTCAATCTTTTGAAGTTCCCGAATTCCGATTAACGTTTCTTAATTATATACCCCAACCTCATTCCACATTCTTTTGTTGCTCCAATATCTTCTGATGTGACGGAAGAAAGATAGCTACAATTAATGCAATTATCGCTACTATAAAAATCATAATAAAGATTTGATGAAGTGCATGAGCAAGGGCTTCTACTTCTATGGTGGAATGATTATGTTCCCTTGCATACCGGGCGACAGAGGCGTTAAACATGCTGCCTAATACTGTTATTCCAATGGTTTGGCCAAGAGAACGTACAAAAGAATTCGAAGCAGTTGCCGCACCACGCATTTCCCAACTAACAGCAGATTGTATTAAAACAGTAGTCGGCGTTATCGCATACCCCATACCAAAGCCAAGAACAATCATCAGACCGATAAAATACCAATAAGGCGAATCAAGCTGGATAGCTAATGTCCATGTCGTAGCAAGTGAGACAAGCAGGACACCAATTAAGGTTGTTCGTTTAGATCCAATTCGGTACATATACCTGCCTGCGAATGTTGATGCTAGCGGCCAGGCGATGGACATCGGCATTAATGTAAGTCCTGAACTGGTCGCACTATGATGAAGAATAGTTTGTATCCACATTGGTAAATATACGTTAGCTCCAATCAGAACAAAGCTCAATAAAAATCCGAGGATGTTAGATATCGATATCACCCTAATTTTAAATATGGATAACGGCAACATAGGCTCCTCCACTTTTGTTTCTATCCATAGGAACAAAATAATTCCCATTAAAGAGCCTACCAACAATAGAAGGATAGTTGGACTATTCCATGCATGGGCTGTACCACCATTTAGTAAAGCATAAAGAAGTGCTGTAATTGCTGCAGTAAACACGAGCGCACCCCAGTAGTCTATTTTCTTCGATTTACGTTCTACCGTTTCATGTAAAAACTTTAGAACTAGTATCAATGAGATTGCTCCAACGGGGACATTGATATAGAAAATCCATCGCCATGAAAAGTGGTCAACAAACATGCCACCAACTAATGGACCAAGAAGTCCTGCGATTCCCCACACACCACTGAAAAGGCCTTGCATCTTTGCGCGCTGTTCCCCTGGATAAATATCACCAATAATTGTAAAAGTAACTGGCATGACTGCTCCGGCACCAATTCCTTGAAAGGCTCGGAACCAAATTAATTGCTCCATCGACTGGGCCATCCCAGATAAAACGGACCCAAGAACAAAGAGGATTACACCAACGATAAAGATAATTTTCCTACCAAAAAGATCAGCTAATTTTCCATAAATAGGTGTTGTTACACATGTTGTTAATGTATAAATTGCAAAAACCCAGCTATATAAACTAAGACCCTGTAATTCTCCTACAATATGTGGCATAGCAGTACTAACGACGGTTACATCGATGGCGGTTAGGAAGACAGCGACCATCATGGCGATAGTAACCATACGACGATTAGTTTGATTGATCAAGATTTACACCTCTATTATAAAAAACTTAGAAATTTAGATTGTTATGAAATAGATAAATAAATCATACAGGAATGGAGGAAGGATTTCTATAACTATTGGATAAGACAAAATTAAGCAATTGATTTTTCACAGACTTTCTAGTAGTTTTACTTGAAACAATTATCCAGTATATTAGAAAACTAAAAATAATTCTGCTAAACTATTAATATGATATAATAGACACAGAAAAGATGTATTTCTAGGTTGCATCCTAAACTTTTATTGGAAGCGCCCGCATCGTTTTCTGCACTTCTAGAAGATAGGGATGGGGAAAATGGGCAACAAGGAAAATAAGACAGATGTTATTTTAATTGGCGCCGGTATTATGAGTGCAACATTAGGAGCGCTACTAAAAGAATTGATACCGGAATGGAATATTACTGTATTTGAGCAACTTGACAAGCCTGGTGAAGAGAGCTCTAATGAATGGAATAACGCAGGGACGGGGCATGCTGCGTTATGTGAGCTTAATTACACACCGGAAAAAGCTGATGGATCAATCGATATTACGAAAGCTATTAACGTTAATGAACAGTTCCAGCTTTCTAGACAATTTTGGTCTTATCTTGTGAATAAAGATTTAATTCATAATCCACAAGACTTTATCATGCCGCTACCTCACATGAGTTTAGTTCATGGAGAAAAGGATGTAGAATTTTTAAGAAAAAGATTTAAAGCGCTATCAAATAATCCGCTGTTTGAGGGTATGGAATTTTCTGATGAACCAGAAGAACTGAAAAAGTGGATTCCGATTATCATGGATGGTCGTACAACGGATGAACCTATTGCTGCAACAAAGATTGAGTCAGGAACGGATGTTAACTTTGGTGCGTTAACACGTACATTAATTACTCATTTAGAAAAACAAAACGTTAAAATTAACTATAAGCATAGTGTGAAAAATATGAAACGTACGAGTGACGGTTCGTGGCAATTAAAAGTGAAAAATATTGAAAGCGGAACCGTAGAGCGTCATACAGCTAAATTTGTATTCCTTGGTGCTGGTGGTGGAAGCTTACACCTCTTACAGAAGTCCGGAATTCCTGAAGGTAAAGGGATCGGTGGTTTTCCTGTAAGTGGGTTATTTATGGTATGTAATAATCCAGAAGTGGTTGAGCAACATCAAGCAAAGGTCTATGGTAAGGCAAAGGTCGGTGCTCCACCAATGTCTGTACCACATCTGGATACAAGATATATCGATAATAAAAAGTCATTGCTATTTGGACCTTATGCGGGTTTTTCACCTAAGTTTTTGAAAACGGGTTCATATCTTGATTTATTGCTTTCTGTAAAATTGCATAATGTTGTAAATATGATTGGTGCAGGTTTAAAGAATCTTGGGCTTACTAAATATTTAATTCAACAAGTTCTTTTATCCAAGGAAAAACGTATGGAGGAGCTACGCGAATTTATCCCAAATGCTAAGAGTGAAGATTGGGATATGGTTGTTGCGGGGCAACGAGTACAAGTAATTAAAGAATCCGAAGCTGGTGTTAAAGGTACACTTCAGTTTGGTACAGAGGTTGTAAATGCCGCTGACGGATCCGTTGCAGCATTACTTGGTGCTTCTCCAGGTGCCTCAACTGCTGTTCACGTTATGCTTGATGTGTTATCCCGGTGCTTCCCAGAGCGTATGGACGAATGGGAACCAAAAATAAAAGAAATGGTCCCTTCTTATGGTGTATCACTAACGGAGAAACCAGAATTTGCAAGAGAAGTTCATGTGGCAACCGCACAGGCTCTTGAATTAACAAATATTTATCAAGAAGCTTAATAATAAGAATAAGTGGCAACTCTACTATAAGAGTTGCTATTTTTTTTAATAGGCTAAAGTTCACTAGCTATAATACCACTAAAACAACATAGATTTTGCTTAACGTTTTACTTTTAATCTTTCTATAATAATTATCTATTGATATGATACATGATAAAGTAATATTGTTGAAAGGTAAAATGACTAACCATAAGGGGAAATGAAAATGGGTAAAGCTAAATGCTAGGGACTGTTCGGATTAAGGGGATGAATCTTTTTAATAAAATTTCTTGTTAACTTTAGAATGGAATTAACTGGTATTTGAATATTAAGTATTTTGTATCCCGAAATAATTGAAGGGCGCAAAAGGGAAATTGGAGGCTAAGACAATGATTGTTGGTCTAATCATCATTTTATTACTAGTACTTCTTTTACCTTTCTTTGTAAAAGTTGTAGAAAAAAACTTAGAACCATTTTTATTTTTAATGGGATTATTGGCGGCAATTGTCAGTGGTGTATGGAACTGGGAATTATTTATCCATGCATTAGAAGATCCGATCTTTATCACATTAGCTGTACTTATTGCTGGATTACTATTTAAGTGGTTGAAGACACCGATTGAAAGTGGAATTCTAAAAGTAAGTCGAAAAATGAGTGTTCGCTTGTTTCTAGCAATAATAATTGTAGTACTAGGTCTTGTGTCTAGTTTAATAACTGCGATTATCGCTGCTATCGTGCTTGTTTCTATTGTGAGTATATTGAAGCTAGATAGGAAAACAGAAATTTATACGGTAATCTTAGCTTGTTACTCTATCGGATTAGGTGCGGTGTTGACGCCGGTTGGTGAGCCTCTATCTACTATTACAACGAGTAAATTACAAGAGGACTTTTTCTATTTATTTAATTTAATTGGGATAGAAGTTGTCATATCAGTAGTAGTGATTGGAATAATAGGATACATAATCTTAAAACCACGAGGAAGTGGGAATAGTCTAATAGGAGCTAATGAAGCGGAGAGCTATGCAGAAATAATTGTTCGTTCCTTAAAGATCTATTTATTTGTTATGGGCTTAACATTACTAGGCGCTGGTTTTGAACCACTAGTAAATAGATTTTTACTTGATTTACAGCCAGGTATACTATACTGGATTAATATGATATCGGCTATATTAGATAATGCAACACTTGCTGCAGCGGAGATAAGCCCAGCTATGAGTGATGAAACGATTCGATTTTTACTATTTGGATTAATCATTAGTGGAGGAATGCTTATTCCTGGAAATATTCCAAATATCATCTCTGCTAATAAGCTTGGCATTACAAGTAAAGAATGGGCAAAATTCGGTGCCCCATTCGGATTTATCTTAATGGTTGTATTCTTTGGTTATTTATTGATTGCTGGTTAAAAAAGTTGGTCTCTTGGTTCTCTTGATGAGAATGGAGGGTTTTTTCGTTTGAAAAGCTCTTAGATGGAAAGGTAATGATTAAGAAGGCCCCTGGTAAATATACGAGGTATTTACCAGGGGATTCTATTATTTAACAACTAAAACTGGACAGTCAGCCTCATCTAATACTTTTTTACTCACACTACCAGTAACTAGCTTTTTAATTCCACTAATACCACGGTTACCCATGACAATTAAATCAA
The DNA here is from genome assembly GCF_000482485.1 of Paucisalibacillus globulus DSM 18846. GTDB lineage: Bacteria > Bacillota > Bacilli > Bacillales > Amphibacillaceae > Ornithinibacillus > Ornithinibacillus globulus. The sequence goes on along the minus strand of NZ_KI519437.1, from coordinate 43,250 downwards.
TACCCTTTTCTGTTGCATATCCTGTAAGTTCGTCTGCTGGTTTCCCTGCGAGTATTTCATAATCTGCGGATACTATGTTAGAAAGTCGTAATTTTGCATCGGAAATTACTTGATCAGGTGTATTATCTTGTAAATGTGTATCTTCCGTTTCACTATAGATTCCTTCGCCAGTGGTTGGCATGGTCCCAACATATGTGCTTGAATAATATAATCTGGGATTATCCTTTGGTGTAACTCCCGGTTTAATATGTGTTTCCGTAGATGGGTCATGTACAAAAGCTACTGTTAAATGGGCTCCACTTAATTTTGTAAGTTGCTCCGCTGTTTTTAGTGCGGTAACACTTGTTGCAGACCCATCAAATGCTAGTAAGATATGATTAAATCCTTCCACGTTTCTACACTCCTTCCTGAGTTTCCTGTATTAAAGGATATACCTTTCTATTCACTCTTTTAGGAAATGACAAACATGAATGAGGATTAAAATTGCGTGACATGAATATTACAGTTCGTCCAGAGGAAAAAGTAAAAAGCATTGGAACACTCCAATGCTCTAAAGCTGCTAGTTCTTCATTTTCCACCATTCGTCATAAATAGAAACGGCTGCATGACGTTTGTGTTTGGAATTAGTAAATAACGATTCAATTCGTTCTTTACTAGTTTGTGGAACTTCTTGTCCTTCTAAGTATTTATCGATATCTTCATAGGTAACACCTAATGCCACTTCATCTGGCTGTGCAGGTTTGTTTTCTTCTAAGTCAGCAGTAGGGGTTTTTTTGTATAGATGTTCTGGACAACCAAGCTCTTTTAGTAATAGTTTTCCTTGGCTTTTATTTAATCCAAATAATGGCACTACATCGCATGCCCCATCTCCATGTTTCGTGAAAAATCCTGTAATAGCTTCACTCGCATGATCAGTCCCAATAACAAAACAATTATGAGCACCACCAATGCTATATTGCACCTTCATTCTTTCTCGTGCTTTTTCGTTGCCTTTCAAAAAGTCACTGATGGTTACACCGGCATTAAGAAGGGAAGCCACACTGGCATCTACTGCATTCTTTATATTTACCGTAAAGACCTTAGTTGGATTGATAAAATTAATTGCATCCTGACAATCATCTTCATCAAATTGTTCTCCATAAGGAAGGCGTACAGCTAGGAAGTGATAGCCACCTGAAGTGGATTCATTTAATTCATCTACGGCTAATTGGGCAAGTTTTCCGGCCAATGTGGAATCCTGACCACCAGAAATTCCTAAAATATATCCCTTTGAAAAACTGTGTTTGAGTAGATACTGTTTTAAAAAGTCAATTCGGTTTCTGATTTCTTCTTTTGGGTCTATAACGGCTTTTGTTTTCAATTCTTCAATGACCATTTTTTGTAGCTTATTCAATTTGGTTCCTCCTCATCCAGCCCAGCCGTGGGGACAGGTTCCTTGGCAGTTGCCAAGGAACCTGTCCCCACGGCTCTTTTGGCCACTTTTTATTTGCTTATTTTATTCCGGACACTTTCGATTTTTTTCATTTTGTTTTCCCATGTTTTTGTACTTAGGTCAACGGGGTATTCCTCGGGATTGATGGTGCGTTTATATTCATCCCATAGTAGTTCTAATTGCTTTTCTACATAGTCTTGTATAACCGTTAAACTTGGTGTGGTATAAACTAATTGCCCATTCTTGAATATTTCATGGTGCAATTCAACTGCTTTAAAAGAGGTAACAAATTTACTAATATAGGTGTGGACTGGATGAAACATTTTTAGTCGCTCTTCTTGATTTGGATTTTCCTCCTCGAGGGTGATGTAATCCCCTTCTGAGCGATGGTTGGTCATGTTTATGATACGATACACTTTCTTTTTTCCTGGTGTGGTCAATTTTTCTGGATTTCCAGATATTTTTATCGTATCTTCCAATTCACCTTTATCATTTTCAATGGCAACTAATTTATAGACTGCACCTAAAGCGGGTTGGTCGAAGGCAGTAATAAGTTTAGTTCCTACTCCATACACATCAATCTTAGCTCCTTGAGTGTGAAGGCTTGAGATAGTGGATTCGTCTAAATCGTTAGAAGCATAAATTTTTGCTTCCTTAAAACCAGCTTGATCTAACATTTTCCTAGTTTCTTTAGATAGGTATGCTAGATCACCACTATCAAGACGAACACCTAGAAAATTTATAGTATCCCCTAATTCCTTAGCTACACGAATGGCATTTGGTACGCCAGACTTTAAAGTATCATACGTATCGACTAGAAAGACACAGTTTTTATGACGTTCTGCATATTTTTTAAATGCAACATATTCATCTTGATATGCTTGAACCATTGCGTGTGAATGAGTACCCGCAACTGGTATTCCAAATAACTTTCCAGCTCTAACATTACTTGTTGCGTGGAATCCACCAATGAATGCTGCACGAGTTCCCCAGATTGCTGCATCCATTTCCTGTGCTCTTCTTGAGCCGAACTCCATTAACGTTTTATCCATGGCAAGGTGCTTAATACGAGAGGCTTTTGTTGCAATTAATGTTTGGTAATTAATAATATTTAAAAGGGCAGTCTCAAGTAATTGAGCTTCTACCAGTGTTGCTTCTACACGTAAAAGTGGTTCATTACCAAATACAACTTCACCTTCTTGCATGGACTTGATGGAGCCCGTAAAATGAATGGATTTTAAATAATCTAGAAAATCTTCTTTATATCCTAATTCAGTTAAATACTGAATATCACTTTCACTAAACTTGAATTTTTTAAGATAGTCGATAACTTTTTCTAGACCCGCAAAAACGGCATAACCATTGCCAAAGGGTAATTTACGAAAATATAAATCAAAAATTGCACGTCGTTCGTGGATACCGTCCGCCCAGTAGGTTTCTGCCATATTAATTTGATATAAGTCGGTATGGAGTGCTAGGCTATCATCCGTCAATTCCATGACTTAAAACCTCCCAATCGTGGATGTTTTATTATTCTTTCCCAAATACTTTGTACCATTAATTTTTTACAACTTTAGCATTTAGGCAGTTAACAAAATGGTCTAAAGCCCATTCATGTCCTTTTTGATTAAAGCTCGCTACTCCTTTTTCATGAATTACAATTTCAAAGCCTTTTCCATATGCATCAACAGCAGTGTGTAATACACATATATCTGTGCAACAGCCAACAATATGGATTTCCCTAATATCCCGTTCCCTGAGCATCAGTTCTAAATTGGTTCCAACAAATGCAGAATATCTTGTTTTATCCATCCAATGCACATTTGGCTTTTCTTTATTTTCCTCCCAAACATGACGTAGTTCTCCGTAAAGTTCTCTTCCAGCAGTGCCAACAATGTTATGAGGAGGGTATAACTTAGTTTCCGGATGATATGTGTCATTTTCCAAATGTCCGTCAATTGCAAAAATAACTTCATCTTTGTTATCAATAAATTGTTTGGTGATACTAACGATATACTCCTCTATTTCTTGACCAGGCTTTCCGCAAGTTAATGCACCATCTTCTGCAATAAAATCATTGGTGTAATCTACATTTAATAGTACTTTCTTTGTCATGATAGACACCTCATTAATTTATTTTTTTGTAAATCATAAAATGGATTATTAAAACGTTTGAGAACTCTTTCTTTTAATCATATAGCATCTGTGGTAATTTTTCGATTGTAAAGGACTCTTGCTCACATAATATTCTTCAAGGAATATACCAGTAACTAATAGAGATGGTAGCGTTTGCGGATATATTGCAATTAAAAAAGGTTAATGGTACTATAAGTTCATAAAAGTATATGGATCACATGTTACTGATACGATCAGGCATGGTGGTAAACTCGGGGGAAAGACTATTTCCCTTTAGTACCACTATGTCTTTTTTTGTTTTGCGGATATCCATTAAAAGTGGGTAAAGCTAAACAAAATACGAATACTAATAATTACTTCTTAGATAAAAGAGGATGTGAAGAGTATGTTTAAAAAACTTTTTAACAAATCAAAGGAGACTCACTTTTATGCTCCGGTAAATGGGAAAATTGTCTCCCTTGAAGATGTACCAGATCCAGTATTTAGCCAAAAAATGATGGGGGAAGGTATAGCTATTATTCCTTCAGAAGGTAAGGTGGTAGCACCTGTCAATGGTGAAATTATTCAAGTTGCACCTACAAAACATGCTATAGGTATTTTAGCAGAGGATGGTTCAGAAATATTAATTCACTTTGGATTAGAAACGGTCGCATTAAATGGAGAAGGATTTGACGTACATGTTAATCCAGGTGATCAGGTGAAAGTTGGCCAGCCGCTTATGGATGTTCGTTTAAATGTAATCCAAGAAAAGGCTAAAGATACGATTACACCAATTGTTATAACTAATGGGAACCAAATAAATAAACAATATGACTTTACAGAACCTAAAGAGGGTAAAGCAGGGGAAACTCTTATTTTTTCAAGTAGAGATTGATAAACGGTAGGTTGTGGCGGGTAAGGATGTGTCATAGGTGAAGATTAAGAAAATCTTAAATAATAATGCAGTGGTTGTATTAGACGAAGGGCAAGAGAAAATTGCAATCGGTGCAGGAGTTGCTTTTAACAAGAGTAAAAACGATATTGTAAACCAACATCATATTGAAAAGCTTTTTGTACTTAAGGAAAATCAAAAGCTTGAGCAGCTTCTACATCGGATTCCAGAAGAACATTTTATCTTAGCAGAAGAAATTATTTCCTATGCAGAAAAGCAACTTTCTACTGAACTGAATGACCATGTCTATATCGCACTTAGTGACCACCTTTCATTTGCTATCGATCGACATAAACAAGGGATGGAATTAAAAAATAAGCTGCTGGATGAGATTAAGGTGCTTTACCCTCGTGAATTTTCTATTGGACTGTGGGCAATTGATTATGTGCATGAGAAAACAAATAGTAAACTCCCAATCGATGAAGCAGCTTTTATTGCCCTGCATATACACACAATGAAACTTCAGGGAGGTGATTTACGCAATACAATACGGCAAACTTCCATCGTAAAGGATATGGTTGATACGATTGAGGAATTTCTAGGTGTTGAAATTCACGGGGATCCATTATCTTATGAACGCCTTATCACTCATTTGCGTTTTGCTCTTATCCGAACGGAAGAGAAACGTGCCAGTACAATGGATGAGGAAATGCTTATTATGATTAAAAAGAAGTTTGAGCAATCCTTTCTGTGTGCTAGTAGAGTTAGTGAGGATCTTTCTGCGACCCACGGTATTGTATTGCCGGAAGAAGAGCTAGGATATATCACCCTTCATATCGAGAGGATTAAAAAGTATCACTTATAATGTATAGGAGGAAAAAACAATGATGAAATTTCTACAACGTTTAGGTCGCTCATTAATGTTACCGGTTGCAGTATTGCCTGCAGCAGCCATCTTAATGGGTATTGGGTACTGGATTGACCCAGATGGCTGGGGTTCAGGTAATGCGATTGCAGCATTTTTGATTAAAGCAGGTAGCTCTATTATTGATAATATTCCAATTCTTTTTGCTGTAGGTGTCGCACTAGGCATGTCTAAGGTAAAGGACGGATCTGCTGCTTTAAGTGGGTTAGTGGGTTATTTGGTTGTAATTACGTTACTTGGAACTGATTCTGTTGCTATGCTTCAAGGAATTGAGATTAATGCAGTTGACGCAGCATTTGCAAATATTGAGAACGCATTTATCGGTATTATTTCTGGACTTGTTGCTGCTAGCATGTTCAATCGCTTTAGTGAAGTTCAATTACCAAGTGCACTTGCATTCTTTAGTGGAAAACGTCTTGTACCAATCATGACGTCAGCAGCAATGATTGTTGTTTCTGCGATACTATTCTTTGTATGGCCAGTGGTTTATGGTTGGTTAGTTTCTTTTGCCGAAGCAATTGTTGGCTTAGGTGCAAGCGGCGCAGGTTTATATGGATTCTTCAACCGTCTGTTAATTCCTACAGGATTACACCACGCACTGAACTCAGTATTCTGGTTTGATGTTGCAGGGATTAATGATATCGGTAACTTCTGGTCGGGTAATGGGGAGAAAGGTGTAACGGGTATGTATCAAGCTGGTTTCTTCCCAATCATGATGTTTGGTTTACCAGCCGCAGCTCTTGCCATGTATCATACGGCTAAAACAAAGCGTAAGAAGCAAGCTGCTTCATTACTATTGGCTGCAGGATTTGCAGCATTCTTTACAGGGGTTACAGAACCACTTGAATTCTCATTCATGTTCTTAGCTCCTGCATTATATGTGGTTCATGCACTATTAACAGGTATTTCATTATTTATAGCAGCAACATTCCAGTGGACAGCTGGTTTTGGCTTTAGTGCAGGGCTAGTTGACTTTTCTTTAAGCTCGGCCTTACCACTAGCAAATAAACCATATATGTTATTACTACAAGGTTTAGTATTTGCTGTAATTTACTATGTGTTATTCCGTTTCTTAATTACAAAGTTCAACCTTAAGACTCCTGGCCGTGAAGATGATGATCTTGTTGCGGAAACTGAGGGTGGACAAGTAGCATCTGCAGGAGATAAGAAGAGTAAATTTGCTGTCATGGCAGCACAAATCTATGAAGGCCTGGGTGGAGATGAAAACGTTACTTCCGTGGACAACTGTACAACACGTTTACGCTTAGAAGTAAAAGATACTGCTAAAGTTGATCAAGCAAAAATAAAAGCTACTGGTGTACCAGGAATTAATGTAATTGATAAAAACAATATTCAGGTAGTTGTTGGAACAAATGTACAGTTTGTTGCAGATGAAGTAGCTAAATTAAGAAAAAATTAATTTATTAAATAGAAAATCTCCTAGGTAAGTAATCCCTAGGAGATTTTTTTGTAGTAGGGAGATATAAAATCTTTCCGTACGTATAGAAAGAACTAGTACTTTGCTAAGAAAGAGCAAAGTACTAGTTCTACTAAATTATGCCTTTTTAAATAAAGCTTTCTTAACCATATCGACCTTTACAGGATCAAGTGCTTTAGAAAAATCACTATCCATTCTTACGCCAGAACCAATATGATATTCACTGGCACCAACCTCATTATGGATTATCCCGATGTTTTCTGGTGTAATCCCGCTACCAGGTAAAATAATCGGACCACCTAATTCTTGTGATAATTCGATTAGGTTTCGTAGTTCAATTGTTGCTTGAGTAGCTTTTGGTTTGCCCCCAGATGTAAGTATTCTTTTAACGTGCTTGTTGTATTTGGCAAGTGTTTTATAGGATTCAATTTGAGACTGCACTTCGTCAAATGCACGGTGAAAGGTAATATCTAATTCTGGACCATGTTCAATTACTTTGGATAATAATGCTTCATCTATTTCGCCATCTTCCGTAATACAGCCAAACACAATTCGATTACCCCCGAGCTCTTGAATGATTGAAATATCTTCTTTAATGATTTTCCAGTCATCCTCACTATATACAAAGCCATAACTATGTGGTCGAATCATTATTTGGACAGGAATGGATACACTGGAGAGAACATGTTTCAATACTCCATAACTAGGAGTTAATCCGCCCTCTTGCATAGCACTTACTAATTCTAGACGATCTACACCTAATTGCTCAGCTTGTAAGGAATCCGTTACATTTTGGGTAATTACTTCTATCATCATTCTATACACCTCAATTTTTTTACTATGTTACTTATCCATTATTACATGAATAAAAAGGAAAATAAGGATTCATTATTCGGCAATGATAACAATACTATTCAATGACTCATTTCGTTCACGTGGTTGATTCATTAATTCATAATAGCTATTTATAAGCGTTTGTATTTTTACAGGTGATTGATTAAAATCAGATCGTATACTGTTAGCATAGTCTCTTTCCCAATTCCCATCCTGTAGATAGGAAGCATCTACTAAACATTTCTTGGAAATGGTAAATCCTGCATCAACAAGAAGTTCTTGAATTTGTGTCTTATGGAATAGGTTTTGGATATTCCCATCATTAGTTACGAAAGAGGAATATAATGCCAAAATAGTTGCTGCGTAGAAATGGCCTCGCTGCGAATCGTTATTATAATCAAGATCCCATTCGGCAAAACAAACACGTTTTGCTACTTGTTTTATTTTTTGGAAGTATGTTAAAAGGTGTTCTGGTTGCTGAAAGTACCATGACGAGTGGGATAATACAACAACGTCAAATGTTTCTTTAACCTCGAATTCAGCAAAGTTCATTTCGAAATGAAATGTAATCTGGTTGCCTAGTCCGGAGCGTTTAATAATATTTGTAGCTTGTCCTAAGGTTAAAGGTGCTCCATAATCTGGGTCGGCAATATCGATGGCCACCACATGTCCGGTACTCCCAACGGCATCTGCCAAAGCAACCGTGGTGTCACCTTGACCACAACCAATTTCTAATACACGCATTCCTTCTTTTATCTCAAAAGCACTCACTAAATCCAAACGGTGTTGTAATTGAATTTGTTGTATTTGGTCATTATTAAATAAGTTATATTTTTTAATAAGATCAGTTGTTTTTTCTTTTGTATTAAATTGCTTCAATGTCAGTTCCCTCCCATAAGTTAATGGAATACTGTATACATGAGGAGTTTTAAATGGCTCTCCTACTAAAAGATTTTTCGTTTAAAACTAACATCAATTCATCGACTCCTTAGTTAGATAATTTTAGTCTATCATTTGCACAGTGGTATGTATATTGTTCGAATTAACAAAGGACTAGTTTAAAGGTGAATCATATATTTTCTATAGACTGTGCGGTAACTAAAGAAATTACCGAGCTATCCATCACTTGAAGCAGATACTTAAGTGAAATGACGAATAGAACCCCGCTATCCATCATTTTGAAGTAGATACTTGGGTGAAATGATGAATAGAACCCCGCTATCCATCATTTTGAAGCAGATACTTGGGTGAAATGATGAATAGAACCCTGCTATCCATCATTTTGATGTAGATACTTGGGTGAAATGATGAATAGAACCCCGCTATCCATCATTTTGATGCAGATACTGGAGTGAAATGACGAATAGAAACCCGCTATCCATCATTTTGATGCAGATTACTGGTGCAAAATGACGAATAGAACCCTGCCATACAACATTTTAATGCACAATCAAACACTATTAGTTACCGCACAATTCCCATCTATAGTGCAATTAATAAGAATAATAATCAAATAGTTTTAAGAAGTGATTAGGAAGCATAACGACGTAAGTTCCTCGAATTTCCAATTGAATTTTGACTTTAAAGATGATAATATAGCGATAATTTAACCGTAGGAGGTATGAAGAATGCGAACTGTAACATTAACAGATATTTATAACCATCCAATTACACAGAAATATGTTAGACGTTCTGGAATGGCCCATGCTATTGCTGTAGCCCACCATGCCTTTGAATTAGCCTTAACGTTCGGTGTTAATCCTGATTTAGCAGCAAAGGCTGGCTTTTTACATGATATTGGTCATTACGAATGGTATACAGGTGGAGAGTGGGATTACGGGCTTTATCGTGATTATGATATTCATCCGATTAAAGGAGCAGAGCGTGCTCATAAATTATTAGTGCGTTTGGGTGAAGATAAATTTGCGGCAAAAGAGATAGCCCATGCAATATTATTTCATACGGACTCTGCACTTCCAGAGGGGAACTTTCAATTATCTCCATTACAAAAGGTAGTCCATTTAGCAGATGAATCAGACAAACAACCTGGAGATTTTCATCATTATCGAAACAGTGATAAAGAAAAAGAACGTAACCTTATTCAGGAACTTGATCGAAAAATTGATTACTATTTTTCCCTTCCTAATAGAATGGAAGGATAATTACCTTTCCTTCTATTCCTTTCATGTTAGGCTGTAGAAACAGCCTCCATCATACATACACTTCGGAAAAGATTCAACTAAACGCATTAAAGACAACCTTCCTATTGGATGAAACAATATCACTTTTATGAAACTTTCATACGATGTAATTGGGCTTAAACATTATTTTTACATCTAGGAGGTAGCATAAGTGGATAAGGATAGAGACAATAATCCGATGAATAAGAAGGACGAACAGTTAGAACAGTATCGTCATAAAAATACCGGTCCTGGAAAAGAAATGACCGATGATACTGGTGCAAAAGTTTCAAATGACCAGACTTCACTCAGGGCGGGAAAACGTAGTACATGCCAGAGGTTTCACAGTTTATGGTGATTTTGAAACATATAAATCCTTAAAGCATCTTACAACAGCTCACTTTTTGCAGGAGGTAGGAAGAAAAACTCCTGTAATTACACGTTTCTCTACTTTCCAAGGAAGCAGAGGCTCGAAGGACACTGCGGTGGATATTCGTGGTTTTGCAGTAAAGTTTTATAAGTAGAAGGGGAAATTACAAGGGAAGAGCCTAGTGAATCATTCAATGATTTCTTTACACAACCAAGAATCCTTTGGAACAGTTTATCACCTGTTGAGAGACAGGACCTTGCACAATGTTTACTATACCACCTTCAGTATGTTGGTAGTAAATCGGTTAGACAGCAAAATGTCGACTTGTGGGCAAATGTAGATACAGGTTTGGCAAATACATTAGCTGAAGGATTAGGTGTGAATCCAGCAAAGGGGTCTCATGTATCTGTTGATATAAGCTACCCTTCCTTGAGTCAGTTCAATACACCATATTTAGCTGCTACACAAAGGGTAGGTGTTTTAATTGGCAATGGATTTAATGGTCAAGAAGTGAAAAATGTATTAAGATTTTTAGAGGAAAATGGCGTATTTGTTCAGTTAATTAGTGAAAATCTTGGGGCAGTCACGCCAGCAGATGGAACGAAGGTTAAGGTAGATGAAACATTTTTAACAAAGTACCCTGTTTTATATGATGCGCTTTATGTTGTTGGGGGAAGTGCCGAAAATCAAGCAAAGTTAAACCAAGACATCGCAGGTTTTATCCAAGAAGCATACAAACACTATAAGCCAATAGGTGTAGCAACTACCGGGAATGGTTTTATTAATAGGTCAAAAAATAATAACTTAGCTGGTGTTGTATTTGCCACCGATAACCCTGATTTCAGAAAAGATTTTGTTGCCGCTATTGCTAAACAGCGCTTTTGGGATCGAACATGACTTGTATGTAGGGAACCCACAGTGGGGTTCCTTTTTTACTTTTTTTATAATACTTCTATCCATTTAGGTATTTTCAATGAACAGAGTATTTCGAGCTCGCGCTTTCGCTTATCAGTGTAAGTGCTAATTGAACGTAAATCATCATCTATAATTGCAGGATGAGTCATTACTTCTATGGATTGCTTTTTAAGATTGTGTAACTGTTCAAAAATATTGTTTTCGATACCATTACCATAGAAATCAAGATAAAGTGATTCTGTTAAAAGTACGTCAGGATAATCGCTTAATGATTCTACATAACGTACAGGTACATCATATTCTTTTGCAAGTTTCAAAACAATTTCTTTTAACGGCTCCCAACCATGTACATGGTGATGACTATCAATGTGATTAAGCTTCAAGCCAGTTTCTAAAAATCTCTCAATTTGTGATCGCCATTCTTTTTCTACTTCCTCCATGTTTGGGGCACCCATATCCAGGTAATTACTTTTATATTTAAAATATCCATTTCTATCTAGTAAGTTCGGGACTTGATTTGAAATAGGCTTTCCCCAGGTTAGAACAAGGTGAATTCCAATTTTAAAATTTGGATATTTCTTTGCTTCATCGACTGCATAATTAAATGCTTTTCCGTTCACCATTAATGTTGTTGAACCAACAACACCATTCACATGTGCTTGGATAATTCCATCTGTTACACCCTTTGTTAAACCAAAATCGTCTGCATTGAATAGTACCTTCATCTACATTCCCCCCAGTTCAAAATTAGTTTATGATGTTATTCCTAAATCCTGGTTAATCAAGAGGATAATGTCTTTCAATCATAAAGTTTGTTTTATCGCCGCGAAAATAGGACCTAGAGAATTCTATTTTTTTTCCACTGTGATCTTCGGCAATTGTTTCAATGTAGAAGCATGGAAGACCTTCCTGACAATCTAGTCGATTACCGACGTTTTCATCCGCTAGAGTAATTTCAATATGCTCGGTTGTTTTTCCAATATATACATTAAATGTATCTTTTAATGCAGCATATAAAGAGGTTTCCGCATGGTCTTTCGTAATACCGGGAGCGACATCCCAAGGAATATAAGCAATTTCATATTGTGTTGGTTCCCCACTTGCTTTCCGGATTCTCTCTATCTTTTGTATTGGAGAATTAAGTGTCACTTCTAAGGTACTAACAAGTTTTTCGTTTGCTGGGATAACATTTAAGGCAATTAAGGCTATTTCCGCTTTCTTTCCTTGTACCGCTACCTGGTCACTGTACCTCTTCACTGTGTTGGAAAGGGTTTGCTTCAGCTTTTGATCAGCGACGTATGTTCCCTTACCTTGTTTTCTTACTAGATAACCTTCCATGGTTAACTGATTTAGAGCAGCTCGTACCGTCGTTCTACTAACATTAAAATCTTTGCAAAGTTCAAGTTCAGGAGGAATTTGCTCTCCAATTTTATATTGATTTGATTTTATCCTATCGAGAAGTTCTTCTTTAATAAAGACATGTAAAGATTGATTTTTTTCCATCGTTTGTCACCTCGGTTATTCATACATAAAGTGTACAATACAGTACAAATAATGACAATATAAAACAAATGTTATAACAATATAAAAAATAATATTTAAATGTATAGACAATTAAATATTTGTATGATACATTTTGATTATTGAAAAGTAAAACGTTTACATTTTGTGGGGATACTTCGTGGTATAGAAACCGCAACACAACCTAAATTAAATCATCTAAGGAGAGGCCCATTATGTCATTAAAAGTAGTAGTAATAGGTGGAGGTTCTAGTTATACACCAGAAATCATTGAAGGAATGATACGTCGCCATGATAGTTTCCCGGTAACTGATATCGTGTTAGTGGATATTGAGACTGGAAAAGAAAAGTTAGAAATCATTGGTGAACTAGCAAAAAGAATGATTAAAAAGTCAGGAAAGTCTATTAATCTATCGTGGACTTTGGATCGAAGAGTAGCACTACAAAATGCTAATTTTGTGTCTACGCAAATTCGTGTTGGAGGTTTAAAGGCAAGGGCAATGGATGAACGAATACCACTAAGCCACGGATTTATTGGCCAAGAAACAAATGGGGCAGGGGGTGTTTTTAAAGCATTTCGAACAATACCGGTATTAATGGATATTGCAGAGGACATTCACACGATTTGTCCAGATGCTTGGATGATTAACTTTACGAACCCAGCAGGAATGGTAACAGAGGCTCTTTTAAAATACGGCAAACATAAAAAAGTTATAGGTGTATGTAATATTCCTTTTAATATGCGCCATTCTGTAGCAGAGATATTAAATGTTTCACCTCAAGAAGTGAAAATAGAATTTGTTGGTATGAATCATTTTGTATTTGGCAGAAAGGTATTTGTTGGAGGGGTTAATCGAACAGAAGAGGTTCTGGAAAAACTAATAAATGAAAACGTTGATTATTCACCCGCAAATATTGTAAACCTTGGCTGGTCGAAGACATTTATTGAATCAACAAGGCTATTGCCAAATCCATACCATCAGTATTATTTCCAAACAAAAGATGTATTGGAAAAAGATTTAAAAGCTTATGGAGAGCATGGGATAAGAGCAGAGATTGTGCAAGAACTTGAGGAGTCATTATTTGAAATATATAAAAACCCTGGTCTCTATGACAAGCCAAAAGAGCTCGAGCAACGTGGGGGGGCTTTTTATAGTGATGTTGCATGTAGCTTAATGGACTCTTTATACAACAATAAAGAGGATATTCAAACGGTAAATACGTTTAATAATGGCACAATCTCAGACTTGCCAGATGATTCTGTAATTGAGGTTAATTGTGTCATCACTAACGATGGGCCAAAGCCAATGGCTATAGGTTCTTTACCACTTGCAATCAAAGGAATTGTGCAACAAATGAAAGCGTTTGAAGAACTAGTGATTCGTGCAGCGGTAACTGGTAATTATAATGATGCGTATTTAGCTTTTGTAATGAATCCACTAATTTCCGATGAGAAACTTAGTAAAGTAGTATTGGATGAGCTATTAGAAGCACATAAGGAGTATTTACCACAATTTAAATTCTAGGGGGAGAATATTGTGAATAATAAATTCATGCAAAAGTTTATTGAAATTGCTGGTCGTATTGGAGCGCAACGACATCTAGTCGCGATAAGAGATGGATTTGTAGCTATTATGCCACTGATTATAGTTGGGTCTTTAGCTGTATTAATTAATAACTTTCCGCCATTTGGTAGCTTTAATCTCGTTTCGATATTGAATGGTATCTTTGGAGAAGGTAATTGGCAAGAAGTTGGAGGGTCTATTTGGAATGGTACATTTGCTGTTCTGGGGTTACTCATTGCTTTTTCTATCGCTTATAACCTTGCTAAATCTTATGATGTTGATGGACTAGCAGCAGGTTTACTTTCTGCAGCGGCCTATATTATGCTTGTGCCTGTTACAGAGGATTGGGGATTAAACTTTGCTTGGTTAGGGGCACAAGGATTATTCGTAGCAATTATTTTATCACTTATTATAACTGAATTGTTCCGAGTGTTAGTTCGATCTAAATTTACAATTAAAATGCCTGAAGGGGTTCCAGAAGGTGTTGCAAAGTCATTCAAAGCATTAATTCCATCAATTTTAATTTTGATTTTAGTTGGATTATTCCAAGCGCTAATGAATGTATTTGCTGAAATGAGTATTTTCGAAGTTATTTTTAATGCGATACAAAAGCCATTACAAGGATTAAGTAACACATTACCAGCTGCAATTATTATTGCATTCCTTAACCACTTATTATGGTTCTTTGGATTGCACGGAACAAATATTTTGGGATCTGTCATTGAACCCATTTACTTACCGTTAATTGAGAAAAATGCAGACCTTTTTGCTAGTGGTGTGTCTGCATTTGATGTGCCTTATATTGTAACAAAACCATTTCTTGATTCTTATGTATACATGGGAGGGTCCGGTACTACGATAGCACTAATCATAGCGATATTTATTGTTGTGCGAAATGAACAGAAACATCCTTATCGAGAAGTAGCTAAACTATCGGCACCTGCAGGATTATTCAACATAAATGAACCTGTAATATTCGGTTTACCAATTGTTTTAAACCCAGTAATGCTTATCCCATTTATTTTAATACCAGTCACATTAACAATCATTTCCTATTTTGCAATATCAACCGGACTGGTACCGAAGACAGTTGCAATTTTACCATGGACAACACCACCAATTTTAAGTGGTTACCTTGTTACAGGTGGTAGCTGGCGTGGTATTGCTTTACAAATATTTAATATTGCACTTGCTGTAATCATGTATATCCCTTTTGTTATGGCTGGAGTAAGAACACTAAAACAGAAAATGGGAGGTTTGTAATGAATGGCAGAAACTATGGAAGACCTACAATTGCTTTCGTTTAACATAATTCTTCACGCAGGAAATGCACGTTCATTTGCGATGGAAGCAATTATGCTAGCAAAAGAATACAAGTTTAAAGAGGCACGGGAAAAAATTGAAGAAGCAGAAAAAGAATTTATTGAAGCGCACCATATCCAAACGAATCTTTTACAGGAAGAAGCAAGTGGTAATCAAAGTCAGGTTACTGTGATTCTTGTACATGCGCAGGATCATTTAATGACATCTATGGCAGTTAAAGATTTAGCTAATGAAATGATTGATATGTATGAAAGAATGCAACAAATGGAGGGGGAAAAGTAATGAAAATACTATTAGTTTGTTCAGCTGGTATGTCTACATCTATGCTCGTTAAAAAGATGCGTGCAGCTGCTGATGAGAAAAACCTGGTTGCGGAAATCGAAGCAGTTCCGGAATCGCAATTAAAGAACAGTCTGGAAGGACTTGACATAGTTCTAATTGGTCCACAAGTTCGCTATCTTGAGAAAAAAATCCGAGAACAAGTAGAGCCTAAAGGGATTAAAGTTGATGTTATTGATTCTATAGCATATGGCATGATTCAAGGAGATAAGGTATTAAATCAAGCAATTGAATTATTGAATAAATAAATAATGATATAGTTAGAAACCCAAAAGGCTTGTAAAAGTACAGCGCCCTAAAAGTTAGTTCTTCCATCCTAACTTTCAGGGACCACTACTAAATGTACAAGCCTTTTTGACATTGAACAAGTTATTCAAGCTTTTCTTCGCGTACTTGTAATCGCCGTTTCCTTCTTTTTTCAGCAGTGAGGAATAATTGCTCTTCTTGATTAGTCTCAGGTATTACACCAAGTACAGGGGTAGGCTTTCCTTCATCATCTACTGCAACCATTGTTAAGATGGCCGTAGTGGTTAACGTCTTTTCTTTTGATTTCAGACTTTGGCATTCTACTTTTACATAAACCTCCATGGAAGTTCTTCCGGTAGATATAACGACTCCCTCTAAATGTAAGATATCTCCCACCTTTGCAGAGGAAAGGAAATTAACGGTATCAATCGACGCAGTCACAACTACTCGGTTACTGTGCTTCATAGCTGTAATCGCTGCAATCTCATCAATGTAAGATAAAACCGTTCCACCGAAAATGGTCTCTAAATGATTGGTATCTGGAGGTAATACTAGTTTTGTTTGGCTAGTTCTGGAAACACTTGCAGGTAGTCCTTCTTCTTCCATTCGAAATTCCTCTTTTCTAGTCAGTTGTTATCTCAGTGAAAAGGAAAGATAAAAAAAGCCATCACAGACGGATGGTTTAAGTTACAAGAGAATATAACATTGTAAAAGAATACACTGTTATTATGGGTTCCCTCGCTTTACCTCCCCAACTCCCGAAGAAGATAATACGCTTTAATACTGGCAGGTCTCCTGACTTATGCTTTCACCTACTCTAATCCCTTCCCGTTTAAAAACAGTGGATATGATTATTTCGTCAGCATTTACAGTTGCGGGTACAGTTCTGGAATTTCACCAGATTCCCTATTAAGTCTAAATAAAACACCAATATTAATGGTCAAATTATTTAATTTCCTTACATAGCACAATATACTAAAAAAATAATGTTTTTACAAATTAACTGGAGTGCTAAGCTTAGATTTATTTACTGGAATAACATATAAGTACCAAGGAAAAACTACCGAAAAAGGAGGTTATAAAAATGAAAAGGTTCTTATTATTGTTATTCTTAATCATTCCTACTTTCTCCCTTGCAGCTTGTGGAGACGATGAGCTACCTGAGGAAGGGGAAGATGTAGAGGAAATTGAAGAAGAAGATGAAATTGGGGACGGAGAAATAGATGATGAGTAAGGTGGAATAACGTAGGAAAAGCAGCACCATCACGGGTGCTGCTTTTCCTTTATCTCCGACATTAGACAAACTTTTTTGACTTTATTAATAATTTTCCTTACAATTGTCCATTATAAACAAATCTATTCAAACAAGGATGATGAGTGTGAAAAAGGTTGGAGTTTTAGTTGGTAGTTTGCGGAGAGAATCATACTCTAAGAAACTAGCTAACAATGTGGTAACATTATTTCCAGATGGGTATGAAATAGAATGTATTAAAATTGGTAACCTCCCATTCTATAATCAAGACTTTGATGATGAAAATAATGTACCAACAGAAGTTGTAGATTTTCGTAATAAGCTAGGTGAGTTCGATGCCTTTTTATTTATAACACCTGAATATAATCGTTCTGTTCCAGCAGTTCTAAAAAATGCACTTGATACAGGATCCCGTCCAAAAACGGAAAATAGATGGGGTGGAAAGCCAGCCGCAATTATTAGTCAATCACCTGGAGGAATTGGTGGATTTGGTGCCAATCATCACTTACGTCAATCCCTTACTTGCTTAAATATGTCAGTACTCCAACAGCCAGAGGCATATATAGGTAATGTTGCAACATTATTAGATGAAAGTGGTTCTCTTACAAACGAAGGTACAGTAGAATTCCTGCAAAAGTTTGTAGCTAAGTTTGTAAAGTTAATCGAGAAATAGAAATAGTAACTATAAAGATCACCGTTAATTACCTAGATGATTGTAATTAACGGTGATTTTCTTTTACAGGATTCTGATGGACTGTTTCTTGAATTTCTTTCATTTTTTCTTCGACTAAGGGATAAAAATATTCCCTTGCACTTTCCGTTGAATTCCCACCAAAAAAGTTAGTTCCTGGGCAGGATTTGACTTCATTGCTTTTGGCATCATCAAGTACCCGTTCTTTTGTTTTAAAGTTCCACCAATGATGATAGGTAATTGTATCAATGGAAGGGATTAAATCGAACTTTAAACTAAGTAGTGCCGTGATGTACACAATCGTTTCTTTCTGCTCCTTCGTCATTTTGTCATGCCCAAGATCGAAGTTTCCAAGGTTCTCAATAGCAATCCCATGTTTGTTTGCCTTTGGTCCAATAGATCCTTCAGGTGCAATGTTCAAAGGTCTAGATACAGCAATCTTTCCATCAGGGAAGGTAGTAATGTTTTGAGCGATATTACTCCAACCCATTGCTTTCATATGGTGATTTTGCATGCTATTTAATAATTGAAAATGATTATTACCTCGAAAGTGTTTGTAGGATGGTTTCCAAGTGTGATGTTGTTGAATTAAATAAATATCTCTTGTCATTTGTTGATTAAATAACCAATCTTTAAATTCCTGTTTTGACATCAGAATATGTTGACCTTCCATTGTCATTTTCTTTGGTTTGACTTTTAGTATTTGACCTGGGTATAAAGTGTTTGTTGTAAGATTATTGGTTTCTATAATTAATGCAGCAGTTGAATGATGGGTCAAGGCAATTTCTTCTAATGTCTCTCCTGGAGATACTTCGTGGAAAACTGGTACCCGTAAACGTTGCCCTTCTACTAAGAAATCAGATTGAAGACCATTCGTTACTTTTAAATCAGTGGTAGTAGTATTAAAACGTTTGGCAATGCTTGGTAAGGAATCACCAGATTGGACGATATGTATATTAGCTGATGTAAGTCCTTTAGCATAACTAGGGGATGCTGATACCAGCAATATGAAAGTAAAAAATATGACAACCCAACCTCTTGTCTCCATTCTTCATTTCCTTTCCTTTATCTTTTTAATTATTCTCAGATAAAATCTTGTTTCTATACAAAGAAAAACCGCCCCCCTTAAGGAACGGATTAATTATCAGACCTGAAAATATAATAAAATTTCCTACAAGGAACAGACTGCTATAGCGTTATTGGAATTATTTCAAACACGAACCAGTATGGAAATGATTCATAGGAAGTTCTCCTAAATCATTTCCATCACTAAACGAGGATAAAATGATGTATAACATCTTTGCAATTTGTTTTTCTTAAATTGCTGTTTTAATACCAAAACTAACTAATATAAAACCGGTGGACCTTTGAAAAATCTTTTGAAATCGGGGATTGTTCATCCATTTTTTAGCGTAATCGACAATTTGAACTAGGATTAAAAACCAAAGAACTGCAAGAACGGTAAGGATTAATCCTAATAAGATTAGTTGTTGATTGATATGATAATGAAAGTCAATAAATTGCGGCATGATTGTAATATAAAGAAGAACAGTTTTGGGATTGAGAATGTTGCTAAGTAGGGATTGCAAAAAGGACTCTTTATACCCCTTTTGACTCACTTGCTTCAAAGGCTGCTTGGCATGTTCTTTGAAGTCTTCTAGTGAAAACATGTTCTTGGAAAAAAAGCTCTTAATACCTAAATAGATTAAATATGCTGCACCTAAATACTTAATAGTATTGAATAATACAACTGATTTTGCGATGGTCATTGATAAACCGAATATCGCAATTAATGTCCAAAAGGTAAGACCTGCCGCAGTGCCAAGTGCTGAAAAGCGTCCTGCTTTTCGGCCATAAGTAAGTGTGTTTTTAATAAGAAGCATTGTGTCTGCTCCAGGTAATACAACCATAAATGTTGCTATCAGTATGTATGATAATAAGTCCATACAACTTTCTCCTCTCAGCTATGCTATTATAAAGCCTTCATTTTATAGTGACTACCCTAGTAACTACTTTTTGTATATTTTATCAGAAAAATTTCAAAACGCAAGTAAGTTTTGTTAAAATAAGAATTACTACCTAGCGAACCATTGCGGAGGAGGGAAAATGATCAAGAACATATTAGAGACCTTGAAAAGCTTACAGTTTACGGAGTATGAAGCGAAGGCATATGTAGCGTTATTGGAGGAATCGCCTCTAACAGGATATGCTGTTGCCAAAAACTCTGGGGTACCACGTTCGAAGATATATGAGGTATTAGAAGGATTAGTTGCAAGAGGAGATATATTCATTAGTCATGGTGAAAAACCACAGTATGTCCCTGTTCCAGCTAAGGAATTAATTAGAAATCGTCGCAAGAAAGCTAAAGCAGATTTTGACCAGGCCGAGAAGCTTTTTGAACAATTTAATCAATCCTCAACTGATCGGGAGAACATCTGGAATATTAGGGGAAGTAAAGACATTTTGGAAAAAGTGAAGGCATGTATTACTGGGGCAAAAAAACGAGTATTATTAGAGGTTTGGAAAGAAGAATATCTTGAATTGGAAGCCGAGCTTAGGGATGCGGCAAAGAAAGGGGTCAATGTTACACTAATTGCTTATGGCGATGTAGAAGCTGATTTTGCAAATGTATACTTAAATGAAATGAGCCAACAGATCACGGAAGAGTATAGTGGCAGATGGCTTGTGTTTAGTGCAGATGACTCGGAGGTAGTCGCGGGCATTGTTTCTTTAGGAAAAGATAGTCGTGCAGCTTGGACGATGCATGTCGGACTAGTAATGCCAATAACAGAAGTAATCATCCATGATTTATATATTTTAGAAATGCTAAAAGCTCATGGGGATATATTAGAAAAAACCTTTGGAAAAAATCTCAAAGATTTACGCAGAAAGTTTTCGATACATCCGGACTTTAAGAAACATTACGTTAAGTAAATATACATGAAATTTAATATGTGGGGGAGAAGAATATGGAGAAAGTCTTACGTGAGATAGTTTTGGAAGGTTGTTTTAATTTTCGTGAACTAGGTGGCTATGAGACTAGTGATGGACGTCGTGTGAAAAGTGGTGTCCTATTTCGTTCTGGAAATTTGAGTAGATTAACAGAATCTGATAAGGAAGCCTTAAAAGGATTGGGTATTAAGCATATTGTTGATTTGCGAGATGATGATGAGATAGAGAAGCACCCAGATCCGGCAATTGATGGTGCGAAATGGCATCATATCCCTTTGATTAAGGATGAAAAAGTAGTAAGACAAGCAGGCGATTTGAATCAATTTGAGAGTAAGCTTGTCGGAAGTAAGCCAGGAGAAATGTTAATTTCCTTGAATCGTGGGTTAGTGGCCAATACAGCTGGATTTGCAGAAGTTTTTAAAATCTTGTTAATGGATCCTGACAAGCCGTTATTATTTCATTGCATGGCAGGGAAGGATAGGACAGGTGCTGTTGCTGCCCTTTTATTAAGTGCACTTGGTATACCTCAAACTGTAATAGAAGCGGATTACATGTATACAAATAATTCATTAAAAGAAATGGAAAGGGGCTTTGCTGAAATTGGTTATAGCATGCCTGACTTTATTGATATTGATGTTGTTAGGGCTATTTATGAGGCACGTTTGGAATATATCCGAGCATTTTATGATGAAATCGAAAAGAATTTTGGCAGTATAGATGTATACCTTTCTGAAGGATTAGGATTATCGGCAAATGATTTAAGTACATTACGAAGCCGTTTGCTAGATTCCTAAAGCGAATGTATTAATATGGAAATATGTAACTTTTTGTAGTAATTAGTCCGATTCTTTTAACCTATTATATGGTAAAATAGTACTAAAGTTCTATATCAATGGGAGAATTGCAAATGGTAATCGATTATATTTTATTCCTGACAATAGCGTGTAGTCTTGCAATCATTGCAAACTTTCTGCGATTTAAAGGAAGAGACACCGTTAATAAGTGGGTATTAATTCTTTCAAGTTTAGTATTCATAGAAATCTATGGATTTTTATCTGATTTTACCTATTTTAGTTTAAGCCTTTTGTTAGTCATTAGTATTTCTGTGATTAGTTTTGGACTAATTGGGGGAATCACTAGTTCTTTACTCGCATTTTTACAGATAGTAGTACTCCAAGATGAGAATGCAATCTTAATAGTTTCTGGTTATATAGTATTTGTAGTCGGTTTATTTTTTGCTACTAGATATATGAGAGCGGTTACTTCGGAAAGCCATGATAGGTTATCCATTTTACTTAACAATTCAAAGCAACTTAATTTATTTCGTGAAGTTAGTCTGACAATGCAGCAAACATTGAATTTGGAAAAACTGTTACAAACCATACTCACTACCGTAACCGCAGGCTATGGTTTAGGATTTAATCGAGCGATTATTATGCTAACTGATAAGAGTGGTACAAGGCTTAAAGGTAAGATGGGGAC
This sequence comes from Paucisalibacillus globulus DSM 18846, assembly GCF_000482485.1. Lineage (GTDB taxonomy): Bacteria > Bacillota > Bacilli > Bacillales > Amphibacillaceae > Ornithinibacillus > Ornithinibacillus globulus. The sequence goes on along the minus strand of NZ_KI519437.1, from coordinate 20,778 downwards.
TGGACCGATGACAGTTGCAGAAGGTTTGAAGACCTGGGAGGAAATTTCTAGGAAAAAGTATGACTTAAATGATCTGATTCAAATGAAGGGAAAAGTGGAAACTACAGATCAAAAGCTGAATGACCGTGTAAAAACATTTGAAATCTCACTGGAGCAAGAAAGTTTCTTATCGAGGACATTGGAAAGTGGTATTCCTTGTCATTTGGATGGATTGGATCAAACAGACGAAATATTAAAGGGATTTGTTGCAGAGTTTAATATAGCGGAACTGGCTGTTTTCCCACTTGTAAGCCAAGGAAATAAGGTTGGAGTACTCTTAGTGGATAATCCGGTAAATAAAAAGTCTATTACTGCAGCAGAGATTGATAGTGTTATTCCACTTGCCAACCAAGCAGCTATTGCCATCTATCAAACACATCTATATAACCAAATTGAAAATATGGCTCTTCGTGATGGCTTAACTAATCTTTTAAATCAGCGAGCATTTCAAAACCAATTAGAAGAGTTTAGTTTGGTTGGGGACGGGACAATCTTATCACTCATTATGATAGATATTGATTCATTTAAGCATTTTAATGATACGAACGGGCATTTGATCGGTAACCAGGTTCTAGTTAAACTATCCGAAGTTATTCAGAATACACTCGCAGATGGGCAACTAGCTTTTCGGTTTGGTGGAGAAGAATTTAGTGTCTTGTTATCAGGAGCGGATACCAAACGTGCAGTAGAAGTTGCAGAAAGTATACGAGAAAATGTAGCCAATACATCTTTTCCCTATGAAGAAAAGCAACCATTTGGCAACTTGACGATAAGTGTTGGTGTTGCTACGAAAAAGGTAACAGATTCTATGCAAATTCAGGAGCTAATTGATTCAGCAGATAAGGCACTTTATGAGGCGAAGCGAACTGGGAAAAATAGAGTTGTAGCAGGTAAAGGGGTGCTACATGATGAGTAGTGTTATTATTTTCATTGGTATGGTTGTTTTTATAGGAATACTTATATTTACTAGTCGGGTCTTTTACTTAATGGAGTTAAAACGTTTTACAAGAAAGATGACACGACAGCTTGGACTAGATATTTTGGATCTATCGTATTCTTTTGACCAAATGGTTTATGTTGTTTCATTACCAAGTAGTATAGAGAATATTAAGAATGCCAACAAAAATGATCTTTTAATTGACCGGGAATATACTTCTTATTTTTTCCCTGAACTAATAGGTATAAAAATATATTTAGAAATAGACCATAGTAAACAAACCATCGCCTATTTGCCGATTAAAAGCTTTAGACTTCCGAAGCTGGATGAACTGTTAGAACAGGGTAAAATAAATGAAGCTGATTATTTAAAGATTAGTACATTTAAACTAATTCATGAGACAACATTAAATGATATTTCTGAAGAAGTTTACAAACAACTTATGTATAATAAAAATATAGGATAAATTGATATAATAGTAATATAATGTGAAGAGTCTAGAAGCGCATCTGAAGGTGTACTTCTAGTTTTTTTTACTAGTTAGCAAAGTATAAAAAACTTTCCGTTGACATAAGAAAAACTAATACATTCGCAAAAGGACGAATGAATGTGAGTTTTTCTAAACTTAAATTAGTGAATTTTTTTCTATCAATATGATGACTGTTTCGGAAATGGAGAAAAACAGATGCAAAAGATAATGATTGTAGAAGATGACCCAAAAATTGCAGAACATCTTCATATCCACATTGAGAAGTACGGTTATGGGGTTTCTGTTGTAACAGACTTTGACCATGTGATGGATGAATTTCATAAAAGACAACCACAACTCGTTCTACTTGATATAAATTTACCAAGCTATGATGGGTATTATTGGTGTAGGCAAATACGGAAAAAATCTGTTTGTCCGGTTATCTTTATATCTGCACGGGTTGGCGAAATGGATCAAATTATGGCACTGGAAAATGGTGGTGATGATTTTATCACAAAGCCGTTTCACGCAGAAGTTGTCATGGCAAAAATAAGAAGTCACTTAAGACGCGCATATGGAGAGTATGCTACACGAGCTAGTGAGCGCGTGTTAGAGAATACAGGTCTTAAACTTTTTCCTGAGAGGCTAGCACTAACATTAAAAATGGAAACTGTTTCATTATCCAAAAAGGAATCGGATATTATAGAAAGCTTAATGGAACGATATCCTAGGGTAGCCGGTCGTGAGGATTTATTGGAAAAGCTCTGGGATGATCATTCGTATGTAGATGAAAATACATTAAATGTAAATATAACAAGGGTGCGGAAAAAGTTTCAGGAAATTGGTATCCAAGATGCTATTGAAACAGTGAGGGGCGCTGGGTATCGTTTAGTTGTTACATGGAACAAGGAGGATGAAGTATGAGACTGTTCATGAAAGAACATTATCTGCTTGTTTCCATACAAGTAGTTCAGTTGTTAACTTTTCTATCAATTTTTTGGCTAGATGGCTATCGTGATACAAAAATTTTTCTTTATGCCGCTTTTCTTAATTTTTTCTTTCTTGGTTGTTACCTCATCTTTCATTATTTGAATCATCGTAAGTTTTATAAACGACTTGATAGCCCAATCGATTCCTTAGATGAGTCCTTTCAGAGAACGGAACAAGCGCCAATGTCAGTGGCACTTGATCATTTAATACAAGGACAATATAGATTACTTCAGAATCAGCTTAGTCAATTAGAGCATCAACAAGAGGAGTATCGAAAGTTTATGGATCAATGGGTACACCAAATGAAAACACCACTTTCGGTTATCGAACTGACTGCCCAGGGCTTAGATGAGCCAGATTCATCCAGTATACGCGAGGAAACAGATCGCATGAAAACAGGTCTGAATACGGTTCTTTACATGGCTAGGCTTCGGACAATTGAACAGGATTTTCATATTAAGCCGGTAACCTTAGCCAATATCGTTCATGAGGTCAATGGTGAAAATAAACGATTTTATATTCGGAATCAGGTTTATCCTAAGTTAGAAGAAGAGAAAGAGGGAATAACTGTAGAGACGGATGAGAAATGGTTGTTTTTTATTTTATCCCAGATCATTCAAAATGCAGTTAAATATTCCGCGGGAAAAAGTAATCGTATTGTCATTTCTATTTATGAACGGGATAAAGAAGCCGTATTGGAGGTAACAGATTTCGGAATTGGTATACCGGTTGAGGATAGGCGGCGGATATTTGATCCGTTTTACACAGGAGAAAATGGAAGGAAATTTAGAGAGTCTACTGGAATGGGGTTGTATTTAACAAAGGAAACAGCTAATTACCTTGGTCATCAAATAGAAATGGAATCAGAATTAAATAAGGGCACGACATTTCGAGTGACTTTTTCCGAAACACAAAACCTTACAATCTTGTAGATACCGTGGAAGAAAATCAATCGCTTATATTTTTCATAGTACAGTGTAGTAAATGGTGTGTTCCTTTCATGTGTTCATTTCTTTTATAAGACACAGGTTAAATGAAAAAAGTAAATAATCAGGGACCTTCCTTTAGAATAAGGAAGGCGTTTTTTATGCAATAAGCATGGCAACATCCCTATAATAAAGGGTTTAATAAATGATTAATAGTTAGAAGGGCGTGGATTATGGAAATTTTGCTTTTCTTCATCATTATCTTAATTGCCTCAATCCTACAAACGAGCACAGGATTTGGGTTCTCCATTTTAGCAACACCATTTCTTCTCCTGTTATTTGGACCAGCTGAAGCAATACAAATAAACTTAGTACTTTCGCTTATTATTTCCATTGCACTAATTTGGAAGATTAGAAGCGATATTGATTTTACCATTGTTAAAAGACTTGTCGTGGGAAGTGTATTCGGGCTTCCAATGGGTATAAGTATATTTTTGATGATGGATATAGACAAACTAAAGATAGGTATCAGTCTTGTTATTTTAGTCTTAACCCTGCTACTCATTCTTAAGTTTCGGATTAGCTCTTCAAAAGGAAGGGATTTAGTTGTAGGGGGACTCGCAGGTGCTTTAACAACTAGTATTGGCATGCCTGGGCCGCCACTATTGTTGTATTTCTCAGGGACCAATACACAAAAGGAAACGTTAAGAGCTACAACACTTTGCTTCTACTTATTTATCTATCTAGTTAGCCTAATCATACAAGTTATTTTTGTTGGAACAAATAAAGTTGTCTGGATCTCTAGTAGTGTTGCTTTGCCACTTGTATTACTGGGTTTATATCTAGGCCAAATATTATTCACTCGGATTAATCAACATATCTTTCGTATCGGTACATATGTCATTCTGCTTTTCACTGGAATTTACTTGTTAATAGAAGGATTGTATTAAAGAGAGGCTTGGACCCAAGTGTTTTACAGTACACAATACTTTGATCCAAGCCTCCACTTAGTCTTTGTTATTTATTCATTAAGCTATGTCTTCTTCCGTAAAAGAAATAGATGATTAATCCAAATAGAAACCAAATTCCAGATGCTATTAATGTATCAATGGATAGTTGTGTGATTAAAAAGATACACGATACAAAGGATAAAATTGGTATAAAAGGAAATAGTGGAACTTTAAATCCACCGCTTGAGACTTTTTTATTCTTCCTTAAAAAGATCACACCAATTGATACAATCGTAAATGCGAGTAAAGTACCCATATTCGTCATTTCAGCAAGTTTGGATAATGGTAATAAACCTGCACATAAAGCAATAAGGATGGAAAAAATCCATGTGCTAAAGACTGGTGAGTTGTTATTATTTAAGCGACTCATTTTTTTGGGCAATAATTGATCTCGACCAAGTGCAAAAAGTAATCTAGTTCCTCCGTACAGTAGTACAAGAATCACTGTCATCATCCCAACTATAGCACCAAGTGAAATAAACCCGGCAATCCAATTCTGGTTTACCATTTCCATTGCAAAACTAACAGGGTCACTAACATTCAAGTTGGTATAGGAAACCATTCCGGTTAATACAAGGGAAACTGCTACATATAATAATGTACAAATTAACAAGGAACCAATAATACCAATTGGCATTGTCCTTTGCGGATTTTTAACCTCTTCTGCAGCAGAAGAAACAGCATCAAATCCAAGATAAGCAAAAAATACAAGTGCTGCACCCGAAAATACACCATCCCACCCAAAAGGTAAAAAGGGCTCCCAATTCATTGGTTTTACGTAGAAAACTCCTACAATAATAAACAGCAATATCACACTTATTTTAATAAATACCATAATTTTATTCAGTCGGTTCGATCCTTGTAATCCAAACGAGAGGAAGAAAGCTAGCGATAGAACAATCACGATAGCAGGGAGATTAATATAGGTTCCTTCTGCTGGATTAAAAGGCCCTGTAATTGCAGTTGGAATGGTAATGTTAAAACCCTCTAATAAGGAAACAAAATAAGCAGACCACCCTGTTGAAACAGAAGCAGCGGCTAGACCATACTCCAGTACTAATGCCCAAGCCACAATCCAAGCAACAACTTCCCCAAATACAGAATAGCTATAGGTATAAGCACTTCCTGTTATTGGAATGGACGAAGCAAATTCGGAGTAACACATCGCAGCTAACGAGCAAACCATCGCTGCAAGGATGAATGAGTAAATAATAGCGGGACCAGAATGTAAAGCAGCCACCGTCCCTGGTAAAATAAAAATACCAGTTCCAATGATCGCTCCGACCCCAAGCATTACTAAATCAAATGCTCCTAATGTGCGCTTGAGTTGTATACCATCTTTCTGATAAATCATTTGATTAATATCTTTTTTTCTAAGTTTATTCACATGAAACCCTCTTTTGCTTTTCTAGATGTTGATTTGTTTTAAGTAGACTATTACTTTCTTTGACAGTAGTTTTTACTGGAAAATATCTTTCCATTATACCAAATTGAAAAAGGGGCACAAGATTAAATTGTACCCCTTTAGGTTTAGTGCTTTTGAATTATCTTTCCAACCAGGTATGGATTAATGATTGATTTTGACCTCTAGCGAAGACGTCAATTCGATTAGGATTCCAAGAAACAGCTGCTGGAGCAGATGTTAAGCTACCGTCGAGATTCTCCCAGTTTTCCCAACGTGTGCCGTTCCAGGTGCGTTTATAAAGTCTATTTCCCGTACCACGAACAAATACATCTAGTTGATTCGTTCGGCGAGAAGAGACAGCTGGTGCGCTAGTTAATGTTCCACCAAGGCTTTCCCAATCACTCCATCTGTTTCCGTTCCACCATTTATGAATTAAATCATTGTTCCGGCCTCTAGCGAAAACATCGATTCGATTTGGCCCCCAAGATACTGCTGCTGGATCAGAATTTAAGTTTCCACCAAGATCCTCCCAATCTAACCATCGGGATCCATTCCAGGTTTTCATATAAAGGCGATTTCCATTCCCGCGTACAAACACGTCTAATTGATTAGTACGGCGAGAAGAAACAGCCGGTCCACTGGTTAGAACACCACCAAGGTTTTCCCAATCATTCCAGCGGGATCCATCCCACCATTTGTGGTAAAGCGAATTATCTGTTCCACGCACAAACACATCAATGCGATTTGGTCCCCAAGAAACAGCGGCAGGAGGACTTGTTAGAACGCCACCAAGGTTTTCCCATTCACTCCATCTACGACCGTCCCACCATATGTGGTAAAGTGAATTATCGGTCCCTCTTCCAAATACATCTAAACGATTAGGTTGCCAAGATGCCGCTGCCGGTGCTGAAGTAAGAACTCCACCTAAGTCTTCCCAACTAGCCCACCCATGGCCAGGCTGACCTTCATCATCCTTGAGTAGCTCTAGCGTGATTTGAATTACCCTTATTAATACACGATCGGCAACATTTTGTGGAACATTATGCTGTCTAAATAGCAAATTAAACCATGGAACCTGTCTTTGAAATTGATTGTAGATTTGATTTGCATTTTGATTCGTATTGGCTTGATTGATTACATAGTTCACCATAAAGAAAAAAACGTATTCTGTAATTTGCCTGTTCATTCCTGCATCTTCAAGTTCCTGATATAAATTATTATGCTCCGAACGAATAGTTTGTAAAATTTGTTGGACACTTGGTTGCTGTCTATTCATATATAATGGTTGCCCGTAGTATTGTACTGGTACAAATTGAGGGAAATAATATTGATAATAAAACATTCGCATTCCTCCGCTTTTTAATTAGAATATGCGAGTGGTTTTTAGTTGGCAGTGGTAAATAAGCCTATTTCATGGAAAGGAAAAGAGTGATGATGGGAATACCACCACATATAAAAAACTAAATAAGAAATAATTAAAAGGAAGAAATAAAACAAAAAGAGTGATGAAATATGGAAAATATTGCACTGTACAGTATTGTTGTCATAGTAGTTCTAGGTATCTTTTCACAATGGTTAGCATGGAAAATTCAATGGCCATCAATAGTTATCATGTCGATAGCAGGTCTTTTAATTGGCCCTGTATTCGGTCTGGTTAATCCTGACCAAGCGTTAGATGAGTTTTATAGTCCGATTATTTCATTGGCGGTAACTATCATATTATTTGAGGGGAGTTCTAGTCTAGACATTCGCGAGTTAAAAGGCATATCAAAATCTGTTTTGCGAATTGTAACGATTGGGGCATTCCTTGCTTGGATTGGTGGTTCATTAGCAGCTCATTATATTGCTGGATTGGGATGGGAAGTTTCTTTTATTATTGGTGGGTTATTTGTCGTAACTGGTCCAACCGTCATTATTCCACTTTTAAGGCAGGCAAAATTAAAACCTAGAGTGGCTGCAGCGTTGAAGTGGGAAGGAATCATTGTTGACCCAGCAGGCCCGTTGCTAGCCCTATTTGCGTATGAGGTTGTTAAAGTAACTTCTAGCAATTCCGGTCTAAAGGAGATGGTGCCATTCTTTTTCTGGGCTATTATAGCTGGTGTTGTAGGGCTGGCAATAGGTATCCTTGTTAGCATTATGATAGGTCGGGGATTATTACCAGAGTACTTAAAATCACCGATTATTATTTCCTTTATTCTTATAGTGTTTAGCGCAGGAGAATTTCTCATGCATGAAACTGGAATGCTTGCGGTTACTGTTATGGGAATTACATTGGGGAGAAGTAAAAAATATGTTTCATCTATAAAAAGTACCACGCATTTTGTAGAAAATGTCTCTGTTCTACTTACTTCTACTGTGTTCATTTTGTTAACGGCATCTTTACCTCGGGAAGTTTTTGAACAAATTTTAAGTTGGCCAATTATTACCTTTGTTCTTGCAATGCTCTTTCTCGTTCGGCCTTTATCGATATGGATTGCGACAATAGGTACAGAGTTGACGAATCCAGAGAAGACGCTCATTTCCTGGATTGCGCCAAGAGGAATTGTGGCTTTAACTGTTTCAGGGTACTTTGCTAATATCCTGTTAGAAGATGGTTATGAGGAAGCAACAATACTTACCGCAATCACATTTGCATTGGTCTTTATCACAGTTTGTGCCCATGGTTTTACGATTACCCCTTTTGCAAAGAAACTAGGCTTGGCAAATACAGAGCCCCCAGGAATTTTAATTGTTGGAGCAAATGAATTTTCAGTTGCGTTTGCATCGTATTGTAAGGAGATGGGTATCCCAGTATTGATTGCAGACCATACCTTGGAGCATTTGATAAAAGCTAGGCAACAGGGAATCAAGACCTTTTATGGGGAAATACTGTCAGAACATACCCAGTTTAGTATTGATCTAACATCATATCAGTCTATTTTATCCATGACTGATGAAGCTGCATACAATGCCCTTGTCTGCCAGTCTTACGTACCAACTTTCGGTTATCATCATACATTTGCACTTCCAGTTACATCCCTTGATGAGGATTCCAAAAAAGGAGTTCCACCATCATTAAAAGGAAATCTTCTTTTTGGGAAAAGTTATGAAGAACTTCATCATAAAATTAGATCTGGCTATACATTTAAAACCATTGAGATGGACGACCAGGATAAGTCACTAGTGAAGCAAGAGGAAATGCAAGGGGAGGATAGTTGGTTATTTATCCGGAAGAAAGATGAGTCACTTACATTCGCTACATTAAAGCAACATTTAACATTAGAAGAAGGAGACCAGTTGGTAGTGTTAACAAAGAAATAGGTTTAAACGGGAATGCCGAACAGTTGTGATGCTGTTCGGTTATTTTATTTAAGAAGTAATGGAATAACTTTTTTATTCATAGTCTTTTTAAGGACAAGTTTTTTTACAAAGTCAATAAGGGAATGGGGTGAGAACCTTTATTGGAATTCATAGAGCCCTTTGTGAAGATATTGATAATCAATTTAATTTTAAGCGGGGATAACGCGGTAGTAATTGCCATGGCTAGCCGAAATCTACCTTCCAATTTGAAAAGTAAAGCCATTATTTGGGGAACAGTTGGTGCAGTATTATTTCGGATATTATTTACGGTTATTGTTATGTATTTGTTAAAACTCCCGTATATCCACTTAATCGGTGGAATTCTTCTTTTGTTGGTGGCTTATAAGCTTCTAGTAGAAAAAGAAATGGAGGAAAATAAAATTAAAACAGGTAATTCTTTAAAGGAAGCAATCGTTATTATTATATTCGCTGATATGTTAATGAGCTTAGATAATGTATTGGGGATCGTGGCGGTGGCGGGTAACAATATGTTGTTAATTATAAGTGGGATTATACTAAGTATTCCAATCATGCTATTTGCCAGCCAATTTATATTAAAAATTATGGAAAAGTATCCTTTTGTCATATACATAGGCTCTGCACTATAAGCATGGACAGCAGGGGAAATGATGGTAAAAGAAAAATTCATTCAAAACTTTACTTCAAATACGTCGATAGAACCAGTGTTGTTATTTGGATTAATTGTTGGTACGCTAACGATAGGAGGAGTACAAAGGAAGCATCGGTAATTTCTTTCGTAATGGGTACTTTTCATGTCATAAGAAATACGGAAATAATTATGATTGAAGAAATGGAAGCAATGAAATATAGTACAAATATAAATGACTAAAAGGAGTATACTTCATATGAAATTACGAGTATCAGCGGTACAATACCACCTAGAAAAAATAAATAGTTTTGAAGACTTTGCCGCTCAAGTGACACATTATGTTCGAACAGCAAAAGAGTATGATTCTGAATTTGTTCTGTTTCCAGAGTTCTTTACTACCCAGTTGCTATCAATATCTGATGATACGGTAGGACTTGTTAATGAACTTCCAAATTATTCACTAAAATATCTGGAATTGTTTCAAGGCTTAGCAAAAGAAACAGGTATGCACATCATCGGTGGAACCCATGTAACAAGAAAAGGCGATAAATTATATAATACAGCCCATCTATTTTATCCAGATGGTCAAGTAGCTGAACAACCAAAGCTTCATATGACTCCAACAGAGAAAAGAGATTGGAATATTACTCCAGGTGAGTCTATTCAAGTTTTCGAGACGAATAAAGGAAAAATTGCTTTATTAACATGCTATGATATGGAGTTTCCGGAAATTGTTCGGATGGTCCGTGGCATGGGGGCGGACGTTATCTTTGCTCCATCTTGTACAGATGACCTTCATGGCTTTAATCGTGTACGCTATACATGCCATGCTCGAACAATCGAAAATCAATTGTATGTCGTAACAACTGGTACGGTTGGTGCACTACGTAATGTGGACTTTATGCATGCTAATTACGGACAAGCAGCTGTGATCACACCAAATGATATTCCTTTTCCGAAAAACGGAATTTTAATGGAAGGTGAATTTAACCACGATATGATTATCACCGCTGATCTAGATTTATCACTGTTGTATAAAGTTAGGGAAGAAGGATCGGTAACAACTTGGACGGATAGAAGACTAGATTTATACCCCGATCTTAGTAAATAAGATGGGATTGGATGTATTTGTGGTTAGGAAAGTATAAAGACTTTCCGACGACATAAGCGTCTACTAAAAAGGTGATGAGTATTGTACCTTCTCACGTAAGAAGTAGAGGGGAAATCTATAAGGGAAGCCCCAAGTGTATGGAAGGCTTCCCTCGTTTGTATTCGTATTATTCCTGATCCTCTTCAGTGTCTGAATCTGTTTCAGCATCTCCGGAGTCTTGTTGTTCCGTCGTATCATCATTTGTATCTGGGTCTTCTTTGTCATCTGATGAACATGCAAATAAAACTCCTGTTGATAGAATCATGATTAACATAGTCAAAAATAACTTTCTTAATTTCACTTCGATCACCTCATGAATTTTATTTGGTACATGTATCATTGTATCGTCTTACTATTAAGAGGCTATGTAGCTACGGTAAAGATACCTTCTGAATAATTTGTCGAAATATCGTTACTTTGTACTATTTTTTAGGAGTTAGTGGGTAAAGAGTCATATTCTTATTAGTTAGTAAATACTTAGGACTTACTAAAAAGAACATCCTTTAATACAAGGACGTTCTTTACGTTCTGTTATTCACCTAAATCAACATTATGGTAAACCTGCTGAACATCTTCCAGGTCTTCCAAAACATCAATTAATTTTTCAAATTGTGCTTTGGATTCCTCATCCAATTCTACTTCATTTTGAGGTAGCATCGTTAATTCAGCAACGGTAAACTCTGTAATGCCAACGTTGTTGAAAGCCTCTTGTACAGCATGGTACTGATCTGGCTCTGCATAAACAATCACAGTTTCCTCTTCTTCTAATACATCACGAACATCAATATCAGCTTCCATTAAAAGCTCTAGTACTTCATCAGCAGTTTTTCCTTCAACACCGAATACTGCAGTTGCATCAAACATATAGGCAACAGATCCACTAACACCCATGTTACCACCGTTTTTTCCAAAAGCAGCACGTACTTCTGATGCTGTTCTATTTACGTTATTTGTTAATGTATCCACAATAAGCATAGAGCCATTTGGTCCGAATCCTTCGTAACGAAGCTCGTCATAGCTTTCGTCATCTCCACCTTTGGCTTTATCGATTGCTTTTTCGATAATATGTTTTGGAACACTATAGGTTTTTGCGCGTTCTAAGACAACCTTAAGTGCTTGGTTCGCCTCAGGATCTGGCTCACCCTGTTTAGCAGCAACATAAATCTCGCGTCCGAACTTAGCATAGATTCGACTCGTGTTTTTATCCTTTTCTGCCTTTTTATCTTTAATATTATTCCATTTACGTCCCATGAAAGACATCTCACTTTCTTTATGACTCTGAATAAAATTTTAATATAGTTACTATAGGGTTTCAACCCATCGACTTCATTATTATACATCAGAATATTTTCCTTGAAAACTTGCAGTGGCATTTAAAAAGAATAAAACATGAAATTGATATACCATACTTACCTTTGGGTGCTCACGCCTGGACATCCCTTTGCCTAAACTTGTCGGCATCTCAGCACCATATCTTGCATAAGCTATATAAACCGCGTCCAAGATGGAGGGAATTCAAACATGGATATTCTTAACAAGGTGAAGAGTTATCGTGAGGAAGAGAATCGTCTGAAGTGGGAAGGTACATTCGCGGAGTATCTAAATATAATCAAGGAAAGACCTGAAGTTGCCCAGACTGCTCATTCGCGAGTTTATAATATGATTAAAGCATCTGGGGTTAAAGAGCGTAATGGTCGTAAGATGTATGAGTTTTTCGGGGAAGAAATATTTGGTTTAGAAGAAGCAATTGAGCGACTTGTTGAGGAATACTTTCATCCAGCCGCAAAGCGATTAGATGTAAGAAAACGTATTTTACTATTAATGGGCCCGGTTAGTGGGGGTAAATCTACTATTGTAACTATGTTAAAGCGAGGGTTGGAAAAATACTCCCGTACGGATGAAGGTGCCGTTTATGCAATAAAAGGCTGTCCGATGCATGAAGATCCCTTACACCTCATTCCGAATCATTTACGCGAGGACTTTTCCAACGAATATGGTATTCGTATTGAAGGTAGTCTCTCGCCCCTCAATACTATGCGGTTAGAAAAAGAATATGGTGACCGTGTTGAGGATGTTATGGTAGAGCGTATCTTCCTTTCTGAGGATAAGCGTGTGGGAATTGGAACCTTTAGTCCGTCAGATCCGAAGTCTCAAGATATTGCTGATCTAACTGGTAGCATTGATTTCTCTACGATTGCTGAATATGGCTCAGAGTCTGACCCGAGAGCATATCGTTTTGACGGGGAATTAAATAAGGCAAATCGTGGGATGATGGAGTTTCAGGAAATGTTAAAATGTGATGAGAAGTTCTTGTGGCATTTACTTTCGTTAACACAGGAAGGGAATTTTAAAGCGGGCCGGTTCGCGCTCATTTCTGCCGACGAACTCATCGTTGCGCACACGAACGAATCGGAATACCGTTCATTTATTTCGAATAAGAAAAATGAAGCTCTTCACTCCAGGATTATTGTGATGCCAATTCCATATAACCTAAGAGTGAGTGAAGAAGAACGTATTTATAAAAAAATGATTAATCAAAGTGATATAGCACATGTTCACATTGCCCCACATGCATTACGTGTTGCTGCCATTTTCTCGGTGCTAACGAGATTAGAAGACTCGAAGAAACAGGGAATGGATTTATTGAAGAAAATGCGCCTCTATGATGGTGAAAATGTGGAAGGCTATAACCAAGTAGATGTGGAGGATTTAAAAAACGAGTACCCGACAGAGGGAATGGATGGTATTGATCCGCGTTATGTTATTAACCGAATCTCATCTGCTATTATTCGAAAAGAAGTACCATCCATCAATGCACTTGATGTATTGCGTTCCTTAAAAGAGGGGTTAGCACAGCATGCATCGATTTCAGAGGAAGATAAAGAGACCTATATGAATTATATATCCATTGCAAGAAAGGAGTACGATGAAATTGCTAAGAAGGAAGTTCAGAAAGCATTTGTGTACTCCTATGAAGAATCTGCAAAGTCGTTAATGGATAATTACCTGGATAATGTGGAGGCTTATTGTAATAAAAACAAGCTGAGGGATCCGTTAACGGGAGAGGAAATGAATCCAGACGAAAAGCTAATGCGTTCGATTGAAGAACAAATTGGAATTTCAGAAAATGCAAAGCGCTCATTCCGTGAAGAGATATTAATTCGTATATCGGCTTATGCAAGAAAAGGAAAGCGATTCGATTATAACTCACACGAAAGACTTCGTGAGGCAATTCAGAAGAAGTTATTTGCAGATTTGAAAGATGTGGTGAAAATTACCACCTCATCGAAGACTCCAGATGAATCCCAGCTTAAGAAAATTAATGAAGTAATTGCTAGATTAATAGATGAACATGGGTATAATTCCGTTTCAGCTAATGAATTACTACGATATGTTGGAAGTTTATTGAATCGATAAATATGCATGACGATAAGGTAACAAGATTGGCTAGGGTAGCTAGTCTTGTTACCTTTTTTTAATCTATTATTTTTAATAAAATGCAATAATATGCGCCTAGCTGCATATTATAGAGAAAAGTATCGAATTTTCCAGAAGAAATCGATACTTTTTCAATACCCAAAATGAATAGGAGGGGATGTTCGTGCAGGAAGGTAAACAAAACTTTGTCATCTCCGAGGAAAACTGGTCCCTCCATCGCAAAGGCTTTCAAGATCAACAGCGCCACATGGATAAAGTAAAGGAAGCCATTAAGAATAATCTACCTGATTTAATCAGTGAAGAAAGTATCGTGATGTCAAATGGGCGAGACGTAATCAAAATTCCAATCCGTTCATTAGACGAATACAAAATCCGATACAACTACAACAAATCAAAGCATGTAGGGCAAGGGAACGGAGATAGTAAAGTTGGAGATGTAGTAGGAAAAGACCCAAATGCAAAAGGGCAACAAGGAACTGGTCCTGGCGGTGGAAAGAAGGCAGGCGATCAGCCTGGAAATGACTACTATGAAGCTGAGGTGTCGTTAGAAAAGTTAGAGGAAGCCCTATTTAAGGAATTAGAACTACCAAATTTACAGGAAAAAGAAAAGGCTGAGATTGTAACAGAAAGAATAGAGTTTAATGATGTACGGAAAAAAGGGTTGATGGGGAATGTTGATAAAAAGCGAACCATTTTAACAGCATTGAAGCGAAATGCAAGAGAAGGTAATCCAGGAATCGTGCCAATCTATAATGATGATTTGCGATTTAAAACCTGGAATGAAATAGTGAAACCAGAATCGAAGGCAGTTGTTCTAGCCATGATGGATACAAGTGCCTCGATGGGGTCGTTTGAAAAGTATATGGCAAGAAGTTTCTTTTTCTGGATGACTCGATTTTTAAAAACGAAATATGAGCATGTAGATATCGCTTTTATTGCCCATCATACGGAGGCAAAAGAAGTAACAGAGGACCAATTTTTTAATAAAGGAGAAAGCGGTGGAACCATCTGCTCTTCTGCTTATACAAAAGCGATTGAACTAATTGAAACGCGTTATAATCCCACACGCTATAATATCTATCCTTTTCATTTTTCAGATGGCGAAAATATTACCTCTGACAACCCAAAATGTATCCGTCTTGTTAATGAGATTATGGATGTCTCCAATATGTTCGGCTATGCGGAGGTAAATATCTATAATCGCCATTCCACATTAATGCGAGCTTACAATACAATTGAAGATCCGAAATTCCGTCATTTTATTTTAAAGGAAAAACGAGACGTATATCATGCGATGAAAAGCTTCTTTCAGCGTGAAGCAGTGACGGTTTGATGTATGAAAATCCCCAGGAGAACGTTCCTGGGGATTGCTTTGGTCTGAATCATTCCAATCGAGTATAAAATGAAGAATAGAGCACTTCTATACATCATTTCAATCGAAGCAAGTATTCAAAATGAGGAATAGAGTACTCCCATCCCCATACAACCACTCTTAAGCTAACTCAATCTTATAAACCCCACGCTCTGTAGTAATAAAAAACTTCTCCCCATCAAATTCATAAAGTGAATTATCCTGTAGAGGAATTTCATAACTAGAAGATGGAAGTGGCTGACTGCTCATAGCTGCTAGTGTTTTGATATGGCCCTCTCCATTTAAAAGCAAATTATGCATTGGTACATAATCATCTATTCGACGTGTGTTCCGTTCATATGCTATATCCTTTAGATTCATTACTGTTTGATCCACATCATCCATTTCGTGCTTGGTGATTTTAACGGACTTTCCATTCCATTGCTGAATAAGTGAGTTAAATTCTTCAATAGATAAAAATTGGTGATTCATAGTATCCCTCCTGCCCTTAAATTCTCCTAAATTATGTGGAAATATGCGGGGGTCCATTATTGAAAGAAAATCTACCAAGACAATTGACATAACCAAATATAATATGTTATTTATTTGATAGTGAAAAAATTAGCACTCTCAAGTGCGGAGTGCTAAAATATAAATATCTATTTATTATTTCCTATCTAAAATAAGTACTAAAGGAGTTGTTTGAAATGGGAAAAAGGGAATTTAAAGCAGAATCGAAACGTTTATTGGAACTAATGATTAATTCCATCTACTCACAAAAAGAGGTGTTTTTACGTGAATTAATCTCTAACGCAAGTGACGCAATTGATAAGATTTACTATAAAGCGTTAACAGATGAAAATTTAACATTTAACCAAAGTGATTATTATATAAAACTAGAGGCGGACAAGGATTCACGGACTTTAAAAATCACTGACACTGGTATCGGTATGACGGAAGAAGAACTAGAAAACAATTTAGGTACCATTGCAAAAAGTGGATCTCTTAACTTTAAAACAGAAAATGAAATTAAAGATGGTTATGATATTATTGGTCAATTTGGTGTTGGCTTCTATGCTGCATTTATGGTTGCAGATGAAGTAATTGTTACGAGTAAAGCACTTGGAAGTGATCAAGCTTATAAATGGGAATCAACAGGCGCAGAAGGTTATACAATTGAGCCAACGGATAAAGAGACAGTTGGTACGGAGATTGTATTAAAACTTAAAGAAAATACAGAAGATGAGAACTACGAAGAGTACCTAGAAGAATATCGATTAAAAGAAATTATTAAGAAGTACTCAGACTTCATTCGTTACCCAATTAAAATGGAAGTAACAAAGAGTAAAAAAGAAGATGATAGTGAAGAGTATGTTGATTACACGGAAGAAGAAACAATCAATAGCATGGTTCCAATTTGGAAAAAGAACAAAAGTGAACTTACCGATGAAGATTATGAAAACTTCTATCAAGAAAAGCGCTATGGTTTCGATAAACCATTAAAGCATATTCATTTAAGTGTCGATGGATCAATTCGTTATAATGCGATTCTTTTCATACCGGAAAATCGTCCGTTTGACTATTACTCACAAGAGTACCAAAAAGGTCTTGAACTATATTCGAGTGGCGTGTTGATCATGGAAAAATGTGCGGATTTAATTCCAGATCACTTTAGCTTTGTAAAAGGTCTTGTTGATTCCGAGGATTTATCATTAAATATTTCTCGTGAAATGCTTCAGCATGATCGCCAGCTTAAATTAATCGAAAAGAATATCAATAAGAAAATTAAGCAACAGCTACTTAGCCTACAAAAAGACGATAGGGAAGGTTATGAGAAATTCTTTAATGCCTTTGGTCGTCAATTGAAGTTCGGTGTGTATAATGAATTTGGTGCGAATAAAGACACCTTAAAAGATCTGCTGTTGTTCCATTCGTCTAAAGAGAAGAAGCTTGTTACCTTAGCAGAGTATGTGTCTAGAATGCCAGAAGACCAAAAATATATTTACTATGCCACAGGTGAATCTATTGAGCGCATAGACAAGCTTCCACAAACTGAACTTGTAGCGGATAAAGGATATGAAATTCTTTATTTCACAGAAGAAATTGATGAATTTGCGATTCGTGTTCTAATGAGCTATGAAGAGAAAGAATTCAAGTCTGTATCTAGCAACGATCTTGGAATTGATTCTGAAGAAGAAAAGGCTTCGGAACAAGAAACAGAAGAGAACAAAGAGATTTTCGGCTATATGAAAGAGAAATTAGCAGGAAAAGTGAAAGAAGTTCGTGTATCTAAACGCCTAAGAACACACCCCGTTTGTCTAACGGCAGATGGAGAAATCTCCATTGAAATGGAAAAGGTTATTAACGCAATGCCAGATAACCAGCAAATTAAGGCAGATAAAGTACTAGAAATTAACCCAAATCATGAAGTATTCCAAACCTTAAAGGATGCTTTCGAAAAGGATAAGGATAAACTAGACCTTTACACCAATATTCTATTTAACCAGGCATTATTAATTGAAGGATTACCTGTAGAAGATCCGGTTGAATTTACAAATAATATGTGTAAAGTGATGGTCGCTCAATCATAAATAGTAACCCAGTGTTAGAAAGTAGTCCTAGCACTGGGTTTTTCTTATTAATTTAAGGCCTCATTTAACGTTTCAAGGTTCTTCTTCATTAAACTAAAATAATCTTCCTTATTCTCTAAATCATCCTCAGTTAATGTAGAGAGATTATGCAAGTAAAGGGCTTCAGCATGAATTTCTCCCTGAATTACTTCCGCAACTTTTGGCGTGACATTTTGTTCAAAAATGACATACTTGATTTCTTTTTCTTTGGCTAATTCAATAATCTCAGCCAACTCACTTTGAGAAGGTTCTTGACTAGAAGATAGTCCAGCGATTGGAATTTGTTTAATTCCATAGCTTTCCTCCCAATAACCATAGGCTGCATGGGAAACCATCATTTCAGGGTTTTCTTTTGTTTCCACTAATTCATGGAACTGTTCATCTAAAGATTCTAATTCCCCTTTTACATCCTCAAAGTTTTTCTCAAACTCTTCCTTTGCATCTGGTTTTAGAGTTACAAGATTATCTTTGATATTCTCGGCAAGAATAATTGCTCGGTGTGGATCAAGCCAAATATGTGGGTCCTCATCTCCGTGGTGATGATGGGTATCCTCTTCATGTTCGTTTCCACTGCCTTCTTCCTCATGCTCATGCTCGTGAGATTCTTCCCCATGGTCATGTTCATGCACATGTGCTATTGCTTCTGCACCCTCTGAGGCGATCACCATTAGGACATCCTCATCTTTCAATGTATCATGAATATTTTCTGCATAGGATTCCATACCAAGTCCGTTGTAAATAAAGGCATCTGCTTTTGCAATATCCAGGACTTCCTTTGAGGTAGGCTCATATGTATGGCTATCTGCACCAGGTGGAATAAGAGTTTTCACATTTACATGAGAACCGCCAATTTTTTTAGTGAAATCTTCTAGTGGATAAATTGATGTATAAATGGATAAAGTGCTTTCGTCGTTGTCCGTAGAACTTACATTACTACCACATGCACCTAACAATATTAGCAAACTTAACAAACTAACTATGAGTAAACTTTTTTTCATAAATACTCTCCCTTTTTTTAAAGTCAAAAATGATTATATCGTAATGATTACGATTTGTAAATAGTAATGGTTACGATTTATGTTTATTCAGGCATCTTGTTCATCATTCCTACTTTTGTTCATAAACTGTATAAAGCACATATGGAGGGATCATCATTGAACGATACAAAAGAGCTGCATAAGGCGATTGCGGAAATTACAGAAATTGCGAAAGGCTTTGGATTAGACTTTTTTCCAATGCGTTATGAGATTTGTCCAGCTGAAATCATTTATACATTTGGTGCATATGGGATGCCAACACGTTTCTCACATTGGAGCTTTGGAAAGCAGTTTCATCGGATGAAGTTACAATATGACTTAGGCCTGAGCCAAATATATGAATTAGTTATCAATTCGGATCCTTGTTATGCGTTTTTGTTAAATACGAATAGCTTAATCCAAAATAAACTTATTATTGCACACGTTCTAGCACATTGTGATTTCTTTAAAAATAATGTTCGTTTTTCCAATACGAGAAGAGATATGGTGGAAAGCATGACAGCGACGGCGGAACGGATTGCAGAATATGAATTAATCCATGGTAAGGGAGAAGTTGAAAAGTTTTTGGATGCTGTATTAGCTATTCAGGAACATATTGATCCGTCTATTGTTCGACCAAAACTAGGTGAATACAAATGGGAAGAAGAGGAATCACCAATAAAAAAATCCAAAACACCTTATGATGATTTGTGGGATATGGATGATAAAGAAGAAACTACAAAGCCGAGAGTAAAACGGCGTAAAAAATTCCCGCCAAAACCAGAGAAGGATATTCTTTTATTTATTGAACAATACAGTAGGGAACTGGAAGACTGGCAGCGTGATATTCTTACCATGATGCGAGAGGAAATGTTGTATTTCTGGCCACAGCTTGAGACGAAAATCATGAACGAAGGCTGGGCTTCATACTGGCACCAGCGCATCATGCGTGAATTAGATCTTACTTCTAATGAAACGGTTGAATTTGCAAAGTTAAACTCCAGTGTTGTGCAACCATCGAAGCAGCGGATTAATCCATATTATTTAGGATTAAAAATATTTGAAGATATTGAGGAGCGATACAATAATCCAACAGAAGAAATGAAAGCCCGTGGGGTTAAAGTAGGATCTGGTCGTGAAAAGATGTTTGAAGTTCGAGAAATTGAATCCGACATCTCCTTTATTCGAAATTACCTTACTAAGGACTTGGTAGAACAAGAGGATATGTATCTTTTTGAAAAACAAGGTCCTTATTACCGGATTTCTGATAAAGACTATGAAAATATCCGCGATCAGTTAGTATCGATGCGCGTAAATGGAGGATTTCCATTTATTACAGTCGTGGATGGGGATTACATGCGTAATGGAGAATTATACATGGTGCATGGATATGAAGGGACAGAGCTTGACCTACACTATTTAGAAAATGTGTTGCCTTATATTTATCAATTATGGGGTAGAAAGGTTT
>NZ_KI519436.1:106985-326617 GCF_000482485.1 Paucisalibacillus globulus DSM 18846 | reverse complement strand
TCACCCCGAAGGGATCAGTTAGTTTCACTCGCTCGACTTGCATGTATTAGGCACGCCGCCAGCGTTCGTCCTGAGCCAAGATCAAACTCTCCAAAAAAGTTTGTTTATCATAATTGAACAAGTCAATTAAGTTCTTAGCTACTAAAAGCACGCTAGCTTTTAGAATTTCTTTAATAGAAAAAACAGGGTATGTTTTTCCTTACATACTGGTTGTTTTGTTCAGTTTTCAAGGAGCAAAATCTCTTTCGCCGCTTCAAGCGACAACTTTTAAAGTATATCACGTCGACTAAATTACGTCAACAACTTTTTTTAAAAGATTTTCTATTTCTTTCATATCGCTTCTCAAATCAGCGACTTTATTAATATACCACGTTGGCAATTCAATGTCAACAACTTTTTTTCGATATATTTTTTATGTTATTGTCGCTAAATAACATGAGCTATTTAAGCAACGACTATAACTTTACCACGCTCACAGATCAATGTCAACAACTTTATTAGGTCTATTTAGAATGTCGTTAAATGCAAGCCAACTTGCTACTCTATACTAGTAGTACAATTAGTTATGTAACAGAACATCCATAATAATATGTCCCTAACAAGGAAAAAAATACTATTGTTTGTATAAGTTATGCTATACTATCCATGTATATAATAAGGAGGATAAATAAGAATGGCTGAACCTCAATTAGTTTATTCAAGTAAAATCAATAAAATCCGTTCTTTCGCCTTAATCCTTGTCTTTGCCGGAATCGGTTTAATGTACATAGGCTTACTATTGAAGAAAATAGAATGGTTAATGGTTATCTTTTTCTTGTTTGGTATTATTTCTGTTGTCCTTAGTACAGTCGTTTACTTTTGGATAGGGATGCTCTCAACCAAAACTGTTGCAATTATTTGTCCTACATGTGAGAAGCCAACGAAAATGTTAGGTCGAGTGGACGCTTGTATGCACTGCAAACAACCATTAACACTTGATAAGGATTTAGAAGGTAAAGAATTTGATGAAAAATATAATTCACGTAAATACAAAAGAGAGCTTAAGAAGAAACAATAGAATCTTGGAAATTACAACTTCTATTATAGATACTAAAGTTCTCATAGTGATTTAATTTTCTATCGACATACATCCAGAACATACAACATCTACCCGAGGGTGGATGTTTTTTTTCTACTATAGTAAAGAATTATGAGATGAGGAAATCATATGATTCTAGTTATCGATAATTATGATTCATTTACATTTAATCTTGTTCAGTATATATACCAACTGAATTACAAGGTGTGCATTAAAAGAAATGATGAACTTACAATAGAGGGTATTCGAAAAATGAACCCCTCACATATTTTAATTTCTCCGGGTCCAGGTAATCCCAATTCTGCAGGGATTTGTTTGGAAGTTGTTCAGAAACTTTATATGGAATATCCTATTATCGGTATTTGCTTAGGACACCAAATTATTGCACAAGCCTTTGGAGGAACTATAATTAAAGCTAAGGAGCCAGTACACGGAAAAGTTTCGAACATTAAACATGATGGAAAGGATATTTTTAAAAACTTAGCTAATCCTTTGAAAATAACTAGATATCATTCCCTAATTGTTGAACTTGAAAGCTTACCTGATTGCTTAGAAGCTAGTGCTTATACAGAATCAGGCGATATCGCAGCACTACGACATAAAAAGTATCCAATTGTAGGAATTCAAGGTCACCCAGAATCTATCTTATCTGAGAGTGGTCTTCCATTACTAAGAAACTTTTTCTTTTCCAAAGGAGTTCATATTAATGATCAAGCTTCAATTTGACTTTAATAATGATTCAACTACTTTTATTAATCCCATTAAAATAATTGATGCATACAACATTGAGCAGGTTATTCCTGCAATGAAACAAGTTCAAAAAGCTATCCAAGATGGTTATTATGCTGCTGGGTTCCTTTCTTATGAAGCCGCTCCTGCCTTTGATCCCTCTATGAAAGTTATGAAAGGTACTACTATGCCACTTCTTTGGTTTGGCATTTATAAGAATGCAAGTGAAACAGAAAAATTGAAATCAAATGGCTCATTCTATATTTCGGACTGGTTACCCAACACGAGTATCGAAAACTACTACCAATCTATTCACAAAATTAAAGATGCTATTTATCATGGAAATACTTATCAAGTAAATTATACGATTAGAATGAGCGCATCCTTTCAAGGTGATGCATTTACTTTTTATCAAAAGCTTGCTAATTCACAGTCCGCTAGTTACAGTGCTTTCTTAGATATTGGTGACTTTAAAATTCTATCCGCTTCCCCTGAACTCTTCTTTCATTTAAAGGATAGTAAACTTACGACTAAACCGATGAAAGGAACCATTGGTAGAGGGAAGACTCCCATAGAAGATCAGATAAATGCCGAGTGGTTGTATCGTTCAGAGAAAAACCGCGCTGAGAATGTTATGATTGTCGACCTACTTCGTAATGATTTAGGAAGTATTGCCAAGCCTGGTACGGTATCTGTACCAGAGTTATTTTCAATTGAAGAGTATCCAACTGTTTATCAAATGACATCAACCGTTACTTGTGAGATTGATGAAGATAAGGGTATTTTGGATATTTTCAAGGCGTTATTTCCTTGTGGTTCCATTACTGGCGCACCTAAAATTAGCACTATGGACATGATCCATCATCTCGAAAACACTCCTCGGCAAGTATATTGTGGTGCAATTGGATATATTACACCAGAAAAGGAAGCAATTTTTAATGTGCCGATCCGAACTGTCATGATTGATCGTAATGGGGACGCTACTTATGGGGTTGGCGGTGGTATCACTTGGGATTCTGATGAAATCGAGGAATATGATGAAGTTTTGACAAAAGCAAAAGTTCTATCAACATCAAGAATGACTATTCAACTCATTGAAACAATTGGATTAAAAGAAGGTAGGTTACTTGTTTTTGAAAACCATATGGAACGCCTACAAAAATCAGCAACTTATTTTAATTTTACGTTTAATCCGAGTCTATTAAAGGAAAGAGTATTAGAATCCTTAGATAAGTATCGAAAAGGTATGTGGAAAATAAGAGTTCTACTAAATAAGGATGGGAGCTTTACAATAGATGTAAAACCAGAAAAACCTATAGACAATCACGTGGTCGCATTAGCAAAATCCCCAATTAACCATCAAGATATTTTCCTTTATCATAAGACGACTAATCGGAGTAATTATGATAAAAGCCTGCTACCCTTTCCTCTTGTTTTTGATGTTTTATTATGGAATGAGCGTGCTGAAATAACAGAGTTTACTCGTGGGAATATTGTTGTGGAGTTAGAGAATAGGCTGTACACTCCCCCTGTTTCATGTGGGTTGTTAGCAGGAACTTTTCGTAAATCCTTATTGGATCAGGAGATAATTAGTGAACGTATTATATTAGTAGATGAAATAGAAGATTGTAGTCGAATTTGGTTTATTAATAGTGTGAAGGAATGGATTGAAGTTCGCTTTGCATAACAAAAGCCCTGTTACGCTATGTAATAGGGCCCTTCTTTAATGTTGTTCATGTTTAACTAATTCTTTACAGTCTCTACACACACCATATACTTCCATTCGGTGATGGCTGACTTCAAATCCCGTAACCTTCTGAGCTAAAGACTCTACTTCATCTAATGAGGGATAATGAAAGTCCACTATTTTCCCGCATTCTTCACAGATAATATGGTAGTGATCAGATAGATTGATTTCAAACCGACTTGATGAATCTCCATATGTTAATTCACGAACTAATCCGTTTTCACGTAGTACACGCAAATTATTATACACAGTGGCTACACTCATATTAGGAAATTTCCCTTCAAGTGCTTTATAAATGTCATCGGCTGTGGGATGTATGATTGAATTCATAAGATAATCAAGCACCGCATGACGCTGTGGTGTAATTCGAACTCCCGATTTTTTTAAAATTTTAATAGCTTCTTGAAGTCTATTTTCAGACACGTCATGCACCTCGCTTTCATGAGATATTCTAGGACTAACACAATTATTATATTATAATATTTATAATTAGTGTACGCTTATCTATGGATTGTTGTCAATAATAGTATATTATTCATTGTTAAATATTATTATATTGGTTAGTGAAAAATATTGACTTTTAAATCAATCATTCGAATTTAGCAGCAATATTATCTACTGTGTGCCCCGTAACTAAGTTAGCCAAAACCATTACTCAAACATCCGTATTCAAAGGCAACTCCTTACCATTCAACGCTTTATTCACATATCTAGCCGCCACAAAAAGAAAATCAGACAACCGATTTAAATAGGAAACTACTAATGGGTTTGGTAGTTCGTCTACTAGTCCTACCGCGAGACGCTCTGCACGTCGAGTTACTGTTCTCGCTACATGTAGAGCGCTCGATGCTTGATGACCAGATGGTAGGATAAATTGTTTTAATGGCTCGAGATGCCCGTCCCACTCGTCGATTTGTTTTTCTAATTCATCAATATGTTCTTTTTTCAGTTTCCATGCTACTTCTTTATCCGATGGTGTTGCTAATTCTGCACCAACATGGAACAAAATAGTTTGTACTCTGTGCATCTGTTCCATGAATTTATCCTTTTCATCCCAGTTTGCATTTTCTAGTAAACTTGAAGCTAGTCCAATCATTGAATTCGCTTCATCACATGTTCCGTATGCTTCAACTCGTAAATCATTTTTTGGGACACGTTTCCCATAAACTAGTGATGTTAATCCTTTATCTCCTGATCTTGTATAAATTCTCATTTTAATACCCCCTAGATGGATTTACTTTATTAATATAAGTGCTTTTGCCTTGTTGAAAATTATCTAGGTTGTCTTGGAAAATAGCTAGCGCACGACTAATATAATTTGGTGATTGACCAGAAATATGTGGTGTTACTGTTATGTTAGTTTCTTTCCAGAACGGATGGTCCTCGGGAAGTGGTTCTTGTTCAAAAACATCTAAAACAGCATAGGCAATTTCCTCATCACGGATAGCCTTCAGAATCGTTTCGCTTTTAACAACATCCCCTCTTCCAATGTTGATAAAGATTGCACTATTTTTCATTAAATTAAAATGTTCCTCCGTTAGTAAATATCTAGTTTCCTTAGTACTTGGTAAAATGGAAACGATGAAGTCCGTTTCGGGTAGTTTACTGTTGATTTGTTCGATTGTTAAAACTTCATCAAAGTAGTCAACTACTCTACCACTTCGTGAAATACCGATAGTTTTCATTCGAAAGGCCTTAGCAAGTCTAGCAACTTCCTGACCAATCGCACCAGTTCCTAAAACCATAATTGTTTGACCGCTAATTTCCTTCATTCGTACGCGCTTATCCCAACTTGCTGCCTTCTCATTCTCCATTAGAAGTTTTTCTTGTCTGTACATTTGTAACATCATAGAAAGGGTATACTCTGCCATTTGGGTTTTGTGTATACCTTTGGAATTGGTAACTAGAATTCCACGATCCTCGATTTGTTTAAATGGTAATTGGTCCACTCCCGCAGAAAGTACCATAATCCATTTTAAGTTCGTTGCTCTTCTCAGTTTGTTATCGTCTAAATCATCTCCGTACGTTACGAAAACAGATGCTTGTTCAAGGTACTTCTCTGCTTCAGTCATTCCATCCTTAAAAATAAAATCCTCATGTGGATATTTGTTTAGCAATGCTTCTTGATGCTTCTCTGAAATCTTTACTGAAAAAAGAATAACCAAAAAGAAATCCCCCTTTAAGTTGCTATACTCCTAATATCCATAATATACACAATAGAATAATTGAACAACTTAAAAACTATTTTAGAAAAACACATAGGTGCCAGGTATGTAGAAATTCTCAAAAACTTCATGGGTACCTAGCACCAGATATATTCTTTCAACTAGACTTTCTTTTTAAGGTTTGTTTGGTTGCTTTCAGGAAAATCTTAAAATCAAGCTTATAGGAGCAATTATGAGTGTAGTATAAATCATAACTGATTTTCTTACCATGGTTATCATTTGTTACCCCTTTAATTTGGGCATAACCAGTTAAGCCAGGTCTCACCTTCAGCCGCTCCACTTGCTGGTTATTGTAGTAATCTGCAATTTCTGGTCGTTCAGGACTTGGACCTACTAGACTCATTTCTCCTTTAAAGACATTAATTAATTGTGGAATCTTTTCAAATCTATATCTCTTTAGCCACACACCTGTTTCTGTTAAGGTTACATTTTTATCTCCTTTTATTTTAAAGTAATCTGGGACTCCCTTTTCCCATGAACTTGGAAATGGGTATGGTGGTAATTGCCGAATTACTCGTGTTCCATTTGTCATCGTGCGAAATGACCACATCGTAAATGTCTGATTGTTTTTCCCTACTTTAAGCTCTTTAATGAAGATTGGTCTTCCTTCGTTCTTTGCAATCCTTAAACAAATAAATAGGGAGAGTGGTAATAGTAGTATTAAAAGTACAGCACTGACAATGATGTCTATTAGTCTTTTAAAAAAGAAATAAAGATTAATATGTAAAAATATATTTGTTTTCGTTTTGGCAGACTCTAGCATTTCCATAAACCTACCCTTCTTTTTCATTAGTACATACTTAACTATTTCATATTATTCAAAAGTTGGGTTGTATATAACTAAGTAATGTAATAGTAATAATTACTTATCCTTTAAAATGTGATGTATCTATGAACAGTCTTATAGTACAATTAATTTCAGGAAAATTCTAACTTTAATTTCCCTATTCCAAAAAACGCAGAGATTACTAGTAAAAACGAGTTTGGAAATAATTATTATTGGTCAAAAGCTTCAGAGGAAAAGGGAATTCCATTTGGCTATGAATTTGTACTATGGGCGAATGGTTGGAAAAAAGGAGAAAGAGAAGGGGCTTCCGTTTATTATTCAAAAGGGATTCACACTATTGATTTAATTTCAACGAGAGACCAGTTAGACATTTTACGAGTGAATAATTAAAGGGCCACACATATTGTTGATCTGTGTGGCCCTTCTCTTTTAAGATAAATTCTCTTTTATAAAATTCAAAGCATCCTCAACATGTCCGTCCACTTTTACTTTACGATATTCCTTCTGTAGTTTACCTTCCTTATCGATGATAAACGTAGAACGTTCAATACCCATATATTCCTTACCAAAATTCTTTTTCAGTTTCCAAACATCATAAGCCTCTGCAACTTTATTTTCTTCATCTGCTAGAAGTAAGAACGGTAGATCATGCTTACCAATAAACTTCTGATGGCTGTCTGCAGGGTCTGGACTTACGCCAACTATGACTGCATCTAGTTCAGCAAAGCTTTCATGGTTATCACGGAAATCACATGCTTCAGTCGTACAACCTGGTGTCATATCTTTTGGATAAAAATATAACACAACATGTTTTCCTTTAAAATCTTCTAGACTAACTTCCTTACCGTCCTGATTTAGTAGTGTAAAGGAAGGAGCTGCTTTTCCAATTTCTAATGTCATTTCAAGGTACCTCCAAATATCCATTTATTCACACTATAACACTACAAAAAATTGATGGCTAATCTTGTGCTCTTTCTTGGTTATTTGTGACAATCTGAATAACAAATGCAGTTGGGAGTACATATCCTATCAATGCTTCTACTAACGCAATTAACCTACCGATACCTATTGGAGAAATGTCTCCATAACCAATGGTTAGCATCGTTACCCCACTAAAGTAAAACGAATGAATCATGGAACCAATTGCGGTTACTTGCCTTAGCTCTCCCCCCTCTACAAGGTATATTCCTTCAAATGACAGGATGAAATATATCAAGCCAAATCCCAGAATTACAATTGCATAGGTAATGAGTAAGGAATAAAACATTTCAACAGAAAATCTTCTCTCTTGCATTTTTATCCCTAAAATTTTCCTCTCTCCTAATACAAAACCATAAATACTTTTAGCAATTACATAACTTACGGCAATAACTAATATCCATGGTAACACACTCATATAATCTTCCTTTACATAATGGTCATTATTATAGCATATGCAAGGACTTCGGAAAGCTTGTCATTTTATTTTCCTACAAGGCTGCGCTACAATAAGATACGGTATTAAATTGTATTACATAGGAGGAAATGGAATGAATTTTACTAACTCTGAAGCGCTTCATGAAGAAGCTTTAAAACATATTGTTGGTGGGGTCAACTCACCATCACGCGCCTATAAAGCAGTTGGCGGCGGTGCACCAGTTTATATGGACCGTGCAAAGGGAGCATATTTTTGGGATGTGGATGGTAATAAGTATATTGATTATTTAGCAGCATATGGGCCAATTATTACAGGTCATGCACATCCACATATTACAGAAGCTATTCAAAAGGCCGCAGAAAATGGCGTGTTATATGGAACACCAACACCACTAGAAAATAAATTTGCCAAGTTGTTAAAAGAGGCAATCCCTTCTTTGGAAAAGGTTCGCTTCACTAACTCCGGTACAGAAGCTGTCATGACAACCATCCGTGTTGCAAGGGCATATACTGGTAGAACTAAAGTGATTAAATTCGCCGGTAGTTATCATGGCCACTTTGATGCGGTACTTGTTCAAGCTGGTTCTGGCCCTTCTACTTTAGGTACACCAGACTCTGCTGGAATTCCTGAATCAGTGGCACAAGATGTAATAACAGTTCCTTTTAATGATATTGATGCATACAAACATGCACTTGAAAAATGGGGCAATCAACTTGCTTGTGTTCTTGTGGAGCCAATCGTTGGGAACTTTGGAATTGTAGAACCAAGTCCAGGATTTTTACAAGCAGTGAATGACCTTACTCATGAGGTTGGTGCACTGGTTATCTACGATGAGGTAATCACTGCTTTCCGATTCACATATGGTAGTGCTCAACAAGTATACGGAATCGAGCCAGACATGACAGCAATGGGTAAAATTATTGGTGGCGGACTTCCAATCGGAGCCTATGGAGGACGTAAGGACATTATGGAACAAGTAGCACCACTTGGACCTGCATACCAAGCTGGTACAATGGCAGGCAACCCTGCTTCTATGGCATCTGGAATTGCTTGTTTAGAAGTGTTAAAGCAAGATGGCGTGTATGAAAAACTTGACCAACTTGGTGAACGCTTGGAAAATGGGATTTTAGATAAAGCCACAGAACACGATATGATTATTTCTATCAATCGATTACGTGGTGCATTAACTGTTTACTTTGGAAGTACAGAAAAGATAACAGACTATAAAGGTGCTGAAGATAGTGATGGTGAGGCATTTGGTAAGTTCTTTAAATTGATGCTTCATCAAGGTATTAATCTCGCTCCTTCGAAATATGAAGCTTGGTTTATTACGACAGAACATACGGAAGCTGATATCGATAGGACAATTGAAGCTGTCGGAAATGCATTTAAGGAAATGAGTTCTAATTAATAGTTGGATAATAAACCCACTTACGATTATCCGTAAGTGGGTTTATCTATTACATTGATTAATTAATCAGATTATCAATACTGTATCCTAGTTGAAAAGTTAAGAGAGCTTACAAAATCAAAATTGTAGCTTTACAAGTTATTAAAACTACGGTAGTAAGACATTTATCCCCCTACAGTACACAATTTTCAAACTACAATTATTATTCAAACAAACGTTTGTTCAATATAGTGGTAACTGATTAAAAAAGCCTCCTACAAAATCATTAAAGATTTTGCAGGCGGCTTTTAATTTTATTCTTTTTCGAGCTCCTTTTTATGAGCTAAATATATTTTCTTAGAAATCAACGTTTGAACAATAACAATTACACCACCAACAGTCCAATATAATGGAAGTGCCGCAAATGTATTTAAGGAAATAATTCCAATCATAATTGGTGATAGTAATCCAATCAAAGCCATTTGCTTTTTCATTTTTGGATCCAGTCCAATTTGTGATACTTTATATTGAATGAAGTACACGGCAACTGCTATTGCAACTAACAAGTAATCTGTTTCCCCAAGATTGAACCACAAGAATGAATGGGTCGCAATTTCGGGTGTTTGGCGAATGGCATAGTAGAATCCGATTAGGAATGGAAATTGAATCAGCATCGGTAAGCACCCACTGAAAGATGCTAGTGGGTTAAAGTTATGCTTTTGATAAAGCTGCATCATTTCCTGTTGCATCTTTCTTTGAGCATCAGGGTCCTTTTTATCTTTATATTTTTTTTGAATTTCTTCCATTTCTGGCTTTAATTCTTTCATTTTATCTTGTACAACTAAGTTATTCTTCATTTGCTTAATCATAAACGGCATAACAACTAGTCTAATTAATATCGTAATGAGAATAATCGATAACCCATAGTTATCATTAAAGAACACAGCAATACTTTTGATTAAAGATGAAAAGGTTTCTACAAAAAAATGTTGAAAGAATCCTGAATCTCCTGAATTCCCTCCAGAACACCCAGCTAGTAATAATATTAATCCAAAGATACCGATAAGACTTGTTTTCTTAAAGAATGTGAATACAGATTGTTTTTGCATGTTGTTCCTCCTTGTAATTGTCTCAATCTATTGAAATACAAGGAAGAAGATGCTTCATCATCATCATCTGGTGTTTCTATTCGTTTTGTAATCATTGCCAACCAATTTCGCTTTTTGTTCATTTTGTTAATAGAATTATTACGTGTACTTTGTTCAGCTTTCTCATTATGAATGCCTTCTATTGTAATACGTGTGTCACGATAGACATTTTGCGCAACTAGCGGCATCCAATGAATGGAAAATAAAACAGTTAAAACAGCACTAAAATAGAAATACATAGCTGAAAAATCACTAGATAATTCAATAATAAAATCGAAAAGCATCTGTATTCACCTCCTTATCTGTCTACTTTCTTTATACGTATTTAATAGTACGTTTGTTTCATTTTTTTTGCAAAGGAAATAATGTCCACTTTAACATTAATCATCCAAATGTTGAACTTGGTATAGATCATAATAGCTACCCTTTTTCTCCATTAGCTCTGCATGAGAACCGACCTCTGTTATCTCACCGTTTTCAATAACAACAATTCGGTCAGCATGTGTTATTGTCGCAAGTCTGTGTGCAACGATGAATGTAGTTCTATCAGAAGCTAATTTTTCCATTGCTTCTTGAATCATATGTTCACTCTCTAAATCCAGAGCTGATGTAGCTTCATCAAATATAAGGATTGGTGGATTTTTCAAGAATACTCTAGCAATCGCAACTCGTTGCTTTTGTCCTCCTGAGAGCTTCACTCCTCGTTCTCCAACCATTGTATTATAGCCATCTGGTAATTCCATAATAAAATCATGCGCATTTGCTGCTTTTGCAGCTGCCATAACTTCTTCCTCAGTAGCATGGGGTTTCCCCATTTTAATGTTCATTGCAACCGTATCACCGAATAATATATTATCCTGCAATACCATACCAATATTATTCCTTAGAGAACGAGCCTGAACATCCCGGATATCTATTCCATCCACTTTGATTGATCCGCTTGTAACATCATAAAAACGTGGTATTAGACTAATTAGGGTAGATTTTCCACCGCCACTCATACCAACTAAAGCAATTGTCTCGCCCTGATTTACTTGTAAATTAATATTCTTAAGTATTGGATAATCTTCATCATATTGGAACGAAATATGTTCAAAATCAATATCACCATGAACTCGTTCTACTTTGATTGCATTTGGTTTGTCTACTATATCATATTGTTCGTTCATAAATTCAAATACACGGTCAATAGAGGCAATAGATTGAACTAGTACTGTTGAAGAGTTAATTAGTCTTCTTAGAGGGCTGTACACTCTTTCCAAATAAGCGAAGAATGCTACCATTGTTCCAACAGACATACTTCCAGTGATAACATGATACCCAGAATAAGTAATAACTAGTAACGGTGCTAAATCGGTTATCGTATTAGTAACCGCAAAAGTTTTCGCATTCCAATTCGTATGCTCTAACGCCTTATTCAGGAATTTCCAGTTTTGCTTATCAAATTGTTCCTGCTCATAATCTTCAAGTGCAAAGCTTCTTGTCACTTGCACTCCTTGTACTCGTTCATGCAAGTGTCCTTGCACTTCAGCAAGGGCCTGAGATCGTTCACGTGTCAATTTACGTAGTCGACCATAAAAATATTTAATCGCAAATCCAAACAATGGAAATAAAGCAATTGCAACAAAAGTTAGAGGAATATCCATAGTCAACATAATACAAATTGCAATTAAAATCGTAATTAAATCGAGCCAAATATTCATTAAGCCAGTAATTACGAAATTCTTTGTTTGTTCGACATCATTTATTACCCGGGAAATTATTTCGCCGGTTTTTGTCGTAGAGTAATATTTCATACTCAATTTTTGCATATGATCAAATAGCTTATCCCTTAAATCATAAAGGATTTTGTTACCTACCCACTGCGCAAGATATTGACGGTAATACTCAACTGGTGGACGCAAGACTAAGAAAATTCCAAATGCCAGACCCATTATCCAGAATAAATGATTGATTTTTTCGTCAGTATTCCATGTATCATGTTCAATAATGTCATCCAGTACATATTTCAAGATTAATGGTATTAACAAAGGAATTGTAAATTTTACAATTCCAATCATAATAGTCCAAATAATTTTCCATTTATATGGTTTTACGTATTCCATGTATTGCTTAATACTGCTCATTTACATCAACTTTCTTTTGTTATTTATTTTCATATCTCTGGCCTTGTCCTCGAGCCAAATATAAACTTTCCGTGAGCGTCTGGTGAGCCTTCTTACTCTTCGTACTATGGGTTCTCACCTTGCTTAATCGTACAAAATCAATTAAGAAGCGACAATACTACTTCTGCACCTCATAAAAATTAAAACCCTTGCTACAATTGTAACAAGGTTATTGTTAGTTTTTTTCAAAAGCGATATGTAAGGAATCTTTCGTACCATTGGTCGATAAATCCTGGTGAGAATGGACCTTTTCTTTGTTGGACCCATCTCTGTAAATCCTTTATATTATTGTAAAGTATTCTGTCTAACACATCTGGATAATTCATTTTTTCTCGATGAATTTGGTATTCATCTTCATCCAGTACACGATAGGTCATATCTGGATATACTTTTAAGTCTAAGTCATAGTCAATATATTTAATTGCGTTTTCTTCATAAACAAAGGGTGAACTTATATTGCAATAGTAATGAATTCCATCATCACGAAGCATACCAATAATATTAAACCAATGCTTCGAGTGGAAATAACAAATTGCTGGCTCCCTTGTAATCCAGGTCCGTCCATCACTTTCGACAACCAAAGTTTTATCATTTGCTCCGATGACAACTTGTTCAGTTCCTTTTAACACCATTGTGCTCTCCCAGATACGGTGTACATTTCCATCGTGTTTATAGCTTTGTATTTTAATATCAGATCCAGCTTTCGGAGCAGCCATCTAATCCCTTCCCATTCTGAAAAACTTGCGACACGTCCATAGTCAGACATTCAATCTTTTTTAATCCACTAAGTAAATTGACATGGATGTCCTACTATTTTGCTATCTATTATAATAGGAAAGGAATAAAATATAAAGCTTAACGCAAGATATGTTGTTCTCTATAAGTTTTTATTATCAAAAGTCATCCAAAATTGACATAAAAAAGAAGAGCCTCCGGGAGAAAGGAAGCTCTTCTTATATTTCTGAGGGTAAGTAGTTATTTTTTGTTAGCTTGAGATTTTTGGTTTTGCTTTTTTACTTCTTGTGCATTTGTAGATTCAGAAGCAAATTCGGTACCATATTGCCCTTGACCAGCTTGTGCTTGAGCATTTTGTTGCTTTACTTCTTGAATGTTAGTACCAGCTTTAGTTTTGTTTGGTTTAGCCATTATTATCACCTCCGACAATAATACTATTTCCATTTAAACTATTGTTATCCACTTATAATCCAAGTGAACGCAGGCATTTTTTGGTAATTTATTAGAAGCGCTTATCCTCTAGACAAAGTCCTTCATTTTAATATGAGAAACTGGAAATGGATAGGAACTTAATTCCTCTTCAGTGACAAATTTAAGTTTTCCCTCTTCACGTATATCTTGATTAAAATTGGCAGAATAGATTTCAAGCTCCCATGTTAAATGAGAGAAAACATGCTTTAAATCACTCTTCTTTTCCCCTAATTTAATTTTCATTCCATAGTTAGCATAAAACCAATTTTCAATAAGTTCAGGACTTATATCTTGCATTGGAACCATTGGGAATTGCCAAAGATTTGCTAATAACCCGTCATCTGGTCGTTGTTCGATAGCAATTTCATTTTGAGCATTTCGAATTAATAATACAGCATATGGTATTTTTTTATTCTTTTTCGCCTTTGATTTTATTGGAAGTTGTTGCTCAATACCGAGTTCAAATCCCAGGCAATGTTCTTGCACAGGACATATCAAACAAGCTGGAGATTTTGGCGTACAAATGGTAGCACCGAGGTCCATGATAGCCTGGTTAAAAGATGAGGGATCTTCATGCGAAATTACCTCATAAATAATAGCTTCAAATAACTTCTTCGTTTTGGCAAGGGCAATATCATCATCAATATTTAAAACCCTAGAAAAAACACGCATCACATTACCATCAACTGCAGGTTCTGGTTGATTAAAAGCAATTGATAAAATGGCGCCTTTTGTGTACGAACCGATTCCTTTTAGTCCTTCCAATTCCTTAGGATTATCTGGAACTTGTCCATCATAAATCTCGACAACTTCACGGACAGCATGTTGTAAATTTCTTGCACGTGAATAGTATCCTAGACCTTCCCAAGCCTTTAAGACATCTTGCTCATCCGCAGCTGCTAAAGCATAAACCGTAGGAAACTTTTCAATAAAGTTATGGAAATAAGGTATTACTGTGTCAACCTTTGTTTGCTGAAGCATTATTTCCGATACCCAGACTTTGTATGGATCTTGGTTTTCACGCCATGGTAAATCACGTTTATTAGCGTAATACCATGTCAAAAGTTTCTCTTGAAAGTTTAAAATATTAAAATTCTGTAACGAACTCATGTGTTTGGTCATATAAACACTTCCTTTATGGTACACTAAAAACACACTGAAAAAATCAATATATTACCTCATGCTAGTTAACATAGGAGGAATTAATTTAATGGATACCGGAACCCATATTGTTATGGGAGTTGCACTTGCAGGTCTTTCGACACTCGATCCAGTAGTTAATAATGATCCGGTGCTCTTTCATGCTATATTCGTAGGTGCAATCGTAGGGTCTCACGCACCTGATTTCGATACTGTATTAAAATTACGTAATAATGCAACCTATATTAGGCATCACCGTGGTGTAACACATTCTGTCCCAGCAGTAATTTTCTGGGGAATATTAATTGCAAGTATAATTCATCTCTTTGTCCCCCAGGTTAATTTCTGGCATTTATATGGATGGACCGCTTTAGCAGTAGTCGTCCATGTTTTCGTAGATATTTTCAACGCCTATGGTACACAAGCTTACCGTCCATTCACCGA
Organism: Paucisalibacillus globulus DSM 18846; assembly: GCF_000482485.1. Taxonomy (GTDB): domain Bacteria; phylum Bacillota; class Bacilli; order Bacillales; family Amphibacillaceae; genus Ornithinibacillus; species Ornithinibacillus globulus. Next base: position 311,141 of record NZ_KI519436.1, on the reverse strand, counting down.
TAAGTGGATTGCACATGGTTTTATCAATACTTTTGATCCATATATTTTCACACTGCATTTAGCTGGTATTGTTGCTTGGATACTTGGCGCAAATCCTGCTACTACTTGGCTTTTGATTTATGCAGTAATTCTATTATATTATATTAAGCGATATATGGATAAAAAAGAAATTGTTAGAACGATTAACGACTATTTTCCGGATACGATAAAGGTCGCTACTTCTCCAACAATAAAGCAAAATTATTGGCGAGTTGCGATTACTACGGAAACAAGATTTTACGTTGGAACCGTTGAAAATGGACATATAGAGATTGTCGATGAATTTAAAAAGGTTTCATTGCCTGATTCACCAATAATTGATATTGCCAAGACAGATAGAAATGTCTCTGCATTTTTATCCTTCTCTCCAGTCTATCGCTGGGAGATCAACGAATACGATGATTATACAGAGGTTCGTTTTATTGATTTACGCTACCGTTCTAAGACATTCTACCCGTTTGTTGCAGTTGTTCAAATAAACTCAGCCAACGAAATTATTAGTTCTTATACGGGGTGGATATTTTCTGAGCATAAATTACAAACTAAATTATATGTTGGCGATAGCCCAATTTAAAAAACTAGTGAGCCATATAGGTTCACTAGTTTTTCTATTGATATATTTTCATTTTTCTATTAATCATTTACTCAGGAGTACGGATAACTAATACATCACATGTGGCAGTTCGTACGATTGCTTCTGATACAGATCCTATTAGAAAACGTTCAACGGCATTATGACCCGTTGCACCGCAAATAATTAAATCAGCATGAACTGTACTCGCAACGTCTTTCGAAATCGCACTTCTTGGCGATCCGTATATACTAATTACGTTAAAATTTTCAATTCCTTCAGCCTGAGCTTTTGCTTGATAATTTACTAATAAATCTTCTGATTGCTTTTGAACCTGATCAACAACTGGTCGTTCATAAGGAGTACGGTTATCAATAATGTTAGTAATGTGTAATGTTGACCCAGGATTACGCTTTACGACATCTATTGATTTACGAAATGCGTATTCTCCTTCTTTGGAGCCGTCTACCGCTACGATAATATTCTTATAATGATTTGCCATACTACTTCCCCTCCTATATTCCCATTATACCTCTAGTTTCAACCTACCTTTGTGTCATTTCTAGCAATTTTTTCAGATGAAGATTTTGCATGTGAACTTGTACTATTTTTGGTAAAGAATGAACTTATAAATGCAATTACAGCGATTCCTGTAATGAAGTAGAACCCATATTTAACTCCGGCAGCCAATACTTCTGGTTCCGTTGCCTTTGGGTAATTAGCAATATGATTATTTTCACCCATCGTGAAAATAGTAATGGCAATTGCAGTCCCTGCTGCACCAGCTACTTGATTTAATGTGTTCATTGCAGCTGAACCATCTGCATAAAGATTTCGTGGTAACTGGTTCATCGCATTTGTTTGGGAAGGCATGGTTACCAGGGTTAACCCTACAAATAAAATCATGAAGCTAACGATTATCTGCCAAACCGGAGTTGTAGATGAAATAACCGATATGAACATGATATTTCCAAGTAAAACAAATATAGATCCCACAATAACAAAGTAACGTGCTCCCCATTTATCAAAGAGAGTACCTACGATTGGTGATAAAATTACGTTAACCGCATTTCCAGGAAGAAGCATTAAGCCAGCTAATGCGGCACTTAATAATAGTGCACCTTTTAGATATAGTGGCAATAAGATTGCAGATGATAAAATAACTAAGATACTTAGGAACATCATTAAAGTACCTAATGTAAACATTGGATACTTGAAACACGTAAATTGACCATTGGTTGTTCCATTTTAAATTGACGAATTCCAAATAACAGTAATGAAATAACGCCAATAAATAATGGCCCCCATACAATCAGCGCTGAGATTGGTTGCTCAGCCATTGTACTTAAATTAAATATAATTCCACCAAAACCAATGGTTGAGAGCAGAATTGATAAAACGTCTATTTTAGGCTTTGTAATTTCAGATACATTCGTAATTACAACATAAGCTCCAACTAGTAATAATACATAAAAAATTGCACTCATCCAGAAAATATAAGACCAGCCTAGTGAAGTAATAATGACACCTGATAATGTTGGCCCCACTGCTGGTGCTGTTGTAATAACTAACCCGACAATCCCCATTACAACTCCTCGTTTTTGGATAGGGAATATGAGTAAAACAACTGTCAACATAATCGGTAGGATAAGACCTGTTCCAATTGCTTGAACAATACGGCCAGCCATTAACATCGGAAAGTTAACTGACATAGCCGCAAGTAATGCACCTAATAATGAGATAATGATTCCACCGATTACTAATTTCCTTGTTGAAAACCACTTCATAATAAGAGCTGTAACCGGTACAAGTATACCTAACATTAATAAATAACCTGTTGTTAGCCACTGGGCTGTTGCTGGCTCAATTGTGAAATCTTCCATAACATTAGTTAAAGCCATATTTAATGCTGTTTCTCCAAATAATCCAATAAAAGCTCCTAACATAAGAATAAATGCCATAGCTTTCGGTTTTTTAACTTGAATATGTGTTTCCATGCCTATCTCCTTCTAACTCTTTAAACAAACCTTTGGTAATACTAGTGCAATCTTCTCTAATGGTTCTGGTGATTTCTTCGTCAAACTAAGCATGATTGCTCCTTCAATCGTAGCTGTCATAATCAATGCCATAGATTCAGCCATTTCTAATGGAGCTCCATCTTCTACTAATTTGGTCGAATATATCTCTTGAATTTCCGTGTAGAGGCTTGTGCAAGCATTCCGTACTGGTTCACTCAAGTGATCCATTCCACTTACGATACTACTAAATGTATAACCTGTAATTGTACCACTTTGGTTAAAATCGGCTATCAATTTAAGTATCATCGCTTCGGTCGCTTCATGAGTAGTTTGATATTTTTTAAATATTTCTTTGATGCTATTCGTAATTGTCATGTTCATTTCCTGTAGACATACAATTAACAATTCTTCTTTTCCGTTTGGAAAGTGATAATAGAGTGCACCTTTTGTCAGTTTGCATTCTCTAAGAATCTCATTTACTCCAACACCATTGTATCCTTTATATTGGAAAAGTCTTGTCGCTATCTTCATTATTTGCGATCTTGTATCCATTTCCGTCGCACACCTCCACATACCGACCGGTTTGTTTACTATATCAAATTTTTTAAAAGAATTTCTAGTACTTTTTTTATAAATTTTTATTTACTTTTTTAAAAATCCTTAAACATTCATGTTTAAACCGGTTACACCATTCATAGTTTTATTTTTCAGAGAAACAGCAAAAAAAGAGCTCGTTTCATAAAACTCGCTCTTCCCCAATTTACTTATCCAGTTTTTTTCCTAGTAACGATATCGGAATTGCTTCCTCTTTTTCATACACTTCATTTAAAAGATTGATACGATGTCCCCATGCAAAGACACCTTCTAAATAATTAATAGTGAATCTATGACCTGGATCATGACGAAATTCGTAGGTGGATCCTGGATGGAAATCTTCAGGATTTAATGTATATGCTAAAGCTAGCTGCATCTTTCTTTCATATATTTGCACTTCACTTATATTCCCTAATTGCTCAGCCTTTTGTGCTTTCTCTTTAAATTCCGCAACTAAACTAAGTAATTGCTCAACAGATAAATCACTATATCGATAATTCATATGTTTGGCCCCCTTCGACTCTCTTTACATTTTATCAACAAACTGGGACAATTTAAATGGTTAAACACTATTATTCGACAAAAGGTGGGAGTATTTATGCCAACAGTTGCTATAACTGGTGCTGGTACTGGTCTCGGAAAAGCTCTAGCATTAGAATATGCTAAAAATGGCTATAAAGTATATTTATTAGGTAGAAGAAATGATCCATTACATCTTGTCCAATTTCAGATTAAAGAAATTGGTGGTGATGCTGAAGTTGTTCTTTGTGATGTAAGGGAAATTGCTTCTATTCAAATTGCTTTCCAGCGTATTGGTGAACTAGATGTTTTCATTAATAATGCCGGAATTGGAATTTTCGGTTCCATTGATGACTACGGGGTAGAGGATATTGAAGCAACATTAAACACCAATGTAAAAGGAACCATATTAACGGTGCAAGCTTCCCTTCCACTTATACGTAAGAGCAAAGGAAGAATTTTAACGATTATTTCAACAGCTGGTTTACGTGGGAAAGTAAATGAATCCCTCTATTGTGCAAGTAAATTTGCAGTCCGTGGATTTACAGAAGCACTTCAACAAGAATGGGATAAGGAGGACTTTAAGATTACCGCGGTTTATATGGGTGGCATGAATACTCCATTCTGGAAAAAATCAGATCATGTGAAGGATCCTTCTAGACTTAAAAGTCCTGAAGTTGTAGCTAAACAAATTTTCGATGAGGATGACGGGCGTAAGGAAATTCTAGTAGACCAGTAAGTTCGATTTGTATTTAAATGGACACACATGATTAGTCTGAAGAGAACGGTTGATGTTACGAATTCTAATTGATATGTATTATATATTTTCGTAGATGGACTTGCCTATCGACAAGTCCTTAATCTTCTTTTCCAATTTCCTCGTCAATATACTGATTAATCAAATCCATCTGAAATCCTTTACGATACAGACCTTCTTTTACTTTCATCTTTAGTTCATACCCCGATTTCTTAGCTGCGTGCTTACGAACTAACTTCTCTCCTTGAAAAATGAGCGATTCCCATTCCTCAGAATTATCACGGTTATCTACCACGGATAAAAGAACTTCGCCAATTACATCTGAGGTAAATCCTTTTTGTACCAATGTAATCCGGAGCTGTTCGATTTTTTTATTAAAAGAATCCTTTTTACTAGAAGTAAGTTTTTTATTTACCCATTTTAATGCTTTTTCATATTGTATATCATACGTATATAGAGAGACAGCTTCAGTAGAAACTGTAGCTGAGACTCCTTTTTCCATTAGCTCTCGCTTTACTAATAGTGGTCCTTTTGAAGTAGTGTTTATTCTTGTTATTGTAAAGCTTTCCGCAAATTGTTTATCATTAACTAGACCTTCTTTTGTTAACCGTTCTATAATAATGTCAATATGCTCTTGAATTACTTCTTTTTTCATCAAATAATCTATTATTTCTTTTTGTGATCTCATCCGGTAGCTTAAATAATTAATTGCTAGAAGATAAGATTTCTGTATGGTATCTTTCTTAAGTAAAAGATCGATCGTTAGTTCATCCAACTCGAGTCCTTTACGTAGCCCAAATTCCACCAAGATTGCTTCATCAACACTAAATGCATATTTATCACTATTACCTTCAACCATATAAACATTATAACGTTGTGTGCTTTTTTTCTGTGTTGTAATTCGACTTATTTTCTTCAGCAAGTTCATCACCTCTTTTGTCCATCATACCATGATAATAAGAATTTAGATTACCAAAAGTGAGGAGATTTTAATGAACTATTTAATCACGGGCGGAACAGGTTTTGTTGGTAAGAAGCTAATAGAGAAATTAATTTCACTAGGCCACCACTCCTTTATCTTAACTCGTACCCCAGAGAAGTTTTCCAATACGAAACATACTACATATCTTAACTTTGACAATACAAAAAATTTGCCAGCAATTCATGGTGTTATTAATCTTGCTGGGGAAACATTGTATGGATACTGGACTAAGAATAAGAAGGAAAGAATTAAAACAAGTAGAATAGAAACGACGCAGAGGTTAATTGACCTTATGAAACATATGGAAGAAAAACCAGACGTATTTATTAGTGGTTCAGCGGTTGGATACTATGGTATATCCGATGATATGATTTTTACGGAGGAGACCACAAGGCCAGGGAACGACTTTCTTGCTGATGTCGTTGTAGACTGGGAAAAAACTGCAAAACAAGCAGAGGAACTTTCCATTCGTACCGTACTTGCTAGGTTTGGTGTTATTTTAGGTAGTAATGGTGGAGCACTTCCATTGATGTCTCTTCCTACTAAATTATTTGTAGGTGGTCGGATAGGAAAGGGTGAGCAATGGACTTCCTGGGTTCATTTGGATGATGTCGTTGATTTAATTATCTATGCGATACAAAAGGAAAGCATATCCGGTCCCTTCAATGTGACTGCCCCACAACCAGTAAGAAACAAAGAGTTCAATCAAATTTTGTCCAAAAGTCTAAAACGTCCATATTGGTTTCCTACACCAGGTCTGCTAGTTCGCGCAGCAACTGGTGAAATGAGTCAACTCATCTTAAAAGGACAATACGTATTACCGAATAAGGCACTAGAAACAGGCTACCAATTCCATCATCCAACCCTAGATTTAGCCCTTGAACAATGCTTTAAATCAATGTAAAAATAATTTAACATAATTTGTCGATATTTTTGTTGAAAAAGTAGTTCCATTTTGGAGTTATTCGTAGTATTATATGTATTGTCACAAAACGATGTACGTTTAAAAATGCATTCACATAATACTGGTGAATGAGTTTTTTATGCGAGTAGGAAAGATTTCTATACTTTTCTATTTGTCAAAATATAATAGGGAAGGCAAATGGTGCGCCACCTGTTAAACAGGTTCTAGTGGGTTCGATTCCCACCCCGAATTTTTGTTGATCTTAATAAAAATTCGCGGGTGGGCTTCCAACTAGGGTCCCTTTTATTTGGATACCCTCCTGCACAAATAAGGAGGGTTTTTATGCTAAAAAAGCGTGATTTACAAGAGGTGCCAGTACTATTTGAACTGATGTCACACCCAGAAGTATTTCCATATGTTAGACATAAAGCAAATACTACAGATGAATTTTACTTTTTAACTAAAAAGACGATGGAAGCAGAAGAACAAGGTGAGTTAATTTCAAGGACAATCGTAGATGAATATCAACAGCCTATTGGCACGATTAATTTGTTTGATATAGAAAACAATCACGGTTTTTTAGCAACTTGGATTGGCCAACCTTATTTCGGGATGGGATATAATCGTGCGGCAAAAGAGCAGTTTTTCGATGAGTTATTCTTTGATTATGAAATCGAGACCATTTTCATGAAAGTAAGAAAAACCAACATCCGCTCTACAAAAGCCGTTCTAAAACTCCCTTATGTTGCATTAGGAAACACCATTTACCCTGAAGTCTACCAAAAAGTAAACCAAGTGGAAGAAATTTATGATATCTTTGCGATTTCAAAAGAGCATTATCTTTCTTATCAACAATTTGTTACGATGGAAGCAAATGCTGATGGTGAAGTCGGTTAATATTGTATAAAAATGTAAATGTTGGTTATTCTAAACAGTAAATATACTGTGAGTGAGGGATAGCCGTGCCAAAAGAAAAACGTGAAGTAAGAGATAAGTTTTTAAGTAAAACTCAGGAAGTGCTTTACCAAAGAGAATTTAAGCGGGCTGACCGTGCAAGACAAAAGGCAGACCGAAGCTAGAAGCTTCGGTCTTTTTTTAATTTTTAAGGAAAGATTCTAGACCTTTTATATTTCATCCTTCCGCCATTCCTGGGTGGATTTTTGGGATTTTACATCCATCCTGACTTCGCTTGTGACCATTTTTTCTGTTCCTACTGCCCCTTCCTGTTTAAGATTGTGGTCAATTCCAAAAACCTGCACGCACTTTATAGTTATATTTATTCGATTCACAGAATATTTTCCTCTTGTGGATTTTCTTATAAAAACACCGTATGATCTGCCCTTGATATCCGTATTAGGTTGTTAATAACTGTCCATACCCCTCTGTGGATAATGTGGATAAAGCTGATTTTCACTTAAATAATAATGAATAACTTGGGGATATCACTGTTGATATCATTTTCCATTGACATATTCGTTCTAACTGTTATACAATAAATATAACAGTTAGAACACGAGATGAAATTAATGTGGATAGAGCCCTACACGAGCTGTGCACATATTCGACGAATTTCGAGCTAATTCGGGAAGTGACAGGCACCACAAAAAGAAGGAGTGTGCTGTAATGTGTTTATAAATTTAGATTTTGAGTCGGATGAGCCGATTTATTTGCAGTTGGTTCATCAAATTATTGAGGGTATTGCGAGGAGGGATTTGCGTCCTGGGGAGGCGTTGCCTTCTGTTAGATCGCTTGCTTCTGATATTGGTATCAATCTTCATACGGTGAATAAAGCTTATCAACATTTGAAGCAAGATGGTTTTATTTTAATCCATAGGCAAAAAGGTGTTGTAATTAATCCAGATGGGGTACCAAAGGCTGATGCAAGTCATAAAAGTCAGTTAGAAAAGAATTTACGCCCTCTTATCGCTGAATCAATTTGCCGTGATATTAGTGAAGAGGAATTCTTAATGCTTTGTAAGTCACTATATAAAACTTATCAAGGAGGTCGCTCGTAAATGAATATGATATTTCTTCTCCTTATTTTAATTCCTGCGTATATTTCAACCATGTTTATTCCTTATTGGACTAGAAGAACGGAAAGCTTTGGTGTATCCATCCCAGAAGAAATCTACCATACAGATAGGATTAAAAAACTTCGTAAACAGTATGTGCTGTATTCTGGAATATCGGCTATTATTGTCACCATTTTATTTCTTGTACTTGAAACACTCAATGATATGGATTCGAATACCTTTAGCATTTTCTTTTCTATACTCGTTTGTGCATATTTATTTCTTCATTTTTTAATCTATCTATACTTCCATAGGGTAATGAAGCAATTAAAACAAACTGAAAACTGGGGAAAGGAGAAACCACAGCAAGTTTTTATTAGTACTGAGTTTAGAAAACATAAGCTAAACCATTCCAATCTTTGGTTTGCCTTTTCCTTCTTAATTACTTTCGCATCCATTGCTTTAACCTTTAAATTTTACAACCGTATTCCAGAGCAAATACCGATGCAATATAACTTTGATGGAGTGGTAACGAATACTGTTACAAAAACGCCACGTACAGTTTTAGCCATGCCTATTATTCAGCTTTATTTAACATTATTGTTCATGTTCTTAAATACAATGATTGCAAAAGCTAAACAACAAATTAGTGCTGAAAAACCCGAAGAGTCTATGAAGCAAAATGTTATTTTTAGAAGAAGATGGTCCGCTTATTTGATAGGTACTGGAATTGGATTATCATTACTATTTATGTTCATTCAATTTTCATTGATTTTCCCAATCAGTACGGAATTAATATCTATTGTGCCAATTGTTTTCACTTTAATCTTAACGCTTTGGGCTATTATTCTATCATTCACTACTGGTCAAGGTGGAAGTCGTGTAAGAATCTCTGCCGGAACGAATGGAGAGGCTATTGATCGTGATGATGACAGACATTGGAAACTTGGAGTGATTTATTTTAATCCAAATGATCCGGCACTGTTTTTAGAAAAGCGTTTCGGTGTTGGTTGGACAATTAACTTAGCAAGGCCACTTGCTTGGATTACCTTTATTATCATTATTTCAATTATCATTGCTATTCCTAAACTTATGGGAATGTAAAAAAAAGATTGGAGAGGTGTATATGGTGAATATTAACTGGGCGTTAATCGCTCCTATCCTAATTATCCAGGTCATTCTATTACTTGTTGCCATTGTTGACTTGGTGAAAGTAAAAGAAACTAATGGTCCTAAATGGTTATGGGCATTAATTATCGTACTAATAAGTATTATAGGGCCTGTACTGTACTTTATCTTTGGAAGGAGATCTCGTTAAATGACATTACTGACCGTTGAGAAACTAACTAAAAAGTATGGCTCAAAGACTGTTGTTGACCATATCAGTTTTGATTTCGGCCACCATAAATGCATTGCATTAATCGGTCCTAATGGAGCTGGAAAAACAACAACCTTAAGAAGTTTAGCTGGTCTTTTAAAACCAACTGAAGGAACCATTCAAATTGAAGCACAAGGAAAAAATCAGGACATCCGTAAATATATTGGCTATTTACCGCAATATCCAGCCTTTCATACGTGGATGACTGGAAGAGAATTCCTAGTTTATAGTGGTAAACTAGCTAAGCTTACTAAAGGTGAAGCAACTAAACGAGCAACCAAATTGCTGAAAGAAGTAGGGATATCTGAAGAAGCACAAGATGAACGAATATCTCGTTACTCAGGTGGGATGAAGCAACGGCTTGGAATTGCTCAAGCTATCATTCACAAGCCAAAATTATTGATTCTAGACGAACCCGTTGCATCACTTGATCCGATAGGTCGTAGGGAAATACTTGTTCTGATGGAGAAATTAAAACAAGAAATGACGATATTATTTTCTACCCACATTTTAAATGATGCCGAGGAAGTAAGTGATGAACTTCTACTTCTAAATCATGGCAAATTAATTGAGTCTGGATCTTTAATTGATTTAAGGAAAAAGTATCAAACTACCGTCATTGAGTTACAAGTCGAAGATGAAATTCAACTATATCAAGAAAAGGTTGTGGCAATAGATGGTGTTTCTAATGCCAAGGTAGAACGGGATACACTTTTAATTACAGCGACTGATATGAAAAAAGCTCGTGAAGGTATTTTAACATTAGCAACGAAAGAGAAATGGCAAATTACGACTTTTTCCATTAATAAGGCTTCACTAGAGGATATGTTTATGAGGGTGGTGAACGAATAATGCAATGGATGACGTTATTTCAAAAAGAGTTACTCGAGAACTGGCGAAACAAAAAATGGGTTTGGGTACCGTTAGTTATTATTTTATTGTCTGTCATGGATCCTCTAACCACTTACTATTTACCTCAAATTATTGATTCTGTCGGTGGTATGCCTGAAGGGGCTGTGTTTGAAATACCGGAACTTGCACCAACTGAAGTAATTTTGATGAGTCTTAGTCAATTAAGTAGTTTAGGAATTTTAGTCATTGTTCTCATCTTAATGGGGACTATTGCTGGTGAAAGAAAAAGCGGTGTCTCTGAACTAGTATTAGTAAAGCCTGTTTCTTACATGAATTATATTACTGCAAAATGGGTCTCTTACTTATTGCTAGTGTGGGTATCTCTTTTCCTTGGCTTACTTGTGAGTTGGTATTATATCAATATTCTGTTCGGAACACTGACCTTTGGTGAATTCTTAACGGTATTCTTCTTCTATGGTATGTGGTTGACCTTGGTCGTTTCATTAACAATTTTTTATAACACTGTCTTCAAATCTGGAGGTTTGGTTGCCTTCTTCACTATTTTAACAATTATGTTGATGAGTATTATTACACAAATCTTCCAACATATTCTTGATTGGAGTCCAAATAATCTTTCTAGCTATATACTAGAATCATTGACTTCTGGTGAGATTAGTAGTGATCTTCTTGCAACCGCAGCAGTAACCCTTGGATTGTCCCTAATCTTGTTACTGCTGGCTAGTCAAATTTTCAAACGTAAAGAAATGGCTGTGTAATTCAATCTAAAAGGGGTTATCGTAAATTGGATACGACAACCCCTTTTTTATACCCGTGACTTGCCAAAGCCATTTCCCATTCTTTTAACTACATTCTTTTATTCAGTATTTGACAAACAATCTTCCAAGTACAACCGGCCATTTATTGCAAAATAAATGAGCCACTTTACAATTGCCAAATGCAGTGTAATTTCGGTAGTCCACCAAAACTAAATCACATTTTGTGAAGCGGCCTCCTGGTCAAAACACGTTAATTACTTTGGAAAAATGGTTTATTCCTCTTTTCCACAATAACCAGTATATTTATATACTAGTGGAAACAAAAATGCCCAGATGATAAATGTACCTGCTGCTGCATTCAATGTATCTCCCCAATAAAAATAGCCACGGAACAAATAACTGAACAGACCAGTTATTAAAGCTACTATCAAAGCTGCAACTATGGCATTCCTAATATAGACTTTCATGATTGACTCACCTCGGTTATATTTTCGGGATAGTTTAATCTTCATTAGAAAAACTCGTATCCGCTCATTCTTTTGCGAATGTGTTAGTTTTCCTTATGTCGGCGGAAAGTTTTTTACTTTTCTACCTACTAAAAAATGAAAGACTACCTTTCATTATTCTAATCATTTCCAACCTTAGTGTAAGTGAAACCCATTCCATATTATTTTGTTGCGATAATAAAAACGCGTTCTTCTTTCTCTGGCTCTTCCACCATTTTAAGTAAATTATTTACATGTGCAAATTTGACTGAAATAAACCCAGTATCATAAAGATATTCTTTGACCTTTTCCATTTTGTAGATGGTATTATAAACCACTTCATCATATTTATAATAGACATGGGAAGAGTCATCTTTTACGAAACCGTAGTACCTTGTAAAAGCTTTATTTCTAGAAGGTTCAGACATGCTTTGCATGATACTAAATATTTCTTCATCTTCCCTTATAAAAGTTCCACCTTTAGAAAGACCTAATCTCGTATTAAGATCAAAAATAAATGTTCCATCCTCTTCTAAATGATGGAATACTTGTTGGAAGCATTGTTGTAAACTCTGATCATCTTCTAAATGATTTAAAGCATCATATGTTGAAACAATATTGGGGTATTTTTTATTCAATGAAAAATATCTGGCATCATTACAATAAAACTCAGCTTTCTTTGTTTCAATAAAAGGCTTATTCAGTTTTTTTGCATGGTATAGCATATCTTCAGAAAAGTCAATTCCAGTTACATGATAACCTTTTGCAAGAAAATAATAAGCTAGTTGGCCTGTTCCACAACATAAATCCAATATTTCATTTTTCGTGTCTTTACTCGAAAGAAATTTGAATATTCTTGGGGCAACCTGTATCGAAAAGTGAATTAAATGTTTACTATAAACATCTGCAAAGTTCTTTCCATAATTCATATTACGTATCCCCCTAATAAAATATTACCCGTAATAGTGCGTATTAAACAATGACGGGAATTAAGTTAATACTTTTCTTTGTTTTACAAAATTTGCAAGAACAATAAATACAGCTGTTAGCAATACTAAAAGTCCTATTTCCTGATAATAAGAAAATACACTTGCTTTTTCAGTCCAAACTCCCCTCATTGCTAGTAAGCCATAATAAATAGGATTAATAAATTCTACGATTGTACGTAAAAAATTTGGAAACATTTCAGGCGGAAACGTTAACCCCCCTAAAAACATCTGGAAGTTAAATAATATGATAGAAATCGATTGATATGTTGCACTTTTCGTTGTAATAGATGAAACCAAATACACAATTGCAAACTGAAATAAATTGATTACCATTAAAACAACGAGAACAGATAATAGGTTGCCATATGGTATAGGTACATCGGATGTAATAATTGCGGTTGCAACGAGTGCCAGTATTGCTAGTATTTGAAAAATAAGGGTGGCTAGAAATATACCAAATGAGATGGTAACATTATTCAACCCTAGTAGTCGATATTTTAATAGATTCCCTTGTTCTTCATATAAAGTATAGTAGTGTCCATAAATTACAATAACGGCATTAATAATGATGATTGGAATAAACGCAGGAAGTAAATAATCTACTATAGTATATTCCGTACCAGTAATTTCTAAGTCGGCAAATACATTACTAAAAATTACAAACATCAATACTGGCATTAAAAATCCAATAGCGGTAGTTTTATAATTTCTCAACAAGAGCTTTGTCTGATATTTCGTAAACACTACCATCTTATTCATGTGTAATTTCTCCTTTTTCGTTTATGACATACCCTAAATTCTTTAAGAAAGCATCTTCAAATGAATAGTCTTTTATATAGATATCTATAGCATTATTTCTTTTAACCTCTTCTAGAACCTTTATTTCATCTTCTGTATCATATTCAACATTATATCTGTCACCATTTTTCACTACATTTCCAAAATCTAAATTGAAAGAATCATTCTCCAAATTTGGAACTACACTTGGTATTTTAAAACTAATATTTTTCTTATTTCCATATGTTTGCTTTACGATATCTTTAACTCCACCAGTTAAAGATACTTGTCCGTTTTCCAATATAACAACTTGGTCAGCCAAGTATTCCACTTCATCTAAGAAGTGACTAGTTAAAATGATATTGGTACCATACTCTTGATTCACTTTTTTTATTTGGCTCCACACTTTTCTTCTAGCTACGATATCTAATCCCGTTGTTATTTCATCAAAAATAATCACTTTTGGCTTGTTTATTAGGGTTAGTAATATGGACAACTTTTGCTTTTCTCCACCTGATAGACTATTTATATTACTTTTCTTGAATGATAATAAACCGAATTCATCTAATAGTTCGTCTAGGTCAACATCACTTTTCAGAAGCTTCTTATATAGATTACATATCTCGTAAACTCTCGCACCTTCTTCGTATACGGATGATTGCATTTGTAAACTAATATTTTTGAACAAATCCTCTTTCGGAAATGCGTATGTAATTTTCCCTTTATATTCAACCAGGTTCATGATGCATTTTATAAGGGTTGTTTTACCTGCACCATTATGGCCAAGTATTGCAAATATCTCCCCGTCATTAACATCTAAATTGATATCTTTTAAGACCTGCTTTTCACCATAGTTTTTTGATAACTCCCGTATATTTATCATATTAAACTCCCATCCTGCTTTTTTTGTTAATCTATTTGATTACACTTGGTCCTAATATATTAAAAAGCAACAACTTTTTAGTAAACAGCCTTTGATATTAATTTTTTGATTATACTCGTACTTTGTCAGCTTGATCATAACTGAATTCCTCAACACCACTTTCACTGAAGCAAATACTACAACTATTAGTCTTATAGACATCTGTAACAGATAGTGATAAATATGGATTAGCTAATTGATAATATTTTCTTATTGGAAGACCCACATCTGTTCCTAAAAATTGATGCAAGTTATTTAGACAGAAATAAACTGTATTAACGAGAAAATTCAATATAAAATTTTGGTAATATACAGGATATCCATTCTCTACATTATTTCTTTGTAGATCATAATTACTACTATAGCACTTTAAACATATCGTTGTTCCCGGTATGAGAAGAGGACCAACCCTTAAACTTTCTAATGAGTAAACTAAATACTTTTTATTTCTTTCACCTTGAATGGTAGCCAAATCCTTTTCATTGACTAAGATAATACTTTTCTCGTCTGTTGAAGTTATATCCTTTTTCGCTATTGACTTCGTTTGAAATAATCCTTCTCTTAGTAAAAAGGAATGTAGTTCGTGATTAGTTCCTAATGTATAAATTCTTTGATTATGAAATGTATCGAAGTAATCCTTAATGACGGAATGTTCAACACCACTCTTATTAGCTGCTAAAAGAACCCCACGAATATTAACTTGCCTTCGATACTCCGTTTTTTCCTCCGTTAATAAGGTTGAATCCTTTAATTGTTTACTTATCATCATTATTAGTTTTTCTTCTTGTGAGACCTCATTTATATCCGTTGGTATAAGGAATCCATATAATAATTTCTGGATTAAGAGTTCTTTATCAATAGTGCTGCTAATTCTTATGGAATGGTGTTTATCATCAAATAGATGTGTTAGTATTAATTCCTTTGCATACATAACGGTATATTGTGCTCTTAAGACTACATACAACTCGTTCACCCCACAACTACAACATAGTGTAAATCATATTGTTTTCCGATTATTTCTTTAAACAGTGACTCATTGTACCCTCCAATACATACAGAGTGATACTCCTTTTCTAAACTATAAAGTGTTATATTTTGTGCCATATGCCCCATTTCCAAGCATAGTAGTCGATATGCAATTTCTCCATACACTTCCTCAATTAACTGGTAATCGCTTGCTAAAAATATCAGGATTGGAAACTCCGACAGCTTCTTATCAAAAATCACATCTGCGATTCTATGATCCAAGTCCTCTGCATATTTCTCTAGTGAATGATCATAAGCGTTATAACGATAAATATAGATATGTTCTTCTTGAGCAATTGAAATAAATACAGTTGTTGCATAGGTAGTTCCTGGAGATGGATAACTAAATAACTGATAGCCACTATCTGTACTTCCCGTAATCCCCACACTAAACTTTAATAGCTTTGAGATAAATTGAATATCTATATCTTTCCCACTGACTTCCCTTATTGTTCGACGTAAAAATAGCATCTGTTCCAGATAAGACTCTGCCTTAGGTTCATCTAAGGGGATCGCTTCAAGTAATTCCCATTTCCGATGGTTCTTTACCGGTTTAATCCGCATGGAATGATAATGTTTTGATATCATTGCATTCTGATGATATAACTCTCTTAATGTATTTCTTTTACCAGTTAAATCCCAAAGCTGATCATGCCTTTTCAACTATCTCACCCTCTACACCTATATTATTAGCAATAAAAGATGCTAGATTATGTTCAATTGCAGGAAAAATCCCAAGTCTATTATTCGTCATATGAACATGCGAGATAAGAATCGATATTTCCTTGTGAATATCATTACTCTTTATACAATTAAAATAATCGTTATACATCGCAAACTGGTTAACATGATTGTTTTGTAAATGATTTAATCTCTGCTTCAATATAGGGGCATAGTTCTCTACCAGCTGTCCACTTGAGCTATAATCTTTCCAAAAGTCTGCATAATTCCCGTAAATTGTATGGTTTACCTTAGCTAATTGAAATGTTAAGTAAATAAGGTCCATGCCTACTATAATCCTTCTACTAAAAGGAACGTTATTTAACTTATTAGCCAGAACACTACTTTCGTAAAAAACCTGTTCGGAATTCCCTATTACTTCCCTGCCACCATATCGTTCGTACTCAGGCTCATAAACAAACTCAACTACCGAACCGTGTTCACACCAATATGTTTCTCTAATATTTTCTTTTTCTAATGCGGTGTTTTGATAGAACTGTTTATAATCTATTAAGTCAACATTTCTTTGAACTAAAAAATTGTCGATTGACTCTTCGAAGCGTTTTTTTACTTTTGGATAATCTTCCGGTTTACATGTAAAGCGTAACCTTACATGTGGTCCACCTAACCAATACCGAATAAAAAAGTATGTCTCCATATCATCTTGGATGACATCTTGGAAGTCTGATTGTAAGTAATCATCTAATGCTTTAAAATCATGAATAAATCCATGTAGGGAATGCCACATTCTACCACCCCTTGTCCATTTGATTAACCCTTGAAAAAAGAAAAACTATAACTCGGTTCGATTTATTAACTCGTTTACTTCAGGTAATAACTCAATTGTTGAATAGGAGAGTTACAGACTACTCCCATGAAGTTTATTTCGTATTGCTCATCAAGTGTTAAGATATTTTTCAAATAATAATCATTGTGATTTTTCATTGGTCGAAATGCATAGCTTATAGAAGAAGAATATAACGCCACTAACTGCATCATTTCCGATGCTGTTATGAGTTGATTCTGTAATCCATTTTCGATCACTTTGTTCTTATCAGAGAAACATAGAAATACAATATTATAGGTTTTAAAATCAAAAAACTTATGATCATCGTACATAATCTTTCGAAAATCAATTTCTAAATTAGTACGAGTTAAGTCTGACCAATAGATATATTCTCCAATATCTGATTTGATGAGAAAACAATACTCCATCCCATTACTAGAAAATATGCGTTTTGAGTCCTTAAGGATAGTAAGTACATCTACTGGATTAAATTGTTCAAACTTTTCCCCATAATTATGATTCCCTATCGTTGTGTGTGCAGAATTTCTAATTAATGTTGAGGTCAATTGAAATGAGGGAATTTCATGGGTATTAATAAATCTTCCTTCCCTATCTAGTGAACTATTATACTGTGCGAGAATTTCTTTTAAGTACTTTGTTGGTTTCAATTCATTATGGTCGACAGATAACCTCTTATCATGGCCCGTTACATAGGGTATTCTTTCCATTAGTTGACTTTCTTTATATTCAGGGCTTATCTCTAAAGCAAATGATACATAGCTATAACGTGAATCGATATGGATATTTTCATATAAATAGTTACTATTAAATTTCTGAAGTTGAAGAAAGTCTATGTTTTTATTAACTAAAACATTTTTCACATTATATAGAAGGTGTCCCGCATCAAGAAGTGAAGCATACAGAGAAAATTCACTATAAAATCTCGTTAGATTAAGTACATCACTTAAACCGAAAATATATAATCTATCTTTCATATAAATACTTGCATCTATTTCACTTTGCGAGACAAGCAACAATTGATCATCATAAATATGGTAGTAATAGAATAATCCATCTATTAGAAATAGTAATTTTGCAGTGTGTAGACTCCTTACAGATGGTGAGTTATTATGATCATGATAATAACTTAGAATATCGTATCTCTTAATCTTAAGCGTATGTTCTATTACATCATGAATTAACTGTGTATACTGTTCGATATGACCATATCGTTGGTTGTCTTTATTGATGTATTCTTTGCTAAAAGGGGTTAGTATATGAAAGCTAGAATCGTCAGTATTAAGATATCGATCAGCGGAATAGCTCTGATAATAGTCCTTTTCTAATTTACGAATACTTGTATTATGGAAAAGGGTGTGGTTCACGATTCATCACCTCAGTTTCGCCATTTAGACCGTTTAACATAACTGCTTGTTTAATTCTGTCGCGATTAATATTTTGGTATAAGTAACCAAAGCCAATATTTTGCATGGTTGGAACTATTATTTTCACGCAATTTAAGCCTAGACTTTTTAGGGTATTACTCGACAAATTAGCTTGGAAAATTTCATGATATATCGTTAGCTTACTAATAAGCGTGTCCAATAGTTTCCCTTGATTGGAAAATTTATTTAAATAGGTAGAGCGTTTTTCTACCAATTCCTTAGCATCCATTACTCGATCGGTTTGAATAGCAAAATCAAAAGCAAATCGCATCTTTGGTGATGAATATAAGTATAGATGGTCCTCGAGCTTCACTATTTTTTTATAATCCTCTACAAAATCAGTTGGTACAATCCCTTTATATATTCTTTTTTGATACATCATGAATGAGCGTATGGATGTTGACGCTTCCACAAGTGCGGATTCGATGGCATCCTCAGGATTAATATGTGTCCCAGCTGTTGTATAGAAGGCAATTTTTTCTTCATCTTCCTCTACTAGTTCTATTAAAACCCAAAAAGTAGGTACTTCACTTTCCAGTGTTACATCAAATATATGGACCTTATATCCGATTGATTGCAAATAGGCAATCATCAAATTGATGTTTTTATTTCCTAGATTTGTAATTCCTTCTACTCTTATTGGACTGGATTTGGAGTACCAGTGAACTAAAAAGGAATCCCGTTCAATAATTTCAAATAAACCACCAAGAGCTGCCTCAATTGTATTTGAGCCCAAGGCAATACCATTCGAACTATCCAGTAGGTACCTTTTATTATGTGGCTTGTCATAGAAGTCATGTGTAGAGAAATAGATTACCTCTTCCGGAATTAGCTTATATTTCTTCTGATTGAAAGAATAAGCATATCGCCAAAAAATATCGGTATCCGTTGAATATTCCTCAACTTGCACAAATTCTTCAGAGAACAGTGATTCAGGTAAATGACTAAACCGAAAAAGCGATACAAAATCCTCCTTTTGATTCGCAAGAGATTGTTCGCTAGCATAATATCGACTGGTTGTTGGAGGTGCAACTCCATGGAACCTTTCAAGCCCTTCTAACATAGCCGTAAAGAAGGAGCCTTTATAAGTTTCCTGTCTCCCATGTGCATCGAATTTTCTTCTTCCTAATGTGACGTACAAACTGATAAGCGGCATACTATCCGAAATGTTCCGGCTATGTGTATCAAATAGACCGAACAGTGGATGTAAGAAGCTATCCATATCACGAGTAAAAACACGAATTGTTTCATCAAATGACTTTGCTCTATATCCGTAATTCATTGTATCATTTGTTGGAATAATAGCCTTTTCTTCTAATTCTTCAATCGTTTCCTCTACCTTACAACCATTACATTGAGGATATTTAATCATTAGCAGTTTATTGATCTCTTTCGTTAGTAGATTATAGGCAAAATAGTAATGTCCTTCTTCCTTAACAACCTCCCGCTTTAGTTCTTCCACTATCAATGAATCAAGTTGATTCACTTCAGGCTTAAAGGAAACAGAATGATTTAAACCTTTATCTTGTATCCTTTTTCGAACACATTCCATACAACCTAATTTATTAGATTCGTATGCCACAAGTATATATTGATTAATCTCATGCGTAACTAAACCCTTTTCTCTAGACACTAATTGTTTGATTGGTCTCCACCTCAATCTTTCGAACAACCAAATTAATTTCATTTAATTGTTCTTCATACTTCCATGCATGTTCTACAGTGTGCAGGTTAGAATACTTAAACAAACGTAGTCCATTCTCTATAAAGCTTTTTTCTTCCGGCGCTTCAAAGCCATTTAACATACTAAAGTCCATTCGTAATAATTCTTCCATTTCTGTATGGGCAATAGGTCTTATAATAGTTGAAATTGATTGTTGAGGATTATTCTTTAATAAGATGTATTGTAATGCAAGTTCAACTATTTTATTTTCAATAGTTATTGTCTTTTTACTATCCGTATATAATTCGTCATTTTCATGGTCGTATAGATAAACCGTATAAGAATTAGAGTTGCTGTACTTCTTAACAAAAAACTCTGGAGTAACATTAAGTGTATGTAAATACTCGGTAAATTTATTATCAGGATGATTCGATAGTTCCAACTTATAAAACGCATACGGTTCTTCCACATATTGTAATAATAATAATACTTTGTCTAGATAATAAGAATCGGGAGTAGACACGATCCAATTCACTTGTTTTAAATCCTTATTCAAATAGTATGATAGACCGTTTACAATAGATTTCATGGCTGTTTCAATATAATCTAAACCAGCATAAACAAAAGTATCCTTTGTTACACTATCTGTTAAGGAATAGGTAGCAAATCCCATTTGGAATAAGTCACCATGAATATCCTTCCAACCCGAAACAGAAATCGGAATAGCAGGATTCCGATTAATGAATGACTCAAAACTTCCTATATAATCTAAATTTCCCTTTGATTGTGTGGGTTCTGGAAAAGAAAATTCTTCCACAGTTTGCTTATAATTATCTACTTCTACATTATATTCATAAAACTTTCCTTCTTTATTCAAAGAAAAAGCCGATAAGGATATACCAACGATTGATTTTATCATGTACAACATAGCATAATATGGTCCCACCTTATATAGTAAGGATTCTTTGAATAGTAAAGTGTCCTTATCCATATTATGATGATATAAAGATTGATTGTTGACTCGTTTTACCCCGACTAATTTTTCAATTGATAATGATAGCTCAATGACATGTTGTTGATGCGTAGTATCATTCCCCATGCAAATGACCCAATCATTATCATTCAGTTCACCTCTTATTTCCTCGGAAACAGATACACCATTTTCTAGTAATAACAGCTTTAATTCGGGTAATTGTCGTTCTACTTCTTGTGTAACATAAACGGATGCTTCTACCAATAAACGGCAACTTTGAAGAATATCTTTATTCGTAGGTAGATATTGTAACAGAACCCTAAACCAGCCATATTGGAAATAGTATGATAAATTATTAGAAACAGGATAGAGTAAAATGGATCCTGCATCATACAATACTTTTAATAGTTTCATTATATATTTTTGATCTTCGTATTCTTCTACTAAATCACGAATTGCGATCTCATTTTTTGTAGCATTTAGTATTTCTATTAGGAACTCATATTGTTCTCGTGATGTTTCAATGGATACCTCTTTAAAATAGGTTTTTATAATACTTTTATTTTCATCAAAGTAAATCATTGAATTTTGCCGATTCAGTACTAAAAACTCTTCCATCTTCCTCTCCACCCTTCTGATAAATTTCATAATTTAATTCTTTCGCATAGGGACCAGAATTACTCAAATACTCTTCCATGAACAATAACTTCAGTACGGACTTATCAAACTTATCAACTATTTCTTTTTCAAACACTTTAACAGATAAGGGATTCTCTATATTAATATAGAGCGGTTTAAACTTAAGAAGTTCCTCATCATTTAATTGTGTGCTTCGATCAATTACGATAAAGAATTCTTTATCAAGTTCAAATTTTGAAAAAACTAAATTCAAACGTTTATAATACTCATAATCTCCTTCTATTTCTTTTCTAATTAATTCATCTTGGATGAATGTTAAACAAACTCTCTTTCTAGTAAGAATGATATTGCCATACGTTATTCTTGGAATATGTTCTTTCTTAACCATCTCGCCTAATTTATAATACATCGCCCCAGAGGTGAACATTTGTAACAATATCGCAATATACCCAGGCATATAGGTTGGAGACAAGGATCCTCTAAAACAAATTTTCGCTTCCTCACCATTCACATCAATAAATCTGAATAAGCCGTCACGTATGTCCACTTTAAAGTCTTCCACCATATGAAGGGAATCATTATTCTCCATTGTGAATCTCCTGGTTCCAACCCCAAGTGTATAGCATTCTCTACTAAGTCTTTGTTCTTTTACATTGCCATTAAAACCATATGTATCTGTTAATTCATAGTAGTTGTTATCATCATAGAAATCCTTTATATAATTCCGGTAATCGGCATCTTCATTTAAATAGTCTTTAAAATAATTCATGAATCGAGCCGAATATCTTTCTTGCCCTTCATATAACGAATTAATGATTAAGTTGTCTTGATTGATTTGAGCAAAGACGCCAGTACTTATTCCTTTTTCCATTAGAATCTTCTCAGGTATCTTTTGAATATATGTATCAATCAAATCTTTGATATCGATAGTACTTGACGCATCGTGTTTACAAAGCGTATTGATATCCTCCATAAAATCAAATTTTAATTTGTCCAATTCCCTTAGATCTTTTGAATGAAATTGTTCAGAGGCAATATATGCAGGATTTTCCCAATAGCTCATCATATCCTTTGATAGGTCAAACAATATAGAAAAGAAATCACTATCCATTTCTAGGTAATCCTGGGTACCTAAATCTTTTAATCTTGCAGCAAATTCATAACGTAATCTAATACTAGTATCGAAGATTAATGTGAATTTCTGTATTTGCAAGAGCGGACTTATGAATTGATCCAGAACCTTACTTTCCATATATTCTACATCTGAGTAATAACCATCCTCATAAAAGACTTGATTAGAAGAAAAATTAATACCTGTACGTTCTTTAATTTCTTTCAAAATAGAGTTTAGCTTATTAAAGCAGGAATGCTTTTCATGAATTTCTTTTGCAGAAGAAATTTGCTTAGTCGTGTCATATATTTCATCAAGATAAGTAATTAATTCGATATAGGATTTCTCTTCTAATAAGTGAACTAACTTATTCTTGACATCCGCAACTAAAGCCTGGTAATTTTTTTCATTAAATCCGATTACTGGTATTAGCAATCCAATTTTTAGATAGTTACGAATAACAAAATGTATTTTTTCTTTGGCAATTTCTTTACCTAATATTGAGTGAAGTTCATCAAAGGTTAAATAGTTATCCATATCTTTCTCATTGAAAAGGTCAACAAGAGACTTAGGTATCTTTAACTTTCCTAAACGTTCCTCAGACAGATACACTTTGGCTCTCTCTGTGTTATCCTTTTTCGAAAGAAACTCGATATAATGCTGCCCATTTTCTGTGGAAATTGAAAATGGAGGAATGGTATAGTTAATATTTTCAATGAATAGATTAGATTTATACAAATAATAAAATGTCATTTTATAAACAAATGTATAATTTAAAGAAACAGATTTATGGTAGTTTTCAGCAACAATATTTTGATCAAGTAACTGAACTCTACCAACATTTGTTATATCGCTAAACGGACTTGTTTTAAGAGCTGACCGACTAATGAAATTGTATAATGTGCCCTCTACCTTACGATGTTTACTTTTATGTTCCTCAAGAGGTGTATGTAAATAGGATGTTAGTTTAGAATAAATCTGTGGGTTAACCATGTGCAGTCCGTTTGCTATAGAGGAATTTTCTTTCAAGATATCAATAAATCGCTGCCTCACTTCCTTCAAACTATTGCTATACATGGATTCTGCACTCTCTGATAAAAAAACAAATTGGTTATACAAACTATTAAACTTCTCAATTTCTTCCTTTAAATTTTCTGGAACGAGTTCTTTAATTTCATTTGAACTATTAACAAATCGAAGAAACTTATTCTTTCTTAAATATCTAATAGCATTCAACAGTAATGAGTTATTTGATTTCATTAGTAGTTCATTTAGATTATCAATGATTTCATCACGGGAATCGTTCAATAATCCCTCTAAATGATCTATTTCCAGAAAAATTTCCGTATCAAACTCATGTTTGATGGCGCTTTTTTCTAATATATTTTCTCTTTTTAATATAAACGGATTTACATACATTATTAGACCTCCAACCCTTTATTTGATAGTATAAAGGACTTCACCATTAAAATAAGCTTCATAATATTTTACAACAGAGTAGGCATAAAATTGTTTCTCTGCCATACTTTGTTCAAATAACGGGAGGCTTAAGTAAAATAAATTTACGATGTCCCTAAATATAAGCATTTTTTTAGAATGAATAAATTGCTCCAGCTCACCAGTTTCATCTAAACTTAATAAATCACTATGAAAATCATTGTTTAAAGGAGCAATTTCTCTTTTTAATAGCTCAAGCTGTGGCTTTAACCCAACTCCCTCTTCGGAATCATCATAATTTTCTTTGCGGAAGTTTTCATTCATTTCTTCAGCTATACTAGTCCAATTTGCTTCCCACTCTAGCATTATATCTTTCAAATCATCTCGTAGTATTATGTCATTGTTAGTAAATAGTTCACTTCTTTTTTTCTCAAAACTCTCCTTGATATTACTATTCAACCCCCTAACTTCAATATTGGATAAGAATCCTTGCGCATGGGATAAAAATGTTAGATGACCGTTTTTCGGACCTTCCTCATATAATGTTGCTATAAAACGGAATTGATATAAAAACAGATGTGCTTTTTCTTTGACTGATAAATCTTTAAACTTCTCTAAGATTTCTAAGTATATTCCGTTTAGTCTAATTCTATAGTGGTCAAAGATGTTGCGATGCTTTTTTGAATTATAGATTCCACTCTTTTTAGGTCTTACTTGGACTTGGCCATGTTCAAATAATAAGTCCGCATCAACGTTATCTCGATATTCAACTTCTACTAATGTTTTTTGTTTTTCTCTATATAATTCTTGTCTTTGTCTAACAAAATCCTTATTTATTGGATTTCTATCTGTATATTCTTGGACAAAGTCTTTTAATTCATCTAACAAATACTTCTCTTCAGAACCATTACGGAATACGATCATTGTGTTAGGCCCATGCTGCCAATCATTATCAAGATAATAACTATCTTTTAAGTTCTTAAGAGTAGTATTCTTCGTGATTTCTAAGATAAGTGGTATCTTAACTTTCTCATAGTTATAAATACTTATAGGCATACAAGAACACTCCTTTTTAGTTCTACTTTCTAATGCTTCATATTTCATAAAAAAACACTTTCACTTAGTTCACTACGGATATTTTCTTATTATGAATGTAATTCAATTCTAGCAATCTACCTATTGTGTTTTGATATATGGCTTCTGCTTCTTTTTGATTAATTTGAAATCTATTCACTAATTCTTCGCTTATTGCTTCATCAGGGGCACCTTTTAATAATCCTTCAAACACCATCGCTACAACGGAATTGATTTTTAACAATTTAGACCTTCTACTTTCAACGATAATTGGCGTTTGTTGTATGTACACAAGATAAATATGTTCTTTTACAAAAGAATTCCTTACTGAAATATCATTTGAAAAGATATGTGATTTCATTGATGTAGATACGGCTACATCTTGAAAATTGATATCCTTGAACAGAGATACATTTTGCAGCAAATATTTGATTGTATTGGAAGCATTTATGTATTCATCTATATAGTGGTGTTTCCTTCTAATTTCACAATATTGTTCCCTATTCATAAAATCGGGTAGCATAACACACTGGGAGCAACTATCTTTTACTGGACAATTACTACAACCTCGAACTTCTTGCTCTTCTTCAGTTATTTTTACAGCGTTACCAACCACATTTATATAGGAGCTTGTAATGTTACCAACTGTTTTACTACACCCTCCACAAGGTAGGATATTTTGATTGTCATCCAGATGGAACCGATGTAGTTTCGTTAGAGTACATTGTCGAGGCCCCCCCCACCTGCATCCATCCATTAATAAGCTTGATATCTCATACAAGTGACGGAACTGTCCATTTTGTATAAAGTGCTCCATGTCGTGTAGAAAGCGATCAAGGTCTTCTTGTGTATGAATAGACAAAAAATTGTAGTCATTCAATAGACTGGAATCATTCGCTTTCCTATAAGGTGCTTTTAGGACTTTGATTTGTACTGAACGATCATGATCGTCTATTTGGAGTTTTTCTACATACATATCATCAGTTTTGTAAACTTGATGGTAATGTGGCAGAAACGTTCCATATTTTCTTGCCTCGGCCATGTTATAGTCGAATATATCATTCTTCTTACGCAAGAAATCACCGTTACTCCTATATAATAATTCCTCTCCAGGAAATGAATCTTTTTGTTCTGATTGATTAATAATTGCACTATTTATTCCTAAGAACTTACTTAAATTATTATAAGTTGCAGGATTTAAGAAATTATGTTGAACACCAATATGCTTACTATTACCTCCTCCAAAGTCGTAGGGGTAATAGCCGCTTAAAAAAGATACATATCCATTAATAAGGGCTCTTTCGGGTATTGCAGAGAATGCTTTATATGGATTAAGCGTATTTTGAACTATCGATGATGGATATTCACGCCGTAAATTCAATCCATTTATATTTGCATCCGAGACTCCCTGAGGCAAAAGCCTTACTTTTTCAGCTATCCCCTCTATGTCATCTAACCTATCAAATAAAATAAATAGTTCTTTCCTCTTTACAATAGATATATTTTCTGGTAAATTTATACTATACAAAATATTCATTTTTTCAGAATCTATTGTCTTATCTATTGTATATATTTTAGAAAGAGCTTCTTCATAATCTGATTCATGTATATGGATTTCAAGTTGATTAAATTTACTTCGTTTTAATGTGTTGAGGATATCGATTGACAATTTGTTCAAACTAACCT
Source organism: Paucisalibacillus globulus DSM 18846 (assembly GCF_000482485.1). Taxonomy (GTDB): domain Bacteria; phylum Bacillota; class Bacilli; order Bacillales; family Amphibacillaceae; genus Ornithinibacillus; species Ornithinibacillus globulus. The sequence goes on along the minus strand of NZ_KI519436.1, from coordinate 284,005 downwards.
GTCCCGAAAATGTAAATGGATACCCTTCTGAATTAATAGACTTCAATAGGGTGTTGAATAATTCTACATTAGCGAGAATGTCATGATCTAAGAATTTGATAGTACCTTGAATACCTTGCGATTGGAACAAACGGAAATCTTTAATAAGTTGGTTGGCTATGTAGGTGGACTCTAGTTCAAGAGATTTATTAAGGTTAGATAAATCTAATCTAATACTATAGTTATTCACTCGTTTAGCTAGTATATTTCCAGTTTGATATGGAGAAGGTGTATATTGTGTAGTTTGATTTATTGATCCATTCTCACTCCTGTTCGTTAAGAAAGTAGCTTCCTTTTTAGGATAGTTACTACTTAAATCCATTAGCTCAGAGAATATCTCTTCCGCTAGGTTATTAGAAATAAACATGTCATGAAAATTTTGTTTAGAAATATACTCCATGTAATCACTAGGGATTAACCCTGTCCAAATTATTGTAAAATGAAAATCAATCTGCTTTAACTTTTGAGTAAAAAACTGAGTAATATCATAATTTTGCTCATCTAAATAAAATATAAACACCCTGTTACCAATGGTAATCATATCATCTAATAGATCGTTTACTAATTTAGGATTTTGCTCAAGATATTGTGTTGTATGTATTCCTTGCTCAGCCAAGTAATTACGTATATAGGACAAATCAAAATGGTTATCTGCTGTAATCAGATTGTCACTATCTTTTTTAAAATAAACTAGTGTAGCAAAAGAATTTATTTTGAACAACGAAGTCACAACCTTTACATGAAATTACAATTTATATAAAATCGTATAATATTTTTTAGAAGGGTCGGCAAACCCATAGTAAATTGCACAACCCTTCTAAAACATGTTTACATAGAAGTGAAATCATGTTGTAGAAGAGAAAGTTGAGCTTAAGTACTCAAAACATGTTTTACCTTGGAAATAAAATCATGTTGTAGAAGAGCACGTCGAGCTTGAACCACACGTAGAACAACCGCTACTAAATGCTGAACCACTAGTAGCTGCTGTCTCTGGTAAAGCAGTTGCTTCGTTGATATCGATGAATTCAAGTTCTTCGATATCTGCGAACAATTGGTCAATTTTTGAATTTTCATTGACTTTTTCAATTACTTTTGACATATTTATCACCTCCTTTAAAGTATTAAACAACTGTATATCCATAGTCTATTACGATATTTTGCCCCCTTATACCATCGCTTTTTTCAGACATTAAAAATTCGATGGCATTAGCGACTTCGGTAGGTGTTATAAGTTTTTTATAAGGGATTCTATTAACTAGCATTACACCTGGAAAACTCTCAAAGTATTCTTTATTTTCCTCTGTTAATACATAAGATGGAGAAACGCAATTTATTTTAATATCCCTATTTGAGTATTTTGCAAAATCAACGGTTAGATTCTTTACTAATTGAATAATAGCTGCCTTGGATGGTCCATAGTCAATACGATCTTCATGTCCTACAATCCCATTTTGAGAAGCAACACACACCACGGAAACTTTATACGAAAACAAGTTATACACGCGCTTTAGGAATTTTACAATTCCAAATAAATTAATATCAAATGTTTCTTGCCAAGCGTCTGATGACGATGTAAAAAAGTTCCGCATATAATTAACTCCCGCTAAATATATCACACCATCAATAGTCAATTTTCTTTCTTTAATTACTTCATAAACCTTATCTAGCTCGGAATCAGATGTAATATCATAAGATAATTGAATAACTTGGGTATCCTCAAATATTTCTTCTTTAAAAGATTTATCGATACGAATTTGAAAATGATCCTTAAAAATATTTCTAACAGCTTGGCCAATTGTTCCCTCTGAACCAATAATGACAATATTTTTCAATAACTACACCTCGTTTAACATTTAAGTTTCTATGAAATCCTATCAATAAATTCATAGAACTTTTTATTAAAGGTTTCAAGTTTATCAGGAAAGTAGCTTTTTAAATCTATAGAATCCATACTGTTCTTTAAATAAAACTCTAGTAAAAGCAGGTATACTTTATTGACTTTATAATTCTTGTTTTGAGAAATGTGATATAAATAATATTGGTCATCTATTATTAAACCAATTAAATTAAAATTTTTATGTTTTTGAGTAAAACTACTACTAAAAAATGCATTAAACGGGGTTACCATATACATCTGCTGTCTTTCTAGTAAAGCTGAAATATTAATAACCATGGGGTATATTGCCATTGCTGGAGTAATCATATTGGCCTTCATGTAACTTATTGTGTTTACCATTTCGTAAAAATCTTCATCAAAATTGGTAGTAATAAGGTTCTTTCTACCATAATCTCGGTAGATGCCTTCCTCGAAATAAAATAAACGATTATTTCTTTCCATGTTCATTATCGCTGAATAATCAATAATGCCTTGGGTGATCTGTTTATTCAACACCTTCCCGCTACTTTGAAAAGATTTTATCCCTTCCATAATCTCTTCTTTGCTCATATGAATTAGATTCATTGATTCTATTGTTTCTTTCTCATTCTGAAGGTTTACCATGATTGGAAATAGATCGGATGCGATATTTACATTTGACTTATCATAAAAGATTATTGAATTGATAACACAATTCTTTAGAATACTATTATCTATACAACGTAATAGTTCTGTTTTTTCAACAAACAAATGTTTTATAAGATTATTTTTAATGTTTAATGGATAATTTCCAGTTAACATCAGATGCAACTCATTCTTTATGGGGGATGTTTCCTTTTCTAAATTAGCAAGTGTATCTAATTTGTTAGGAAACAATTCTTTGAGGTTATTATTTAACAGATTAGTAGAATGACCAGTTTTCAATTCCAAATTATTATTATATAAATTGAAACGGATAGGATAGTTACTGTTTAAAAAGTTCACAAGTTTAAGGATTCTATCACCATCACAAATAACCACATACTCCGTTACGCTAAGGTATTCAAGAAAGGAATAAAAATCATTTGGTGTGTTAACATTAAAATCAATTAATTCAATAGAATCTAGTTCATTCATAGTAGTTCCTAATAATTGGTTTATCATATGAAACATACCATTTGTGTCCTCATACACATATCCCACAGCTAGCACTCTATAAACAACACCTTTTTTATGTATTGTTAATTTCGTCTCAATTCTATCACCTCTATGCAAATAAGTAAATAAATTTTTAAAATATTTTCATAAATTATAATATTCCTTGAATTAAAGCGGCTGTTTAGCTATATTAGCATTAGTAGATTATCAATGTGAAATACTATTTGGTTATGTTTTATAAAAAAGTAGAATAGTGAGGTGTTATAATTGGGAACAAAGAAAATGCTTTATCCATATGTACACCCTTTAAAGCCCGTATCATATGGACCAAAATTACCAGAAATAATACGAGGGGAGGGAATATACATTCAAGATACGCAAGGAAAAGTCTATATAGATGGGATAAGCGGCCTATGGAATGTTTCATTAGGTTATGGTAATCCAAAAATTCGAGAAGCTATTATAAATCAATTAGACGAAATCCCTTATGTCAATCCAATACAACATAGTAACCCTACTACTGCAAAGTTTGCGGAATTGTTATTAGAGCTTGTTCCAGAAAATATAGTAAATGTTGTCTATACATGTACTGGTTCTGAGTCTACTGAACTAGCCATTAAAATCGCCCGTAAGTACAACCAACTAAAAAATAGACCTCATAAAAATAAAATTGCCGCATTAGACTTATCCTACCATGGTACGTATTATGGATCCATGAGCATCAGCGGAGTAGATCGAGGAATATCTGAAGACTACGGCCCTAATTTATCCGGTATGATATTTTTACCTACCCCAGTAAAGAAAAATCCTACTATAGATAATAGCAATATTCTTGAAGTTATTGAGAAAGAATTACATTATATATTTAATAGAGAAGGACAAAACATTGCAGCACTAATAATGGAGCCCGTACTTGGTTCAGGGGGGTCAATTCCTCTTCCAACGGAATATGTTCAGATGTTAAAAGATTTCTGTCAGGAATATGATATCTTGTTAGTCATAGATGAAGTAGCAACCGGTTTTGGCAGGACTGGAAAGATGTTTGGGTTTGAGCACTTTAACATTGAACCAGATGTCATATGCTTGTCTAAAGGAATAAATAATGGATATTTACCTTTAGGGGCTACTTTAATTAGTAATAAAATCTATGAGGCTTTTTTAGACCAAAATACCCAAATCGATCATTTATCAACACAAAATGGTAATCCATTGGCTTGTGCCGCTGGAATAGGATCATTGCAATTAATTAATGATACAACGTTACTAAATCATGTGACGAATATGGGTGAATATTTAAGGAGTGAAATTCATTCTACACTCAACAACCATAAGAATTACTCCGAAACCCGTGGTAAAGGTCTTATGATAGGTATTGAATTAATCAAAAATAAAAAATCCTATGAATGTCTCAGTTATAGCCATATTAATGAATTAGTCCAGATTTTCACTCAAAAAGGACTAATTGTATATCCATTTTATAATCATCCCCGTACTACTGGAATACATTTATTCCCACCATTTACCTTAACAAAACAGGAAGCTGAAGAGATCGTTAAAATTATCAAAAAGGTATTCGAACAAGTCATTTTTTGATTTTCATTGTTAATTTACGCCGACTAACTTATTGCGATAACAACACGAAAAAGGAGAGGAAACTCTCCTTTTTCGTGTTGTTATCGCAGCATCATCTGCAATATACTCAGATTTAATGAATTATGATATCCATTCAAAGCTTAAAATGATACTCTAGAAGTGTGATGAGGCAAAAAGAGACTATCCCGCATATTTAGCTTCTTTTTTCAATCGTTATCCTTCTAACCATCAAAAAGGATAGGATGAAAAGCAACAACCCAATTCCTAGCATTTGACAAAAGAACATTATATTAGTTTGCTTTAGAAGGTCAGCAACAAATTCATAAATCCACCCTTTAGCAATTCCAAAAAGTAAGCCTATTGCAAGGACACCCGCCACAGCTCCCCCACCAGCAAACCCATATTTATAGAATAATAGACCAATGACAAACATGAAAGAAAGTAAGAAAAACATAACACAAATGTCAATTAATACTCTGTATATCCAAGTATCCTCTACAGCCATTGCTGGATGAAGAAACATAAAGGAAGTTAAATCTGTGTTATTGGCAAGGAGTATTACAAGCTCTTGAATCGTACTTGCTACTATTGCTTTGGTTACGGCAATACTTAGAAAGAATAACCCCAGACTTTTAAAAATATTTTTTCGAGTAGCACCTACTTTAATAGCAAATGGTATATATTCCTTCACTGCTATAAAACCTAAAACAGCACAATAAAAGTAAATTGCAAATGGAAAACCAAACGCCATCATTCCATCCTCTACACCTATTAGATAATAAGCAAATGCAATGGCAACTACTAAAACTAATAATAGAATAGACCAAAATATTAAAATGCTACGCTTAAGATCATTAAAGTAAAAATATAATAGACCTTTCACTTGATTATTCATAGCTAAGCCCCCTTATTTTCTGTGAGATATATCATCAAGTCTTGAATCGGTACACCTTCAGTTGAAAGACCAGTCATTTCTGCTTCTTCCATATGCCCAAAAATATATGCCGTCATCATTCCGGCAAGCTTTTTCGTTGTAATTACTTCTTTGTCTTTAATAAATTCCTCTACCTGTTGAATCGTTCCAGACACCGCACAAGCACGATTACGCAAAATATCTGCGTCTTCTTGTAATGCTAATTTTCCATCTTGTAAAATCAATACTTCTTCAAACATTAGGCTTACTTCATCAATCAAATGAGTAGAGAAAATAATTATTCTTGGTTCTTTCTCGTACTCCCTTAATAAAATATCGTAAAATTTCTTCCGGGCAGCTGCATCAAGTCCAATATATGGTTCATCAAATACAGTAATTGGCGCTTTACTAGCTAAGCCTACAATAATACCTAGTGCTGACTCCATTCCTTTAGAAAGCGCTTTTACTTTAGCCTTTATATCAAGATTGTATTCCTTTGCTAGATCATGGGCTAATCTTTCATCCCAATTCGGATAAAAATAAGAACTAACTTTTAATACATTTTTCACCGATAAATCCTTTTTAAAATTATCCCCTTCTTTAATTAAACAAATCGATTCGGTTAGTCTTTGATTATCAAAAGAATTTTCTCCATCTATTAAAATATCTCCACTAGATGCAATAATTTGGCCTGCTAAGATTTCCATAAACGTTGTCTTACCAGCACCATTACGACCTAGAAGTCCATATATTTTAGGTTCCTCTAGTATAAATGACACTGCATCTAATGCAAGTTTGCTACCATATTTCTTTGTTAAATTGTTAACTTCAATCCTCATGCCTGTTCCCCCTTCATCATATTCATTAAGTCAGCTTCACTAATATTAAGTTTTTTAGCTTCTTCTTTTAATGGCAAAATATAATGTTCAACAAAAGTTTTCTTACGCTTTTCAATCAAAAGCTCTTTTGCATGGTTCGTAACGAACATACCAACACCCCTTCTTTTAAACAAGATACCCTCAGCAACAAGTTCATTAATTCCTTTTGCTGCAGTAGCTGGATTAATTTTATAAAATGCTGCAAATTCATTTGTCGACGGCACTCGTTCATCGGCTTTTAGATTGTCATTTATAATTGAATCCTCTAGTTGTTCTTTGATTTGAAGGAATATTGGCTTGTTGTCATCCAACTTGTTCTTCATTTTCAGGCTCCTTCGTTAAATGGTTAATTACTTATGTAACTAACCATATAACACTTAGCATTTATTGTCAACATTATTAGAAAATATTAAAAAGGAACAATCTCCAGCACTTTATCACTTTAAAGCGGTGGAGATTATCCCTTTATCTTAACTTTCTAATAGCCCATGTAAGGGTGTTTTTTGTGGATAGATTAGATAGTGCTTTCCTTCAGTATGAACAACTAAATCACCATAAACTGCAGTAGAAAATATTTCTGCTTGTAAATCGAATAGCTTTTTGATGACACGATTTACTGGGTGACCAAAATCGTTATATTTACTGTAGGTAATAATTGCTACATTTGGATCCACATGTTCTAAAAACTTTTCTGAGCTACTTGTTTTTGAACCATGATGAGCAATTTTGATAATTTCAGCCCGTACATCATATTTTTTTGCTATCTTTTCTTCTTGTTTATCCTCAATATCTCCTAAAAATAAAAAATCCACATCATTATAGCTAAGTTTTAGAGCGATAGAGGACTGGTTATTGTTTTTCCGTTTGCTATAAGCATTTAAAATCTGAAAATCAATTAATGAATCAATTGTAATATGTTCTCCTACTTTTGCAACTTTCAGTGGGATTTCTTGCTTCCGAATTTCGTTCATATAATTTGCATATGCCCTTGTAATATGAAGCTTTCCAGAATCCAGTACCTTCTTTACTTTTAAATCTTTCATTACAACTGGGAGCCCTCCAATATGATCTCGGTCTGGATGAGTAGCAATTAGCAAATCAATTTTTTCAATCTCAAGTTCCTTTAAATAGTTAACAACTTTTTTTCCAGCCTTAGGGGGACCACCATCAATTAGTATATTTTTGTCATTTGGAGTTTTTACAAATATACTATCCCCTTGCCCGACATTTATAAAATGTACTTCCATTTTTTTAACTGGCAGACTATAGGTAGGTGTACTGTACAACGCCGCAAAGGTAAGGAAAAATGCAATAGTAAATAGAAAAATACTTCTGAATCGCAGCATGGCTGATACATCCTTTGAAAAGAGTTCGTTAGTTATTATCTTTTCACGTTCTAAGGGAATTATTATCTGAAACCTTTTTATTTTTTATTCGTAAGAGAAAATATACGATAAATTAGGGGATGTTAGTTTGTTTAGAGGTCTTACATTGTTTGGAAAAATTAATTTTGGGGTTGGGATTGTTTCTCTTGTGTTAGGTATCATACTATTTGTAGAAAATAACGTACCGATTAAAGAGCAATATCTATCATTTTCCTTCCTATTTTTAGGATTTGCTTCATTTTTTGCGTCCTATCTAGGAAAAAAAGAATAGGAAGATGAAGGAATTTCCACCTATTTGTAGAAATTGAATCGTTAAAGGGGGAATTTATATGCGCAGCTTATTTCATTCTTTAGAGGAAACAACAGCTTAACTAACTTATAGGAGGAGATTTTTATTAACGTAGCTATAGTTGATGTGACCGTTTCAAAGGTGGATCATGATTATAATGAACGTGAACTAAAAATGTTAGAAGTATTACTACTAAATTTAGCTGCACATGCAAATATGCTAATAACAAAAGGGAATATGATGTTTAATCCATTAGAGAAGAATGAGGATGATTTGTTTCGTTTCCAATTTGCTTGGCAAAAATCCCTATCAGAAGAGCAGTATAAGGATTTCATAGAGTCAGTAGAAAAGAAGTATAATACGGCTCTTATGATGTCTACTATTGAAAATGTTAGGATCTATTTTCAATAGTATTCATATTTAATGAATACGTAGGCTTGTTGCTTGCCTAATTAAATACAAAAATGCATTGGAGCTAGCTCCAATGCATTTTTACATTCTATTATGTTTAAGCTTTATTTACCACTATATCACCACTCTTAACCGCTACGTGAATATGATTCACATTTTCTTCTTCTAGTAGAAGATCTGTTAATGGATCCTCGATTTTATCTTGAATAACACGACGTAGTGGGCGTGCACCAAATTTAGGGTCGTATCCAAGTTTAACAAGTGCTTTTTTCGCGTCGTTTGTAATTGAGATTTCAATATTGTTCTCTTTAATGGTAGTAGTAAGTTCAGCTAACATTAAATCGATGATACTCATTAGATTATCTTCTGATAATTCATTGAAGTTAATGATAGCATCGAAACGGTTTAAGAACTCCGGTTTAAAGTATGCACTTAAGTTCTCTAATATAGAAACAGATTCATGTTTTTCATGATTAAAACCAACTGTAATTGGTTTTAATCCTGTCCCAGCATTACTTGTCATGATGATGACGGTATCTTTAAAACTTACTTTCCTACCTTGAGAATCTGTTAAATGGCCATCCTCCATAATTTGTAAGAACATATTTTGTACGTCTGGATGTGCCTTTTCAATCTCATCTAACAGAATGATGGAATATGGGTTACGACGAACACGCTCGGTCAATTGCCCTGCCTCATCATGTCCAATATATCCTGGTGGTGATCCAATGAGTTTAGATACGGAATGTTTCTCCATATATTCACTCATATCAAGACGTATCATTGCTTCACGAGTACCAAATAATTCTTCTGCTAGTGCTTTGGTTAGCTCGGTTTTACCAACACCAGTTGGGCCGACAAATAAGAATGATCCGATTGGACGTTCTTTTGATTTTAATCCTGCACGACTACGGCGGATTGCTTTAGCAACTTTATCAACTGCTGCTTCCTGACCGATTACTTTTTTACGTAGATTTTCTCCGATGTTTTTCAATTTTTCTTGTTCATCTGCTTGTAGTTTTGTTACAGGAATTCCTGTTTTTTCTTCTACAATCAATTGAATATCCGAAATGTCAACATCAATAACCTGTTCTTCGCCTTTTGCCGCTTCCAGTTGTTTTTGCAATTGAATTTCTTGATAACGAAGGTTTGCAGCCTTTTCATAATCTTCTTGCTCTGCTGCCGCTTCTTTTTCTTTTACTACTTCATCTAAATGACTTTGAATAGAGATTGAATCATTTTGTGCATTTGCCAAGTTCAACCGTGAACCTACCTCATCCATTAAGTCTATCGCTTTATCTGGTAAGAAACGATCTTGAATGTAACGATCTGATAACGTTACAAATGCTTGGATTACTTCATCAGAATAGCGTACCTCATGGAATGTTTCGTACTTATCCTTAATTCCATTCAAGATTAATACTGCTTCCTCTCTTGATGGTTCCTTTACAATGATTGGTTGGAAACGTCGTTCAAGAGCTGCATCTTTTTCAATTTTACGGTACTCTTTTAATGTTGTTGCACCAATAATTTGTAATTCGCCTCGAGCTAATGCCGGTTTTAAAATATTACCTGCATCCATTTGAGAACCTTCAGCAGTACCCGCACCTACAAGTAGATGAACCTCATCAATGAAGAGAATAGTTTCCTGACGTTCTTGTAATTCTTTAATTAATTGCTTCATACGCTCTTCAAATTGACCACGGACACCTGTGTTCGCAACAAGTGATGCAATATCTAAAATATAAACTTCTTTATTCATTAACTTTGCAGGAACGTGACCTTCTACAATTTTAAGTGCGAGTCCTTCTGCAATAGCAGTTTTACCTACACCCGGTTCCCCAATTAATACTGGGTTATTTTTAGTTCTTCTATTTAAAGTTTCGATAACACGTTTCACTTCTTGATTACGACCAATAACTGGGTCAATATTTCCAGCACGAGCCGCATCTGTTAAGTTTCTACCTAACTGATCTAGTAATCCTTTTCGTTTTGTTTGTTTTTGTCTCGTTTTTGTAGTTGTATTTGAATTCATTTGACCATTACTTTGAAAAAAGTTCGATGCAAAATCATTTTCACCACTAAAATATGGATTTTGGAAGAAATCATTTCCACTCATACTCATCATATTATCTTGGATTTCACGGAAACATGAATTGCAAAGGTGCAATTGCATCTTCTCATTATTCATTTGCATTGCCATATTAATATTCGCTTCATTTACACCACATTTTTGACACTTCATATATCCATTCCTCCTATATCATTTTAAGACCACTATCAAATTTGACTTTGACTATCTTTGACCTTATGAACTCATTATACTCTGACCTTTTTTGACTTTCAAGTATTTTGTTCATTTTTTTTTCGTGAAATTTTATAAGTAAGATATTAATATTGCTACGAATGAGGTTAAGCTGACAACTGGAGCAGAATCGGGAGTACTATACGTAGGTTTTGTCTATCTTCATTAATCGGTTGATTCTTCAATTTATGCAGATACTACCTTCTTAAAATAAAAAAAGTAGCCCCTAAGCTACTTTTTCCCATACGTTACTGTTGAACATGTTTCTCTTTTTCCCTTTGCCTTAACTCTATCCGCCTAATCTTCCCAGAGATTGTTTTCGGTAATTCTTTCATAAACTCTATCTCCCTTGGATACTTATAAGGTGCCGTTTGACTTTTGACATAATCCTGAAGCTCTTTTATTAACTTCTCCTTATCAGCTTCAATATTTTCCTTTAGCACAACAAATGCCTTTACTAAACTTCCACGAACTTCATCTGGACTTGCTACTACTGCGCATTCTTGCACGTATGGATGTTTTACAAGGGCATCTTCCACTTCAAATGGTCCGATTGTATAACCTGAGCTGATAATAATATCGTCACTACGTCCTTCAAACCAAAAGTAACCATCTTCGTCCTTTCGCGCTTGGTCACCGGTTATATAAAAGTCTCCTCTACGCGTACGACTAGTGCGTTCTGGGTCTTTGTAATATTCCTTAAATAATGCAGGGCTATTTAAACGAACTGCAATATCACCCACTTCGTTGACACCAACAGGTTCTCCAAACTCATCCACTATTTCCACATCATTACCAGGTGTCGGTTTCCCCATCGATCCAGCCTTTACTTCCATACTTTCCATCACGCCTAATAATAAAGTGTTCTCAGTCTGACCATAGCCATCACGTACAGTGACATCAAAAAATTGGCGGAATGTGTTGATTACTTCGACATTCAGTGGCTCTCCAGCAGAAACAGCACTGTTTAGATTTGGTAGTTTGTATTTAGACAAATCATTCACTTTAGCCATTAATCGATATTCTGTTGGGGTACAGCATAATACATTAATTTCATGTTCTTCTAATAGACTGAGATATTTATCTGCATTAAATTTACCATTATAAATAAAGCCTGTAGCCCCCATACCAAGTACGGAGAGAAAAGGACTCCAAATCCACTTTTGCCAACCAGGACCTGCTGTTGCCCATACTTTATCTCCCTCATTAACACATAACCAGTTAGTTGGTGCTGTTTTTAAATGGGCATAGCCCCAGCCATGTGTATGAACAACCCCCTTTGGATTACCCGTTGTACCAGAAGTATAAGAAATAAACGCAATACAATCCCGAGTTGTCTCCACCATTTCCAAATCACTTGAGGCACCTTGCATTAATCCATTCAAAGAAAGCCAATCAGCTACCGGTTCCCCAACTGAAAACTTGATAAGTGAGTCATATTCGTTCAAATCTTTGTATTGGGCTGTGTAATTTGAGAAGCTAACTACACCATTCACTTCCCCATGGCTAATCCGATACTGAAGATCTTTTGTTCTTAGCATTTCAGAACTAGGAACAACGACAATACCAACTTTTAATGCAGCTAAGTAAACCTCATATGCCTCCATTCTTCTCGGAATCATTACAAGGAGTTTGTCTCCTTTTTTCAAACCACTTTCTATAAATACATTCCCGATTTTATTTACATTTTTCATTAGTTGACCATATGTAATTTCAGACTTTTCCCCATGTTCATCTAGCCAAAGTAATGCCTTCCTATCAACGTCTTTTGCGTGTTTTTCGATTTCCATAGCTATGTTGTACTTCTTTGGAGCAATTAGATCTTCGCGTTTCATCCCATCAACTCCTTTTTTTAGTTTCAACAATTATAACAATATTTTAAAAATTTATAAATAAATATTTTGAACCATTATCAGACAAATCATTGTATTTCTAACACATATATTTCCATTCTGTACCATATAATTCAAAAATATGATAAGTAGTGGGAGTGTTATTAATGAACTACAGGGTTATATTAATCATTAGTTTTATTAGCCTCCTAATTATTTCAGGTTGTTCAGACAAGGAGACTACTTCCAATTCAAAAGGTCCTAATTTAACTGAGGAAGAACAGTTGGAACAACGCATTCAGTCATTTTTAGATGAAGTTACAAACGTAATTATGGAGAAAGATTTCGAGAATTTCTACCAGATGTGGATACAGCCGGAGTTCCAATCCGATAGTATGAAGAAAGAAATACGTGAGTTATTTGATAGTTGGCATAAAAACTATGAGGAATATAATTTTGAGTTCATTGAAATTGCGGAGACTTTGGAAGCAGATGGCTATACATTTATGATTGTTTTCGTAGATGCCAAAATGTCTATATCTGGACGAGAGGATAATGGAAAAGCCAGTGTGACCATAGTAGAAGTTGACAATGAATGGGGATTTACTTTTGATTTCGATGGTGTCCGTTTTATACGGGAAGAGTAAAATTTTAATAACGGGGCGAATAAAATTCTGCCTCGTTTTTGTTGTTAATCCATATGCGGATTAAAACTTTGTATTTATCATAATCTTCGCCTACTTTACACATGCCCTATAGTTTGGTACATTTACAGATTCATGTGTAAGCTGGAGCATTTCGAAGGATTTATAGGTAATTCCTTTGATAAGTTTATCAGCTTGAAACTGTTCATATATTATGAACAGTAATTCAATTATTTGCCGTTTGAATACTATATAAATAGTGCCTAGAATATAAGTAAGTATTGTTTTTAATTGGCCATGTATATACTTGGAGCACTTAAAGACAACTAATGAAATTGCTATTAATAATAGCAATACTAGATAAAGGAGTGTATTTCTTTTGATAAAGTGGAAAAGGTTAGCAGTCATTGCTAGTGTTACTTTATCCATCGTATTAGTAGGGTGTGGACAAGAAAAGCAACAAAGCGATAGTGAAAAAATGGACTTTACAATTACTGGTCTTGAACCTGGAGCTGGTCAAACGGAACTTAATAATCAAGCTATAGAAGAATATGAGAGTCTTGCCGGTTGGGAACAACAAACATCATCAACAGGAGCAATGTTATCAGCCTTAGATGAAGCTATAGATAACGAGGAACCAATTATGATTACAGCATGGTCTCCTCATTATATGTTTGCCAAATGGGACTTAAAATACCTCGATGACCCCAAAGGAATATTTGGTCAGGAGCAACAAGCTATCACAATAGTGAGAAAAGGATTAGAGGAAGACATACCAGGTGCCTATGAAATCCTTGATCGAATTCAATTTGAAGTACCAGAAATAGAAGCAGCCTTGTTAACGGCAAATGACAAAGAGTTAGAAATTCCTGAAGTCGCACAGCAGTGGGTGGATAAAAATCAAGAAGTAGTTACAACGTGGACAGAAGGAATCGAAGCAGCTGATAGTACTCCAATTGAATTAGTTTCTACGCCGTGGGATGAAGTATTATTTACAGGAAATGTAGCTAAAATTGTATTGGAACAACAAGGATATAACGTTACGTTTACTCCGCTTGATCCAGCTATATTGTTCCAGTCCATTTCAAACGGTGAAGCTGATGCTTCACTGGCTCCATGGATACCTACAACTCATGGTGCTTTATATGAGGAGTATGAAGGAGAGTTTGTAGATTTAGGTCCGAATTTTGATGGTGCTAAAATTGGATTAGCTGTACCAGCATATATGGAAGTTGATTCTCTTGAAGATTTTGAACCTGCGGAATAAGTAAATTGAAAACGTATCTTAAAATAACTTTGCTCCCCTTTCATCGAATATATGAAAAGGGGAGCATTTTATTCTTTAAGAATTACATAGCATTGAACTCAGTAACCATAGATAGGTTGTGAAATCTTATCTTTTAATACAAAGTCATCTAAACTTTTAAAGGTATAGCCTTCTTTTTTCAAATCTTGAATTATCCTTTCCAGGGCTTCTGCATTATCCTCTGACACAGCGTGTAATAGAATAATTGCTCCAGGATGTATCTGATTCATTACTTGATCATAAGCATATTGCCAACCTTTTTGAGCATTCGTATTCCAATCAATAATTGCCAAGGACCAGAATACATGAATATACCCTAATTCATTTGCCCACTGGAGGGTTTGTTGGTTGAACATTCCCTTTGGGGGTCTAACATATTTAATATCTTTTTGTTTGGAAACTTTAGAGACAGCCTGTTCTAATGTCTCTAACTCCCGCTCCATTACTTCTTTATTGACTGTTGTAAAATCTGGATGATGATAAGAATGGTTTCCTATTATATGCCCTTCATTAACCATTCGTTCTATTAAATCTGTTGCTGAATTGACGTAATGTCCTGTAACAAAGAAAGTAGCAGGAACCTTTTCACTCTTTAATACATCCAAAATTTCATCTGTAAATCCCTGTTCATACCCATTATCAAATGTTAAGTATACTGTTTTTTCACCGGATTCATCTACATAATATGCACCATTTTCCCTTAGTATTTCCCTGTACTTACCGACTTCCGGAATTTCGTGATTTGAATTTTTCTTGTATCCCCAACCATAACCCCGAGCTCCAGCCTCATGAAAGTTCACAGAAAAAAAGGCAAGAAAAAATATCAGGGTGGTTACTATTAATTTACGCATAGATACCCCACCTATTTTTTTCTTACCTTTTGCTTAATCATCGTTTTTTATACTACAAGAAAAGTGATGCTGCCCATCCAAAGAAGAATAATGGAATATTAAAATGGATAAATGTTGGAACACAAGTATCCCAGATGTGGTCATGTTTACCATCAGCATTTAGTCCTGCAGTTGGACCTAATGTACTGTCAGAGGCTGGAGAACCGGCATCCCCTAGTGCACCCGCTGTTCCAATTAGTGCAGCGGTTCCTAATGGCGAAAATCCTGCAGCTAAACAGATTGGAACGAATAAAGCTGCTATAATTGGTATCGTACCGAAAGAGGAGCCAATTCCAATTGTAATTATTAAACCAACTAATAAAAGGACAAATGAAATTAGAACCTTATTATCTCCTAAGAATCCAGAAGAAACCTCGACTAATGCATCTACAGCACCTGTATCTTTTAAAATTGTCCCATATCCAGATGCAACAAGCATTACAAATGCAATAGTACTCATCATACTTACACCATCAGCAACAATCTTATCAGTCTTTGAGAAAGGTACAGAAAGAAAAGCAACCATTAAAATTAGTCCAGTTAATGCACCTACAATTAAGTTTCCAGTGTAAATTTGTGCAACTAGTGCAGCTAATATTGCAATGATGGTAAGGAAATGTTTTTTATTAAACGTAATATTTTCATCTATTGGTTTAATAAATTCACCCATGCCTTTTACATCTAGTAGTGGCTCTTTGTCCTTCCGATAGGTGATGAATACTCCGATTAATAAACCTACAATCATTCCCAGACCTGGGATTATCATAGATAATGATACTTGCCCTAAGGTAATATCAGCACCATTTTGTATCATTGCATCTAAAATTATCCCTTGAAAGATTAGTCCGAATCCAGCTGGAATCATAATATATGGAGCTTTCAAACCAAATGTTAAGGCAACAGCCACCCCACGACGATCGATTCGCATTTTATCAAATAACTTTAATAACGGCGGTATTAATATAGGAATAAATGCAATATGAACTGGTACAACATTTTGTGATAAAGAAGATACACTAGCTATAGCAAGCAATAACATTGTTTTCTTACCTGTCAAAACTTTAATTAAGAAATTCACTAATAATGATGTAATTCCTGTATAGCTAATGGCTATAGCAAAAGCACCTAATAATACATAACTTAGAGCGGTATTTGCTTGACCTCCCATTCCACTAACCAGTAATTCAATTGATTCTACTAAATCCAACCCGGCCATTAATCCAGCTACAATCGCGGAAATTATAATAGCAATAATAACATTCACTCGTAACAAACTTAATACTGTCATTAATAAAACCGAAACAACTACAACCCATTCCATTTTCTTTTCCCCCCAAGAAAATTCCACTTTAATACTTTACCATATTAAATCACTAAAGCGAAAAAATCAACCCTTTTAGAAATTAATTAGGTTGATTCCATAAAAAATGTTGAACAGATACATGAAGTTAATGTAGCCCTACAAGTAAGTAGGGCTACACTGTTCTTCTATTTATTTCACCTCAACCGAAAATGACACATGATCTTGAACCGGAATCCATGCTCCGATTCCTTGTTTTGTTACATTTTTAATTACCAATGATTTTTTGGTTCCTTTCAACTGAATATAAACTTCACCGAATGTTACCTTGCCTTTTTCATTTGCAGCAGGGGCAAAAGCATGTAAAAAACCATATTTTTTCGGTGGAACACTATAAGAATTTCCTTTTTTAGTTCCTGCTCCAATTGTTGTTGTATAGGACAGGGGTAATTTTGTTTCTTGCTTTGCTTTCATGATCATCATTTGTTTTACATCATCGGGATTTGCAATCTTGTTAGTTAATGCTCCTTTAATTTCTTTTTGTGCTTGCTGGTTATAGCTTAATTTTTGAGCATCCTTACCACCAAGATTATTTAATTCATTAATATTTATGTTTTGATACTCCCAATTAACATTGGTATCATCAGATTCGTAACTAAGTGGCCAGCGTCCTAAAAAAACCATTCCTCGATACCCAAAACCAATTGGTGATGGATCAATGCTTGACTCGTTCAGCATCTTTATTAGATTGGGATTAGTGATAGGAACATCCGTTGAGTCTATTAATTCTTTGGATAATTCACTTGGCTCAATAACTTCTTCATCTTCTGTAGAATTAGGAAATGTATTTTCCTTAGAAATATCTAATACATGACTAGGTATTTCAAATTCATTTTCATTCTCTTTTTCAGCCTTCTTTTCTGCAGCAGAAAGCATAATTGGAGCTTGGAGCACTAGTAGAAATGTAATTAATGCTATGATATATTTATTCTTCATCTGTCCATTCCTCTCTTTTTGGCAGTAAGGAAAGTTTAAAAACTTTCTAGACCTGCATAAGTGCAACTAAGGCAAGTGCCTTAGTTTAGTAACCTTAGTTTTTTCGAGCGTTATAAAATTTATACATATTTATCATCTTTAGGGGGAGCAAAATGGTTTTAGATCGTTTCAGATTTTGGATTCTTGTATTACTTGTCATGATTTCAGGTTTATCACAAGGGATGCTTCTACCTCTTCTAGCTATCATTCTAGAACAAGGTGGGGTATCTTCTTCCATAAATGGATTACATGCAACTGGACTTTACATTGGTGTCCTCTTAGCATCACCATTTATGGAAAAACCCATGCAAAAATACGGGTTCAAACCAATAATTTTAGTTGGTGGTTTACTCGTTATTATTTCGTTAGCATTGTTTCCTGTTTGGCAATCGGTTTGGTTCTGGTTTATCTTAAGGGTTGCGATTGGAATAGGAGATAATATGCTACATTTTGGTACACAAACATGGATAACCTCAACCGCGGATAAAAACACTCGTGGAAGAAGTATCTCCATTTATGGAATGTCATTTTCATTTGGATTTGCACTCGGGCCATTATTTACGAGGTTATTAGAAGTGAATATGGCACTTCCATTTATCGTTTCTACTTTACTCAGTACGATTGTTTGGTCACTCATGTTGTTTGTAAGAAACAATTGGCCAAATACGGAAGAAGCCGAGGTAATTACCACAACAAAAGAAAGTTCGCTTAAAAGATTTATTCAAACTACAAAAATAGCATGGATTGCTTTACTTCCTCCATTAGCATATGGATTCTTGGAAGCCACATTACATGCAACATTTCCAATCTATGGATTACGTATTGGACATGATGTACATATACTATCCTTGATTATTCCTTGCTTTGCAGCCGGTAGTTTACTTACACAACTTCCACTTGGAATTCTAAGTGATCGAATTGGTAGGAGAAAAATACTTCTAATCATTTTATCTCTTGGGTTACTTTGCTTTATCGGAGCAGCATTTCTGGAGGAGTCTACAGTTGCCTTGTTTATTTTCTTTACATTAGCAGGGATGTTTGTAGGATCGACATACTCAATGGGAATTTCCTATATGACCGACCTTCTTCCACAGTCACTATTACCTGCTGGAAACCTATTATGTAGTATTGCTTTCAGTATCGGCAGTCTAGGTGGTCCATATTTTGGTGGTTTATTTATTCAATTTTTACCAGGGGTATCATTCTTCTATATGATTGCTATTGTGTTAGCTTTAATACTCGTAGCAATGTTGTTGAAGAGAAATAGAGTAGCAGATAAAATACATGGATAGAACGATATAAACCAAAATAAAACAGGAGATCCATTTACTGGACATCCTGTTTTATATATTTCCCATAGCGAATCTCAAGGCGATTTTGTAAGAAGGAAATCGCAATACCAAGTGGCCAATAAATAAAGGCAACTAATATATACATAGTCATCGCATCAAAGGTTCGCCCTGCTACAATCTGAGATTTTTGAAATAGCTCAGGAACAGTTATAATTGCGGCTAATGAAGTACCTAGCATGACACTTAAAAATACATTAGCTAGTGGAGGGATTGCAATTCGAATTGCTTGTGGCAAAATAATCACCCTCATTGTCTTCCAATAGCCTATATTAAGTGCCTTTGCCGCTTCCCATTGCCCTTTATCCACACTGGATAATGCCGCACGATAAATTTCCGCAATATACGCCGAACTATTTAATCCGAATCCTATTGCAGCAGCTACAAACGCTGTTAGATTAATCCCTATGATTGGAAGACCAAAGTAAATTAAAAATAGGAATACGATGATTGGTGTGCTTCTCATGAATGAAATATAAATTCTTGCAGGTAGGCTTAAAAAAATGGAATTTGAACCCCTACCTAGTGAAATAAAGAATCCTAAAATTAAACCAATTGCCATTCCAATAATAGCGAGGAAAATTGTCATTGGAACTCCCTCGAGTAAGAATGGAAGACTTTCCCAAGCCAGTTGTGGATCAAACAAGTTCTTTAATTGCACGTGATCAATTTCAAACATTATATCACCTTATTCAACGCCTTTGATTTCAATAACTTCCTCTTCTGGTTCCTTAGAAACATCAAGCCCGCCGAAAAACTCTGCTGAAATTCCCGTTAATGTACCATCCTCTTTCATCTCAGCAATAATCTCATTCACTTCTTCCAATAATGTTGTTGCATCTTTTTGTACAACAACATTATTGGTTGTTGGGTGAAATTTTAAATCAGGATGTAAAGTAATATTAAAATCTGGGAACGCTTGAATTGCAAGGCTTTGTAAGTAATAATCATTAATAACTGTATCTGTTTTTCCATTATGGACATCTCGTAAATAAGCATCGTTTGTTACATTTCCGTAAGTAACTACCTCTGCATCAAATTTTCTCGCGATATCACTATAAACAGTTGTCGCTGCCCCACCTGCTTTTTTCCCTTTTAAATCTTCTAATGTATGAATACCAGATAAATCATCCGCTCGAACAATCATCGTAGCAAAAGAGTATTTAACAGGCTCTGAAAAAGCAAATTTTTCACGACTTGCTTCCCTTGGTCCTGCTTGAATCATATCTACACGACCACTTTGAAGCGCAGAAAGCATCGCATCAAAAGCCATTGTCTCAAATTTAACTTCTACCCCTAAACGTTCAGCAATCTCACGAAAAACTTCAACATTATAGCCTGTTAATTCATCTGAACCTTCAGGATAATATGAGGCAGGATATAATGTTCCTGCAGTACCGACTATAAGTTCACCGGATTCTTGAATAGAATCCCAAATCTTGTCTTCTACTTTTTCTTCAGAAGTATCACTTCCACATGCTGCTAATACTAACAATACCGCAAATAACATCGACAAAACTAAATACTTTTTCATACAAAATCCCCTCCAATTTTATCTGTTATACATTCTCTAACGGTTTTGATTGTAACAGCAGAAGTTAGTTTAATCAAATTCTTTGATTAACTAAATTATTCTGTTACTTAATATACTAATACTTCTATAGAACAATAAATTCATTTATAATTTTCCATTGACTCTACAAGGTTTTATGTTAACATTAAAATATATACTAATTAATAATGATTATAATCTAGTTGCGAATGATTATTAATTTCAGTTATGGGGGGAATCAATATGGAAGCTAAAAATAGTATGTCACCAATCCTTTACTCCAAACACGATGAAACTGGTTTTTTTAAAAAAATACAACCACATGTCGAACTTATTGCGGCACTTGTTAGTGGGATAATTATTCTATTGACTTGGTTATCAGAACAGAATATTTCTGAAGCTGCATTTGTATTGTTGCATAGTATTGCATTTGTAATTGGTGGGTTTGCAAAAGCGAAAGAGGGAATTACAGAAACAATAAATAATAAAGAACTAAATGTTGAGATGTTAATGATTTTTGCAGCTATAGGATCTGCAGTTATTGGTTACTGGACGGAAGGTGCTATCTTAATCTTCATTTTTGCATTATCAGGAGCTCTTGAAACGTACACGATGAATAAAAGTAAGAAGGAAATCTCTTCTTTGCTTAAGCTCCAACCAGAAGAAGCTACAAGAATGACAAATGGAAGAGAAGAAATTGTTCCCGTAAATCAATTAATTATAGGAGATATCATTTTGGTTCGTGCTGGGGATAGAGTTCCTGCTGACGGAATGATTATAAAAGGTATGACGGCAATCGATGAGAGTCCAATAACCGGTGAATCAATTCCAGTAACCAAAAATATAAAGGATAAGGTATTAGCTGGAACGGTATCACTTGATGGAACGATTACAGTTGAAGTTACTAAAGAAGCTCATGAAACCATGTTCCAAAAGATTATAAATATGGTTCAATCTGCACAAGAGGAAAAGTCTCCTTCTCAATTATTTATTGAACGTTTTGAAGGAACGTATGTAAAAGTTGTTCTAATTGCTTTTGGTGTAATGATGTTATTACCATATTTTCTTTTTAACTGGTCATTGGAAACCAGTATTTATCGAGCAATCATTCTTCTTGTTGTCGCATCACCATGTGCACTTGTTGCGTCTATCATGCCTGCGACTCTATCCGCAATTTCAAATAGCGCACGAAAAGGTATTCTTTTTAAAGGTGGTGTCCATTTAGAAAACCTGAGCCAAATCAAGGCGATTGCTTTTGATAAAACAGGTACATTAACAAATGGAAAATTAATTGTGACTAATGCCTATTTTTCTTCCGATATTGATAAAAATGAAGTGATTGCCATTTCTGGTGCTATTGAGAATGAATCCACACATCCACTGGCTAAAGCTATAACAATGTACGGTCATGAACAAGTTGGTAAAAAGGAAATACAAGTGACCAATATGAAGACTATCAGTGGTAACGGGGTAGAAGCAGAAATTGAGGGTAGGATTTGGCAAATTGGCAAACCAGATTATGTAGGTAAACAACTTGCAGAATCATTTCATAGTGGTGTTCTGTCTAATTTAGCATCGGAAGGTAAAACAGTCGTATTTGTTAAAACGGAAGATAAAATCGTTGCTGCCTATGCATTAAAAGATACCATTCGAAATGAAGCTAAGATGGCTATTAAAAAACTAAACAATCAAGGAATTAAGACAATCATGTTAACCGGGGATAATGATCTTACTGCCAAAGCTATCGCAGAAGAAGCTGGTATTGATGAATATATTGCTAACTGCCTTCCAGAAGAAAAGGTTACCAATCTTAAGAAATTACGTGAAATTTATCAGAACGTTGCCATGGTTGGTGATGGGATTAATGATGCACCTGCGTTAGCAACTGCAAACTTAGGAGTTGCAATGGGTGAAGGGACGGATGTCGCTCTCGAAACCGCTGATGTCGTTTTGATGAGGAATGATTTGACTAAGATAACGAATGGGATTAAACTTTCTGGTCGAATGAATAGAATTGTGAAACAGAATGTTATTTTTTCTATTGGTGTTATTGCTATCTTGATTCTTTCTAATTATTTCGAAGTGTTAGATCTTCCTTTGGGGGTTATTGGACATGAAGGAAGTACGATTTTAGTTATTTTGAATGGATTGCGGTTATTAAGATAGACTAATGAAATTTATTCTCCAGCTACTGAAAGAAATACCTATATATTTCTCCTTTACATTAACAAAACTTGTTTAGAAAGTAACCAAATTAAAACGGGGACTCAACCTATTGGTTAGTCCCCGTTTTTCATTTTGCTTAGGGTTGCGTTAAGGATTCCACCTACTATGACGATGAAGGCTGAAATATAGAACCAAATCATTAGTGTTATAACGGCCCCAAGGCTCCCGTATGTTGCGGAATAATGTCCTAGTTTTGATACATAGAATGAAAACGCATAGGATGTTAATTGCCATGCTACTGTTGCAAATAAAGCACCCCAAAACGCCTCCCGAAAAAACACTTTTACGTTAGGACCAATTTTATATAGAAATAAAAACACAATAAAAAATACAATGGATGTTAACACCCAACGTAACATTTCCCATATGGATAGAAAGTCATCTGACAATCCAAAAAACGAAAATAAATAAATACCAATCATTCTACCAAGGACCGGGAGAAGGATAGCAAGCACGAGTACCCCAATCATTGCAAAAGTTAAACCGATAGCAATAAGTCTAGATACAATGAAAAACCGATCCTCCTCTACTTCATACGCACTATTCAATACCCGCATAATCGCATTAATCCCATTTGAAGCAGCCCATAGCGTTCCAATAATACCTATCGATAATAATTGTCCATTTTGCTCGGAGACTAAATTCATCACGTTTTCCTCAATTATTTGCATGGAATCGGCAGGGGCAACTGAGGCGAGCATTTGTATTAATATATTTGCATCCACTGGCAAATATCCGACTAAGGTGATGACTACAACCAGTAACGGAAAAAGTGATAATAGAAAAAAGTAAGCTAATTGTGCGGATAAGCCAAATGCTTCTTCCTCTAATATTCGTCCAATTAGCTTTTTCATAAATGAAATGACTTGATTCAAACCTCAACCTCCTGTACAGGCTTAATATCAGCCCTCTAGTCTTTTTGGCTTTGAAGTTACTCTAGCTATTGAATTCTCTACCTGTTGTAGAGCATTAGCTGCATTTTCTGTTTGAAACACAAGGCTTTCACTGAATTCCTCCATCGCAATTCTTGCATTGTGGATAGACAAAACTGGATTCTTAATAATATCTACAGATTTATCTTTCGCTATGGAAAGTTTGTGTTTTGTATATTTTCTTGTTTCCCAATCAAATAGTGCTGCTGCACCCCCTAAAGCCGCTCCAATAGCAATACTTGAAATCAATCTTCTTTTACTCATGAGGACCTCTCCTTTTTTATATGTTGTGTTTTTCCCTAATATACGAAAGTAAATGAGAACATCCTTCCGTTACTAGTTCATATGTGTAATCAAAGTTTCCTGTATAGTATGGATCCGGAACCTCCTGCTCTTCTCTCTCCTCTACAAAGTCCATTAATTTAGCAACTATTATTTCCTCATTTTGCGAATTAATTTTCTGTAGGTCTTTTATATTTTGGTCATCCATCGCAATAATATAATTAAAATTCTTCCAATCCTTTTTTGAAACTTGTCTTGCCTTCATTCCTTCATAGGAAATCTGTTGTTTATCTAATATTTTTCTTGTACCATGATGAGGCATTTTCCCAACATGCCATCCTTCAATCCCACTTGAATCTACTTCAATTTTATCCGTTAGCTTCTCTTTAACTAATATGTCTCTAAATACTGCTTCCGCCATAGGAGACCGGCAAATATTTCCTAAACAAACAAATAACACCTTAATCATTGTACATTACCCCTTTTACGTCTATTATAAGCAAACTAATCTAAGGAATTAAGTAAAATGATAAAATACCTGTAATTCTTATTGAATGTTCAAAATATTATATCTATAATAGGACAAAAAGGAGGGGAAAAAAATGCAAGAGTTGATCAATGATATTAGCGGTTTTGTCTGGGGGCCACCAACTCTTATCTTGATAGTTGGTACAGGTATTTACTTAACATTACGATTAGGCTTTTTGCAATTCCGTACACTTCCATATGCTTTAAGACTCGCATTTAGCCCAAAAAGACAAGACAAAGCTTCAAAAGGAGACATTAGTCACTATGAAGCATTAACAACCGCCATGGCGGCCACTATTGGGACAGGTAATATTGTCGGGGTGGCTACAGCAGTAGTTCTCGGTGGTCCTGGTGCAGTTTTCTGGATGTGGATTACCGCTTTATTTGGGATGGCAACAAAATACGCCGAAGCAATCTTAGCTGTAAAATATCGTGTAGAAAATAGTAAAGGTGAAATGTCTGGCGGACCAATGTATTACTTAGAAAAAGGGTTAAATGCAAAATGGCTTGGAATTCTATTTGCTATATTCGGTGCGATTGCGGCATTCGGTATTGGTAATATGGTTCAATCCAATTCCGTTTCAGATGCATTAGAGAGTTCCTTTAGCATTCCAACTTGGGCTACTGGAATTGCATTAACACTATTTGCAGGTTTAGTTATTTTAGGTGGAATTAAGAGTATCGGAAAAGTGACTGCTTATTTTGTTCCGGTGATGGCTTTATTTTACGTACTTGGCGGACTGGTTATCATAGTGATGAATTTTAATATTGTACCTGCGGCAATTGGTTTGATTTTCTCAGATGCTTTTACAGGCAGCGCCATAAGCGGGGGAATACTCGGTACATTAATCCGCTACGGGGTGGCACGTGGAGTATTTTCAAATGAGGCTGGACTCGGATCCGCTCCGATTGCAGCAGCTGCTGCAAAAACAGATTATCCAGGACGTCAAGCTCTCGTTTCCATGACACAAGTATTTATTGATACCATTATTGTATGTTCAATCACAGGAATTACAATAGTTATGGCAGGCTTAGCCGGTGGTGGATTGGAAGGCGGTCCACTAACACAAGCATCCTTTGCACATTTCCTAGGTGACTGGGGTGGCCACATTGTGACCATTGGTATTGTACTTTTTGCTTTTTCAACACTTGTTGGTTGGTCTTACTATGGCGAAAAATGTTTTGCATACTTATTCAATGATAAAGTAGTTCCAATTTACCGTATTGCATTTGTTATCGCAATCTTCTGGGGTGCTGTCCAAACCCTAGATCTAGTATGGGGTATTTCAGATGTCATGAACGCGTTAATGGCAATCCCTAACTTAATTGGTCTACTCGGACTTTCTGGTGTAGTTGTTTATGAAACGAAGAAGTTCTTAAAAGTTGCGAAGCAAGAAAAAGAACAAGAAAGACTTGCAAAAGCTTCAGGAGAGTAGTAGGGATTGAATTAAAAGTGAACTTCAGAAAAGGGCAGTTTTCCCCTCTTATTAGGAGAAAATTGTCCTTTTTTCTTAAATAGAATAATGTACGTTTCTATTAAACAGATTCAATGTTTAAAAAGCCACTATATTTCAGTTTTTTTAATAAAAAATATCAGTCCTCAAAAAGATAGCCGGCCTGCTTCAAAGCTTTACATGCCTCATCCAATTGATCCTCACGATCTGCCTCAATTGTATGTAAGTGGATTCCCTCTGTTAATTTTGATAATAGAGATGCTCCCGTTTTCTTCAATTCTGCTATAAAAGTATCCACTTCCCGTCTGTTTCTAATCATTAGGGAGGCCGTGATATCTCCGTATAGTGGATGCTCTACCATAACATTTCGAATTGTTACCCCATAATCAACTAAGGTGTATAGTTCATCTGCAGTCTGCGCAGGTGTATGCTGAACCACAATTATTCTTGTGAACTTTTGATTATTATTATTCTCCTGTAAATACACATACCCCCTTGCTGTTGCAATGATTGGTTCCCCCGTAGCCTTTAGCAATGAAATATCTTGCACAATTACTTGGCGACTGACATTAGTTCTGCTAGATAGTTCTTTACCTGTAATGGGTTCTGCTTCTTCTTTTAGCCAGGACAATATCAACTTTCTACGACTTTCCCCAAGAATTTTATTTGTTTCTCCTTTCATTTCTAAGACCTCCATATGTATAAAATCGTATAATTATCCAATTAATAATATATCTACTATTATATCCTATCACTCTTTGTTCGTATATGAACCAAATTTGTTATTGATTTTTACTTCGCATTATGTAAATATATGTGTAAAGACACATGTAAAGTTTTTATTGAATTACTATTAATCTACTAAAGGAGACAAGCTAACATGGATGGAAAACTATCAAAGCGTATTTGGGGATTGATTATCATTATTGCAATCCTTCTCGCCTATATTATTCCTTATACCGTTTTATCTAATGTGCACACATGGTATGGGAGTTTTTTATTCTGGGGAATAACTGGAATCATCATTATACTTGCAAACATTGTTCTTACTAGGGATTGGAGAGAGTAATTTGAATACAAGTTTTATTATTTGGGGAATTATTATTTATGTTATTATCGCTTCTGTAGTTGCCTTGTTGTCGCGGAAAGGCAACCTTCCAGGTATGTCTGGCTATTTTATCGGAAACAGGAAAATGAATGGGATATTATCTTCCCTTAGTTATAGCGCAACTACATATAGTGCTTTTATGATGGTAGGTTTAGCAGGGTTAACTTATCAAGGCGGCGTTGGTGCACTTGGTTTTGAAATTGTTTACTTTACAGGAGTTTCGCTAATTCTAATTTTTGGACCAAGATTCTGGTTAGCTGGAAAGAAAAATGGTTATGTTACACCATCAGAGATGCTCGGGGATCGTTATCAGAGTAAATCTGCAGCAGCAGTTATTGCAATTATGAGTTGTTTATTTTTAATTCCGTATAGTGCTGTTCAATTAGCTGGAGTTGGCTATCTATTGCAGGGAATGACTGATAATCGGATTCCCTATTCTTTAGGTGTTATTATAGCAGTTATATTAGCTGTATTCTTTTCTTATACGGCAGGAATTCGCTCCGTTGTTTGGACGGATTCGCTTCAAGCTTTATTCATGATTGTTACGTCAACAGTCGTTGTCTTAATTATTGTTAATTCACTTGGGGGCTTTGGGCAATTTTTTGAAAACCTTCAAGTAGATCATCCAGAATCCTTATCCGTGCCAGGAAATGGATATTTTAGCATTCTAACTTTCTTAGGGTTAACGATTCCATGGTTTTTTTTCAGTATTTCAAATCCACAAGTAAGTCAGCGGTTGTTTATGCCAAATTCATTTAAAGGGCTTCGCCAAATGTTAATTGGCTTTCTTGTCTTTGGATTTATTTATACGTTTGTATCTGTAATGTGGGGTTTCTCAGCACTTCAGTTATTTCCAGACTTGGAGAATGCAGACCTAGCAACACCATCATTACTGTCGTCTGACACCGTTCCACCAATTTTAGGTGTCATTGTCATGGTTGGTATCTTGGCTGCAGCAGTTTCTACCATTGACTCTATTATGCTGACGTTATCGTCCATGTTTGCACGAGATGTTTATGGAAATATGAAAAGTAGACCTGATGATAACAAACAGTTAAAAGCAGGTAAAATCTTTATTCCTATCATTGCAATTTTAGCTTACGCTTTTGCTGAATTAGAATTGAACCTCATCGCAGTATTATCCGTTGCTGCTTCTTCCGGATTAATCGTTTCCGTGCCAGCCATTATAGGTGCTTTTTTCTGGAAACGTGGAACGGCTGCTGGCGTTATTATCAGTGTTGTAGTTAGTGCTTTAATAGTATTGGTGCTTGAAGCAACTGGGACAAAGCCACTTGGACTAGGTGCAGGAATCTGTGGACTGATACTATCGACAGTATTATTTGTCGGGGTCAGCATTTTCACACATGCACCTAAGGATAAAGCTGAGGAATTTGTGAATTTGATGAAAGAGCATCGTAAGAAGACGGTTTAAATAGCGAAAGTCCGTGATTAGTTCCCACGGACTTTTTACTTTTTTTTAGCTAATTTATTTTTAAAAGTTTTATGCCAGCAACCTAATCTACCAATGGCACTATACAAGCCTCATCATTATTCTTAGCTGCATTTACATGACTTGAAACATTATAAGCAGTTAGCTCAACAGGTTCTACATGAAAAAGAAACTCTCTTGCCTCCGTTGGTTCCATTCGTCCTGGCTTTATCCATTCATCTTCCATTACTTTTGGTAAAATAATTGGCTCACGATGATGTATTTCCCTCATAAATGGATTAGCATCACGGGTTAAAATAGTACATGTAAATAAATCCCTATCGTTGTGACTCCATTTATCCCATAACCCTGCAAATGCAAATAACTTACGTTCAGCTACATGGATTCGCTTAGGTTGCTTACTACCATCTTCATTTCTTTTCCATTCATAAAAACTATCAGCAATGACCAAACAACGTTTTCGAGACATAAGATTTTTAAAGCTTGGTTTTTCATGTGCGGATTCACTTCTAGCATTAATCATTTTATAGCCGATTTTCTCATCCTTGGCCCATGAAGGTACAAGTCCCCAGCGCAAATAACCTGCTCGTTTCTTTTTCCCATCATGAATAACTGCTAGAACATTTTGGCCAGGTGCTACATTGTAGCTTGGATGATAATCTCCTATTTCTTGTTCGATTCCAAATTCCTCTAGAATTTCAAGTTCGTCAGCTAGCATGGTATATCTTCCACACATAGAAAGTCCCCCAATCAAAAAATACTTAAATCCCATTGTGATGCTATATGCTTTAACAGTTTCATCCCCGCTATACTATTTCCTCTATCCTCAAGCGCAGGCCCATAAACCCCAATACCACATCCATCAATAAAAGGAAACTGCATTGGTCGGACCCTTGGTGGAGCAAGTGCTACAATCCCACCCGATACACCACTTTTTGCAGGAATACCAACATACGTTGCAAATTTCCCCGATGCATCATACATCCCACATGTTAGCATTAATGCTTTTGTTGTTCGAGCAATTTGTCGTGGGATAATCTCTTCCTCACTCTCAGGGTCTAATCCATCATTCGCCAAAATTAAGCCAATTCTAGCTAAATCATTGACTGTCGTTTCAATGGAACATTGCTTGAAGTAGGTTTCTAATGTTACTCCGAGATCTGATTCTAATAAACCAGTTTCCAATAAATAATAGCCGATTGCCCGATTTCTGGCGGAAGTCTCATCTTCTGATTTAAATACCTGTTGATTGATGATTGGACGATAGCCAACTATTTTCTCCAATAAATCAAAAACAGGGTTTAGTTTTTCTTGAGAATTTTTCCCTTCCAACATAGATGTAACCGTGATGGCACCTGCATTTACAAATGGATTAAAAGGTTTGTTTAAACTTTTCATCTCTAAATGCATAATCGAGTTAAATGCTTCACCCGTTGGTTCTACATCTACTCTGTCTAGTACATAACTAACTCCTCTTTCCATACAAGCAACAATAAATGTAAGTACTTTCGATATACTTTGTATTGTAAAAACAACATCAACATCTCCGGAGCTAATTACCATACCATTTTTCCCATGTATGGAAATCCCAAGATGTTCTGGGTTTGCCTCTGCCAATACAGGAATATACGTGGCCACTTTTCCTTCTTTTGTTGCCTTACGGTAAAACCGAACCCAATCATCCACATACTCTTGTATCCATTCTCTGTCTAATTGCGTGTTTAAATTCACTGTACCTTGAACCACATGAATTCACCTCAAATTCTAAAAGAACATAAAATCATATTTCTAGTAT
This sequence comes from Paucisalibacillus globulus DSM 18846, assembly GCF_000482485.1. Lineage (GTDB taxonomy): Bacteria > Bacillota > Bacilli > Bacillales > Amphibacillaceae > Ornithinibacillus > Ornithinibacillus globulus. The sequence continues at coordinate 253,496 of NZ_KI519436.1, read as the reverse complement.
GCTTCGTTACTTAAGGGATAATGTTATGTTTAATAAAAAACAGTGGGGTAACTTTTGTCCTCACTGTTTTTATATGCCCGGATGTATACTATCGTGTGGTGACTACTAAATCCTCTTTAATTTCTCGCGTATTATTGTGGCAAGCCAGTTGCAACAATATCCTGAAGATTTTCAGCAAGCTCTGCACTCTTTAATGACTGATAACTCTCTGGAAAAATTGGTTCATGGATGATCATACTTACTGATGCGCCCTTCACCTGTCCATTATTTTCCTCTAGCATTTTATACGTTCCATAGATTGTTACTGGAACGATTGGGACATTAGCTTTTGTTGCTAAACGGAGACTTCCTGGTTTAAATTCACTTAACGCTGTCCCCTTACTTCTTGTTCCCTCAGGAAAAACGACAAGAGAATACCCATTTTTCAAATTTTCAATTCCTTGATTTATTGCCTTCATAGACTGACGGCGGTCTGTCCGGTCTATAAAAACACAATTTAACAGTCCCATCCAAGTTCGAATGATAGGAAGCTTGTTAATTTCCTTTTTGGCAATAAACCCAATAGGTTTTCCTAAGTGTCCTAGAAAAGCTAAAATATCGAATATTCCTTGATGGTTTGCAACATATAGTACAGCTTCGTCTGGAATATTTTCTCTTCCAGTGACATGGACACTTGTACCTGCTTTTTTCAAAACCTTTGCTGAAACATTCTGTGGAGTTTCAAAAATCTCTTTTCTTATTTCAACCGTTGTTGGCAGCTGGAATAATTTTTTTGCCTTTTGTAATTTAAAGATACTACCTAATACTAATAATACAGAATATGTATATATTTTTATTGTAAATAACATAACGTTCCCCCCAACAATTCATTATACTTCGTTGATGATAAAGGAACAATTATTAACCAACTATTTCAGCTGAGAAAAGCGCAATTGGTTAGTTGCATTTCCCTCACACATTAATAATCCCCATTAATACGTTGATCTATTTTCTTATTAATTTCCTTACTTCGTTCACTCTCATTAAAAAGGTCATACCAAGTAACATCTTGTCCCGCAAATCCGTATATGTCTACCAAAATTAATTTTATCATTTTTGCATGTTCCTTAATGAAAAATTCTTCCTCTTCTGTAATCGTTCCTTGTTTTGATGACTTTTCTAACACTTCGCCAATCTCCCAAAGCATATTTCCTACTTCACTAATACGATTCGGTGATTCATGAAACAACTCTACTTTATCCCACAATTGACTATAAAGATTTGATAAAAATTGTTTCCCATGTTCTGTCTGTATCGCTTCCTCCATATTCGTTTCCATAATTGTTGTAAGCAAATAACGAGTATCATCTACTGAATATTTATAGTGAATGCCAGCTTCAATTTTCATGTCTTTTATATCTTTATAAAGGGATGAGCTAAGGTAAGCCAGCAGAAAACAAGTTAAACTTAATAGTGCAATTACATAGTTCTTTTTCATCATATCCCTCCAATACAATTTATTTTATCATAAAATTCTTACTACTATAATTTTAAAAAAGACAGTAATCCATTGAATTACTGTCCCCTTTATCTACCTTCCAATAAATTGCTGTGTCCATACAATATCCTCTTTCACAAATCCTACTCCGATATGTGTATAATTAGCATTTAATATATTTTCACGATGACCTTCACTATTCATCCATGCCTGCACAACTTCCTCAGGAGTAAATTGGCCTCTTGCTATATTTTCTCCTGCCGTATCATACGTAACACCGAATTGATCCATCATGTCAAAAGGCGTACCATATGTTGGACTTGTATGATCAAAATAATCATGTTCAGCCATATCTAATGACTTCGTACGGGCGGATTCGGCAAGCTTTGTATCAACTGACAATGGTGCTAATCCATGCTTTTCCCTCTCCTTATTTGTTAAATCCACTACTTGTTTTTCAAATTCTTCTTGATTAACTGTGTTTTCAAGACGTTTAATAAAATGCTGAGTCCAATAAAATCCATTCTCGGAAAAGCCAATTCCTATATGAGTAAAATCAGAATGTAGAATGTTTTCCTTATGCCCTTCACTATCCATCCAAGCCTGGACAACTTCTTGTGGTGTAGTTTGCCCCTTTGCAATATTTTCACCTGCTGAGTAATACGTTATTCCAAATTGATTCATCATATCAAAGGGCGAACCGTATGTTGGACTATCATGTGAAAAATAGCTATTGGATGCCATATCAAGCGACTTTTCTCGTGCAACTACAGCTAATTTTTCATCTAGCTTTAATGGCTTTAATCCCTGCTTTTCTCTTTCTATATTAGTAAGTCTGAGGACCTCTTGTTCATATTCAGCTTGATTGACAATTACTTTTTCCTGGGACCCTTTATTAGGCTTTTGATGGTTTTCTTTAGTCGGTTTCTCTTCTACTTTTGATTTTTCTTTCTTAGCCTCTTGTCTTTTGTATTTTGGAACATGATTATCCGGCTCACTCTTTTCGATCTCTTTTTCTTCTTTCAAAGCCAAAACCTGTTCATTTAATTCTTTCCAGTTTATCTGTGCAAAAAAATCATGTTCTATTTCTTTTGGTATTATAAAATAGTCTTCCATGGTAGTTGCGGTATAGTTATAAAAAGTTCCATCTTTGAAAAAGTACCGTTGAAAAAATTCTTTACTTTCTGCAGACATGAATCCTGGCATTACAAAAATTGTAATTAATATAAAGAGTAATCCTATTCGTATGTATTTAGTTTTCAAGAAGAATCACTCCTTCATTCCATTTTCTACAAGAATTCGACAACTATTATTTTCATTATCGCATGTTTCTTTACATATGAATTTTCCAGTTTTATTACAATTAATCTAAAATGTAAAGCAATTGAAACTTGAGTTCCCACGAAATATACCTTATTTTATATAGTAGCGTTATTTTATTAGACTTAACCCAATAATTGCTAATAAATGTTAACTAGCTTGTAGATAATAAGATTATATTGTCTTTTAACACCCATAAAATTTATGTCGAAATAGAACGTTATAAGTAGGACTACTATTTGTCATCATTGGAGGAACTCATTATGTTTTCAAATGCAGAAATTGGAATTGATTTAGGAACTGCAAATATACTTATTTATTCAAAAAATAAAGGAATTATATTAAATGAACCATCGGTTGTAGCAATCGATATTAATACAAAGCAAGTCGTAGCAGTTGGTCAAGAAGCGAAAGAAATGATTGGTAAAACTCCACGAAATATTGTACCGATTCGTCCGTTACGAGATGGTGTTATTGCGGACTATGAAATAACTGCACAAATGTTAAAAGCTTTCCTAAGAAAAGTTAGTAAAATACTCGGCATGTCCATGCGTAAGCCAAATGTTGTTGTTTGTACACCATCTGGTAGTACAACCGTTGAAAGACGAGCTATTCATAATGCAGTAACAAGCTATGGTGCCAAAAACGTTCATTTAATTGAAGAACCTGTAGCAGCAGCGATTGGCGCAGACCTACCAGTTGACGAACCAATTGCTAACGTGATTGTTGATATCGGTGGAGGTACCGCAGAAATAGGAATTATTTCTCTTGGTGGAGTAGTATCTTCTAGTTCTGTTAGAGTTGGTGGAGATAAGATGGATGATGAAATTATTCAGTACATCCGCAAGAAATACAATATTTTAATTGGTGAACGTACTGCTGAAAATGTAAAAATGGAAATCGGTCATGCACATCCTAATCATAAAGAAGAGTTTGTAGATATTCGTGGTCGAGATATGGTTACTGGTTTACCAAAAACAATCTCTATCTCTTCCCATGAGGTATATGAAGCAATTAAAGAATCTCTTGAACGTATCTTACATGCAATCCGTGTAACACTAGAAAATTGTCCGCCTGAACTAAGTGGTGACATCGTTGATCACGGAATAGTCATTACTGGCGGTGGTTCCTTATTAAAAGGTATGCAAGAATGGCTTGCAAATGAACTATCTGTACCAGTTCATTTAGCACCAAATCCTTTAGAATCTGTTGCGATTGGTACTGGTAAAGCTATTAAGATGATTTCAAAGCTTGAAAAAGCAGCAAAATAATGTAGAACGGGAGCACTAGCTCTCGTTTTTTTTGCTATGTTAGTTTATGGCTGATGTTTACTTTTCCTGGCCGATATTTCTGAGGTATGGCGGATAGTTTCTTTCCCTGGCCGATATTTCTGTGGAATGGCGGATAGTTTCTTTCCCTGGCCGATATTTCTGTGGAATGGCGGATAGTTACCTTTTCTGGCCGATATTTCTGAGGAATGGCGGATAGTTACCTTTCCTGGCCGATATTTCTGAGGTATGGCGGATAGTTTCTTTTCCTGGCCGATATTTCTGAGTAATGGCTGATAATTACCTTTCCTGGCCGATATTTCTGAGGAACGGCGGATAATTACCTTTCCTGGCCGATATTTCTGAGGAATGGCGGATAGTTATTTTTCCTGGCCGATATTTCTGAGGAATGGCGGATAGTTACTCTCCCAGCCGATAATCACCTGATCAAATTTACACAATACCTATTTACAAATTTTTCAGAATACATTAAACTGTAATAAAGAGTCATGTTAAAGTGATTGCATCACTATCCCACATGACCTTTCCTTAAATTAAATCATTTAACTTACTGCCTAGCTTGTTCACAGTTCAAATCCTGATCTGTATCAACAAGCCTCAAGCCAGTTCATTATGGATTACAGCAATTAGCTGTGTTCATTTTGGATTGGCTTTTTTAATGCAAATTTTAAGAAAGGAGTGAAGCCGTGTCAGGAGCTTTAGAGAATATAAGAGTTCTTGATTTAACTCGGGTACTTGCTGGCCCTTATTGCACGATGATTCTTGGGGATCTCGGTGCTGAGGTTATCAAAGTGGAAGCACCTGGTGGCAGTGATGAAACTCGAAAATGGGGACCACCATTCCAGAATGACATAAGTGCCTATTATCTTTGCGCAAACCGAAATAAAAAAAGTATCACGCTCAACTTAAAGTCACAAGAAAGCATTGAAACGATTAAAAGTCTTGTTAAAGAATCAGATGTTGTTATTCATAACTTCAAAACTGGAACGATGGAGCGCTTCGGAATTGATTATGAACAGCTTTCCAAAATCAATCCGGGAATCGTTTTCTGTTCTATTACTGGTTTTGGGGAAACAGGTCCATATAAGGATTTACCTGGATATGATTTTATTATCCAAGGAATGAGTGGGTTGATGAGTATAACAGGTGATGAACAATCCGGTCCGCAAAAAGTTGGTGTAGCAATTACTGATATTTTAACAGGATTGTATGCGGCAATTGGTATTCAAGCCGCACTACTAGAACGAGAGCAATCCGGCAAAGGACAGAAGCTGGACCTCTCTCTCTACGATACTGCTATCAGTGCACTAGTTAATATCGGAAGTAATTACCTGATGTCAGAAAAAATCCCTTCCCGACTAGGTAACCATCATGCCAATATTGTCCCATACCAAACATTTAATACGATGGATGGGGAAATGGTGGTTGCTGTTGGAAATGACAATCAGTTCAAAGCTTTTTGTTCAATTTTAGGGAAAGATCACTATAGTGAGGATGAACGTTTTAAAACAAATCCTGCTCGTGTTGAAAATCGGGATATAATCATTCCACTCATCCAAGAAATTTTACTAACAAAGCCAACAAGTTACTGGCTGGATAAATGTCATGAGAACAATATTCCTTGTGGCCCGATTCAGAATATAGAAGAAGTAACCAAAGATCCTCAACTACATGCTCGAGAGATGTTCCTAGAAGTGGGGCATCCAACAGCTGGTCTGATCAAAATGATTGGTAGTCCACTAAAACTTTCCCGGACTCCAACAACCTTAAGACATCACCCTCCAAACCCAGGCGAGCATAATGAGGAAATCTTACATTCTATTCATAAATCTAATATAAACTAATAGGAGAGATGACAAATGAATTTTAATTTTACAGAAGAACAGAATATGTTACGGGATACTGTGAGAAGTTTTGTAGATAAAGAGATAATGCCCTTTATCACGGATTGGGATCGTGAAGGACAATTCGACCCTACTATTTATAATAAGTTAGCTAATCTTGGACTAATGGGAGTTTGTATCCCTGAGGAATACGGTGGTAGTGGGATGGATTATAATGCCCTCGCCATTGTGTGTGAGGAGTTAGAACGTGGGGATACAGCATTCCGTACTGCCGTTTCTGTTCATACAGGATTAAACTCTATGACTCTATTGCAATGGGGAAATGAAGAACAAAAACAAAAATACCTAACCCCTCAAGCAGAAGGAAGTAAAATTGGTGCTTTCGGATTAACAGAGCCAGGTGCTGGTTCTGACGTAGCTGCCTTACAATCAACAGCAGTTAAAGATGGCGATCATTATATTTTGAATGGCTCTAAGACTTGGATTTCCCTTTGTGATGTTGCTGACCATTTCCTAGTGTTCGCTTATACAGATAAATCAAAAAAACATCACGGTATTTCTGCCTTTATCGTTGATAGAACATGGGATGGTTTTTCTTCAAAAGCGATTAAAGGAAAACATGGTATTCGCTCTGGTAATACTGGTGAGCTATTCTTTGACAATGTAAAAGTTCCTGCTGAAAACTTACTTGGTGAAGAAGGAGAAGGATTCAAAATCGCGATGTCTGCACTCGATAACGGCCGCTTCACAGTTGCTGCTGGTGCAGTTGGTCAAATCATGGCTTGTATCGAATCAAGTGTAAAGTACTGCCATGAGCGTGAAACTTTTGGCAAATCAATTGGTCGCCACCAGTTAGTTCAACAAATGATTGCAAAGATGGAAGCTGGTCTGCAAATGAGCCGCCTGCTTGTGTATCGTGCCGGAGAATTAAAGAATGAAGGAAAGCGTAACACGAGAGAAACATCTCTGGCAAAATGGCAGGCTTGTGATTTTGCCAATAAAGCAGCAGATGATGCCATGCAAATCCATGGTGCTTACGGTTATTCGGATGAGTATCCAGTGGAGCGTTACCTACGTAATTCTAAAGCTCCAGTTATTTATGAAGGAACGCGTGAAATTCATACGGTCATGCAGGCAGAATATGTCCTTGGTTATCGTACCGACAAGCCCTTAAACAATATGCTACCAGCATGGAACCCGAATAAAGAATTAGTTTAATTGAACGGATTAAAATCGCACCTGCAAATTGATAGAATAATGCAGGTGCGTTATGCTTACTTATAGTAATACGAATAGAATTTTGGGGAGGATGGAAAATGATTTCAACATTAACGAAAAGTATTTACATTCATGGAGAATGGCGTGAAGTTGACGAATCAAAAACACAAACTGTTTATAACCCAGCAACCCTAGAGCCCATTACAGATGTAGCTTTGGGCGGACAACAAGAAACGCGTGATGCGATTGAAGCTGCGTCTCATGCATTCCCTGCATGGAGTGAAATGACTGGCCGTCATCGTTCACGTATCTTATACAAAGCTGCAGAGCTAATGCGAAAAGATGCAAAACGTCTTGGTGGAATTCTTACAAAAGAACAAGGAAAACCATTGAACGAAGCTATTGGCGAAGTAAAAGGTGCAGCAGGATTTTTACTTTGGTATGCAGAAGAAGCTTCTCGCGGTTATGGGGAGTGGATCCCTTCTTCAGTTAAGCATAAGCGAATGTTAGTCATTCCAAAACCAATCGGCGTAGTGGGTGCAATCACACCTTGGAATTTCCCTTCATCCATGATTACCCGTAAATTAGGTCCTGCACTTGCTGCTGGTTGTACTACCGTGTTAAAACCATCACCTGAGACTCCTCTATCAGCTATTGAAATTGTGAAGATATTCGAGGAAGCCGGCATGCCTCCAGGTGTAGTGAACCTTGTAACCGGAGATGCACAGGCAATCGGAAAAGAAATGCTTACGAATAAAGATGTTAAACTTATAACATTCACTGGCTCTACTGCTGTCGGAAAATACTTAATGCGTGAAGCTAGTGATCAGATGAAGAAAGTATCGCTTGAACTTGGCGGTCATGCTCCAATTATTGCTTTTGAAGATGCTGATTTGGACAAAGCTACGACATTGTCTATCGCAAGTAAATTCCGAAACAACGGGCAAACTTGCATTTGTGCGAACCGTTTATATGTTCACAAATCGATTGCAGATGAATTTACTGCTTTATTAAAAGAAAAGCTAGAGAAGATGAAAGTTGGCTCTGGGCTAGAAGACGGAATAGAACTTGGACCACTTATAAGTGAGCAAGCTCGTGAAAAAGTAGAAGCTCATTTAGCAGATGCACTAGAAAAAGGCGCTCAAATTGTATCTGGTGGAAACAAATGGGACGGCGAGTTAAAAGGTTACTTCTGCCCTCCAACCATTGTTAAACACGCAACGGATGATATGGTTGTTATGAATGAGGAAACATTTGGACCACTTTTCCCGATCCAAACCTTTACAGACGAAGATGAGGTAATAAAAAAAGCCAATGATACGGATTATGGATTGGCTGCATATATTTTCACTCAAAACACTGCGCGCACGTTACGTGTTGCGGAAAAATTAGACTACGGTATGGTTGGCGTGAATGATGTCTTCCCATCTGTTCCAGAAGCGCCATTTGGTGGAATTAAGCAATCTGGTAGTGGCGGTAAAGAGGGCGGACATCACGGAATGGATGAATTTTTGGAGAAGAAGTTAGTTTCGATTGCGATTGATTAAGTAAATAAAGAGTATATAAGTCAGATGCGCTGATTAGCAATCAATACAAAAAGACACTAGTAACAGAAAACGTTGGAATAATTATTCCAACGTTTTCTGCTTCAGATTTAATATAAAACTATTCATTGATTTCCAAAATTATAATATCAAACAGTTCTTCATTTGTATAAAGAAGAAATGCCCATTCTCCTTGTTCTGGTACTTTTACACTTGATGGTATATGGGCATCCGCACCATTATTTTCTCCTCCCAGTTCAATTGTCCAACCAGTTGTTAGAATTTGATGAACAGTTTCTGTATCTTTATGATAACCGACTACAGTTAATTTTGTATTTGTTGGATTATTAACTCCCCAAAGATACCACATCCATTTTTGTCCATCTAAGCTAGGCATTTCAGCACCTATAATACCCGATTTATTTTGATTTCCGATAATATTATGGTTAAGCCTTTCCGCTTTATGGTTCCAATCAATTCCCATGAAATCACTATCTAGGACAAAATTAGGTATATCACTTGGCAAACTTGTACCCATCTTTTTAATATTGATGTATTTACTCAATGAATTTCCATTAAGTTCAAATTCATATTCTTTTTGATTGGTAACTTGTATGGATATCTTAGGTGCTATATAAATCTCTTCTGCCCCATTATTCGGAGGTTCTACTGCAACAAATAATTCTAATTCAGCTTGCCCAGTTTCAAGTCCATCATGTTCTAAAAACTGAAAATCGAAGACATCTCCCTTTTTAATTGGGGACCCATCAGCATACAAACTAGTAGGTGAAGCGATTAGTTTTCCATTTTGATAAACTTCTAAAGTCATCGAGTATATATCATAGGGAAGATTGTTTTTAACATTAAAAGTATATCTCACTTCTTCTGAGTCTTCGGCAACTGTTGATATGGAATTTTCCTCTGAAATTCCTTGTGTTATTTCAGTTCTATTATCACTTGTAAGATCTAGGTTCCCATTTAATAAAGGAAGCGCAATGATTACTAATAATAACACCGCCATAGCTGAAGCTACATAATACTTCCATTGAAACGGTGTACGTTTTTTTTGTGGTTTATTCATATTCAAATTAATCTCTGATAAAATTTTGGATTGTTCTTGTTCTGGCAGCACAAATCTCTGATTCAACGATTTTAACCCTGGATTCAAATCATCATATTGTCTCATGGCTAAAATTCTCCTTTTCCAATTCTTTTCGAAGAGCTTTCATGCCCCTAAATAAATTTACTTTCACCTTATTTTCAGTCCATCCAAGAATTGCCGCTGTCTCATGAATAGAAAACTCCTTAATCTTTCGCAACACAATAACGTCCCGATAAGCAAGCTTCAATTTACTCAGCGCCAGATAAAGCTCCTGTTCTGATTCATTAAGTATCGCAAATTGCTCTGGTGTATAATCAGCTGCTTTAATAACTGGAATGGAATCTAAGAAATAGGCAATCGGTTTCTTCTTTCGTATATCATCAATAGTAAGATTTCTTGCAATCCGGAATAGCCAGCCTCTAACATTTTCACCCCTGAAAGAATCAATGCTGCTGTAAGCACGCAGAAAAGTTTCTTGGAGAATATCTTTGGCATGCTCGTGATCACTTATTAAAAAATAAACATAATTATACACATCATTGCTATATTCACGATACCAATCATTAATCTGCCCTTTCCTTATCTGCAGGTCCATGACCTCATATCCTCTCAATCTATTATTTTTCTATTTACTTAATCAACGGATGACTTTGATAAAAGTTACAACATTTATCAAAAGACTCTGTTAACGTTTCTTGTTGAAGATAACGAAAAAAAATAGACCTTCCATTATCTAGAAGATCTATTTTGTAGTATAGCATTATTTCACTTTAACCTAATTTAATTTTCAGACCCAAACTTGAGCGTCCTTAAGACTTTTTAACCGAAAGCTACATCCAAGATCATCATCAAAACAAACCCAATCATTAAACACATCGTGGCTAAATCTTTATTCCCTTTTTCATGTGAGCTTGGAATTACTTCCTCAACAACTACAAAGATCATGGCACCAGCTGCAAAACTTAGTGCATATGGCAGTAGTGGTTCGATAAATGATACCGCGATTGCCCCTATTACTGCCGCAATTGGTTCAACCATTCCAGAGAATTGTCCGTACATGAAGCTTTTTCCTCGAGACATTCCCTCTGCACGGAGTGGCATTGATACCGCGACACCTTCAGGGAAGTTCTGAATTCCGATTCCAAGTGCTAATGTAATTGCGCCTGCTAAAGATGCTTCTGGTCCAGCATTTGCAAGAGCCCCAAAGGCAATCCCAACCGCTAACCCTTCAGGTATATTATGAAGGGTGATGGCAAGCACCAATAATGTACTTCTTTTTTGCTGATGGTGACGACGTCCTTCCGCTTTGCCAATTGGTGTATTAGGATGTAAATGAGGTAACACTTTATCGATTCCCCATAAAAAGAATCCTCCTAATAAAAAACCAAATGCTGCTGGAAACCAAGATGCTATCGCATTGTTTTCTGACATTTCAATGGAAGGTGCTAAAAGTGACCAGTAACTAGCAGCGATCATGACACCACCTGCAAATCCCAGCATACCATCTAATAATTTTTGATTTAAGGTTTTCGTAGCAAAAACTAATGCTGCACCTAGAGCTGTCATCCCCCAAGTAAACAATGTGGCAATAAAAGCTTGTGTAGTAGGGCTAAATTGCTCAAAAAAATCCATCATGATAAAGAACTCCTTAATAAATTACTTTAGAATAATTATTAAAATGTTTCCTGTAGTAAACATTTTATTCCTGAGCCACAATATAGTCAATGTTATTGTATAGTTTGGCCAAAAGAAAATTAAAAATTACTCAAGTGTGTAAGGAGTCTAGATGACAAAATGGGTCTATATGTATCAAATTTGATTTTGTTCTCCCCATCTTTTATAGAGTTTGTAAAACAAATTCTGCAAACTTCTCTTCTTGCTCTGAAAAAGGATTATGATTACTCTCCTCAAATATAGTTAACGAAGCACTTGGGATTAATTCTGCTATCTCAACACCAAATTTCATTGGGCATTGGGAATCATATTTTCCAGTGTAAATATAACTTGGGATTGAAATGTATTTTATTTCTTCCCGGATATCATACGTTGGATACTCTACTTTTCTAAAATAATCTAATCTTGGCCCTACTGTCTTGCCACTATTCGGCTTCTTCATAGATTCTTGAAGCTTTTCCTCTGAGTGATAAGACATTAGCGCCCATTCATATCCTATTTTTCTTCGTTCTTCAATTGGTGTTGTAGGCTCTTCTAACAAATTCATAATTTCTACTATTCTATTAAAATTCGGATTCTTACTGCAGTAAATAGAGTCTGGATCTGCTCCGTATTCAAAGCTAGCAGCTGCCCCACCAGCAATGATTTTAGTTAATGATTCCATACGTATAATTGCATACTTTAATGCGAGCATGCCACCTGTTGAATGTCCTGCAAAACCCCATTTCTTAATTCCAAGTGCTTCGCGGATTGCTTCCATATCTAACACAGCATTATCCATACTATATTCGTTCTCATTTTTAGCTTGTTCAGAGTTTCCAGCCCCCCTCAAATTAATGAGGTATACATGATAATGATTGGTAAAAGGATTAGCAAATGAATTCCCCTTCTCATTATATGCACTATAATGATGCGTTACAGCAAGTGGCTCTCCCTCACCCTTTTCGAATAACTCAAATATCCCTCTATTTGTTTCTATTAATCTTTGCTTCCACATACTGTTTCCCCCTCGTTACTGTTTATATTATGTAATAGTTAACTTTTTCATTTCCCCTATAACATAATTCTTTATCCTAAGAAGTTCCGTCTCATGGATTCTGCTAATATCTGTTCTACTAGAATAATCATTAACAATTTTTTGTATAGTTATTTTCAGCTCAGTTGGTAAAATCTCCATCCCCCATTCTCCGGCTTCTTGTTTAGAAGAGATTACACCATCTTTCAGATACCAATACACACGAAGCATGTTTAATATGCAATAAATAGGATCTGCAACAATATTCTCCAAGCAATCTTCAAAATCTCCCATAATAGAAGATATATAATCTTCTTTAGGTATAGAAGGAAATACTTCAGCAATTGGCTTTCCTTCCATACATATCCCACGGTGATTCAAAACTGTAATGTGAGCTGCTAAATCCGGGTCCACATGTATTGCATCATTTATGAATTTAGCAGTACCCTTATCTAAATCGCTTTCATACCTTTCTCTCCAATACTCACTATAATGAAAATCAAATGGACATGGATGTTGCCATTTTTGTAGTTGATTCGTATTTAGAAAGCTAATTTCAATTGGATAAGGAGAATTAGAATGGAAAACAAAAAGCTGTGCTAATTTCTTTTTCGTTATTCCTGACACTGGTTCATTTGTAACTACCAATATATCTATATCACTTCGTCCTGGATTAAAACCTCCCATTGTCAAAGAACCATGAAGGTAGATACCAACGATGGTATGGTTACAAATTTCATTTATCTTAGCTTGTATAGTTAATACGAATTTTTCGATAGTTGGAGTACGCGTTTTCCATGAATAAGACATTTAAAATCCTCCAATCTATTCCCTGTTTTTGTTCAACCATTCTTCTACAATTTGGAAGAAGTTATCTTCCTTCCACAAAAGCAATGTATTTATTTCTCCAATCTCTTTAACAAAATCTTGAAACATGGCATCTGCTAAAAAGTATCCAAGCCGTGAGAAACCAAATGTGGTTCCACCATGAATGGAAAACCACTCTTTGAAGATTTCTTGATTGTTTTCCTTACTTAATAGATCACTAGTAAACCTTTTTATTATTTCTTGTTTATTATTCTTAGCAAATTTCAACCACTCGTCCCCATCATTATCATAAGAAAAATAAATAGACTCTTTTAAAAGTCGGACAATTTGCTTCGAAAAATGAGTTGCAGTACCTTCCTGTAATAACCAGGTATATGGATGGTCCCACTGAACAGACTTCCAATCCATTTGATGATTATTAGAAATGATATGATGTGCAGCATGACCAAACTCATGTGCAATAAGTACTTTCAAAGAATCCTCCTCAGGCTCTAATCGTTCGATTGCCAACGTTATATCTGGGATAATTTGATGATTCGTATAGCCATTAGAACCGTATGCACCGACAATTAGGTTCACAGCAATTGGAAATTGAAGTTGATAGTTAGATTGGTATCCTTGAACTACAATCTCTATCAGATTACCAATACAATCATGCACCTCCTTAATAGAATCCCAATCAGAGGAGTACATTCGAATGGCTTGATTTAACCTATCATCTGTATTCTTACAATGAACCTGAAAATAAAACTCAAAGATATCTGGGAAATTATTATAATACGCTCTTAAACTTGATAATGTTGGATTATCTGGAAAAGAACGATATGTATCAATAATTTTCATTCTCTCTTTATCTACCTTTCTACCTTTCGTACTTATACGATTAGATTAATATCCTAGAACAATCGTGGAAATTAGCAAAAGTCAAGATGTTTGTCCAATAGCTACTTAAAATGAAGAATAAACTATCACGTAAGATAATTTATGAACAAGGAGGGAAAGAAATGAAATTATACCTTGATCCCGGTCATGGTGGAACAGACCCCGGTGCACAAGGAAATGGCTTAAAAGAAAAGGATATTAATCTCGATATAGCGTTAAAGATTCGAAATCTCATAACCAATCAGTATGAGAATGTTTCTGTCAAAATGAGTAGAACTAGTGATGCGACTAAAAGCTTAAATCAACGTACCAATGAAGCAAATGCATGGGGTGCTGATTATTTTGTATCCATTCATTGTAATTCATTTAATGGATCTGCACGTGGCTATGAGGATTACATTCATAGCGCTCTATCTGACTCCTCCCAAACAGCAAAATACCGAAATATTCTTCATGAAGAAATAACTAGTGTCAACAGACTACAAAACCGTGGTAAGAAAAAAGCTAATTTCCATGTCTTGCGTGAATCTTCTATGCCTGCTATTTTATCGGAAAATGGTTTTATCGATAATGCTCAGGATGCTGCATTAATGCGTGATGCCTCTTGGAGACAAACGGTTGCCCAAGGGCATGTGAATGGTATTGCTCGTGCATTCAACCTTAAACGAAAGGAATCTAGTCCATCCCCTTCCCCAACTTCCATATACCGTATTATTGCTGGATCTTTCCAAGCTAAAAATAATGCGGAAGGTCGTGTAGCTTTTCTTAAGAAAGAAAATATCAATTCTTTTGTTGACTCCATTACTATTTCCGGAAAAGTTTGGTATAGGGTGCAAGCAGGAGCATTTGAGAACCGAGATAATGCAGAAAACCATCTTGCTAAAGTAAAGCGTTACGTTCCTGATGCTTTTATTATCCAGGAACAACGATAAATAGAAAAGGTTCACTAGTTGGTTAAAGACTAAACATTAACCCAAGCTTATGAATTTGTTACGATAGGTTCAATTTGAAATAGAATTGAACTTATCGTTTTCTTTTTATCAAACGGATAATTTTCCCTCTCAGGATCTCCTAATTGCAACTTTTCCTCTCCAAATGAAGCAGATTGTCCAAAATTTTTAGTTATTATGACACATGTTACTCAAACTATTTCACCTTCTTTATTCTAACAAATATTCCGAATTATACAATCACCTTAGTGTTTTACAGATAAACTATACGAATTTACCGTTTATGGGTAGAAATCCCCATAATAATTATTAAACTATTATGTTATTATCGAATTATCTATTATTATCATGAAGTCAACATTAATAGTAAATTACTTTTGATTTTACAAGGGGGAAAAGTGATGTCTGACCTGAAAGAAGTATTAATGGAAAAAGATGAGACTGAGAAAACCAGACCGGAAATACCACGTGTGGAAGGTGAGCCAACTGCTGCATTTAAAGGGGCTTCATGGGCTGCACTGTTAATTGGTGTATCTGCTTACTTTATTGGTTTGTTTAATGCAGGCATGGAGTTGAATGAAAAAGGTTATTATTTTGCCGTTTTAGTCTTTGGTTTATATGCTGCAGTCTCCTTACAAAAAGCTGTCAGGGACAAAGAAGAAGGGGTACCGGTTACGAATATTTACTATGGCATTAGTTGGCTTGCATTAGTCATAGCAATCGCATTAATAGCAATTGGTTTATATAATGCTGGAAGTATTATATTAAGTGAAAAAGGATTTTATGGAATGTCATTCGTTCTTAGTATATTTGCAGCAATCACGGTTCAGAAAAATATTAGAGATACTCAAAAAGCAAGAGAAAAAAGTGGGTTCTAGCTTCTTTGGTTAGATTAACCAAATTACTAAGGGCATTGTGAAAAAGAAACAGAATCTATCGCAATTGATAGTTTCTGTTTCTTTTTATGGATATCATATTCTCTATTCTAAAGAGGTATTGACCCTCTTCTCCAAATACAACTCATACTGCTTATATAAATCCTTTAACGCAGAAGAAATCGCATTTCCAGCTTTCCCCATATAATACCTTTTAACATCTTTTACAGGTCCCTCTATACCATCTTGCAAACTGTACCCACGTAATAAATGATGGACAAAGTCTCGGCCATGTTCTGTAGCTAACGTACAACTTGCAGCCACAATAACGCCATATTTCTGATCAATTTCAGCAGTGATGGTTAAGGTTTCATACATATTTTGCGCAGCCATTCCAGATGGCAATCTAGCATGTCCTGCAATAAAAACGGTATTCATTTAGTCTACCACTCCTTGGACGAAACCACGAAACCCTAGTTTCCTAGATATTATTGCGGCCGTTTCTTCTGATTTCATTTTGATTTTATTTAGATTATCACCTTCGAAATAAGTAGACAGACCACTAATCGTTAATGCTGCGACAACACGGCTTTGATAATCATAGATTGGAAATGATATGCCTGTTGTATTTTCATCTTGTTCACCATTGCTGTAAGAATAACCATCTAAGCGTATGCTGTGAAGTTCCTGTTCAAATTCTTCACGATTAATTCTTCCCTCTGCTTCTGCTTGATTTAGAATAATCTCTTGTTTTTCCTTGGATAGATTCGCTAATAAAAGTTTTGGTCCTGAACCAACATATAGAGCAGAGTTCTTACCTATCCTCGTATATAATCGTATAGCCTTTGAGCTTTCGACCTTCTCAATATAAGTTGCTTCGTTATGGTTCGTTACTACAAGGTGCACCGCCTCTTGAATATCATTTGCTAGGCTTTCCATATAAGGAAAAGCTATTCTCCTAACCTCCAATTGGTCGGAAACAAGTTGGCCTAACTCTAAAAGCTTAAGCCCAAGTCGATAACGACTATCATGCTCATTTTCCTTTACTTTATAAACATAGTTCATCGATTCAAGGGTCGTAAGTAGACGATAGGCTGTTGGCTTTGGAAGATTGGATCGTTTGGAAATTTCCTTTAGTGAAAGTTCATAGTTTTTTTCATTGAATAAATTTAATAGATTAAGTGCTTTCTTTACACTTTGATTCATTTCTATTCCCCTTGCGTTCGCAATTAGAAAAAGGTCCCTCTACGTTTTATGCAGAGGGATGATTGTCTTTAAGACTTTACTTTAGAACTAGCGGTTTGAACGGATTCCTTAATTTGAACACCACGTTTGCCCATCTCGTTAATGTATACATCACCAGGTACACTTTGCTCTGGTGGGTATACACCCTTCTTAGCAATTGTTCCATTTCCAATCATTTGCGCAACGACAGAAATCGTATTAGCTGTTGCTCTTGCCATCGCCGTTACATTATGTTCACGATCTTTAAATGTGGCCATTTCATACTGATAAGTTGTTTCCTCTCCGGCCCTCATTCCGGAAACAACAACACGCAGAAGTACAGCATCATCTCTATCTCCTAGTTCAACAATCGGGTCAAGAACTTTTAAGAAAACTTCCCTTGGATTAATCTTCTGACCTCGTAATTCAACCTCATAATCATTGCGGGTAAGATTTAAATCAACTAATAATTGGAACTTCTCCGCGTGACCTGGGTAACGAATGGTCTTGTATTCAAGTGTATCAATGTCTGGATATGAGACTGATAATGTAGATGTCCCACCAGAGGTATGGAATGCTTCTAATGGACCAAACTTTTCAAAATGAAGTCGCTCTACCTCTGATAATGAAGGGACTTCCTGTTTTACCCCGTTTCGAATAATAAGGGATGGATCTGTGTAATGGTCGAACAGACCCTCCATTGAAAACACATGGTAATACTCAAGTGGCGGCTCTGGTTTGACCGGTATTCCACCAACATATAGTTTAATAGATGTTAATTCATCTAATTTACTAGCACCATAGCCTGAAAGAATGTTAATCATTCCTGGTGCTACGCCAAGGTCAGGGATTAATGTTACGTTTGCAACTTCAGCATCTTCATGCATATCCAATACCTTATCGGTGATATGTCCGATATGACCACCGAGATCAACGGAGTTTACCCCGACTTGGATTGCTGTTTTTGCTACTATTTCGTTAAAGGAATAGAATAGCGCGTTTATGATGACGTCAAATTGACGCATGAAGTTTGCTAGTTCCTGTTCATCTGATGCGTTCACTTGATAGGCAGTTAGTTTTGGTGAGTTTAATTGGTCTACTACTTCTTGCGCGCGTGTTAGGTCGATGTCTGCTAGGCCTATTGCTGTTATTCCTTCGCTTTGTGTTAGGTCGCGTGCGGCTTCTTTTCCCATTAATCCTGATCCTAGTACTCCGATTTTCATCGAATCACTCCTTTTGTGAAATATATTAATTGTCTTATGCTACCCGCGTCCCGAATACACTCCGCTTTCCTGCGGGTGGCGGTGAGCCTCCTCGAGCTAAAGCTCTGTGGGGTCTCACCCTTGCCACTGTTCCCGCGGGAGTCTCCGTGTATTCGGGCCGCTCAGTGCAATCACTTAATTTTCCTCTTCGATTAATAACGTGAAATTAATAAAAATTAATTCGGACATTACTCCACATCAATCTGTGCACGTTGCAATTTACCGCTGTAATCCACGTATACTGATTTCCATTCGGTGTAGACGTCTAGGGCTTGGGTGCCGGAGTCACGGTGGCCGTTACCTGTGCCTTTTGTTCCTCCGAATGGTAGATGGATTTCTGCTCCGGTTGTTCCGGCGTTTACGTAAACGATTCCTGTGTCTAGGTCGCGTTGTGCTTTGAATACTCGGTTTACATCTCTTGTGAAGATAGAGCTTGAAAGGCCGTATGTTACACTATTATTTACTTCGATAGCTTCTTCAAAGCTTTTTACTGGAACTAGTGAAACTACTGGACCGAAGATTTCTTCTAGAGCGATGCGCATGGATCCTTTAACATTTGTAAATAATGTTGGTGCAAAATAGCTTCCATTTGCATGGTCCCCTTCTGTTAACTCATATCCACCGGCGAGGAGTTTTGCACCTTCTTCTTTTCCAATTTCAATATATTGTTTAATTTTTTCGATACCTGCTTTATTAATGATTGGTCCAACTTTATTGGCAGAATCTAATCCATTACCAATTGTTAATTTTTCCATTGCAACTAGTAAGCGTTCCTCCAATGCCTCTTTCACATCTTCATGAACAATTACACGACTACATGCCGTACAGCGCTGGCCACTTGTTCCAAAGGCACTCCATAAAATACCTTCTACTGCTAGATCTAAGTCTGCATCATCCATGACAATTACTGCGTTCTTCCCGCCCATTTCTAAGGAAACCTTTTTCAGTTGGCGACCACATTCTGCGGCGATATTACGTCCAACATCATTTGACCCCGTGAAAGAGATCACGCGAATATCGTCATGATGAACCATAGCATCACCAACTTCAGACCCACTACCAAATACAACGTTAATAACACCTTTTGGTAGGCCAGCCTCTTCAAAGATTTTTGCTAGCTCATACGCCATAATTGGCGTTTCTGTTGCAGGCTTCCATACCACTGCATTACCAGCAACAATTGCCGGGAACGACTTCCAGGTTGCGATTGCGATTGGAAAGTTCCAAGGAGTTATAATACCAACTACTCCAATTGGGGCACGTATGCTCATTGCAAATTTATCTTTTAGTTCAGCAGGTGTTGTTTGCCCAAATAACCGACGCCCTTCTCCTGCCATATAAAACGCCATGTCAATTCCTTCTTGAACTTCCCCACGTGCTTCTTCAATAACCTTGCCATTTTCCATTGTTAGAAGCTGAGATAATTCTTCTTTTCTTTCTTTTAATAAATAACCTACTCGATATAATACTTCCGCACGCTGTGGTGCTGGAACTAATGCCCAATCTTTTTGTGCTATCTTAGCAGCTTTAACTGCCGCATTTACACTATCTGCATCTGATAATGGAACATCTAGAATTGTTTCGCCAGTTGCAGGATTAATAACAGGTGTAGTCTTTTCTACATTCACCCATTCTCCATTAATAAAGTTTGTTAGTTTTTTTGTTTTTACTTCTACCATTCGTAATAACCTCCTAATATTATTTACTTCTATATGTTATTGGCTTATCCCCTCAATGATGATAGGCTTGATGAAACCGAGATATTCTCTACATCAGTCATGATTTCGATAACTGATGGCAGATCATTATTCAATGCTTGATTTAGAGCATGTTGGAAGTCACTGATCGTATGTACCGTGAATCCTTGTGCTCCAACGCCATTCGCCAAGGAAGTAAAGGAAACCGCACCTAAATCAGTTCCAATCACTCTTTCTGGATAATGCATTTCCTGGTGCATACGGATGGTTCCATAACTATTATTGTTGAATACTAGTGCAATTACTGGCACCTTTTCTCTTACAGCTGTCTCAAGTTCTTGGAACGTCATCATAAAACCACCATCACCTGAAAGCGAAACAACTACCCTATTCGATAAAGCTAGCTTTGCACCAATTGCTGCTGGTAGCCCGTAGCCCATTGCTCCAGAAGTCGGTCCAACATAAGTATTCTTTTCTGTAAAGGGATAGAATCCATGTAGCCACCCTGCAAAGTTTCCAGCATCATTCGTGATTAATGCATCCGCTGGTAACATGTCTACAAGAGCTTGAATTACATGCATATTGATGACTTCTTTGTCAGTCACTACCAATCTACTTACAGTCTCATAACGAAGACGACTTTCTTCAGCCCATGTTGCCCATATACTATTTAGCTTTATCTCCTCAAATGCCTCTAACGCCTTTTTCATATCTGCTATTATGGCCAAATCAGGAGGATAAACCTTTCCAATCACATCGTGTTCAATATCAACATGAATTAGCTTTTGGTCTGGAGATAACAGGGAATAATCTTGTGTTGTTACTTCTGACAACCTCGTTCCCAGCGCTATAACCAAATCCGCTTCCTTGACCGTTTCAATTACCTGTTTTGGTGTCCCTAAGCCTAAATGTCCAGCATATAAATCATGGTTATTTGGAAAAACATCATGCCGACGAAAAGCAGCCATTACTGGAATTTGTAGTTTTTCAGCAAAGCTAATTAATTCTTCCTCTGCTTGGGAAAGTTTAACGCCACCACCTGCAATAATAAGTGGCTTTTTAGACTTTAGGAGGAAGCTCTCCATTGAAATAACCTCTTCATTAGAAGGTGCTGGTTTTGGTATGGTTATTACTGGACCAAAATGCATTTCCGTTTCAATTGGAAGCACATCCTCAGGGAGAGAAACAACTACTGGCCCTGGTCTTCCAGAACGAGCAATTCGAAATGCTCTTCCAACAAGTTCCGGCATTCTCTCTGGATCCTTTACCTCAACTGCCCATTTGGTTATCGGTTTGAAAAATTGATCCAAATCTACTTCTTGGAATCCTTCACGACCACGAAACTTACTATGCACCTGCCCAAGGAAAACAACCATTGGTGTGGAGTCCTGATAAGCTGTATGAACCCCAATGGTTAGATTAGCAGCCCCAACCCCTCTTGTCGCAAGTACTACACCTGGTTTATGAGAAGCTTTCGCATATCCTTCCGCCATAAACGATGCTCCGCCCTCATGCCTTGCTGAAACCAGATCAATGGATGGTTCGTCATATAGTGCATCTAAGAGAGGTAAGTAGCTTTCACCTGGTACACAAAATACCTTATTTATGCTTTCTCTTTTCATACATTCTACAATTGCCTGTGCTGCGTTCATTCTTATTTTTATCCCCGTACTCATGACGATTTCACACCCTTACTTGTAAATTCCTTTATTCTATTAATTACTTCATCAATACGTTCTAAATCTACTGATAAAGATATTCGAATATACCCTTCCCCAGAAGGGCCAAAGGCTGTACCAGGAGTTACAATCACCCCAGCTTCCTCCAAAAGTCTTTCTGCAAATTCTGCTGATGTATACCCTGCAGGAATCTTTGGCCAAATAAATATCGAACCCCGTGGCTTTTCAACTTGAAAACCAGCTTCTGTTAAACCTTGATACATTCGTTCCATTCTTTCCTTAAATATTTCACTATGTTTTTCTACATCTGATAAATTGCTTCTTAAAGCTAGTGCTGCAGCTCTTTGAATGGCTAGAAATTGGCTAGTATCGATATTACTCTTATACGTGTGAAGAGCTTTAATCAATTCCTTGTTCCCTACTACATACCCAATCCGCCATCCAGTCATGTTAAAGCTCTTGGATAATGAACCAAACTCGACAGCGATTTCTTTCGCATTTGGTACTTGAAGAATACTTGGTGACTTATAGCCATCAAACGTAACTAAGTCATATGCAGCATCATGGATAACTACTATGTTATTTTGTTCACCAAATGTAATCGCTTCCAAAAAAGTCTTTAATTCAACAGTAGCTGCCGTTGGATTACCTGGGTAATTTAGAAACATTAGCTTGGCATTCTGTTTATCCTGATCTGATACGTGGTCATACATTGGTACATAGCCTTTTTGTGTATTCAACGGAAGATACGTACTTTTACCACCAGCTAAGTGTACCGCAGTTTGATAAACCGGATATCCTGGATCTGGAATAAGCACCGTATCACCAGGATTTATAGCAGCTTGAATAAGATTTGCAATACCTTCTTTAGAACCGATTAATGTTAACACTTCTGTCTCTGGATCTAACTCTACCCCATAATGATTCTTGTAAAAGTAAGCCACTGCTTCCCTAAATTCTTTACTACCATCATAGGGTGAATATCGGTGATTAGCAGAATGTTGTACCTCTTCACAAAGCTTATCAATAATAAACTTTGGAGTTGGTAGGTCTGGTGCCCCAATTCCTAAATCGATAACATCCACACCTTTTGCCTTTAATTCCTCTTTTCTTTTCTGGAACTTAGAAAAAAGATACGGTGGTAAGTCCTTTACCTTATTTGACACGTACATGGTTCTACCCATCCCTCCGTTTCAATATATGAAATGCCATTTCATATATCTGACATCAGTATAAACATATTATTTATTTTTTTCAATTATTATTAAAAAACTAAATATTTTTGTTACAATGAATATGAAAAATGCTTACCAAAAGAAACAGAGGTGAATTTAGTGAATACAAGTAGAGAATACAGTCGAGTTCTCGATCAACATGATTCTTTAAATAATTTCCGAAAAGAATTTTATGTTTCAACCGATAAGATATATTTGGATGGAAATTCTTTAGGATTATTATCCAAACGCTCTGAGAAAAGTGTACTAACTATCCTTGATTCCTGGAAAACACTAGCGATTGATGGCTGGACGGAAGGAAAGCATCCCTGGTTTTATTTATCAGAGAAAATCGGAAATCAATTTGCAAGCCTTCTCGGGGGTAAACCTGAGGAACTTATTGCTACTGGCTCCACCACTACTAACCTGCACCAACTCCTTGCTAGTTTTTATAAACCTAAAGGGAAAAAGACAAAGATTCTAGCAGATGAATTAAATTTCCCTTCAGACATATACGCGATTAAGAGTCAACTTCTGTTGAAGGGATACTTACCGGATGAACATCTCGTTCAAGTTAAAAGCAAAGATGGTCATTTCCTAGAAACAAAGGATATCATTACTGCCATGACAGAGGATATCGCAGTAATTATTCTTCCAAGTGTCCTTTACCGTAGCGGTCAAATTTTAGATATGCAGAAGATTACACAAGTAGCACATGAACGAGGGATAGTTGTTGGCTTTGACTTATGTCACTCCATTGGTTCCATTCCACATGAGTTGTCCAAATGGGGTGTTGACTTTGCCTTTTGGTGTACGTACAAACACTTAAATGGTGGTCCTGGGAGTGTTGGTGGTATTTATGTCAATGAGAAACATCTTGGTCAAGAACCAGGACTTTCTGGTTGGTTTAGTTCTGCCAAAGAAAAACAATTTGACTTAGAACATGAGTTAACCCCTGCCAAAACAGCAGGTGCTTATCAGATAGGTACACCACATGTTTTAAGCATTGCACCACTAACTGGCTCATTAGAGTTATTCCATGAAGCAGGGATTAATGCTATTCGGAAAAAATCATTACAGTTAACAGACTATCTCATCGAATTAGTGGAGAATGAGTTAACTGACTATCCATTTGAAATAACGTCTCCAAGAGACCATGTTAGTCGTGGTGGTCATATTTACTTAATACACCAACATGCAGCAAGTATTTGTAAAGCCTTAAAAGCCAGTGGTATTATTCCTGATTTCCGTAGCCCTAACGGAATAAGACTAGCACCGGTAGCTTTGTATAATACATTTGAAGAAGTATGGAGAACTGTTCATACTCTGAAAAAAATCATGGAAGAAGAACGTTATAAAAAATTCGAAAATACAAGAGGAGTAATTGCCTAATGACAAAATGGATTGATATTACACAACCCTTAACAAACGATATGGCACACTGGCCAGGAGATAGACCTTTTCAATATGAAGTAGCGGCTACAAAAGAACAAACTGGCTCTGCTAATGTAGGGAAGATTACTACGAGTGTCCATATGGGAACCCATGTTGATTCCCCCTTTCACTTCGATAATGATGGAGAAACCATAGAACAAATTCCAATCGAAACGTATATCGGTGAAGCACTTGTCATTGACGTTAGCAACTATGAAATCATTACACCGGAAGTATTAGATAACTTTAATTTAGATGGTGTGAAACGATTATTACTTCACACATCACTTCCAAATAATCCAACGTCCTTTCCAGAAGTACTACCATTTCTAGACCCTACTATCGGTGACTACCTAGCAAGAAAAGGCGTTTTTTTACTAGGAGTAGATATGCCTTCTGTGGATCCAATTACTAGTAAAACGCTAGACACTCATCACGCACTTCATCGTAATGGTATTCATATTTTAGAAAATATCATGCTTGACGATGTAGAAAGTGGGGAATACGAGTTAGTTGCTCTACCTCTAAGAATTGTTGGTTCAGATGGTAGTCCAGTACGAGCTGCTTTACGTCCGCTTAAGGAGGAAAATCAACATGCGTGAAGATTATTTAATGGAATTTTACTCCGATGACACTGGTGCCCATACAGATTTCAAAGAAAAGATGACATATGGTGATTATTTACAACTCGAATTATTACTAGATAGCCAAAAGCGGCTTTCTGACCATCACGATGAAATGTTATTTATCGTTATTCACCAAGTAAGTGAGCTATGGTTAAAACTCATGATACATGAAATCGAGGCTGCAACCGAAGCCATTCAAAAGGATGAATATCAATCCGCTTTTAAAATGCTTGCTCGTGTTTCCAAAATACAATCTCAAATAATTCAGTCCTGGGATGTGCTCTCGACCCTAACACCTGCTGAATACATGGAATTCCGTAATTTTTTAGGAAATGCTTCCGGTTTCCAATCGTATCAATATCGATTAGTTGAATTTGTTCTGGGATACAAGACACCCCATATTGTAAAAATCTATGAAAAGAATCCTACTCTACATAAACGTTTAAAAACAGCATTTGAAGCACCTGGACTTTATGATGTTTCGATTCAAGCACTGAGTAAACAGGGTTTTAGTATTAATCAGCATATTTTAAATCGAAATTTTTTTAATAAGTACGAGCAGGATCCGACCGTAGAAGACGCATGGTTAGAAGTCTATCGAAATAAAGATACGTACTGGGATCTTTATCAATTAGCTGAGAAGCTTGTTGATATTGAAGACTGGTTCCAACAGTGGCGATTCCGTCATATGAAAACGGTAGAACGGATTATTGGACATAAAACTGGTACTGGTGGCACTTCAGGTGTTGGGTATCTTAAGAAAGTATTAGATCATTATTTTTTTCCAGAGTTGTGGGAAATTCGAACAAAATTATAAGTCAAAATTTAATGGGATTCTTACAGCCTGTTAACCAGTATTAAAAAGTGCTTAGAGGTTATTTATTAAATACCTCTAAGCACTTTTAACTACTTATACTTAGTTATTATTATTCCCATTATTGCCTTTTACATTGTCTTTTTTACCTTTATTACCATTATTTACGTTGTTTCCGTTGTTTTGTTTCTTTTCGGCTTTTTCTAATGCCTTTTCAGCTTTCTTCTCTGCCTTATCTACAACCTTCTCAGCTTTCTTTTGAGCTTTTTCAGTTTCTTTTTCAGCCTTTTTATTGCCTGATTTTGCAACTTCTACTATTTCAAGTTCTTCAACATCTGTTTCTGGTGCCACAACAGTTAATGTTACTTTTTTTTCAGATTCTTCCACTGTAACTGTTCCATCTGTTACCACTTCTTCTAATTCAACCTCATCCTTATTTACATCTTTATTAGCTCTTTTCTCAATTTTCTCTGCTAACTTTGCAAATGATTTTTCAATATTTGTCATGATAGCGGCTTGTGCTTTCGGATTATCGATTTGTGCAAGAACAGCTGAAAGAGCATGGATGTTGTTGGCAATTTTCATTTTAACTTGTGCAACTTCTTCAACATCTACTGATTCCTCTTTCTCTACCGCTTCATCAGTTTCCTTATCTCCTTCACTATCTCCCACAGTTCCTTCTTCAACGGAATCCAGTATTGTACTTTCAAAATCTGCTTCCTCGTCAGCATTTTCGCCAAGTGTTAGTTGTGCTTTTTCGTTATTCGTTAAAGCTGTTTGAAGTAATTCTCCAGCTTCTTCATATTTATCTTCTTGAATTAGTGCATTTGCTTCTGCAATACGTTCAGCAGCTAGTTCTGCTAAAAATTGACTCTTTTTATAATCATTGAATGTTAATGCTAATTTAATTTTTTCTTGCATTTCTTCAATAAAGTAGAAAAAGTCTCCAGGGATTAATCCTGCTTCCACTTCATCTGTCTTTTCTTTTACTTCTTCCGTTATTATTTCATCAGAGTTTGTTTCTTCTACTACAGTATCTACATTAGTCGTTGTATCTTTGGATTCTGTGACTGTTAGACTACCCTGATTACTTTCTTCTGCTAGTACTGACGCAGCTCCAGATATTACTACAACAGTCGCTAAAACTGTACTTATTACGATACCTTTGATTGAAAATTTCATGAATACATTTCCTCCCCAAAATTATAATTGCATTAAGAAAATTCGGGGTGTTGAATAAATATATGTCCTATTTTGATGAACTACTTAAAAATGTTACTTTCATACTATGTATTAACAAATTCTACATACAAGAATAGCTCCCAGAAAATTGGGAGCTAAGCATCAAAGATCTTCAAGGATTCGAAAAACCACTTTATATTTTTCCTCATCCATTAATTCTGTAATATGAACCTGTTTGCCATGGCCTAAGATTACTTCTGTATCTGTCATGGCGATTACCATTGTTTTAGTTTTGTTTTCTACGTCTAGGAAGACATCGCCTACTACTGGTTTAATTACGTCTTCATCACTATCTGTTAAATACGAAATAGATTCATCCTGAATTTGTTGTTCTTCTGGAACTAAGCTTTTATCATAATAGGCAATTTCCTGGCTAGCCTCTTGCCTTCCCGGAACCAATACGACATATTCATTATGTTTTACACCATTATCTCTTGTTGTAACAACATTCCCATCTTCTACACTTGACACCTTTTCAATAGAATTTAAAGAATAATGATCTAGAAAATCTGGTGCTGGCTTAATGATTAATATGTAATCACCGGGATTAGGCCTTTTATTCTCATCAATGGTATACCGCTTGCCATAAAAAATAAATGTATCATTATGTTTCGGCTTATACAATGATATTTCATTGGCACTTGTTAATATCTGTTTCATATCTTTCATCCGATAAAGATGAATAGATTTTTTAAACATTGGTTTGACAGCATAAACTTTGTGTAATTCATTTTGATAAAAGACAAACTGACCTTTACGAACTTGAAACAACTTCACAGGAATTCCTCCTAGGAAAAAGTTTAGAAAAACTCGCATTCGCTCGTCCTTTTGCGAATGTGTTAGTTTTTCTTATGTCGGCGGAAAGTTTTTTATACTTTCCTAACTACTTAGAAAAACTCGCATTCGCTCGTCCTTTTGCGAATGTGTTAGTTTTTCTTATGTCGGCGGAAAGTTTTTTATACTTTCCTATCTACTTAAAAAAGCTATCCTTATCTTTTGTAACATTATTAGATTTAAACATATTATCTTATGTTCTTATCCATATGCACAAAAGGAAGGTCCGTATCCACTTCTCCTAAAATCCGTTTTAACCTTACCTTTTCACCCTCTAACCATTTTCCAAAATCAAATATAACCGGTTCACGATCACCACCCAATGCAAACCATGCCTTTAATTCCTTTGGAAAATAAGCTGAAGTGTGAATGGTGCCTGCCCAATTTTTATATTGGTCTGAGAAAATCCCTTTATCCGAATCATTCATCATGCGGAATGCCTGATAACCATCCGTAGCACTATGCTCCTGACGTTTAATTGCTGCCATCCGCTTAAAGGAATCATCTAAATGGTAGCGATTTTCATGTTTTAGTATCTCAAAATGGTTCGTACAGACATTTGAGCTACGTACATGAGTACCTCTTGGGGTCGCTTCTACAATAAATGTCTCTCCTGATTGATCTAAGACAACATAGCTAAAGGAATGGCGATGGGGTACTTCCTCAAGCATTTGAACTGCTTCATCCACATTTGCACAATTTTCGAGTACCATTCTACCAATCATATTGCATATAAAGCCATCGCCTGGTTTCCTACGATGCATGAAGTTATAGCCAATTGCGAGACCCCGTTCATTCATTCCATCCATTCTGCCCGTAATTCGTTGTGAAGGACCAATAACAGCATATCCTTGATCAGTTGGGGAGAAAATGGTATATCTTCCCTCATAGGTTTTAGGATGATAATCATAATTTCTAATCATGTAATCCGAATTCGTAAATATAGAACAGCCACTTCGCATATAATGTAGACGATATCCTCCAAATTCTCTAAGAACTTCCTCCATATCCCACTGAAGAGCATCTTGTAATCCTAATAATTCCTCCCAAATTCCTGGGGCAAAGGGTAGTATTGCATTTTTCACTTCTTGTTCTTCAATGACAAAATGCTGTTTCCGTATTTTCCAGATTCGTTTTCTATTTTCAATTGTTAAGGAATCCTTTAATAATTCTCCCTGCATGAATCCAAAATCATAGTGAGAGCCACGAAATTGTATAACATCACTGTAGATTTGCTTCAATATAACCACCCTTCCTTTACTATCAGAAGAACTCACATTCGTTCATCTTTTAACGAATGTGGTAGTTTTTCTTATGTCGGAGGAAAGCACTTTTACTTTCTTAACTATTAAATTAGGATAGAACCAATGATTCTATCCTAATTTTGATTTTCAAATTCTTCTATCAGTAAAGAAAGCTCTTCCCAACGTTCCATTTTAACATCAAGCTCTTCTTGTACCTTTTGTTGTTCAGCAAATAGGTTTTGAACTTTTTCCGAGTCACTTCCAGCCTCGCCAATTCCTTCTTCTAACTCGATTACCTTTTCTTCTAAGGCCGCTATTTGGGCTTCAATCTCATTCCATTCCTTTTGTTCCATATAAGAAAGTTTCTTTTTCTGTTTCGGCTTTACTTCTTCTTTAATTATTTTATGGACTTTCTTTTCTTCAGGTTGATATTTTTCTTTGTACTCACTGTAATTTCCTAAAAATGAACTAATATAGCCATTTCCCTCAAATACTATTAACTTCTCTACGACACGGTCTAGGAAGTAACGATCATGGGAAACGGTAATAACTACACCTGGAAAGTGATCCAAATATTCCTCTAAGACCCCTAAAGTTTGTGTATCTAAATCATTGGTAGGCTCATCTAAAAATAGTACATTAGGCTCTGCCATTAATATTTTCAACAGGTAAAGACGACGGCGCTCTCCACCGGAAAGCTTACGAATATAATTATATTGCTCTGAACGTGGAAACAAGAACCGCTCTAACATTTGTTCTGCAGTAATGACAGCCCCATCCTTCGTGTGGATTACTTCTGCCACTTCTTTAATATAATCAACAACACGCATTTCACCATCTAATTCTTCATCACCTTGAGTATAGTAACCTATTTTTACTGTTTCCCCGATGTTTACTTCCCCATGTTCGGCTTGAATACGTTGCGCCATAATATTAAGTAATGTTGTTTTCCCAGAACCATTTGGCCCAATAATACCAATTCTATCTCCCGGAATGATTAACTGGCTAAAGTTATTTATAATCTTTCGCCCCTCATAGGACTTCTCAATTTCAACTAATTCCATAACCTGTTTACCAAGGCGGGTAGATCCTACTTGAAACTCTACATTACTCTGGTCTGTATGAAACGACTTTTCCTTCATTTCATGTACTCGTTCAATTCTAGCTTTCTGCTTTGTTCCTCTAGCTTTAACACCAGCTTTCAGCCATGCTAATTCTCTTCTTAATGTATTCGCATGTTTCTGTTGGTTACTGCGTTCTAGTTCTTCCCTCTCCGCTTTTTTCTCAAGGAATATTTCATAATTCCCTTCATACACATATAGATTTCCTTTATCGAGTTCAAAGATTTTATTGGTTACCCGATTTAAAAAATACCTATCATGTGTTACAAGCAGAAGTGCTCCCTTAAAGCTTTGTAAATACTTTTCCAACCATTCAACAGTCTCGTTATCTAAATGGTTTGTCGGCTCATCTAATATTAAAAGATCCGCAGGCTGAATTAATGCTTTTGCTATCGCAATACGCTTCCTTTGCCCTCCGGATAGTTCGGTAATCTTTTGATTAAAATCTGAAATACCAAGCTTAGTTAATATTGTTTTTGCAGCTGTATTAGCTTCCCAAGCTTCATACTCATCCATTTTTTGTTGGGCCTTCATTAATGTTTCTTGGATCCTAACATTTTCAGGATCCTGCGTTAATTGTTGCAGTATACTTTCATAGTCACGCATTACTTTCATAATGGTTGCTTCTCCATAATAAATCTGCTCCATGACAGACAGATTAGGATCCAGAGCAACCTCTTGTGGTAAATACTCAATACGATAGTCTTTTGGGGCTTGAATACTTCCCGCCTCAGAAGAATCGATACCGGCAATTACTTTTAAAAAACTCGATTTTCCGGTTCCATTGACCCCAATTAAACCAATACGGTCTTGTTCTGTAATCGTACATGTTATATCTTTAAATAAAATCTTATCTCCATAAGATTTTTGTAAGTTTTCAATAGTAAGCATAGAAAAGCCCTTCCCATAAAGAAAATTTAGTTAGAATTCTTTTTACTTCGAATTACTTCTTTCACAAATAGTACCATTAATAATAATAGCCATGATGTCACGATATAGAAAATCATCTTACTCAAACGATTCATATCATCGACAAAAAATAACATACCAATCCAAATGGCGGCCATAATAAGAACTTGATATAGTAAAGGTTTTATATTCATAGTTATTCCCTCCGTATTCTATGTATAAGTTTACATTACCCAAATACATTTTTCCATTTGTTCGATAGAAGGGATGAAGTTGCCATTATTGGTTCTTCTAAAAGTTAGTAGTTTGATTGAAAGAATTAGGTGATTAACCATACAATATCGTACATAATAATAGTAATGGTAGAAGTAAAGGGGGAAATTCTTTTGGTATTGCAAAAAGGGGAAAAAAATTGTATTACTGATGTGGGTGGTGTAAAAGTTGGGCATAAGACTTTATATGAAGTAATAAATGAAGAGGAAACTATTTGTAGTGGCGTAACCGCAATCCTCCCTCATTCAGGTAACCTTTTCTATGAAAAGGTTAGAGCAGCTTCCTACGTGATTAATGGATACGGGAAAACTAGTGGACTTGTACAAGTGGATGAATTAGGATTGATTGAATCTCCTATTATGCTCACAAACACTTTTAGTATAGGTCCAGTTATAGAAGGTACTGTTACCTATATGTTAGAGCAAAATAATGAGCTTGGAAATTCAGCGGGAACATTAAATGTAGTCGTTGGCGAATGTAATGATGGTTTTCTTAATTCAATGAGACTTCAATCCGTAAAACCTGAGCATGCAATCGAAGCCATTCAACATGCTAAAAGTAGTGCCAGTGAACAAGGGGCAGTCGGTGCGGGTAAGGGAATGATTTGCTTTGGTTATAAAGGGGGAATTGGTACTGCTTCCCGTATTGTAACAGCGGCAAAGGTCAAATATACGGTAGGTTGTCTAGTACTAAGCAATTTTGGTAAAAGTAGTGATGCCTTATTTGCAGACTTTCCTAAAAAGAAAAACCCAAATAGCACGGATGGATCCATTATGATTGTTATTGCAACCGATGCACCGCTGTATGACAGGCAACTAAAGAGGATGGCAAAACGAACAGCTGCAGGGCTTGGGCGGGTTGGTAGTCATATGGATAATGGCAGTGGTGATATTGCCATAGCTTTTTCAACTGCAAATACATATCAACATAATGCGAATAATCATTTGGATTCTATTACCTATCTTCGAGACG
The DNA here is from genome assembly GCF_000482485.1 of Paucisalibacillus globulus DSM 18846. GTDB lineage: Bacteria > Bacillota > Bacilli > Bacillales > Amphibacillaceae > Ornithinibacillus > Ornithinibacillus globulus. The sequence goes on along the minus strand of NZ_KI519436.1, from coordinate 220,933 downwards.
ATCATAAAGCAATGAGTCAGCTATTCCAAGCAGTAGCAGAAGCTACTGAAGAAGCAATCATTAATTCCTTGAGATTTGCCGATACTACAGTCGGCCAGCAAGGACGAGTAATTGAAAAGGCACCACTTTAATGTGGTGCCCTTGATAAAAAGTGGGTAGATAACATTGTTTTTCTTCCACATGCGACTTGTTTATGAACACATGATTAGATTCCATACTCAAATGTCCTTAACAAATAATCCTTTTCAGACTACCTGCTCTTCGCCATGAATGACTTTGGCACATCTGCCCTAAACAGCATTAATTTATCGGTAACTGGGTGATTAAATGATAATATTTTTGCATGGAGGCCCAGTCTACCAATTTCGTTTGTCGTTGCGCCGTATTTTTTATCTCCTACCACGGGATGCCCTATATCACTCATATGTACACGGATTTGGTTTTTACGACCTGTTTCTAATTGCGTCTCAAGTAGCGTAAACTTTTTATTCCCTTGAATTCGGCGGTAATGGGTGATAGCAAGTTGTCCGTTCCTATCTTGTACCGAGTACATTAGATGCGTTTTACTTTCCTTTAACCATGATTTTATAGTTCCTTCTGGCTTATTTACTTCCCCTTCCACCAACGCTACATAAGTACGTTCTTTAACTATTTCCCTCCAATTATCTTGAAGCTTTCGTTTTACCTTTTCACTTTTTGCAAACATCATGACACCAGAAGTTTCCTTATCTAGACGATGAACAACAAAAACGCGATTGCTAGCGTTCTTTCGCCTAACATGGTCCATCAATTGATGTAGAACCGTTCTTTTCTTTTCTTTTTCCGTTGCAATGGTAAGGATACCAGCATCTTTATTTATGACAATGATTGAATTATCCTCATATAAGATTTCAAATCCAATTAATGTACTTTCCTTTACTGCAACTTTATTTTTTATTACGCTAACTTGTTGACCGGGCTTCAATTGATAATTATGCTTTGTCTCAATATGATCATCAATTTTTACCTGTCCACGAGTTAATATGGATTTGACTGAGTTTCTACTCCGATTAGACATCTGTTCTAATAAGAATGGCAACAATTCAATCTGTTTCTTTACTTCAAAATTCATCGTACTGTTTCTTTGTTGCTCATGGTTTCGAAATGACATATTTAAAGTCTCCTAATCTTCATCTTTTACATCAATATCTTCAGGAATTGGCTCTTGAAAATATTCCTGAATCAACAATTTATATTTCTCAACTTGCTCAAAATAGGTAGTAAACTGTCCTTTATTGACAAGAAATTGTTTCCCATCATGAATGGTACGAATTTTACCTTGTAATATCAATGACTTCACTCTCTGTTCGTTCATGGATAAATATTCTGCTAGTTCTGGAATGGTTACGTACATCAAGAACACATCCTTCCCCTAAAACTTCATGAAAGTGATAAGCAATCCTACTTTTACTATAGTATTAAATAGTAAAATAGTCCTATTTATACTATAATCACCTTATCAATACTTTATAGTAACTAATAGGAGAATTATACACGAATGCGTTTAAAAGTAAAAAAAATAGATATTAATTATCATTTATATTATTCCCCAAAAGAGAATACTGATTATATCGTTCTGATACACGGCATGGGGTTAGACTCTACAACTTGGGAACCATTAATCCCCTGTCTACAAAAATATTATCATATTCTCACATTTGATATGAGGGGCCATGGTACAACGAAAGGACAGACAGATCCTCTGACGTGGGATATATTACTAGAGGACTTCCATTTATTAATATCAGAACTTAATTTAGATAGATTTCATTTGATTGGGTTAGGATTCGGTGGTAACTTAGCTGTTAAATTTAATGAAAAGTTTCCAGAAAAAGTTAAAAAGATTATTTTAACCTCTGTTTATATGTATTTTCCTAAGAATATAACCCAAAAGGAATTACAAAAGCGAAAAAAATTGGTAACTAACGGCGATATGTCGGAGCTATCGAAGAATATGATTCATCAAATTGTTCATAACCTTACACCTGAAAAGGAAATATTATTGATGAAGGCATATGCTAAAGTGGAACAAAGGACTTATTTTAACTATTTTAAACTGGTCGCAGATACCGTATCACTTAATGATCTGAGAGCAATCGATAAAGAAGTTCTACTTATTCAAGGGGATAAAGATCCACTATTTCCAATTCAACAAACGAATCTTTATCAAAGCTATTTAAAAAAATCCATAAGTTATATCGTGCCAAATTCCTCTAATCTCGTTCCGTTAGATAATCCAAATAGCTTTACCACACTAGTTGGACACTTCATTAAAGAAGGTATATCTGGTAACTTTAATTCCATTATGGAACAGGAGTTTGTAAATAATATTGAGGAATTAATTTCTGACTCATTTACTACTTTAGAGATAAACATCATTAATGGATTTTCTGTAAAGTACAAAGGTGTAGAGGTTGAAGGAAAATGGAATCAGCGTAAAGCTAAGAATTTACTAGCTTATTTAGCTTATCATAACCCTTCAACAAGAGAGGATTTGATTGAAGAATTTTGGAAAGAAAATGATTTAAGTAGTGCACAGAACAATTTACGGGTGGCATTAAATCATTTGAAACGAATATTGCGAGCGAATAATTTAGAATCGTATTTACTAATTGGACGTGAATATATTAGTTTAGATGGTGACATCTATTTTGATTTAGCTAATTTTATACAGCCCCTACAAGTGTGTAGTGTTGAAATAGACCCCATAAGAAAAAAGGTATTATTTGACGAACTTGTTCTCTACTATCAAAAAAGAATGTTTCTTGATATGTATGATGATTGGCTACTAAACATCCAGCACGAAATTGATGAAAAGATTCAACTGATTGCTGACTCAATTAAAGATAACAGGTAAAATACTTCGTTCATGATAATAGTATTCCTTTGTTTTCCTAATCTCAGTGGAGGTAGTTCGCCCCCACTGAGTAACGCTTCTCTAAATGCACCTAGTTATTCATAGCACGTTGTCTGTACTCCAAAAACTCAACTTTAGGTACATCTAACGCACTACAAAGGGAGTCAATTGGATACTGATCTTCCAATGTTACAATTGCTTTATACTTTTCTTCTTCCCCTTGGAGAAGAATATGTAAGTAAGATTTCAATTCCTCTACTTCCATTTTTAGTTCTTCAATTTGTTTTTCAACTGAATCTTGTTTACTTTCTTTCTCCACATGATGAATAGATCGTTCAAAGGCATTAGAACCTTCTTTTTTATATTTTTTGATCCATTCATACACATTATCACGATGCCTTATGCCTAAGTCTAAGATAACCTCCTGAACAGGTTGCTCTTCCTCTAGAACACGTCGAACCGCTTCTAATTTTATCTGTTTACTATATCGACTATATGGCTGCTTTTTAGTTTTCATGCCCAACACCCCTAATTAATTATAGTCCCATATATAATTGTGAGATATCTTTATCATACAAAATGCATCATTACACTTTCATTACAAAACAGGAATAAATTGCTATCTTAAACTATCCTTCCCCAAAATTTTTCTATTAAAAACATACCCTTTGTGATTAGCTTAAAAAAAGCTTACAATGTTTGGAGGAGTGTGATACATCATGAATATAAACTATTCATTACCCAATGAAATTAGTGAACTTTTAAGGCAGAAAAGAAATGACTCTAATAAATTTCAAGAGCTTATTCGTACGGGAGGCTACATGCCACCTAGCATAGATTTACTAATAGATGCCATTACTGCTTTAAGCATGGGAAAAAATATTTTACTAAAAGGTCCTACTGGAGCAGGGAAAACAAAGTTTGCTGAAACATTGTCTAACTTATTCAGCCAACCTATGTTTAGCGTAAACTGTTCAGTTGATTTAGATGCAGAAAGCTTACTCGGTTTCAAAACATTGTCCTATCAAGGAGAGAAACAAGTAATCGAATTTGTCCCGGGGCCAGTCGTGAGTGCAATGACACATGGAACCTTTCTATACATTGATGAGGTAAATATGGCAAAGCCAGAGACATTACCATTAATAAATGGTGTGCTAGATTACAGAAGAACCATTACAAATCCATTTACCAATGACGTGATAACAGCAACGGAAGGCTTCGGGGTAATCGCTGCGATTAATGAGGGTTATATTGGAACAGTCCCGTTAAATGAAGCACTGAAAAACCGCTTTATTGTACTGGAGATTCCTTATATAGAAGGCAATCAGTTAAAGCAATTAATTCAATCCAATACAAAATTAACGGATGAAACAATGATTAATCTATTTGTAAAATTATCATCAGACTTAATCCAAGCTGTAACACAAGGTAAACTTTCTGAGGATGCAGCATCTATTCGTGCGTTACTTGATGCTTGTGATTTAAGTGTACTTATCCCACCAAAACGTGCTATTCTTCGTTCCATTGTTGATAAGCTTGATGAAGAACGAGAAAAAGAGTTTGTAAAGAACTTAGCGGAAACTTATTTTAGTTAGGAGAATTTAAGAATGCATGTCTTTAATGATGCAAGGGTCGATACCAATCTCTTCCTACAGCTTCAAGACCTGGCCACCGTATTATCCGGTGATGTAGATTTAAAATTCGAATATAATTATGGGACGTTTTTAGACCTCGTTGATTACAAACTCACTGCCAGCCGCTTTTGGGATAATACCAAATCTACCATTAAAGAACCTGGTCTTAAAACAGATGTTTATCTACGTGCACTTGGCACATTGAGGCATTCTACTATACCAGAAATGAAAGCTTTCATAGAAAACATTACGGAGTCTTCATTACCAAAATTTGCTTATCAGCTATTTGCGTTACTGGAAGATCTTCGTCTAGAGGAAATTATAAAACGCGACCGCCCTGGAACTGTCAGAGCTTTTACCATAAGAAGACAAGCTTATCAGCATTATTTCGGAACCCAGTTAGTTGTTAATGCTAGTCGAAATTTCCCTTTAGATGAACTCTTTTGTTTAATCTATTTACAGCTTGCTGCTGATAATCCTGATCCATCTTTTCCAAAGGCAACAGCTAACCAAATTCAACAGCTAGAAGACTTAAAGCCGCTTCTTTTCCAAGTTTTTGAAGCAGGAAGTACTTTGGATACAGCAAGAATAGCTGAACAAATTGTGTTTCGATTATCGGATTACAAAGATACACTTAATGAGTATTTTGTTTTTCCAATCAGTCATATCGAGCGTTACGAGAAAAATACCTTATTTGATGAGTTGACTAGAACCGATCCCCTTACAAATTGTGATTTCGAGGAGGTTGACCAAGATGAAAGTGAATATTTTGAACAAGAGTTTTCCACTTGGCACCGCGAAAATAAAAATGAAAATCGCAAACAAAACTTCCTTCAATTCGAATTAGAACAAGGAACGAAAACTAGCATTTTAGGAGGAGGTGCACGTGAAACAGAAGATGGAGATCAAGCAATGGCTTCCATTCAAGGTGCATCTAGCCAAAGTAAACAAAATGACTACTCAGAAATGGAAGCTTTGGAGAAAGATGAAACTTCTAGTAAAGGTAGTTCATCCGATGAGTTTGGTGAAGAAAATAAGGACGCTGAAAAGATTGATAAAGAAGCAACTAATCCTACTTTGGAGGATATAGAAGCCTATCAGAACTTCGTTGCAGAAATAGAACCATATAAACGAAAACTTGCTAAGACCATTGAGAAAACCATGGAACATAAAAAGAATCAACCAAGACAGGATCTTGTTTTTGGAAGGTTGTCTAAAAAGCTGTTACCAATTGTTTTCGATGAAAATCCTAGAGTTTTTTATAAGAAAAATGAGGATTCCAAGGAATTCGATGCCGTATTCACATTGCTTGTGGATTGTTCCGCTTCCATGCATAACAAAATGGATGAAACTAAACGAGGTATTGTTCTTTTTCACGAGGTTTTAAATTATTTGAAAATCCCCCACTCCATTATTGGCTTTTGGGAAGATGCAAATGAGGTTAAGGAAGAATATCAACCAAATTACTTCCATCGGATTCATTCCTTCACTGATTCATTTTACGAGCAAACTGGTCCAAAAATTATGCAGTTGGAACCTGAGGAAGATAACCGAGATGGGTTTAGTATACGAGTAATGACTAAGGAACTTGAGGAAAGAAGAGAAAAGAATAAGTTTCTACTCGTATTCTCCGATGGCCAACCTGCAGCTGCAAATTATGATCAGAATGGTATTGTGGATACAAACCTTGCCGTAACGGAAGCACGTAAAAAAGGAATTGACGTAATCGGCATGTTCCTAGCCAACGGAGAAATAGAAGAAAGAGAAGACCTCATCATGCAAAACATATACGGAAAAGAACACCTAATGATTCCAAGCGTCGCAGAACTACCAGAACACTTTGCACCATTACTGAAAAAGCTCCTGCTGAATTTGGTTTAGAGGTGCCTGTCACTTCCCGATTTATGTCAAAGTTTGTCGATTAACCAGGAAGTAAATCTCTTTTTTTACTCTTCTACCACTTTAAACAATACAGAAAAGGCTCGGGAGACTGAGCTTTTTCTGTAAAAAAATGGCCGATTCCATTTCAGACGCGATGATTAAGCATAATCCAAGTATGTTTTAGAATGGATGTTGCCTTTAGCGTATTTCAGAAGGCACCACCATTATATGCCTGTCTGTCATATGTTCCAGCTTTCTAATAATAGCTTGATAGCTTGTTCTAATTCTGCTTCTGGTATTCCTGCAAATCCTAATATTATTCTCGGTTGGGAATGGAATTGCTTTTCGATTGCATAAGCGGATAGTGGGTAAACCCTCATATCGTTATTTTTGGCTTTCTCAACCAAATCCTTCTCACTCATTGTATTGTTTACCTCTAAGACAATATGAAATCCTGATATATCTCCCACCACTTTTAATTTTTCCTGATGTGGCACTAATAATTCTACTGTCTTCTCCATTTTCCTTCGATAGACTTTACGCATACGGTTAAGGTGCTTTTCAAAATCTCCTTGTTTCATAAACTGTGCGAGAATATGCTGATCAATTCTAGAAACAGAGCACTGAAAGAAAGTTAACTCTTCTTGGTATCTCTTCATCAATCCTTTTGGAAGCACCATATAACTGATCCGAATAGAAGGGATTAATGATTTTGAAAACGTACCAAGATAAATGACTTTTCCACTATGATCCATACTCTGCAATGAAGGAATTGACTTTCCACTATATCGAAATTCACTATCATAATCATCTTCTATAACAAAGCGATTTTCACCACTTGCTGCCCAATTTAACAGTTTAATTCGTCTATTAGCAGAAAGTACAGAACCATATGGAAAATGATGTGATGGTGTTACATAAACGACATCAATTTTTGATTGTTCCAGTGAACCTACTTGCGCACCACTATCATCTACTTTAATCGGACAAACCTCATTGGGATAATTTTTTAGAATACTAGAAATCACATGATAACCAGGATCCTCTACTCCGTAGGCTACCTCTGGCCCCAATAAAAGTATCAATTGCTGTAACAATATCTCTATTCCAGCTCCCAGAACGATATCATCTGCTGTACAATGAACACCTCTAGCCTGATAGAGATAGTTTGCAATTTCTTCTCTTAACACATATTCCCCCTGGCTTTGGCCCATTAAAAGTAGGGATTGATGCTCCTGGTCTATAAAGCTCTTTGCGTATTTCCGCCACTTAACAAACGGGAAATTTTCTGTATCAATCCTGCTCGGGTGAAAATCATATCGGATTAATCGTTCCTTTGGCATAGAAGACTTTTGCTGTCGTTTAGCCGCTTGGATATATTCCAAATCCTCATAAGTTAATACATAATAACCTTTTCTCGCGATGCCTTCTACATAGCCTTCAGCTACTAATTGATCATAGGTTGTTTCAACTGTATTTTGGCTTATTTTTAGAAATTCAGCTAATTTCCGCTTCGAAGGCAGCTTTGTCCCATAAGGAATTCGCCCTTCCAAAATTTCATTTTTTATAAATTTATAAAGTTGTTCATACAACGGTACTTCATTGTCCCGATTAAGATTACATGACAACATTTCCATAGTTAAAATCTCCTTATCTGGCATTGTCACACTCTATCAATCTGACACTTTCAACAATGCCAACTACCTAATATAATAAGATAAAATTTTAGTATTAATCAATATATTGAATCGATTGGAGTGTTTCATTTGGAAAAAGTGCTAGGAACTGAAATCGTTAAAAGAGGAATGGCTCAAATGCAAAAGGGCGGCGTTATTATGGACGTTGTTAATGCAGAGCAAGCTAGAATTGCTGAAGCAAGTGGTGCCGTTGCAGTAATGGCATTGGAACGAGTACCATCTGATATCCGTGCGGCAGGTGGAGTTGCTAGAATGGCAGACCCGCATATTGTAGAAGAAGTCATGCGTGCTGTTACCATTCCAGTTATGGCAAAAGCACGGATTGGTCACATCGTAGAAGCTCGAGTACTGGAAGCCATGGGCGTAGACTATATTGACGAAAGTGAAGTCTTAACTCCTGCTGATGAGGAATTTCATCTTTTAAAAAGTGATTTCACTGTACCTTTTGTATGTGGGTGCAGAGACTTAGGTGAAGCAGCTAGACGTATTGGAGAAGGTGCTTCCATGCTTCGAACCAAAGGTGAGCCTGGGACAGGAAACATAGTAGAAGCCGTGCGTCATATGCGTAAAGTTCAAGCACAGGTACGAAAAGTAACCTTGATGAGTGATGATGAACTTATGACAGAGGCTAAAATTCTTGGAGCTCCATATGAAATCTTAAAGCAAATTAAAGTTGCAGGAGGATTGCCAGTGGTAAACTTTGCTGCTGGCGGTGTTGCAACACCCGCAGATGCTGCCTTAATGATGGAGCTAGGTGCAGATGGCGTCTTCGTTGGTTCGGGAATATTCAAATCAGACAGCCCAGAAAAATTCGCAAGTGCCATTGTCCAAGCAACAACCTATTTCAATGATTATGATTTAATTGGAAAACTATCCAAAGAACTTGGAGCACCTATGAAAGGGATTGACATTTCCAAACTCAGTCAAGAAGAAAGAATGCAAGAACGTGGCTGGTAGAGTGTTAGAGTTACCTGAAAGGTTGTATGAATATGCGTAGAATAACAATTGGTGTTCTTGGATTGCAAGGAGCAGTCCAAGAGCATATAAAACAAATTGAATCGTTGGGCCATGACAGTGCCATTATTAAACATCCAGAACAATTGGATCATATTGATGGATTGATTCTTCCCGGTGGTGAAAGTACTGTCATAAGAAAACTTATTGATCGATACGGATTCTATGAACCCATAAAACAATTTGCTTCTAAGAAGAAACCTATATTCGGAACTTGTGCTGGTATGGTATTAGTCGCAAATATGCTACATGAATCACCAGACTCACATCTCAATCTTATAGATATTTGTGTAAAACGAAATGCTTTTGGCAGACAAAAAGAAAGCTTCGAGGCAATGCTTGATGTAAAAGGTATGAAAACAAAGTACCCTGCAATTTTCATTCGTGCACCTTATATTACAAAGGCAGGTGCAAATGTCGAAATACTGACAACCTATGAGAATCATATTGTTGCTGCTAAACAGGAGCATATTTTAGTAAGTTCATTCCATCCAGAACTAACAGGTGATAACCGATTTCTGAATATATTTGTTGATATGGTTGTAAAATCTCTAACAACGATTACAAATTAAAAATAAGACAAACCAAGAGGAATACTCCAATTGGTTTGTTTTTTATTATCCATTCCAATTTTAATTACATTTTTCAATTGCTAATGAAACCTTTCCATTTAATTTCCGTATTTTATATATAACTTTTTTTGGGAGGTTGAAAAAAATGAGTTACCCAATGGATGCAGGTTTTAGTTTTTTTGATGATTTATTCCCAATACTTTTTGGTCTTATTTTTATTATTATTTTGGTCATTTTTATCACCGGAGCAGTCAGGGGTATGTCAGAGTGGAAAAAAAATGAACAATCCCCACAATTATCTGTACCAGCTACTGTAAAAAGTAAACGTACAAATGTAAGTCATCATCATCACGGTGATGACCACCATGGACATACTAGCACGACGTATTACGCAACCTTCGAATTTCAAAGCAGCGATAGACAAGAATTTCGTCTATCAGCAAAAGAATATGGTCTTCTTGCCGAGAATGACTTTGGAACGCTAACATTTCAAGGTAGTAGATTTTTAGATTTTGATCGAAATATAGAATGAAAACGTTATTAGGAATCCAGATACATAACAAAATTCGTATACCTAGTATTCCTTCGCTTTATTAAGTTTTTTCAAAAGAGGAATTGGAAAAGTCTTTGCAATCGGATAAAATGATATACAAAATAGTAACATTAAAAAGGAGAAAGATTTCATGTCCCTACCCCCTGACATAATCATTACAGGAAATAATGTTTTCACAGGAACTGCCGACCACCCAACATCTGCCGCGATTGTAATTAGGCAAAATAAAATTATTGAAGTAATAGAAAAAAACCAAACAAATCAGTATATTACCGAGAACACTTTACTCTATGACTTTGGGGACAAACTGATTATGCCCGGATTTCATGACTTCCATATCCACCTTTTGTTAGGGAGCATGCTAAATAATAGTGTTCAGCTTCAAGATGCAACCTCAGCAGTAGAAGCTGCTAATAGAGTTAGGGAATACGCATTAGAAAACTCTGACCTTCCTATTATAATTGGTAGTGGATGGGATAATAATGCTTGGACAAATTCTAGTATTCATAAATCCTTTTTAGATCAAGTTGTTCCTGAACGTCCTGTGATATTATATCAAGCGGAATTCCATAGTGTTTGGGTAAACTCTGCCATGCTAGAGTTGGCAGGAGTTAACAACAATACTCCTAACCCCGAATTTGGAGAAGTCGTAAAAGATATGACTGGTGAGCCTACTGGTCTGTTATTAGAACATGCTGTTGGATTAGTAACAAAAGCAATGCCAATGGAATTAAAACATAAAGAGCAGTTATTGAAACAGTTTTTACAAGAAGCTGCACAGTTTGGTGTAACTTCCGTCCATGATTTACTGAGACTTCCTGAAATGAGTACGGAAGAAGCTGCTATTTATGCAGACTTTGAAAAAAACGACAAGTTAACTGCACGCATACATTTTGTTGCTCCTTTAATCGGCGATGTATCAGAAGCAAAAAAACTTCGTGATACATACCATTCCAATATGGTGCAATTTACTGGATTCAAGCAATTCATTGATGGCGTAATTACCAGCTATACTGCCTACTTAGAAGAACCTTATACAAATAAACCGGAAACAGCAGGTGGTACGGTATTTCCTGAAGAGCTCATTAAAAAGTGGACAATCGAAGCGGATAAAGAAAATTTCCGTGTTCGTTTCCACTGTATTGGTGATAAGGCAGTAAAGCTTGCACTTGATTCTTTTGAAGAGGCACAACAACAAAATGGAAAAAGAGACTCGAGACACTCCATTGAGCATATTGAAATGATTAAACAGGAGGATATTTCCCGTTTCGGAGAGTTAGGAGTGCTTGCTTCGATCCAGCCCGAGCATATTAATGGATCGTCCTTTGAGGTTTTCGAGAATTTAATTGGTGAAGAACGCATGCGGCTATATATGCTTCAAAAAACTTTGATGGATACTGGGGCTACATTAGTATATGGTAGTGATTTTCCTGTTGTTGGATTAAATCCATTATCTGCCATTTACCGTGCCGTTACCCGCCTTGATAATGAGAATGTTGTTTGGAGTAAAGATGAGGCGATATCTTTAGCTGATGCTTTAAAAGCATACACGTTTGGACCTGCCTACGGATCTTTTCGCGAGAAGGAACTTGGGACATTGGAAACTGGAAAACTTGCTGATTTAATAGTCTTAGACCGTGATTTGTTCACTGTTTCCCCAGAGGAAATTAAAACAGCAAACGTTATTTTCACTATGGTCGATGGAAAAGTAGTCTATGATAATGCAACAAATTAAATGATGAAAGCCAGTTTGTAAGCAAACTGGCTTTCAATTATCACATATTCTCCACTAGCACTTGGATAATTATTGCAAGGGTAACTATACGCAAAATGGGCTTCAAATAGGCTGGTTTTAATTTTTCAGCTAGTCGTACACCAATTTGTGCACCAATCACTGAACCACAGAGTAATGTCAATGTCAGTCCCCAAATGATTACTCCAGATGAGATATACATGATGGCAGCACCCATACAACTCGAAAAAGTAGCTAGTCTTGTATAGCCAACAGCTCGTATATAGTCAACTTTTAAATAAGCAAATAGATACAGCATCAAAGTCCCCTGCCCTGGCCCGAAAATTCCATCATAAATTCCTATACTATAGAGGCCTGGCACACTTAATTTCGTTGGTTCCAGTTTTTTTCCCCCAGTAAAATTCCGTTTACCAATCATGGAAGATAGGAAAGCAAAAATAAGAAGAATAATTGCAATGATATAAAGATACTCTGCGGATATCAAGGAAGCAACTAGACCACCACTAATACCGCCAATCAAGCTAACCGGAATAATCCAGAAGCACTCCTTCATTGCGATCTTCTTTTGCCTCAACAAATGAAAAAAGCTAGAAAAAGAGCTAATGGTATTCGATACTTTATTCGCACCAATCGCAGAGTGTATTGGAATTCCTAGGAGCAGCATCATTGGAAGACTAATTAATCCACCACCACCAGCAATGGTTCCTAACGTTGTGGAGATAATTCCCGTAAAAAAAATAATCATATACTCCATACCTAACACCTCCTACCATAAGTATAGTCCTTTCTTTGTATAAGTAAAAATACTTAATTCGTATCACTTTTGATAACCATTAATTATCACCCAATAAAAACCACGCTTGAAATGAAGCCCAAGCGTGGTTTATGAGAATAATATTATTGTTTATTTACTTGTTTCTTTAAATTTCTGCTTAGTTCACTAATCTCTGTAACAGCATGATTAATAGATGAAATTAAATCATGTTCATTTTCCAACGCAGAAACGATCTCCTGTGTAGCAGAAGCATTTTCCTCAGAAATATTTGCCACATTTTCAAGTTGAACTTGGATACCTTTGAAATCATGCGTGGCGGAGTTAATCTCACCCATTCCTTTTGAAAGTCCATCATTCGTTTCACTAAAGGAGTTTTTAAGTTCCGTAAAGAAGACCGCTACTTCATTCAGTAGTTTCATTCCTTCTGCAGCAGCCTGCTCACCTGCTAATGACTTTTCCTGAGCTTCCTGTGATTTATCGAAAAGATTATTAGTTACTTCTGTAATATTAACCGTAATATTAGCACTTTGTTCTGCTAATTTACGAACTTCACCTGCAACAACCGCAAATCCTTTACCATGCTCACCTGCTCTAGCTGATTCTATCGCTGCATTTAATGCAAGTAGATTCGTTTGATCTGCAATATCCTTTATTCCCTCAAGCAATGAATTTACTTTTAGAAGACTTTCTTGTAAGTCTGTAACAGTAATCGTCGTTGTGCCAATAGCATCGTTCACTATACGGATGTGATTTGTTGCTAATTCAACCTTTTCCCAACCATTTTGTACTTCTTCATTTGTTTGTTCCGATTTATTAACAATACCCTGAGAAATTTCCATTGTGTGATTAGTTTTCTGTAATGATGCCCCCATAGTTTCATTTACTAAACTTACACTTTCTGCCTCGTCTTGGATTGCAGCGGCCATTTGTTGAACAGACTCTAATACTACCTTACTAGATTCATTAATCGTTTTGATATTAGTATTAAATTGTTCGACTGTTGTATCTAATTTCAATGTACCCGATTCAATAGATTGGAAGGTCTCTTGAAGTTTATCAAGTAACTCCTTTGTTTCAAGCTCTTTTCGAGAGGAATCCTCTACTAAATCTCTACCCCATTTTGTTAAAAAGTATAGTGCCACAAGTATTCCATTTATTATAGCTATTATCGTAATAAAACCTTTAAGATTATTATCAATACTTAATAGCTCTGTTGGATTTAAAAAGTATGTCCCAACTAAAGCAATATTTAGTACTACCCCAAATACTAAAATTAACTCTTTTTTGAAATATAGCGTAATCATGGCAACTGTAAGAAATAGTAGGTAATGCTTATTCAATGCAAATCCATCTAAATAAAACAGTAAAATAACGACTACGCTTGGAATAAACGCAAAAATAAACCCCTTTATATATGCTGGTATGGGTATGAAAAAATTAATGATTGAAATAATAAGAACTGCTAGTCCTGCAATAATAATTCCTACGCTATCACTAAAGCCTCTTGCCATGACTATTGGAACAACTAGAAGAAAGACTGTAGCGATTAATAAGATTAAATTCACTTTATGAACCCTTTGTATATTGTACGTATCTTGATGATTCATGAAGGATCCCCTTTCCAAATTTTGTATATAACTATTATATCGACAAATTAAAGATTTTTTGAACGAATATTATATAATTTGTCGTTTTATTTGTATGAGTTGTTTGGAAAAGGGTATAATTTTGTATTGATACCAAACTTATCTTTCATTTACAATATTTGGAGGTTTTAATTATGAGAATTGGAATTATGGGGGCTGGATCACTAGGTACTATAATTGGTGCTCTTATCTCACGTGGTAATGATAAGGTAGAACTAATCGATGTCTATGAAGATCATGTTCAAGCCTTAAACGAATACGGTGCAACCATTATGGGTACGATAGATGAGACAATTCCTGTCAAAGCAATCACCCCTAAAGAAATGTCCGGAACCTATGATATGGTTTTATTACTTACTAAACAAGTATTTAACCAAGAAGTCGTTACAAATCTTAAAAACTATCTACATGATGATAGTGTCGTTTTATCCCTACAAAATGGCGTACCAGAAGAAAGTCTTGTACATATATTAGGTCAGAACCGTGTAATTGGTGGTTCCGTTGAATTCGGCGCTACTTTTAAAAAACCGGGTGTTTCTGAGCTAACAACAGCTACTGAAGCATTTCAAGCTAACGCTTTTCAAATCGGCGAATTAGACGGTTCTATGACTGATCGAATTCAAACGATAAAAGAGGTATTAGATCTAGTTGGTGGAACTAATATTACCGATAACCTTGTAGGAACAAAATGGTCTAAACTCCTAGTTAATGTGGCACTAAGCGGTATGTCTACTGCTTTAGGATGTACATTTGGAGATGTTATTCATGACGAAGTAGGTGTCTATAGTGCCGTTCGTTTAGCAGATGAAACCATTCGTGTTGGAGAAGCTAGTGGTGTGACTTTCTCTGAACTTGCTGGATTTAATTTAGGTATTTTTAAACTTGCAGAGGATGGAAGCAATTTACAGATGGCAGTAGGATTTGCACGTAAAGCCTTCGAACCACAAGCATTACTAAAAGCTAGCATGCTTCAAGATTTGGAAAAGCAAAGAAAAACGGAGATTGACTTTATTAACGGTGTCGTAGCAACTAAAGGAAAAGAGCTAGGTATTCCAACACCATATAATGATCTTGTTGTACGACTAGTAAGTAAAGCAGAAGAAGAAAAATCAGTGCCTACTTTTGAGAAAAATATAAGCTATTTTAAAGAACTAAAAGAAAACTAAAAGAAAGGGAACGATAGTTATGAACTGCCCCCTGTCTACTTAACAGGGGGCAGTTCATTAATACATCGTTCCCTCTTTTTGATGATATGTACTATTTTACTGATGTTGCATAGCAACAGACTCCCCCAATTTAATCCAGATGAATTGAAATGAACAAAATGGTGAAATACTAACAATAAAATCTGTAGGAGTTGTTGAAATTGGGTGCGATAGAACGCAGTGGTTATCGGTTTGAACCTGAATTCAGTGTGATTGAACAAAACGGTGCAATACATGTATATCAAGAAGGAGAATTTCTGGAAGAGATAAAGTTTACCTTTTCTGGAAAGTACCCCTTAGAGAATAAAATAGAGGAATTAGTAGATGAGTACTGTTTAAAACGAGGATTGTAGCGCATTACATCCATTAAATCATTGATATAACAACAAAAATAGAGACATCAATTCAATTGAACATTGAATTGATGTCTCTATTTTTGTTAACTTCCCATTTTACGGCGTGTCATACTCGGTTTCTTTGCAAGTTGACTTTGCATATTCTTTGCTGACCCTTTGCCATGCGTGGTGTTTATATTATTTGCTTGTGCTTGTTTTTTCCGTTCCAGCTGCTGTTGCACAATTTCTCTGGTACTAAGCTTCTTTTTCTCAGACATAGTATTTAGCTCCTCTTTATTCGTCATGCTTTTATTATAATAAGTTTTGTTCCTTATAGCTATCTTTATTTAATCTATGTTTAGTATGCACATAGTCTGATTCTTTAGAAGTAGTTTGGTTGATGGAAAATAACAATTGTCATTAAACGGTGTTGAAACAAGAAAATTAAGAGCTAAATCCTATATGATCTAGCTCTACATTTATACTATAATTTCAAGTTTTCTTCATTAATACGGAACAACTTACCTTACAAAGTCAGTTTTTATCAAACTACACAATCTTATAATTTTTATGGTTAATCACAGTCTTTATCGGTTCGTCCCGTACTTTATTGTGACCAATCTCAACAATCACAGAGTTTTCTCGGACGATAAGAACTTTACCTTTCTTTCCTTTATGATCACCATTCATAATTTCAATCGTATCGCCTTCATTTACTTTTGGTTGCGTTTTTTCTGTCATGCTATTGCTCCTTTATTACTTCATTTTATATTGTTACTAGTATTGCTCACGAGTGTAGTTCAGATTCACATAAGTTACAGAAAGTACATTCCAACTAAACCACTCAGTATTCCGATAACTGTTACTGCACCAGCTACAAATAATAGCACCTTCATTGGAAAGGATTTTCCAACCATAATCATCGAAGGCAAACTTATAGCCGGTAAAGTCACCAATAATGCAGCTGCTGGACCTCCACCTAATCCAAATGCCATAAATGTTTGGATAATTGGAATTTCTGCTGCTGTTGGAATAACAAATAGCATTCCCGCTAAAGCAAAAAGAATTATTGCAATAATACCGTTTGCCGCTTCTACACTAATTTCTGGGAATAACCACGCACGTGCTGCTCCTAACAGAAGTACCGATAGGATATATGCTGGAACAATATACAAAATCATTGTCCCCATCGACTTTAACCATCTTATCATAAAGGATCCTGTTTGTTCTTGTTCAGCATCCTCCATCATTTTATTAATTTCATTAGTGTCAACTTTTGGTGCAAAACGATTCGCTAAATAGCTGATGCCAAAAACAATAACTAATCCAAACACAAGACGTATCAATGTGAATTTCCATGATAATACAAAAGTCATGAATACTAATGTAGCCGGATTTAGTGTTGGATTTCCCATCCAAAAAGCAAGACTTGCTCCTACTGAAACGTTCTTTTTTCTTAGCCCAACTGCTACCGGTGCTGCACAGCATGTACACATCATACCTGGCAATGAGGCTAATCCACCAACCGCTGTACTACCAAAGCTTGTCTTCCCTAGAACTCTTAGTAACCAGTTTGTTGGTAATAGAACCTGTAATAAGGAACCGAGAACAATCCCTAAAATTGCTGCCTTCCATACAGATTTAAAATATATAACTGCATATTCCCAACCACTTTGTAAAGAAGCTCCTGTTGAATCCCCTAAAATGGAATCTCCAATGGAATGTGTCGCTCTGGCCAATTCTGCTTTATGGTAATACGGAACCCATTTTACATATGCCAAACCTACTACTGCTATTAGTATAAAAATAAGTATAAAAGTCCACGTCTTCCTTTGACTTCCTCGTGATGTGTGAAAACCTTCTGAATGAGTCATAATTCTTCCCTCCAACCGAATAATTATATCACTATTTTTTTATTCAGTTGCAAAAATTATCCTTTATTATAAAAACATATCCAAAATTGCTTCGATCGTGTCACTTTCTAATAATACTTTAAGCCCTATTCCTATGAAAACTACCGGAATAACAATACGCTGGAATCGTTTAACAAAATTATATACATTTTTCATCGATCCGATCATATGACAAATAGCGCTCCAAATAGGAATCATGATTATAAAAGCCAAAATTGCTAAAATCACTTCATTCCAATTTAAAGATGTAAAATATGGAATATAAATTGCAAGTTCCTCTGCTCCACCTGCTATTGCAATGATTGCTACTCTCAACGTAAGGTTACTAAACATTGATATTTTATCAAGAATTCCCTTAGCTTCATTATCTTCATCACCTTCAAATAGTTCCATAATTCCTATAAAAATCGGTAATAAACCCAATAAGCCTGTCCATTTCCCAGTAAAAAAAGATATGCCTGAAACAGCAATAACTACTAGAATTAAAATGAATGTCATCCCAATTTGTTGACCCATATAAACTTGGCATATTTGCTTTTGACTTTTTGCATGGGCAAATAATAATATTAAAACAAGCATTTCATCGATACCTGTTGCTATAAAAGTAATGATTATCGTTATAATTGTAGCCATAAATTTTTCACTCCTTACAAACAAGCTTGTACAGTATAGTATAAGCTTGGGTATAAACAGATAGACCATGATTTACAAGATAAGAATATACTTAAGCTACAAATATAATCCCCCTACAAAACAGCTACAATTATCAACAAATTAAGATTTAGATATTGTCATTTCGTACTAAATACACCTGCATATATTTAAATATAGCGCAAAAGATAACTTCATAAAAAAACTTTCAGGAGGACAATCATGAAGGCTGTTACATATCAAGGGAAATATGAAGTTGCAGTTAAAGATGTGGAATCACCAAAGATTCAGGACAAAGAAGATGTCATTGTAAAAATTACTTCTACCGCTATTTGTGGATCTGATCTTCACTTGTATCAAGGGAATTTCCCATTACCTATTGGCTATATTATCGGCCACGAACCTATGGGAATTGTGGAGGAGGTCGGACCTGATGTAACTAAAGTTAAAAAAGGAGACAGGGTTGTTATTCCATTCACAGTTGGATGTGGCAAGTGTCATTACTGCAATCATGATTTAGAAAGCCAGTGTGATAATTCAAATCCTCATTATGACTCAGGAGGCTACTTTGGGTACTCAGAGAAATTTGGAAATTATCCTGGTGGGCAAGCAGAATATCTTCGCGTCCCCTTTGGAAATTTCACTCCTTATAAAGTACCAGAAGACTGTGAATTAGAAGATGACTCCCTGCTTTTCCTATCCGATGTTCTCCCTACTGCATACTGGAGTGTTGTCAATGCTGGTGTAAAGAAAGGTGATACCGTCGTTGTTCTTGGCTCTGGACCTATCGGATTAATGACGCAACAGTTTGCCTGGGAACAAGGTGCAGAACGTGTTATTGCTGTTGATTATGTAAAAAACAGACTGGAGCATTCTAGAAAAATAAATAAAACAGAAGTATTCGACTTTACACAAGATGAGGATATGGGCGAAACGTTAAAAGAAATAACCAGTGGTGGTGCTGACATCGTCATCGATTGCGTTGGAATGGATGGTAAAAAATCACCAGCAGAATGGGTCGGACAAAAATTAAAGCTACAAGGTGGCACGCTAGGAGCAATTCAAATTGCTACAAAGGCTGTTCGAAAAGGTGGAACATTGCAACTTACTGGCGTTTATGGTGGGCTATATAATATGTTTCCATTAGGGCCATTTTTCTCTCGAAATATTACGATTAAAATGGGACAGGCACCCGCACGTCATTTTATGCCACATTTATATGACATGATTATAAATGAAAAAATAGACCCCAAAAAAATAATTACACATGAATTGCCATTGTCTGAGGCATCACATGGTTATAAGATATTTAATGATAAAGAGGATAACTGCATTAAAGTTGTTTTGAAGCCCTAGATATTTCTTGTTTACAAAATTTTCTGTAACCAAAGTAAAAATAAGTGGTGCCTATTCACTTTATATGAACAGGCACCACTATTTTATTGATTTACAACTTCATTTGTCAGACGAATAAATTCTTCTGTATCCTTAACCATTAGCTGTATCCCAGCTGCCCAGAAATCTTCTTTCGTAATATCCACACCAAGATGTTTCTGTGCAAGGTCTTCTACTTTCATTGAACCTGTATCTTTTAATAGAGCAATATATTTTTCCTCAAAGCCCTCTGGACTCTTCAGATACTCGGCATATATTCCTAAGCTGAATAAGAAACCAAAGGTGTACGGGAAGTTGTAGAATGGTACACTGTCAATATAGAAGTGTAGTTTACTACACCAGAAATGCGGATGGTAGCTATCTAAACTATCTACATATGCCTCTTTCTGTGCTTCTACCATTAATTCGTTTAATCTTTTCTCAGAAACAATTCCCTTTGAACGCTCCTCATAAAAAGCATTTTCAAATAAGAATCGTGCATGAATATTCATGAACATTGCGGTTGCATTTTCTAATTTAGAATTGAGTAATGCAATCTTTTCTTCATTTGTTTTTGCATTTGCAACTGTTGCATTACCGATAATGGTTTCCGCAAAAGTAGATGCTGTTTCAGCTACGTTCATAGCATAACGACGGTTTAATGTCGGTAAGTCCTTCATCACATGACTATGAAATGCATGGCCTAGTTCATGTGCTAATGTACTTGTGTCACTTGGTGAACCTGTGAATGTCATAAATATTCGAGATTCCCCAAATTCTGGTAGGCTTGTACAATATCCACCTGGACGTTTATTTGGTCTATCTTCTGCTTCAATCCAACGGTTCTCCAGTGCATGTTTCGAAAATCCAGAAAGCTTGTCACCAAATGAAGCAAAATTCTCAATTACAAAATCGCAAGCTTCATCATATGTGAAACGAGTTGGTTTTGTATTACCAATTGCTATCGGTGCATCAACATCCTGCCAACCTAGTTTTTCCATACCTAAAAGTTTTGCCTTTTGTCCTAGGAAATCTAAGAAAGGCTGTTTATTATTCGATACGGCAGACCACATGGCATTAAGTGTATCTTCTGTCATACGGTTATATTCCAATGGCTCTTCCAAATGATTTTTATAATCATGACTCTTTTGAAGAGTGATTCTGTAACCATCTAAATGATTAATCGTATCAGCAAAAATTGGACCGAATTTTGTCCAGGCTGCTTCCCAATTTTCAAATAACTGTTTGCGAACTTCAGGATCTGGATCGGCATACATTCTATTCATTGCTTGTCCAACCGATAATTCAGTTATTTTCCCATCTTTATCGGTAAATGGAATCGTCATAATAGAAACAGTTGTATCGTATAGACTGCTCCATGCAGAAAGTCCATCCTTATTCAATTCTGCAATAAGCTTTTCCTCTTCCTCTGATAATAAACGTTTTCCTTCATCGCGGATTTCATTTAGTGTAAAAGAAACTTCTTGTAGATCACTATCTTCTAGCAATCTGTTCCAATCCTTATCAGGGATTGCTACTAATTTCTTCGTAAATGTGTTAGAGAGCTTTTGAACTTCACTGTAAAGGTTCATAATTTGACCCATTACTACATTTGCATTTTCATCATTCATATAAGCGTCATGCCACATTTGGACAAATGTTCTTGATTGCCCAAGTCCCTTACCAATTTTATCTTGATCTTGTAAGATTGTCTTAAAAACATCAACTGAATTAGTATCCCAATCCTTTAATCTCTTTCCATATTCCCCAATATCCTCCTGAACCGCCTTTAGCTTAGCCTGAAGTTCACCAGATTTCGTACCCCCAGGAAAAATCGTATCTAAATCCCAAGTATCAACATACCTCATCTTTTCCTCTCCCTTTGGTTGGGGTGCCTGTCACTCCCCGAATATTGTCACATTATGTCGAAATGTCACTGCAATCTTTCTTCTTACTTCGCTAACTCATAAATTGCCTGAGCATATATTGCGGATGCTTTAAATAAGTCTTCTACAATCGCATACTCATCTTTCTGGTGCATCACATCTTCACGACCTGGGAACATCGCACCGAAGGCAACTCCCTTGTCTAATGCACGAGAATACGTTCCTCCGCCAATCGCAAGAAGTTCAGCTTTCTCCCCAGTTTGCTCTTCATACACTTTTTGTAATGTCTTAATAAGCGGGTCATCTTTTTTCACGTATGTAGGCTTAGAATCAGTAAAGTTTTCCAATCGAAGCCCTTTTTCTGCTAAAGTTGCTTCAATTTTTCGCTTTCCTTCATCTATATCAAATGTAACAGGATAACGCATATTAAGTCCAATACGACCGCCCTCATCCTTACTGAAATTCATAACGCCAACATTAATGGTTAATTCACCTGAGTCATCATCCTCATATGCAATACCAAATACCTCACCACGGGATTTCTCATAAAATCCAGCTACTGTTTCCACATATTCTTTACCAGTATTGTCTAGTTCTAGTGTTTTTAGGTACTCAGCCATAAAGATACCTGCATTATTACCATTACGAGGCTCCGCACCATGCGCACTTTTTCCAATCAGCGTTAAAACTAGTTCACTGTCAACAAACTTAGCATCGCCTTCTAGCTTTATTTCATTTAAATAGGCAAGGTAATTCTGAACTTCGGCAGTATTCATTTCATCCATTTTAAGATGTGCTTCAGCATAATCCGGAACCATATTATAACGACGACCTGATTGGAATGACACTAATTCATATTTCCCGATAGCTTGTCCGTCCCGAGCAGGTTGTACTATGTCATAATCGGAAATTCCTTTTTCTGCAAATATAATTGGGAAGTCGGCATCTGGAACGAAACCGGTTGTTGGCATTTCT
The DNA here is from genome assembly GCF_000482485.1 of Paucisalibacillus globulus DSM 18846. Classification (GTDB taxonomy): domain Bacteria; phylum Bacillota; class Bacilli; order Bacillales; family Amphibacillaceae; genus Ornithinibacillus; species Ornithinibacillus globulus. Next base: position 198,173 of record NZ_KI519436.1, on the reverse strand, counting down.
TCCTGTTGAAAATAATGATCCACGCAACGCCAATTACTTTCTTCGTCAGTACCGATAATCAATCGTACCCTCTTACTTAATGGTAGACCGAGATCTTTTACGATTTTCATTCCATAATAAGCCGCAATGGTTGGACCCTTATCATCACTAGAACCACGCGCATAGATCTTTCCGTCTTTTACTTCTGCACCATATGGTTCAACACTCCAGCCGTCCCCCTCAGGCACAACATCCACATGTCCAAGAATACCAACAAGTTCTTTCCCTTCACCCATTTCTAAGTGTCCAGCCAGATTCCCAACATTCTTACTAGAAAATCCATCCTTTTCACCTAAGTCAAGCATATATTGTAGTGCGTCTTTTATTCCCTGGCCAAGTGGAGCATCCTCCTTCGCATTTTCTTCATCCAATACACTTTTAATTCTCAACAGACCTTGTAAATCACTAATAAATTCATCTTTTCTTTTTAAAACTTCTTCTAACCAATTAACAGAACTCATCGTGTCGTCACTCCTTTATTATTTCAAACAAACGTTTGATTAAATATTTTTCCTACTATACTTATCTATTTTACCCCTTTCAGTTTCTTTTACATAATGCAAAGTATTATGAATAAAAAACTTGAATTAACGCAAACAATTGGTAAGAGAATTTAATATAGAGGTATACTATTCCATGTCGCCAAAAAATATTAAAAAAAGAAGGAATTAAATTGGATTTTTTTACCGTTGAAACCATACTAACACTACTAACAGTCATCGCAATCGATTTAGTTTTATCAGGGGATAATGCAGTAGTTATTGCAATGGCTACAAGGAAGTTACCGGAACATAATCGGAATAAAGCCATTTATTTAGGGACTGGTTTTGCAATTATTTTAAGAATTCTTTTTGCAACAGTCATTGCATTGCTTTTGGATATTCCGTTAGTTCACTTTATCGGAGGCATCCTACTTCTTTATATTGCTTACCACGTTCTCGTTAGTAATGAATCGGAAGGAAGTAATATCAAAGCAAAGGATTCCATTACTGGAGCGGTAGGTACAATTATTGCTGCTGACGCGATCATGAGCTTGGACAATGTAGTAGCCGTTGCAGGTGCTTCTAAAGGAAATATTTTCATATTAGCTATCGGCGTACTTATAAGTATTCCAATCATGATATTCGGTTCTAAAATCATTGTAAAATATATGGAGAAATATCCTTGGATTGCCTATATTGGTTCTGGCATACTTGCCTGGACCGCTGGAAAGATGATGATAGGTGATGAAAAAATATTGGACTGGCTTCATATAGAAGAAGGGGCGATAACTTATATTTTTACTATTATTGTAACTGTTCTATTGTTAGCAATTGCATATTATAAGAATAAGAATGTGATGAAATCTACTACATTAAAATAAATAGAAACCGGGTTTGTTTTATATACAAACCCGGTTTCTATTTCATTATAATTATATTACATTGCTGTTAATCCACCATCGACAATGAATTCTGCTCCTGTTGAATAACTAGATTCATCAGATGCTAGGTAAAGTACAATATTGGAAACTTCTTCTGGTTGTGCAACACGCTTTAGTGGAATATGTTTAGCAAATTCCTCTACAGCAGATTTCGTGTCTTCTTGTACTACCATTGGAGTTGCTATAACACCCGGGTGCACTGAATTTACACGAATACCATAGTTTGAACACTCCATTGCTGCCGCTTTTGTCATACCACGAACAGCAAATTTAGTGTCAGTATAGCCAATTGCTCCTCCAACAATACCGTTAATGGAGGAAACATTTACGATGGAGCCCCCACCAGATTTTTGCATAGAAGGAACTACTGTTTTCATTCCTAAAAATACCGATACTTGGTTGATTTCCACAATTCTGCGGTATTCCTCCACAGATGTTTGTAAAATAGATTTAGCCATTGTGATACCAGCGTTATTTACTAATACATTTACTGGACCAAAAGCTGACTCAGCTTTTGCAACAACCATATCCCAATCTTCAGGACTAGCTACATTTTGTTTCACAAATAATGCATTTTCCCCTAGCTCTTCTGCTAAAGCAGTACCTTTTTCTTCATTTAAATCAGTTAAAACTACTTTTGCGCCCTCTTCAATAAAGCGACGAGCATGGGATGCTCCCATTCCTTGAGCAGCTCCTGTAATAATTGCGACTTTTCCTTCTAAACGAGCCATGTATATTTTCCTCCTTGTGTATGATGAATATTTATTACGCTACAAGTGTAAATTAACAGATAATGGATTTTTTATCAATGTATAGTTACTCTCAAAATAAAAATATATTAATTTAGAATAATGAGTCAAATAGATAACACCCAACTTCCTTTTAATCATGGTATACTTTTTTTAGAATGCACGAAACAAGGTGATTTATAAATGGAAAATACAGATCGTCGATTTCTACGTACACGTTCTAATTTGAAAAAAGCAATGTTAAAAATTCTTCAAGAAAAAGAATTCAAGGATATTTCTATTACCGAAATTGCAAAAGTTGCCGGCTGTAATCGTGTAACTTTTTATTCCCATTATAGTGATAGCACACTTTTACTTACAGACATATTTCAGGATTACTTAGACGAACTTTCTCAGTTTTATAGAAAAAGCTATAAAGGAAAAGATATTTTCTCCTTATCTGATCCTGCAATATTCATTCCAATATATGAATTTGTGTATAACAATCAATTTGTGTTCTCATTAATGATAATGGGAGAAGTTATTCCTGGCTCACAGAATAAATTCTGTGAAACAATGGCTAGCATAAGTCGTACAGAACTAGCCCTAATCGATGAGGTTTGGTTCGATATAGAAGCTGTTAATTTATATGAAACATACGCGATGTTAGGTTCCTTTATCTATTGGTATAAAGAAGCGTTTAAAAGCTCTCCCGAAGAAATGGGAAAACGGTTAGCCTATTTACGTACGACAGCTTTAGGGGATGTGAAAGTAATTGAAAAGGAGTAAGGCATATTATGCCCTACTCCACTTTTTTTGCACATACTATTAAAGACGGGGATCAACAGGATCCGTTTCCATAGCTAACACGCCAAGAACGCATTCATGGACTCTCTCCAATGAATCGCCATCAACAAATCGCTTAATTCCTTCCATTCCAAGTGCAAATTCTTTCAGTGCAAGTTTTTGCTTCTTTGAAGTATTCCTCTCTTTCAATCTAGAAAGGTTTTCAGGTTCCAAGTAGTCCATCCCATAAATAATATGTAAATACTTTCTTCCTCTGACTTTAATAGCAGGTTGAATTAGCTTCCCTTTATACCGTGATATAAAGGTTTCTGGTTTAATCACAATTCCCTCATGGCCATCTTTTGTCATAGTTTCCCACCAGTTAATAACTTCTGCTTCGCTCGATTCACTATCAATTACCATGAACTCTGTTTCGACAAAAATATCTGCTAACTTTGCAAATTCTTGGTTCATTTCCATATGCCAAGTATGTGGCTTATCGAAGAACGTTTCATTACTATGAGCTAAAACATGAAAAGGTGCAATTTGAATCTCCTTGACTCCCTCTACATTCCAACAATATTTTTGAAAAACTTCCTTAAAAACTAGCGCATGTTCTAGTTTCTCCTCATACTCACGAAGCCAACCTTCCAATTGCTGATTTGTAGGAACCGTTTCTTTTAACTTATCGACCAAATAGCTTCTATCTAAAATAGCATTTTCTGATACATGGGCGTATTGGCTACTGATTAATTCTTTTGCCTTTAAATTCCAAGGCATAATCTCCGCATCTAAAAGCACATAATCCGTATCATACGTTGTAAAATAGTCGTTGGATAGCATACCCTCATTTATTTGCTTCATTATTTCTTTTTCAGTTTCTTCCTGAAAGAATCTTTTACCCGTTCTAGTATAAATGACTCCTAGTGTTTCCCTACCAATATATTTAATTGCCGCTTCTTTATCCTTAAAAATCAGAAGTACTCCTCTACTCCCCATATGCTTCTTCTCCGCGACCATACGATTCATTCCTACGCTACGATAATAATCGATTGCCTCTTTTGGATGTTCCAAATAATCTTTTAAATTAGAAGCCTTCGGTGTAGGACTCATGGTAGGAGGAATATAGACAAGCTCTTCTATTGGAATAGTAAAATGGGAGACTCTATCCATAGCTGGGATGACATGTTTTTTTGCTACATGAACCTCTCCAATTTCATCCGTCAATACAGAATAGCCATTCATGAACTTCACAATATTAGGTAGATTTAACCTATTCTTCTCCCACTCTATTAATGGATTATTACCTCCATTAGAGTAATCTTGCTTAGCTTTTACAGAAACAAACTGTTTTTCTGGATATCGGAAAGCTGTTAACTCTCCTCCAAAGACAACACCTTGATCAATATTTATTGTATTGTTAATGATAAGTGGTTTCGGTTTAGGATCATGTCCCCAAAGTATTAAACAACTAATCTTATGATGGATTGTCCAATCTTTTCTTATTGGTTTATCAAAATCATTCACCCCATCTGTATCTCCATACCGACAAAAGTCACTAATATCATAGGATTGTTTACCAATAAACTCATCTTTTATTCCAGCATGGGTACAAACTACTGTTGGTACATTATTCTTTGTCACCACATAATGAGACGGTGCTTTCAAAAGTAAATGCTTTGTTTGCTGTTTTAATTCTAATGCCCTTGCTTCTCCAAGATTTTCTTGAAATTGCTCGAATTCTTCTTCTATCCGTTCGTCACCATGATTCATCGTTACATTTCTTCCATCTAACCATCTAGCAATTTTCCAGCCATGATTACTATCAATCATGTAAGCAAGCCCATTATTCACATGCCTTAAAAAGAACTGAATAGTCTCTAATGAATTAGGGCCACGACTCATAATATCTCCAAGTGATAAAAATCTTCTACCATCCGGATGGGCATAGTAACCCTCATCATTTTTCTCATATCCAAGTTTTTCTAATAGTTGAATCATCTCATCATAACAACCGTGAATATCTCCAATAATATCTATTCCATTACCAATCTCTAATTCAACAGGATTATTACTTTTTCTAATTAATGAAATATCATCCATATCAGAAATAAAATAAGATGCGAAGTAACCTTCCTTTTTAATAAAGCGCTTCTCTCTCTTAAATGTTTGATATTGCTGTTTAATCCTTCTGTTTCCACGAGGATTTTTCCGCATTTCATCCCTAGCAAGTAATATATGTTGGTCAATATCAAAAACCAGAGCCATAATAGGCACGTGATTTTTTCTAGCTAACTCGATATACCGTTTACGATCATCACTATGTAAATGGGTTGCATCGACAAACGATAACTTATTGAGCCGACATCGTTTCTCAATAAGAGAATCCATCAAGGAGAAAGCTTCTTTTGAAATAGATTGATACTCGTCAAAAATGCTATCTGCCTCATCCTTTGGTTTTTGCTTCCAGTCCATAAATTCGACATCACTTACCAACACACGAAAGTCATCTGAACTTACAACCTCAGAAGGAAGGATTTGCTTCGAATTTATCAAATTCTTTAAGAATGTAGATTTTCCACTATTAGAAGGCCCTACTAGTAATACGATCCCGGAATAGGGTAATCTGATTTCCATTATTGTACCCCCTTATGCGTGAATAAACATAGTTGGGTTGGAAACCCAAATAATTGATGTTCTTCCCCAATACCATCAAATGTTAATTCATAGTTACCAGGATTCTGTCCATTACACCATTCATGAAATTCTTCCCTTGTCCATTCAAAGCGATGATCAGGGTGCCTATATTCTTTTCCCATATCATATACTTGGTTATATTCCTTGTTTGGTGTTGTAATGATTAATGTCTTAGGCTTGTAGTCTCTTAAAATGGTAGACATAATTTTTGGTAAGCGATATTCATCAATATGCTCAATCACTTCACACAGCACCATGATATCTTTAGATTTTAGTCTTTCATCATAATAAAAAAGGGATCCCATGATAGGTGTTGGTTGGATGAAGTCTTCCTTATCACTTAATTCCTCAAAACGTTTTAATGCTTTCAGTGTAGCGTACTCCGATGGTTCTACAGCCAATATTTCCCTGACACCTTTTACAAAACCTAAACGTACGGAAAGCTTTCCTTCTCCAGATCCAAAGTCAACAATACTCTCTTTATTTTTAAGGTTATTAATGCAGTCTACTATTTTTTCATATCTAAGGTCATTCAACCGTACTTTATTTTCTAGTACTTTTCCTTTTTGGTTCGTTCCCGTACTCTTTTCCACTGAACGATATAATTCTTTAAAACGTAGCGCACGACGAAAAATAGTTTCTCGCTGTGGATGTGTATCTAACCATCCCTCACCATATCTCTCAATCTTTTCAATTTCTTTTTCATCGATGTAGTAATGCTTATAATTATCCAATACAGGAATTAAAACAAAAAGCTGTCTTAAACCATTCTGTAAAGTGGTTAATCCTTTAAGTACTATAAATCTAGCAGTACTCTTATTTTTAATATCCATCTGATAATTGGCTTCACCATACGAAATTTCCACTTCATAACCTAGGGGCTTGAACAATTCAATAATTTGATGATCCGACAAATCGGATGCAACCGGGCCAAAACTAAATTCAATATTAAATGCATGATCTACCCAAGCTGCGTATTCTTCCTTTGGCTTTCCATTTAGTGCTGTGCCTAAGGATGATCTGATGAATGAACAAAAAATACTACTAACCACAAATTCCCTATCATTAATATAAGAAGTAATATCATAGGTTTCGGAACTATTTCTTGCTAGACCAATAGGATCTGGTGTTACAAATAATGTCACTTCTACTTCTTCATGAGAAAATTTATTATAAAACATTCGAACGAAATGACCATTATTGCGCCTTTCATATAGATTGTTTGGATTTTTAGCAAGTAAATAGGAGATTACCTCGGCATTATTGCCTGTAGCTTTTATTGTTAGCTGCATCGAAACACCTCTATTTTCATGTACCAATTTTATACAAATATACCATAGATGCCTATAGGACACACTCTTTTGTTCAGTAATATATGGGTTTTGTATTTTAGAAAAAAAATCAACGTTTTACTTAGTTAGTTGGTTGTAATGCACATAGCAAAAATGATAAAATTAAAATTAGCTAATATAGCTATTTTAGCTAAATGAGGAGGTGACATTCGTGATTATTAACTCAACAGAGTTACAAAATAACTTCGGAAAGTATTTAATGCTAGCCACTCAGGAAGACATTATCATTACAAGAAACGGTACAGAAATTGCCAAATTGACTAAGGTTAAAGATTCAGCTGATGATCTACTACCTAATTCAGAGAACATCCGTGAGAAAGCACCGATATATAGTACGGAAGGGGTTAAGGCCACATACGATGAGTTTCTTCAATTACACCAAGAATCGGAAGAACGATTCGAATATATTGATGGAGAAATTTATTGGCTCTCATCACCAAAAACTGCTCACCAAATAGCCATTACCGAATTGTTTGGTACTTTTTATAATTTTTTTCAGGGAACGGATTGTACCCCAATGGTTGCACCATATGATATTGAGCTAAAACGAACGGAAGAAAACATTAATATGGTTCAACCAGACTTGATGATAATTTGTGACCTAGTGGAAAAATTAAATGAACAGGACTATTACAAAGGAGTTCCATCCCTAGTCGTAGAAGTACTATCAAAAAGCACGCAAAGAAAAGATCTGATTAAGAAGCTTGATCTATACATGTCTTGTGGTGTAAATGAGTACTGGATTGTTAATCCTGACAATAAAGAAGTAACGGTATATCTTTTTGAAGACAAAAACATTGAAAACATGATTACTTTTAAAAATGATGATGTTGTAAAGTCTTTCGTATTCACTGGACTGGGTATAGATGTTAAACAGATTTTTAGAATTTAATAATCCATAAATCACCAAAAGAAAGGACTGAAACATAAACTTACTTATGTATCAGTCCTTTCTTTTAATTAATATTCACCTTTCTTTCGTGCTTCCATCTCTTCCTTCATTTCTTTCTCCATGGCTACAATCGATTGCCTGCGGTTCTCATTTTTTTGCTTGATAGATCCTCGTTCTTCCGCACTTGCAAATTCCAAACCTATTTCGGTTTCTTGAAGTTTCTTTTGCGTATTTTCAATCATGTCATGTAGTCTTTCCACGTTGTTTTTTCTATTATCAGGGTTTTGTTGTTTATGTTTAGACATGGTGCACCTCCATTATTTCTATCCTTTATTATAGTTTGGTTCTTTTTAATTTTTTATATACAAACAAGGTAATCTTAAAGCTTATCTACTTCCTCATTGACAAATATGATAAGACAAATTAGTATATATCGTATGCGATACATCGTACACGATATATACTACAAGGAGGTTAAAATATGGATTCAGCTAATTTTATTGGGGAATCAATTGATTTCATTCACCGATATACGATGAAGAGTCTTCAGAAAACAGCGGAAGAACACGGTGTTACTATTCCTCAAATAAGGGTAATTGGCGAAGTATTTGCACATAAAACTGTTAGTATTAAACAGCTCACACAAAACTTAAAAATGACGCAAAGTACTGTTTCGGACATTGTTGATAGACTAATATCTAAAGAGTATCTTGTTAAAACACCTAATAAGAATGACAAAAGATTAGTAGATATTTCGCTATCTGCTAGACTTGCAGATAACATTAATGAGAGTGTAACAGAACTAACCAATCAATCATTAGTTGGCGTATTGAATCTTTTAAAGCAGGATGAACAGAAGACTGTAATAAAAGGAATGGAATTATTGGTTTCGGCAGTGAAGGATAAAATGATAGAAGAAGGAATGGAAAATCGTGAGTTCCTTGACATTTTGTACTTTCCTGAAAAAGACCAGCGTAGAAGATAGACATTTAAATTATTTTAGGAGGATATAAAGTGAAAAGAATTATTAAATGGCGTTGGGTTATATTATCCATTTGGGTCATTGCCACCATATTACTTACTGTTTTTCAACCAGATGTGAATGCCATACTCCGAGACAAGGGACAAGAAGGTACAAGTAGTGACAGTCCATCCGTTATAGCAAGTAAAATGCTAGAAAAAATGGATACTACAAAAGGAACCGACAACTTGATTGTCTTTTATGACAAAGAAAAGATCTCGAATGACGAAATGGAAAAAATCGGTGATGTCGTCAAAGTTGTCTCCGACAGTAGCTCAGAACTTGGGATTACAGATATGATTGATCCCTTTAACATGCCAGATGCAAAAAGTTCGCTAGTCTCCGAAGATGGAACAACCTTAATTGTCAGTTATAAGCTTGATAAAATGGATCGGGAAATCGATGTTATTCAAGCCCAATTTGAAAGCAAACTAAAAGACTCACCTGTTGAATACTATCTTAGTGGAGAAGACTTTATAAATAACGATTATTTAAAAGCAACACAAGCAGGGGTTGAAAAGAGTGCCGCATTGACTGTGGTCTTTATTTTAGTCGTACTGATTATTGCCTTTCGGTCTGTCGTAACCCCTTTTGTTTCTCTATTAGCAGTAGCCTTTTCCTATCTTTGTTCCATGGGAATTGCTGCTCAACTCATTGATAAAGTTGGATTCCCAGTGACAAGTCTGACCCAAATGCTCTTGGTATTAATTTTATTTGGGATTGGTACAGACTATAATATTCTTCTTTTTAATCGATTTAAGGAAGAACTATCACACGGGCACTCCGTCGATGAATCAATCGTCAATACGTATAAAACAGCAGGAAAAACAATTGCATATAGTATTCTCACTGTATTTATTGCGTTCCTAGCGCTTGTCTTTTCCGAATCACCAATCTATCAATCTGGTGTGGTTGTCGTCATTGGTGTATCGATATTATTACTAGAAATATTAACGCTAACTCCGTTTATTATGAAAGTATTAGGTAAAAAGATATTCTGGCCATCCAAAAATGTAGGCGGTCATAAAGAAAATAAATTCTGGGGTGCAACATCCTCTCTTGCAACAAAGCATCCCATTATTATTACCATCATTGTTCTACTAATAATTGGACCAATGGTTCTCTTCCATCAGGAAAAACTGAATTTTGATACCGTTGGGGAACTGGGTAATGATTATCCTTCTTCTAAAGCTATAAATTTAGTATCAGAACACTTTGGTAAAGGTCAATCTATGCCTGCTACCGTAGTAATCGAAAGTAATGCTACCATGGATAACAACGAGTCTCTAGCAGTTATTGACGACATCACAGAGAGACTGAAACATATTAATGGGGTAAAACAAGTTTCATCCGTAACTCAGCCTCTCGGAGAACAGATTGATGACTTTTATGTATCTGGTCAAATGGGGACCGTAACAGATGGCTTGTCCCAAACTAAGGATGGCGTAGACCAACTATACGACGGTATGAAAGAAGCTCAAGAACAACTAGGTTCAGCTGACTTTTCGGAAGTAAATAAAATGGTGGAAGGTACTGCTGACCTTCAAGACGGGGTTACCGCTTTATCCAGTGGATTACAGGCGATCCAAGCTGGTATTGACGATGAGACAAGCAACCCAGAAACCATTTCAAATGGCTTAGCAACAATCGAATCCAATCTACAGATGATGAGTGATGGTGTAGCGACACTTGCAGAAAATTATGCACCGATGCAGGCCGGTTATCAAGAAATGGGAACGAACTATCAAGAAGTTGCTCAAGCACTCCTTGGTGTAAAAGATGCCATTTCCGGGATGCAGTCAATGATTGAAGCCTTAGGTAATAGTTATGCCGATTCTAACAGCGATGCTAATTACCAAGGGCTAAAGCAAACAATTAATCAATTAAATACGGCTTTAAGCGAAATCACACCTGAAGGAATTAATGAGTTAAATAATAATTACAATGCAGTAACTTCAGGATTTGGTACAGCAAACGATAAACTTGTCGAGATAAGCAGTGGCTTGGATCAAATGGCTAACGGATTAACAAAGCTAAAAGATGGACTTGGCCAAGCATCATCAGGAATCGATACAATTGTAACCAATATGAATAGTGTAAATGAAGGTCTTGGCCAAATGAAGTCTGGCCAAGAGCAACTGGTTTCTGGTCTAAATGGTTTCACTACCTTTGGAGAACAACTATCGGAGGTAAATGATGGACTAGAACAAATATCGAATGGAATTGGACAAACAAATGATTTTTTATTACAGCTAAATACGAATAAAAACTTCTTTATTCCAAAAGAGGCATTAGAAAATGACGATTTCAAAGCTTCATTAGATTCATTCCTGTCCAATGACCGCAAAACAACAAAAATGACCGTAATTTTAAATGATGACCCTTATTCAACGGAAGCATTAGAGACTATTGATACGATAAACGAAACACTTTCGAATGGACTAAAAGGAACTGTTCTTGCAGATGCAAAAAGTGGAACAGCTGGGTCAAGTGCAACAACAAAGGATATGAACGATATCTTATCAAGGGATTTAAATAAAACAACTATTATTGTTATTATTGGTGTGTTAATCGTATTATTCTTTGTAATTCGCTCCTTCTGGACACCAGTGTTTATAACGGCAGCTCTTATTGGTGCATACTATGCTGCTATGTTCATTACTAACTTTATTTTCTTAACAATATTAGGATATGAAGGATTGTCTTCCTTTGTACCATTCTTCTCCTTTATCATTGTCGTCTCATTAGGTGTTGACTACAGCATATTCCTAATGATGCGCTTTAAGGAATATCCTAAATTATCACCAAAAGAAGCTATTGTACTCGCTTCTAAACAAATAGGTGGCGTTATTATATCGGCAGTAATTATACTTGGTGGTACCTTTGCGACACTAACACCGGCCGGAATCATACTGTTAACTGAATTGGCTACAGCAGTTATTTTAGGTTTAATCATTCTATGTTTCATACTGCTTCCAATTTTTGTACCAGCATTGATGGTCCTTCCAGAGAAATTAGGAAGTTTATCCAAAAAGAAAGATAAAAAGAAATTGAATGATGTAGTACACGATTGAGAATAACTATTTTCTACTGATAGAATAACCTTATGAAGGCATCACTTGAAGATACTGACCATCTTTTCCTACAGTGAAAAGTTGGTCAGTTTTTTCTTATTCATGTAAGCTTCATTTAAAGCGGTTAGGTTGGCACTTGAAATTATAATGGATAGAAAAAATACTAACAAAATATTTTTTAAGTTAAAATTAAATATTATTCAAAGTGGTGTTCAAGATTACTCAAATGGCAAAAAGTAACTGTAAAGGGAATAATAGTGTGTTTAAACATTTTATATTTTAAGATATGATGCTACTATAGTACTTATTTGTAAAAATACATAGTATGGAAAAGTAAATAAAAAACAACAAGAGGAATGTGAGCATGAAGATTACAATTAGGAAAAAAATGTTATTTGGATTTATTTCAATACTAGTCTTATTAGTAATAATTGGCACTGTTTCTATCATTTCATTGAACAGTGTTGGAAATAAATATTCTTTAATGTTTGATCAAGAACTTAAAAAAATGAACTTAGCAACGGATCTTGAAGTCACCCAAAAAGATTTAGCAACAGCCGTTTTAGAGTTTGTTATGTTCGGAAGTGAAGAGTCAATTACAAAGATGGACGAGGAAATAGCTCTTGGTACTGAACAAGCAAAAGAACTAATCGAATTAACAACCGATGAGGAATCTAAAAAACTATTAGAAGTTCTTCGAGAAAATACTCTTTTACTGTTTGAATCGAATAATAAAATTATAGATTTGCGTAAAAATAATTTACCTTTTGAACAGCATGCTGCACAATCGACAGAGTATAATTCAGAAGTATTATCTGTTTTATCCCAATTAAAGGACATCCAACAAACTAGTCTTGATGATAAAAGAAGTGAATTAGAATCAGCACAGACTGGCATCATGCTGATGATCGCAATCATTTCCACACTAAGTATTATTGTGAGTATTATCCTTACCATTACTATCAGTCGTAACATCTCTAAACCCGTACAAAAAATCACAGAGAGTCTTGAAGAAGTTTCAAAGGGTAACCTTGAAATAGCTCATGTGAATATTAAAAACAGGGATGAAGTTGGAACTATGGCCGTTTCGTTTAATAAAATGGTAACGGATATTAAAAATATCATAAATAGTGTACAAGATTCATCGATACAACTAGCAGCAAATGCAGAGGAATTAACAGCAAGTACAGAAGAGAGTCTTGCTTCTGCACAAGCGGTATCTAGTGCAGCAGAACAACAAATGGTATCTAGTGAAAAACAGACACACCTTATGAATACTTCCGTTCAATTAATGACCGAACTTAATGATGGTGTGTATCAAATTGAAAATGATAATGAAGAAATGTTAAATGCAACCCATGATGTGAAAAAACTTGTTTCAAAAGGATCTTCTGTTCTTTCAAATGTAGCCACGCAAATGGATACGTTAAACAGTACATTTACAGAAACAACAGGACTTATGAGAAAGATGGAAGAGCATTCAAATGAAATTCAAATGATTACTTCACTTATTACGGAAATATCCGAACAAACGAATTTGCTAGCTTTAAATGCTGCAATTGAAGCTGCGCGAGCAGGAGAGTACGGAAAGGGATTTGCAGTTGTAGCTGAAGAAGTTCGTAAGCTTGCAGAGCAATCAAAAAACTCAGCAACTGAGATTGCTTCGATGGTTCATTTAATCCAAACGGCGAGTACCGATGCTGTCAAAGCAGTCTCTACAGGTGGAGAAAGAATTGAAGAAGGCCTTTTAAAAACAAATGAATCACTATCGGTATTTAATGATATCGAAGCGAGTGTAGTAGATGTTGTAAAGAAGGTAGAATCTGTATCTAGCTCCATCATACAGGTTAAAGAAAAAGCCGAAAATGTCAGTGAGAACGCAATGGAAGTTCAATCTCTCGCTTCCATTGTCGCAAGTTCAGCAAATGAAACAAGTGCATCTTCAGAAGAACAACTTGCTGTGAATGAAGAAATTACGTCAAATGCACAATACCTTGCAAACTTAGCTGAAAAGCTTCAAGCAGAGGTAAATGTATTCAAAACCAAATGAAAGAGAGATTGAAATACTTTATTAACTAATAACTGCCATTCTTTTTAAATAAAGAATGGCTTTTTCTTTTTTCATAGTTAAACGTAAACAATTAATCTTCACACTTCTCCATTTCCATTAACAATACCCGTCAATCGAAGAAATCATTTAAAATTGTACAAAATATAACAATTATTTACATTTTATTGAATATTTATGATACAATCAACTCATAAAAACACAAGTTAAATTAGGAGGGATTTTAATGGATTTATTCGATAAGGTAAAAACGTATTCCAGGGCAGATGACATTATCAATACACCTATATTCCCCTTTCATCGAACAATTGAGGAAAACTATGGTACATATGTAAAAATAGAAGGCAATACGGTCCTAATGGCCGGTTCTAGCGATTATCATGGATTTGCTCAGGATGAAAGAGTAAAGGAAGCAGCAATGAAGGCCGTGAGTAAGTATGGTGTTGGCAACAATGGAAGTAGATTACATAATGGAACATTAGATTTACATTTGGAGTTGGAAGAAAATTTAGCAACATATCTTGGAAAAGAGGCTGTCCTCACCTATACAACTGGTTATCAAACCAATCAAGGTGCTATCGTTCCATTAATAAGTCGGAATGATCTCATTTTTAGTGATAAAGACAATCATAATAGTATCGTACAGGCGACTCTCATTTCACGTGGAATGTCTATGAACAAGAATCAAATTATTCGTTATAGACATAATGATATGGATCACCTGGGTCGTTGTTTACAACAAGCACCTGCTGACAATGGAAAATTAATTGTTTCAGATGGTATTTTTTCAATGTCAGGTAATATTGTTGACCTCCCTAATATGGTTCAAGCTGCAAAAAATACTGGCGCTAAAATTATGCTTGATGATGCACATGGAATTGGAGTTCTTGGAAGAAACGGCGCAGGTACAGCAAGTTACTTTGGCCTTGATGATGAAGTAGATATCATCGTTGGTACGTTTTCAAAGGGATTAGGATCCATTGGGGGATTCATTGCAGGAAGTAAGGAACTGATTCATTATTTAAAATATACAAGTTCTTCCTATATTTTTTCATCTAGTTTACCACCAGCACAAGCAGCAGCAGCTATGACCTCTCTTGAAATTCTACAGAAAGAACCTGAACGTATAGTTAAACTACAATCTAATACACAGATGCTTCGAAAAGGATTACAATCACTCGGGTATAGCGTACCTGATGGAATTATACCGATTGTCCCTGTTATATTAGGTGATGACATGCTCGTATTTAAAACCTGGAAGGCACTGATGGAACAAGGAGTATTCACTAACCCCGCAGTCAGTCCAGCAGTTCCTGATGGGCAGCAAATGATTCGTATTAGGTTAATGTCAACCCATAAAGAAGAGCATATCGAAAAAATTCTAGATGCGTTTTCTAAGATCAAAAGTCCAGTCCTAATCTAATCAATAAATTGGGCGTAACCAACTAATAATGGTTACGCCCTAAAATCCACATACTAATTCATTACTTTTTTAAAGTTAACAACCCTACACACTCCACGTGCATCGTATGAGGGAATAAATCCACCGGCTGAACCTCTACAAGCTCATACCCAAATGGCTCTAGTTCTTTAATATCTTCTGCAAATGTATCTGGATTACAGGATACATAAACTACACGTTCTGGTTGTGCACGACCGATTCTACGCATTACTTTACCACCAGCTCCAGAACGAGGGGGGTCAAGTAATAGGAGTTCTGGAATGCCGAAGCTCTCTAATACTTCATCAATCCCACGTCTTGCATCTTTCGCTAAGAAATACGTGTTTGAAATTCCATTATCTGTCGCATTGCGCTTTGCTGATTCAATAGATGTTTCAACGATTTCTATTCCTGCAAGCTTGCCAACACGGCTAGCAAATGGAAGTGAGAACGTGCCTACCCCACAGAATAAATCAATCATTTTCTCCGTTTCTTTAGGTTTACCCATTTCCAACGCTAATTCAACTAATTTTTGTGCCTGAGTTGGGTTCGTTTGGAAAAAGGTATCAAACCAAATCCGGTAACGGTAATCTAACATTTCATCATAAATAAAGTCACGGCCAGCAAGTATATGAATTTCCTCTGCTTGTGTACGGTCAGCCCAATCGGTATTTTTAAACCACATCAAACTCTTCACTTGAGAAAACTTAGAAGTAATTCTCTCTACTAAGTCCTCAGCAGCAACCTTCAACTCTCCCTCGGGACCCTCGGTTGCAAATAAACCTAACATAATTTCTCCGGTAGCAAATGATTGACGCACCATCAAATGACGAAGCAAACCATTGTGATTATCTTTATCATAGCCAGGTAACTCATGGTCCTTAGCCCAATCTGCAACTACCATCGTCGCCTCCACCATTTCCTTACCTGCTATTAAACAAGTTTCTAGTGAAATGATTTTTCGGAAGTTTCCTAGTTCATGTAACCCTAAAGAACCATCCTTTGCAAAGGTGAACTCCATTTTATTACGATAATGCCAAGGATTGTCCATACCAATCGTGTTATGAACTAGATTCGAGTCAAAGCCCTGTTCTTCCAAGACCTTTTTAACATGATCGGTCTTTTGGTTTAATTGTCCTGAATAACTCCAGTGTTGCCATACACAACCACCACACCTGTCAAAATGTGGACAAGGTGCTTCTACTCGTTCTGGATGGGCCTCTACTATTTCCTCAGGCATTACTCTGGTTCTTTTTCTTTCCGGTTGTCCAACCGTTACCTGCACTTTTTCTCCAGGCAATGTTTGTGGAATGGTAAGTTTTAACTTCCTTGGGTTAACCTCACCAACATCACGCCAAACCACCGCACGTCCGGAACCTTTCTTATCTAAATCATTGATTTCTGCAATATATGTTTCACTTTGTATTGTCGTCAAGATTGGTCCTCCTCTCAAGCTTTGCTTATCTATTAGAATAACTCGCATTCGCTCGTCCTTTTGCGAATGTGTTAGTTTTTCTTATGCCTGCGGAAAGTTTATATACCTTCCTAACTGCTAAAAATGCCTCTAGCATACAATCTTAACATAGTAACCTTTTTACATACTAACCTATTATAGCCGAACAACGCTTAATTGAAAATATTCATTCATACATAAACTTTCATTCACGAAGGCTATTATAGTCTGGTAGATCAACTGAAACTCCTGTCTCAATTACTATTGAAAAGAAGAATGCGATAGAAAGAACAAAAGCGCAAGCACCCGTTTAGAGACGTACGGACTGGACTGAGCCGTAGGAGATAAAGGAAACACGACGACCGTAGGGAGTCGATGTTGACTTTCACCACAAGGGTATAAGTGCGACTAAGCCTCTGTCAAAGCCAATCGGCAAGTCTTCTTTATCGTGTCATGAGGTGAGGGAAGTCCGCTAGTCTCTGGGTGCGGAGTGAGACGTGGCTGTTCCTACACAAGAACTTAACAAAGACAAATTTTTATACTTTCTTATCTGATTAAAAAAACTCTGATATTGCTTTAATATCAGAGTTCATGGATAGAATCAGTATTCATCATAGTTTATTAGATACTTACATCCCTCTTCTTAAAGAACAAGAAGGAAAGGAATAGAAATAATACTAGATAAACAATTAGTACCACGATGGAAAATCCAAGAGTCATCCCTTCAATTAATGGACCATCGGTAAAGTATAACTCTAAGTTGGTATTTGCAAATACGGAATACTTAGCCCAATCAGTAAACAGTGCTAATATACCAGTAATTGAACTTCCAATAAATAACAACATTACAGACAATGCGATGGCAAGGGTCTCACTTCTAAAGATAGTTGATATCATAAACGCCATTGCTGTTAGGATGAGTATGGATACACAACTTGCCAAATAGTTCAATCCTATAAACAGCATCCTAGAACGTTCTGTTACTTCACCATCAATAGCCGATAAATGCACGGATGAACCATCAAAACCGAATAATATACTACCAATAATAAAGGACAGTACAAAGAGTACCGCTAATAAAAAGACACCAAATAGCAATGTAGTTATAAATTTAGATGCAAGTATTTGTGTTCTAGAAGCAGTGCGTACCAGTAATAGTTTAATCGTTCCTTTGTTAAATTCATGGGCAACGATAGATGATCCGACAATAATAACAAATACTCCAATTAATTGTATTAAAAAGATATTATCATCCATATAGGACCATACATTTGTTTCCTCATATGGTGAAATATTGTTTTCTATCCGATAATTGTTGATTGCTTGCTGATTCACAGCAATAGTTTCTAAATAATAATTAAATGCTTCTTCTTCTTGCAGTTCATACCCTTCATTTGCTTCTACTAATTCCTGTTTCCACTGTTCTTCACTTGGCAGATCACTACTTTCCGCTTGATTAAAATAAAGAAGAACTGCAGTTAAACCAACACCCAAAACTAATATTCCGAGCATCACATATGTACCAACGCGATTAAATAATTTCATCCATTCATTTTGAATTAATTTAAGTAGTAGCATTAGGAAACCTCCCCGTTCGTAGCCTGTAAGAATCTATCTTCTAAGGTTTGCTTTTCTCTGATTACTTGATAAACAATAATTTCCTTACTTGTTAGCAATGTTATGAAACTACCAATTTGCTCTTTAGTCGCAATAACTCTTAGAATATTATTCTGCGCTTCCATGCTTAGCTCTGGATATTCATCCTGCATGATAACCTTGGCTTTCTCTACATCATTCACTTCAATAATATGGCGGTTTGCTATATCAACTTGTTCCTCATTCGATACATCTTCCACTTGAACAAGTTCTCCCTTTTGAATAATTGCAAAACGATCACACATCAATTCCATTTCAGATAATACGTGACTTGAAACAAGAATTGAAATATTTTCCTCTTTAGCAATTTTACGCAGGTAATCACGCATTTGTCGTATTCCTGCTGGATCCAACCCATTAGTCGGTTCATCCAAAATAAGAATCTTCGGATTATGAAGCATTGCTTGTGCAATCCCAAGTCGCTGTTTCATTCCAAGAGAAAAACGAGATACTTTCTCATCCTTAACATGGTCTAGACTTACTAATTCTAGACGATGTTGTATATCCTCTTTTGTAACATTCTTACTCATACGGCCAAAATGAATTAAGTTTTTCCTCGCTGTTAGATAAGGATACATCTCTGGATTTTCTACAATTGCTCCAATGTTTTCAATTGCATTCTTATAATCTTTACTAATGCTATTTCCATTAACCAGTATTTCACCAGACGTAATATTGGTTAAACCCACAATCATTCGAATGGTTGTGGTTTTACCAGCACCATTTGGCCCGAGAAATCCAAATACCTCACCGGGATAGACATCGAATGAAAGATCTTTAATAAGATGCTTTTTTCCAATTTTCTTATTTACTTTCTTTAGTGATAAAATAGGTTCACTCAAATATAACACTCCTTTACTTACTACTAGTTCGTGAATGCACTCTAGCAAACTCGTCAATCTTTGCTAGGGATTTTCATATGCATAGTCAAAAAAAAGCTATTTTTGGTCTTATTTACTTTATACGATTCTCCTTTATTTAAGGTTTCATAAAAAAACAATTTATGAAATATAGCAATTTATTTATTATTAGTTTATAATTCATGCATAGTCCTTCTTGGTTTATTTAAGGGTCCATTTTTGCTGATCAGCTGTGGACACCTCGTATCCTACCAAGGAGGCTTTTTTTGTACAACCTCCATTTTGCTTTATTACAGGAATACTTTCTTATCTGTTTAGAAAAACTCGCATTCGTTCGTCCTTTTGCGAATGTGTTAGCATTTCTTATGCGGCGGAAAGTTTTTTATACTTTCCGCCGACATAAGAAAATAAAGGAACCTACCCTCTGCCATTCTAAAGTTGAGGATAGGCACTTTACCTACTGAATTACAGTCCCATTTCTCCCTTTATCTTTCTACCTTTTCAAGACTAATTTTTGTTCTTCTATTACATAAACAGAATCTGCAACTTGATTTATAAAGGATCGATCATGAGACACAAGAAGTACTGTACCTCCATACCCTTCTAAAAATCTCTCCAATGCTTCAATACAAAAAACATCCAAAAAGTTAGTTGGTTCATCTAATACCAGCACATTATATCTACCTAAAAACAGACTACTTAAAACTAGTCGAATTGCCTCTCCTCCACTCAAGTCACGTACATTCTTCTTCAAATCATTCCCTGTAAAACTCATCGAGTGAAGCACAGAACGAATCTTACTTTCATTAAAGTCACTTCTCTCCTTCATATAAGCCATAACGGTCTGCTCTTGATTAAATTGATAATTCATTTGTTCATAAGTTCCAAACACTACTTTCGGTGAAATAGTTAGTCCATCACCGTATTGTAAAATATGTTGGATTAATGATGATTTACCTACACCATTTTCTCCAGTAATCGCTATTGTCTTTCCTAATGGAAACTGAAAACTTGCATCTTCTAGAAGTACCTTATCACCAATTTTTAAAGTTAGACGATCCGCCATAATCGGAAACTTATTGTGTAATGTTAGCGCTTCTGACTGGTGAAAACGAATAAGTTGTTCCTCTTTCGGAGCCTCGACCGCTTCCAGTTGTTCCACCCTTTGCTCCATTGCTTTCGCTGCACGTTGTACGGACTTTTGGCTCGTGCCTTTCGATTTCGTCATGAACGACTTATTCGGTTTAGCATTCGCCTCTCTTTTGGACATTTGTTTATTTGCCTGTGTAATTTTATCAGCTTTTTTCATCTTTTCCTCTGCCGCTTTCAAAAGGCGATTTTTTTCTTTCATAAAATTTTCATGCTCTTCAAGTTGTTGTTGTTTCTGTAGTTCCTTTTGTGCTACATAGTCAGAATAGTTCCCTGTATATTCGGTTACCTTACCATCTTCCACTTCCCAAATTTTTGTAACTAGCTGATCTAATACATATCGATCATGACTGACAAGTACCAGTGCACCATAATAATACGTTAATTCTTCTATAAAAAACTTGATACCTTCTTGATCTAAGTGCGTCGTCGGTTCATCGATTAATAGTCCTTCATGATACGTTGAAAAAAGTTGCGCTAACTTCAACCTTGTTTCCTCACCACCACTAAAGTTATCAATTTCAGTCTTTGGAATGGAAAGTTTTCCTAATAATTCATTATCTACTTCACTTTCTTCTGGTGAAGATAATTGGTCAAAATAAGCAAAATCTGCAAATCGCTTTATTTTACCTTTTTCCGGATGGAATAGCCCCGCCATCAACTTTAGTAATGTGCTTTTACCTGCACCATTTTTCCCAACTATTCCAATACGGTCAAACTGATGCACCGCAAGTCTTGGGATTTCCAATACTAATCTATCTAAAAATGAGAGCTCTAAATTTTCAATTTCAATACATACTTTTTCCATTATTACTACCTCCAATAAAATAAAAAATCACAAGCATCTGCCTGTGATTTGGAGTAAAGGGAAAAAGACCCATCCTTATTCGATTAGGGTTGCTAAGGTTGCCACAAATAACCCACCATTATAAGGAGGGTAAATTTTAAAGACATAAATAAAGAAAGGCAGAAAAATCCACCTTTCTTTCCATGACATATATTATATGAAATGAAGATTATTAAAAAAGGACAGACTAATCCCGTTTACTCTGTATTCACAAACAGAGCCTTTGAACGTATTTAGTTACGAGTTCAAAGTTGGGAATCGTAGTCTCATCGCGTGTGTCATTTTTTTAATAATCCTCCTTAACATTTATATTTTACAGTGTTCATTATAGGAAGTCTTGCGGAATAAGTCAATACCTTCCTGCTGTATATAGCCTGGGTAAGAATGGTTTTTAGTTACCAAATACTACTTTTCATTTAGTTCCATGGCTGCTTGTATAAGAGTAGTAAAAACTTCTTGCTTAATATCTTCCATCTTAGTCAGTCGAATATGTCTCATCGTTTTGCCTGAACCTTGTAACAAATTATGAGTATCTTTTTCTTCTAGTTCATTCCCTTTTTGAAAACCAAGATTAACATGCTTTTTACTAGCTTGAAGATAACAAGTTAATCCCATATAGGAATAATTAGGCATAGACCATTTATACTCTTCTATAAGTTTTGGTGAAGAGTTAAGAATAATTTCTCTCAATGCGATTGTAATCTCTTGGATATCTTCCGGTAAATTCTCTATATACTGATCCACCTCTTTATTCGTTCTCGTTTCTTCACCCATAAATAAAACTCCTTTTTCACTATTATTCAGTTCTAATTACTTTTAGGTCAAACCCAATTCTTTTTTAGCCATCTGTACATACTCATCCTGACCAGATATGATAGCAAACTCGGCTATATCTACAGGAAATGATGCATTTAATTCAATGATATGTTCTTTCATCTTTGGCCAATGATATCCTCCAGCTTCTTTGTATGCTGCAATCAATTTTTCAAGTCCCTCTTCACCAAATACTCTATGATGCCCCATAAAATCTCTAGAAATATCTGCAACCTTTGCTTCGGTCCAATCGATTAAACCTGTTACATTAGCTTCCTTATCAACTAGTATGTGTCCAGGGTGCAAGTCGCCATGAATCAGACCAGTTTCTTTTGGCCACATTTCTTCATCATTTAGCCATGTCTGCCACCGGTTCCACAAAGCCTCTCCAACACCGAATTTTTCCTTAACGGCATCCATGCGTTCTCTCATGCTCTGTTTTACTTCCTCCGGTGTTTGGACTACAACTCCAACTTCAGATACTTTTTCCTTTGGAATGTTATGTAGTGTAGCTAGTACTTTTCCAAGCGTCTGGTAAAAGCTTTCCGGTACATTCTTTTCATCAATTTCGAAAACATAAGCTTGTAATTCAGGATCAATCGTGCCTGCTGGAACTCCTTGTAATTTTTTATAAGCTATCAGCTCTTCTGTGTAGATTTCCCAGTTAGGAGCTTCAAAGTCAATATTCTGATTGATAAGATCTAACGCTATTTTTTCGGGCTTCGTTCTAGGAAATACATCTGGTCTCCTAGGAATACGTAGAGCCCATTCATTTTCTTCCTTATCTCTCGCAAATACAACTTGAAAGTCTAAACCTGACTCATTGAAACAGAATGTATCTTCTTTTAGTTTAAGCCCGTGTCTTTCTGCAATCTCCATTACTTCATCTTTAGTTTTGCTCATTTATAAATTCACTCCTTCACTTTATACTTCCCTAAAACTCAAGTAGATAACTATGTACTTACCAGCTATTCTATATAGTCTAATAAAATCGTTTTACTTTTCTGCTAGAATAATTAAAAACATAGGTCTTCGGTTTTCATCTTTCATTTCAGGCATATTTTTTTCAATAATATCAGTAGGCATTGGTTCTTTAACTGCCTTTACGTTAAAACCAGCTTGGATTAAATCATTAATATAAGTGGATAACGTACGATGATATTTCGTTACATTATCTGTAAGGAAGGTTGTTTCACGCAAACCTTCTTGTGCATAATTATCCACTGGCCAATGGAGCCGATTGCCTTGTTCATCATAATGCCAATCTTGTTCTTTCCGAGAGGTGAAAATAGGATGTTCTACTGAAAACACAAATGTACCCCCAGGCTTTAAGCAATCATAAACGTTTTTGCAAATGGATTCAAAGGACTCAATATAATGAAAAGCCAATGAACTAATAACCACATCAAACTGTGAATCCGTAAAGTTGAGATCCTCAATTGGCTTACGAATATATGAAATTAAAGGATCATTGGTTAAATTACGAGCCTTCTGCAGCATTTTCTCAGATATATCTACACCAACCACAGAACTGGCATGTTGCTCACGGGCATACCTACAATGCCAACCGAATCCACAGCCAAGGTCCAGTACATGTTTATTTCGCAAGTCTGGTATTAATTCCTTTAACACTGGCCATTCACCAGCTCCTTCCAACCCTTTCATGGAACGAGACATTTTTTTATATGCTGAAAAGAATTTCACATCATCATATTTATTCTGTTTCATATGTTTTCACCACCAAGATCAATCCCCTTTATGTATGGTTTAGTTTAATAGTTTCTTTACCCTTTCTTTTACTTCATATGGTAATTGTTGCTTTAGTGCCTCTTCTAGCATCCACGAATGTTTAACCCCATTTGTTCTTAAATAGTTTTCAATAAGAACGGCTTTTTCCTGCTTACCTGGAATTAACCAATAAAGAATATACCAATCTTCCAATGAACATAACGGTATTTCTACTCCATTAATATTTATATGGGCTACAATGGATTCTTTATTTAAAGATAATTTATAGATTCCTTCACTATGTTGTATGGCAAATCCACCCATAATATCGATATCCGTATTATTCATACGATGTTTAGTGAAATAATTTGTCCGAAAAGGGTCCGAATGTAGTACCTTCTTCGACTCTCCCATTGGTGCTATGATTTCATTTAATTGGTTGGCATGATTCTCATCTACTAATATGTCGATGTCATTGGGATTAGTAATTAATTGGTGAAAGCTAAGTAGAAGCGAACCCCCTATTCCCCAAGTAATTTCTCTATCATTAAGACTTTTACCG
Organism: Paucisalibacillus globulus DSM 18846; assembly: GCF_000482485.1. Lineage (GTDB taxonomy): Bacteria > Bacillota > Bacilli > Bacillales > Amphibacillaceae > Ornithinibacillus > Ornithinibacillus globulus. Next base: position 173,584 of record NZ_KI519436.1, on the reverse strand, counting down.
ATGATAGTTAATGTTTCTAACAATTTAACACTCCTAATATTGAGTAATGTGAGTAAAGTGTTCCGTCTCTTCATTTTACAATATCAATTAAAACAAAAAACACCTATTAACGGAATAGCTAATAAGTGTTTTAAGATCATAATAAGTTAGATTATAACTGAAGTCTGATTATATCTTCAAAACAGGAATCCAAATTTCACTCTTTACAGTTGATGAGGTTAAATCTTTCGTTTTGATGGATAGTATTTCTGGCCCTCCTATTTGTTGATAATTTGAAGATGGAAACCACTCAGAATAGATACGGCCCCAGGTTTCCTGCAATGTGTTCGGAAAAGGTCCTTCTGAATCAAATACAGCCCAAGTACTAGCTGCAACTTCTAATTTCATAAATCCCTCCGGACAATCTTTTGTAGTCGCTACACCTATATATTGGTCAAGTTCGCCCTTTTCTTCCATTCTCCCCTCAGAAAAGTTTGTAGATGCTTGAATTATACCTTCTGGTTCAACATTAGAAATTTCCTTCAGTGCAGCGATCTTCTTTGGATTTAATGATTTCCACATCGATGTGATTTCTGGGTTTTCTCCTTCAAAAATAATTGGAACTCTTTTCATAATACCAACGATATGAAAAGCCTCTTTTTCTTCTATTCGGTAATTCATTTCATTTCCTCCTTTAATATATAATTGGAAGGTCATTCGAGGATAGGCTTTTAGTTCCTGACCATTATTTCTAGCTTCTGATGGAGTTACGCCATGTAAAGCCTGGAAGGCTCTAGTAAAAGAATCTGGTGAACTATATCCATATTTCATTGCAATATCGATGATCCTTACATTCTTATTAGTTAACTCAAACGCGGCTATAGTAAGGCGTCTTCTCCGAATGTATTCGGATAGCGTAACACCTGCGAGAAAGGAAAACATTCTCTTAAAATGATATTCTGAACAGAAAGCTATTTTAGCCACTTCTTTAAAATTAACTTCCTGCGTTAGGTTTTCTTCAATATACTGCAACGCTTTGTTCATATTCTTAAGCGAATCCACTAATGTAACCTCCTTAATCCTAGATTAGCAGAGAGAAAATTGGTTTACCCGACTATTCTTGCACAAGATTGTCGGGTATTGTTTTTATCATTACTTCATCAGAAATGCTGTAACTATTTCTGGACTGGGTGCAATGAACCTTTCATTCATGGTAAGCTTTAGCATTGATAACCCTTGAATCGAAGCAAAAAAGTATATGGCCATTTCCATAGGATCTCCTTCTTTAAATTGACCAAGGTCTTGCCCCCTCCCAATTAACTTTGCAGTTTGTTCAACCATTGCAATACTTTGCATATTTAAATGTACAACTTGTGTGGATTGATTATCTACAGTAGAAGCTTGATTCATAATCATAAGGAAGTTTGCGAATTCATCATCTTTCTTAAAATCATTTATTATTTCAGATGTAAACTGACCCATCATTTCTATTGGAGAGGAGTCAGTTTTGAAAGTTTCTATAATTTTCTCTAATCCAATTGCAGCATAGGTTACAAGATCATTAAATAAATCATCTTTCGTTTTATAATGACGGTACAAGAGACCTGTACTGATTCCAGCACTATTCGCTATATCCTGAACACTTGTTGCAGCAAAACCTTTTTTAGCAAATAGTTTTATCGCTGCAGAATGAATTTTATCCCTAGTTGCCATTCTCATAGCTTCAAATTGTTCTTTAGTTCTTGGCATAGAATCTCCCTCCTTATGATTCATTTATCCTCATTTTTCACGTATTTCAATGATAAAAGATTATTAATACCGTTTCTCTTTGCTATTTTTTCTGGTATTGGTTTTCTTTTATATTCTTTAAATCCCCATTTTTCATATAATTTCATTGCTGGAATATTCGTATCTGCAACTTCTTCAATAACGTATTGGTTGTATGGTTTATTTTCTTTTATATAATGGAAAATTTGAGACGCAGCTCCTTGACCTCTGAATTCTATGGCTGTACCAACAAATTCAATCGATCCTGTATTTGGTGGGAAGTTTTCATAAGGGGCTTCAAATTCCTTTTTCAAAAATATACCTGCCATGCTACCTCTAATAAAACCTAAATGCTTCCTTAACTCCTTTTTGTCTAGCCTAACCGATAACGTTTCTCCATCCGTACAAGCTGCCATTGCGACAACATTTCCATTTGCTATTGCTACGAAAAATTGATCTGGGACAAACATATGTGCAAAAGCACTCGCAATAATGCTTTTATCTTTAGAAAAGTACTCTAGCCACTGTGTAAAACCTTCCGCAAATATTTTTGACATCTGCATTCTTACATCTATATCAGCTTTATCTGCTCTAACTATTTCAAATTTCTTATCTGATGTTTCCATAAGTAAATTCTCCTTTTTAATGAATGAATATATTTTCATTATAAAATACAAAAATAAGGAGCGCAATTCTTATTTATCGAATTGCGCTCCATTGTTTAGGCCCGTTAAGAAAGCCTGCAATAATAACCTCAAACTTTCTTCCCGATCTAACGGCATTCCAAATCCACCTTTTTGTTCCAGGGAGGAAAATCCGTGAAGAATACTTCTTAGCCCTCTAACAGCATGAATGGAATCTTCCTCAGACAATTTATAATCACTTAATGAATCTATTATGAGGCTAATAATCTTATTCCCTTCTTGTTCAATTTCTTCATCTTTAGATTGCGGTGGGGCTATGGTATATTCATATAAGCCCGGATGTTCGCGTGTAAACTGTAGATAGGCATTTGCCATAGCAAAAATTGCTGCTTCTCCCGTCTTATCCTCAGACATTACCCGCATATTTTCGTGGAGTTTTCTCACACCGAATAACGACAACTCTCGCTTAATTTGAGGTAATCCTCTTACATGATTAAACAGAGATGGTGGACGAACGGATAGCTTTCTGGCAATAGCGGCTAATGTTACACCCTCTGTCCCCTCTTTATCTGCTATTTCCGTTGCAGCTTCGATAATCTTTTTTATATCTAATCCTACTCTGGCCATATTTTATTTCACTCGATTCATGTTCATATTTTCTTCTGCTTCTAGTATTGCCTTTTGAATTTTTTCTGTTGGTTTTTCAATTACATTTCCATGTCCTATAGCTAATAATGAAGGTTTGAGTGCCTCTATTTCCCTTGCACTTTTAAGAGCTATCTCTTTATTCCATGTTGCAAATGCAGGGAATGGAAAACTCCGTACAATTTGCCCACTAACTGCTATTCTACCTCGAGTTTGAAAGGTATCTCCAGCAATTATTCCATGATTCTTTGTATCGAATAAAGAAATCGAACCTGGAGTATGTCCAGGAGTCTCATAAACTTCTAATGAACCTACCCGGTCACCTTCTTTTAATAGTAGATCTGGAACTACTTTTAATCCTTTTGGTATTCCACCTTTAATCTGTGTTTTTGGTTCATCTTTGTCCAAAGATGTATCTCCTCGCAGTAATCTATTATCACGAACAGATATAGAAACAACTGCATTAGGAAAACTCTTCTTCAACCGTTCTAATGCACCAACATGATCCCCATGACCATGCGTTAAGACAATATTTGTTAATGGCTTCTTGCATTCCTTTATTAATTTTACAATACCTTTATAACTATTTGGAAGACCAGCATCTATTAAGGTTAATTGGTCCTCTTCCTCATAAATGTAACAATTTACTGGAAACATACGTGGTAAAACTGTCAACTGATAAAGACTTTGAAACCGTGTTACCTTCATCATCATCTCTCCCCTAAATAAAACTAATGGCACTAGTTTATTGCAACACTTCACTTCCAAAAAAATATTTTCTTTTCCCATTGACAAAAATACTCACACTAACTATTATAGTTATATATACAACTATATAACCATTAGACAATATAACTAATAAGAATAGTGGGGTGAAAGTTTGAGTAATCCTTTTGGTCAAGATAAACCTATATATATTCAGATTCGAGAAAAAATTGAAGATCAAATTATTAATAACCAACTAAGCGAGGGAGACCAATCTCCCTCCACTAATCAGCTAGTAAACTTCTATAAAATCAACCATGTCACCGTATCAAAGGGAGTAAACCAGTTAGTAGATGAAGGTATTCTTTATAAAAAGAGAGGGATAGGGATGTTTGTAGCTGAAGGAGCAAGGGAGAAGCTTATTCAAAAACGAAAAGATTCCTTTATTGAGGAATTCGTTGTTAAACTCGTCCGAGAAGCAGATAAACTTGGTATTACGGAAAATGAAATGATTGGATTTATAAAACTTATAAAAGGACGTGATACAGAATGAATGTAAAAGTTAATAGTTTAAGTTTAACCTACGGGAATCATAGGGCTCTCAAAGATGTAACCTTTGAGTTAGATAGTTATAAAATTTATGGATTGTTAGGTCGTAACGGTGCAGGGAAAACCTCCCTTCTATCTATTATGGCATCCTTTCACGAACCAACTTCAGGTTCCATTACAATCAACGGAGAAGTCCCATTTGAAAATGCTTCTATTATGCAACAAGTTGCTTTCATGTATAACAAAGACTATAAAGATGAATCTGATCATGCAATAAATGTATTGAAAGGTGTCGCACGATATCGTCCTTATTTTGATATGAAGTACGCAGAATATCTTGTTAAGCGATTTAAACTGGATAAAAAGAAGCCCATCAAACAATTTTCAAAAGGAATGCAATCGGCTCTAAATGTAATCATTGGTTTAGCTAGTAGAGCACCATTGACTATATTTGATGAAGTTTACCTAGGCATGGATGCACCATCTCGTGATATGTTTTACAAGGAACTATTAGAGGATCAACAAAATCATCCAAGGGTCATCATCCTTTCCACACACCTCGTATCTGAAATGGATTATTTATTTGATGAAGTTATTATTATCGACGAAGGTAATCTTATGCTTCAGGAGGAATATGATTCACTCATCTCCAAAGGCGCTAAGATTACAGGAAACGCAGAAATAGTGGATGACTTTGTTCAGTCAAAACAACTACTAAATGTTGAACAATTAGGGAATACAAAAGCAGTTACAATTTATGGAGAACTTAGTAAAACAGAACGAACAATTGCAGTAGATAAAGGACTTGAGATAGCACCAATTTCACTTCACGAATTATTTGTTCACCTAACAAAGGAGGTAGAAGATAATGAAAAGTAAAGCCATCTATCCTAAAGTTGCTGCCGATATGCTTACGGTCCTAGGTACTTGGGTTCTTGGATTCTTAGGGGTCATGATCCTTGTTCAGGTCGGTAAAACAGTAGTTGCTTTCATCAACGGCTCCGAGGTAGATACTTACTTTAACGCTGTTTTTATCGCATCTAACATTGCTATGTTTGTCATTGGAATAATATCTACGTACTTTCTCCATCATTATGTAGAAAATGGAGTGACAAGAAAGGATTATTTTAAAGGTGCGCTAGTTGCTTCTATTGGACTATCCATTGCACTTCCAATTATTGCATTTTTAGTTTCTAAATTGGGCGAATTTATTGTAATGAATATTGATAAGGTAGCCCTAAATCAAGCAGATATTAATTCTGCTGTCATGGAGACTGATGGTAATATCGTGGGTAATATTGTGCAAGCTTTTATTATCGCACCGCATATTGATCCTAGTAGTAATTGGTTATTAGCTATTACAACACTTAGCTTAAATATACTTTTCTTTTTCCTTGTCGGTTGGTTCATCGGTGCTAGTTTTTATCGATTCCATGTCGTAATTGGGTTAGGTTCTATATTAGTTGGAATAATTATCATAACAATTAAAGATTCACTGTTACGATTAGCGTTAGATTTACCATTACCTGATCAATATATTTCATTAGACTTCCTTCCATCCAGTGCTTCTATACCGATTTTATTACTACTTCTTGGTTTACTAGCTTGGTTGATACGTTCCATAACAAAACGGGTATCGATAAAGATGTAAACTTCTTTCAGTGGTAATTGCACCATAACGAAAGCAAATAACCAAATCCCTTCTGGAATGCTAGAAGGGATTTGTGAGAATCTATTCTGCTAATATTGTTCAAATAATGCCTCATTACTTAATTTTTCTCTGCCTTATGAACAATAATACTATCGGAATAACTGTACCAACAATTAATATAGGCATAAACCATCCGCCAAATCCATTATTCCAATCTAATGCAATAGAGATGGATTCAAATGCAAGTAATGAAAATAAAATCAAACAGACATTTTTTAATTGATTAATCATTTTTCTACTGTTTAAGTAAAACTGCTCAGCATTTGATTTATTTATCCTACTTGGATAATTATGTATCTCTGGGAATTTCTCAAAAGCTTGCATCATTAGAAGTAAAAATCCACCAATTATCGGTAGAATGAGAAGCTCAAACTTTGAGCCAAAGCGGTCTACCTCACCTAAGGCGTTATAATGAGCTGGTACCTCGTCCGGTAGTGAGTTCCAAACAGTAATTAACAATATAATCGAACCAACATAAAAGATTAAACCAATGATATCAAATACCCATTCACTTTTGGTTTTTGGTATTTTTAACTTTGGTAGTTTAAATGAAGTAGCCATTTATTGCATCACCCTTTAAAATCATATTCTTAACTTTTATACGACATGTCTAACCTAAAAGTTTCATGAAAATATAGAAATGAAATGGAGGACTTGTAAAGATGAGAAATATTCGACTTTCTGAAAAGGCACTACTTCTTGGATATGGCTTTATACTACTATTCATGATTGTTCAAGACTGGGTACCACTAGGCACGCTAAATGATATTTCTGCAATAAAGCAAGAGAAAACGACTAATGAGTTAATCCTGATTACCTTCATTGGGGCAATACAGATAGCTCTCTTCATCTTTCTAATTTTAAGATTCATTGGTAAAAGATATCCATTGATTATTAAGCTTTGGCTTATTATCCACCCATCATGTATTTTTGCGGGAGTATTGATGAGCTGGTGGATCCCTTATTTTACAGGTATCGGCGCTCTAGAAAAAGTCGAAAGCTATACAACCATGTTCGGGAATACGCATACCTTCTTACCTGTAATGAATGGAATCGTACCTAACACGTTCCATGTTTTATTTCATTCCACTTTGTTATTCTGTATTCTCGTTTCCGTATATATTTTTGTTACAAAACCTAAAAAGTCCACTTGATTTTTAAAAAAACACACCAAACAAAAATGGTTCCGTTCATCAGAAGTCGATAAGCGGAACCATTTTAAGTTATTTTGACTAATTTTAACTAAGCCTCTACTAAACTATTACTTTTCTTCTTTTAATAATCTTATTGCTTCATCAAATTCAGTTTCAATTTCCTTATTAGGCTTGTAAGTTAGTAAACTTATAACAACTGTTACAATTAAGCTTAATACAAATCCAGGAACAATTTCGTATAATACTTCTTTGGATAAATATTCAATACTACCCCAAATAACAACAGTGACAGCACCCACTACCATACCAGCAAGTGCACCAATACCTGTAATCTTTCTCCAATATAGAGATAATAGAATTGCAGGTCCGAATGAAGCACCAAAGCCTGCCCAAGCAAATCCTACAAGATCAAGAATGGTTTCGTTTCTAGTCCAAGCAAAGTACATAGCAGCAACTGCAACCACTAGAATTGAAATTCTACCTAAAAATACATATCTTGCTTCTGAAGCATCCTTCTTAACAACCGCTTTATATAGGTCCTCGATTAACGCGGAAGAGGTTACGATTAATTGAGAAGATATTGTACTCATAATCGCTGCAAGTACAGCGGCAAGCATAATACCAGCGATAAATGGATGGAATACCACTTGACCAATAGCAATAAAGATAGCTTCTGGATCTGCAAGGGATGCTCCTGGGTTTTGTTGGTAGTAGGCAACACCAATTAATGCAACTAGAATAGCGCCAACTAGTGATAAAATCATCCAACCAATACCAATTCTTCTAGCTTGTTTCGTTTCTTTAACACTTTTAATCGCCATAAAGCGAACGATAATATGAGGTTGACCAAAATACCCCAATCCCCAAGCAAGGGAAGAAATAATTCCTGCAGCAGATGCACCTGCAAAAAAGCTTAATAATTCTGGGTCTACAGTTTTAATAGAATCTACAGTCTCCCCTATCCCACCTGTTATGGAAATAGCAAAAACAGGAACAAGAATAAGTGCTAAAAACATAATTAATCCTTGAACAAAATCTGTATAACTTACTGCAAGGAATCCACCAAATAATGTGTATGCAATAACTACTGCAGATACAATAAGCAAACCAGTATGATAGCTAAGTCCAAATGAACTTTCAAAGAACACCCCACCTGCTACCATTCCTGAAGAAACGTAGAATGTAAAGAAAAGTAGAATAATAATTCCTGATGCAATACGAAGAATTTTCGAATTATCTTTTAAACGGTTATCCAAATAACTTGGTATTGTTATAGAGTCATTGGATACTTGTGTGTACGTACGAAGTCGTGGTGCTACAAACAACCAGTTTAAATAGGCTCCTATCGTAAGTCCAATAGCAATCCAAGCCTGATCGAGACCATATACATAGATTGCGCCTGGTAGACCCATTAATAACCAACCAGACATATCTGCTGCTCCTGCACTAAGTGCGGTAACCGCTGGACCTAAAGAGCGTCCCCCTAACATGTAATCATTTAGATTTGATATACGTCGGTATGCATACCAACCGATGACGAGCATCCCAACCATATAAATGATGATGGCTAAGAGTTGATAGATTTCATCACTCGACATAATTTCTCCTCCTTATTTTGGCCATTCCTCCCAGTACAAGGCATCAGACCCATGTATTTTTATAATCAATGACAAAAGCCACTTGACCCCCATCACAGAAAACGCTTTCACATTACGATACAATAAAATGTTTTTTAAACATTTTATATATTGTATATAATATATTACTGTTCACTAATTTGTCAAATACATGTTGAACTTTGTCATCTGGTCTTATATTTTAATATGTATTTTATATTCAGGTAAAACAAAACTAAAAAGAGGCTGGGACAAAAGTATTTTAATCAGATTAAATCCGAACATCAAATTTTTTGCGTATTGACCCGCTCCGGAAATATACTTCGCGCATCCTAAGGCGGCTGGTGAGCCTCCTCGCGCTACCGCGCTGTGGGGTCTCACCTATGCCTATCCTCCCACAGGAGTCTCCGTATATTTCCGGAGCTAATGTAGTTGATCGTCCGTTTTTACAGTTGATTATTTTGGTTATGTCCCAGCCTCTTTACTTGTATATCAATATATGCTCAATACTGGACAGCTATTCACTTAACTTTGTCATTGGTGCATATATTAAAACGCTTTTATCACTACTATTTTGAAAGCCGATTTCTTCCTCCGCATTGCATAAGTATTACATCCCCTACTTTTACTTCCAAATCCTCTCCATCTATTGCTAAAATACCTTTTCCATCAACAACATATAAATACAATTCGCGATTGGGATGATTATGGGGTTTCATTTCTTGCCCTGGAAGAAAGTTGAGCATAAAAGCAACACTTCGCTTTGCCTTAATGATATTTATCTTAGTAAATCTAGTTTCATCAAATTGCATTGCAGTTTGAATGGACTCCTTTTGCATCTTTGTCACCACCCATTAATTAGGGTAACCTACTCATCATCCACATAATAATTTTTCTCTCCAAGCTGGATATCCGTTACATCCCCATCATGAATAAAAAACAATCGATTTTCTATCGTTCCATCACTACTGGTTAACTCAATTGTATTTTTCTCTATCTTATACGTACCAAAAACCGTTTCATCAGTAAAATTACCTGATGTTGTTGTACCACTTGAACCACCAACACTGGCTAGCGATACTCCATCGAGTTCAAATGTACCATCTGCATTTAGAGTTAGGAATCGTGTTTTCGAACTGGCTCCCCCAGTAATTCCAATTAATCCAGAGTAGCTTATATTTTTGTAGTTGTTATTAAATATCGTTTCCTCAGGGACTGGAACGACACGCGATAATTTAACATTGTTAATACTCAAGTTGTCATTGATGATTTCAATCGGTAATGCATCTTCCCCACTTATTTCAAGTTGTCCATTACTAATCGTGTACGCTTGACATGGATCAATGGCGCAATCAATAGTTTCAGGTCCACCATTTGAAGGTGCACCAATTAATAATGTATTCCCTTCTAAAAAGGTATAAATATCCCAACAAATACCACCACATTCACTTCCACCAAAGTCATCCCGAAAACCATAAAACATACCGTTTAAATTCTCTAGACTTAGTGGTGCGTCAAGATCTACTTCTTCCGTCCCACTTGTTTCCTTATCATCCTTTGAACATCCAGCAATTAAAAGAACTCCAACTAATATTAAAAAGAAGAGAAATACCCGTTTCTTCATATTACAGCCTCCTTTATCATTTCTACCCAGTAAAACTGTCTGCTGTAATTCTATGATGAAGTTGGGTCTTTAGTACTTTTAAATGATTCACAAAACTTGTTTACGTAATAGGAAAACCTCTTTATATCTTAGTATCTAAAAAACATGGTTATGCTTTGGCATTCTTCCATGCCAAAACTTCTGAAACAAGTAAATCTTTCTGGTGTAACTGCTGTTTCCTATGTCCATTTGCCCCTGAGGGATGAGGGAAACCTAAGAGGTAGGAATTTTGCTCGGATAGTTTCCCCTTTCTAAGCAACTCCCTGAAGATTTGCTCTACTGTCTTTCCTAATGGAATAATAAGTACAGGATGTTGAATTTGACTAATTTCCTCAGGAAAAATGTCAAAAGCATACTTGGTTAGCAGTAAGTTATTTTTGATGCTAGGCTGATGTCCGGTGTAATTTCTTTCTTTGTAGAAAACAGGGTATTTAATTAAAGATGTGGTGTGTAGTAAGTGTCTACAATCTTTAAATTAAGAGGATGAACTATCTAATTTTAAGGCAACATGTACACCGCACTCATCTAACATTTGAATTAGATTGGAACGCATGGATCCTGAAAAACTCGCAGCCTTTTTCACATCTTTCAGGATTTGTTCTATATTATGGTGACTATCTATCGTTCTTACTAATTGCTCATAAGCTGTTTTCATTTGACTCCATCCAGGAGTAATCCCTACGATAACAATCTTTGCCTTGTTGTTAATATATTCATTATGAGGAGCATAAAACATACTTAAATGCTCCTCTTTTTCAATCATAAATTGATCAACTAATAAGTCCTTTTTTGTAAGTGAGTCAGAAGGATGTAGCTTTTTTATAGCCGGAAGAAACTCTTCAAACGTTTCATACAAATTAAACACATCCTATTTTTTCAGGTTGAAGCATTCAATTTAACTTTTACTTCTTATAGTTCAACATTATCGGCTGATTTTCGTCCATAGTTGCTTTATACAAACTAATATTACCAACAGTTGGTTTTGAAGCATCGGAATGTACCTCAAAGTTTTCCTTTAGCACAATGGTCCAAACCGCTTCATTATCCTTCTTTAATATAATTGCAAGCGTTCCAAATTGATGTATATTCTCCCATGGAAACAATTCTGTTTGATTATTCTCTGTAACCGTGATTCCTTCTGGGCTACTTGTTACCTCAACATGATCCCCTTGCCAATCACCGTGGATTTCGGCTCCAACATAATAATAGGACATACCATCTTTGCGATCCCCGTATGTACCTATGAACTGTTGTATGGTACCACCAGCTGCGAGATAGGTAAGAACCGCAACATCATCTGCCAACCATTCCACTTTATATTCCCCATCAATCCTATTTGATAAAACTTCCTTTGGACGTGCTAAAATACCATAATACGATTGATAATATATGGCTTCCCCACTCGTAACATTTTCTTTCACAGAGAAAACATGTTTTAAATTAGGGGAAATGCTTGTTATATTGTTAATTTGCTGGTTGCTATTAACAAGTAGGGCAGTGTTAACCATGATGAATACAAACCCGATGCTAGTAATTATTATTTTTTGTTTTTGCCTGAGTTTTAGTAATAACCACAAGGATAGTGCCAAACAAAATACGCATAGCATATTAATAATATAAAATAACTGGTTGTCAATATATTCCACTTGATAACGTTCATGCAAAAGTAAATACCCCATCTGCACACTGAAAAATCCAATGGCAAAAAGAAATAGTACCCAGCCAAGTATTCTCTTCCATTTTACTTTATCTTCCATCAGGATCTACCTCCTCCTGAAACTCCCAGGTTAGACCGTTATCTGTAGAAATAAATTTCCCTTTTACAAGTCCACCTTTATAATCACCATTCGGACCTTGATTAACTAAAACAGCCAAATGATCTTCCTCTTTAAATGGAACCTCTGCCTGAACAAAGCGCTTATTATGATGGAAATTTGCTTTACTCCAGGAATCCCCTCCATCCTGTGTCACATACACATCTGGTTCTTCAGGATTAATTGTTCCATATGATAGAAATCCTGTCTTTTCATCCACAAAACCACCATATGCAATTAATCTGAGTGTCGGCGGGTCTGCAGTAGCCTCCCAAGTTTCTCCACCATCATAAGTTAAAAAGGCAGTTGAATACTCCGAGGACATCGTACGGTCACCCGATGCGATAACATATCCAAACTCATCATTTAGCAATTCTACTTTTCGAAAACGAAGTGTTGGAAATGTTTCCGCTACAACACTTTCTTTCCATGTTTTCCCCTGATCAAGAGAATATTTCAACATTATCCCAGCTTGTTTATACAGGAATACTGCACGTTCTTCTGTTAGCATGTAGCTCCCATCAATTAATTCTTGTTGGTTGCCTTGATATTCTCCATTGAATAATAGATCCTTTTGTATTGGAACCTGTATCCAATCAATTCCCTTATTATATGTAATATTTAGTTCATCATTTTGTAGTGAGTAACTGACTTTTTCATTGGTGACTGGTTGTAAAGGTGCAACTTGAGGTTCATTTGTTGTATCTTCCTGGAGGTTATTTGGTTGAGTTAGTTGCGGAAGCGTGTTGTAGTAATCTTGATTTTGATAATAGTATGTACCTATAATTAACCCAATTATCATAAGGGTTGAAAGGATTAGGAGGTAATTTTTCATGAAAAGGACTCCTTTTGTTTTTTACTTAAATCTTTACTTATTACCTAAAGTAAATCATTTATAAATGCTTATCTTGTTATCCTTTAATTATGGGAACATCACTGAATATCCATTTCTTATGTCCTTCTTTCTTTTACCACACGTCAAAATATAACTTGCACTTTATATGTCATGGTATCTAGACATCCATACAGTTACTGATACGAATAAACCTTCAATTACAGATGCCTAAGATTCCCATGCCGTTTTCTTTCTATTTTACCTTATGATAAGTAATATCATGAACTTCCAAATTAAGTTCATTGTAATCATATTCAAAAGATATCTCTTCTATCTGATTAAATTCTTCTTCGGAAAGCTCCATTACGATTGGAACGATTCTATTTTCCTCAATAGGATTGCTCTCCGTATCATTTAAGCTAATTCTTTTTTCCTTCCAAATATACTCTCCCTCTGGTGTACTTAAAGAAAAATCTAGAGAGAAATCTTTAATAGCATGTGGCAATCGATTTATACCAGCAATTAAAAAAACAATGTCATCATTTTGAGCAAAGGCTAGTCCAACAATTTCAAAACTAAATGCATCACTTTTTCCAATGTTTGGTTCAATTTCTGGGAGAATTTCTAAGACTTCGTATATTTGCGTCTCAGCAGTACCATCTTCCAAATCAGATGGTAGGATTTGGACCTTTAGCTCACTTTTTTGATTAGTTTCCCTTTTATCTACACTGCTCACTTCTGCTTGATTAATATCCGATTGCTGTTCATCTTCCTTATGTGAAGTTTCGTTATCACTACATGCGCTAAGTAAAACAAGTGAAAGTATTAAACTAACTAACAGTATACGAATATTTCGAATCCTAATCATCCTCATTCTAATAATTTATTCTAATCCTATTCCGATGTTGAAGAATTGTTGCCAATATGACGATTTAATGTTTCTTCATCTAGTTCTTTCCCTTGAACAACTAATTGATCGCCATCTCGCTCTAGGTTGAAGGTATAATAAATGCCATTATAATTGTAAAGCCATTTTACCTCTACACTTGTTATCACTTCTATTTCACTAAGAAGATTAGCAATTATTTCGGTATCTTTCTCTGTAATACTGACCATCTCACTATATTCCAAACTATTAGTTTCTAAATTTACTGTTAATCTACTATGGACAGATGATTTATCTTGAATGTCGACACCATTGTTTTGAATAGAGTATGTTTCAGAACCCCCTACTAACGCAGAATAAATTTCAGACTCGATTTCCCCCTTATCCAGCTCATCAGGCTTATCTGAATCACCTTCCATATTCCTATCCCCACAAGCAGCTAGCATACAAAGCATTAGAGTTAGGAACAACATATGACCATATTTTTTCTTCATACTTATCCTCCTTCCCATCTTTAATAAAACATATCACAGGAATTTGTGCTTTTCCATAAACACAAAGTAGTAGTCGACAGAAAGAGATAGTCATATTATCCTACATATCTTCCATTTCGAAATTGTTTCACATAACCAAAGTCCTTATTTTATTTTCTATTTCCTTGTTTAGTTTATTGGAAGGGACAAAAAAATCCCTAGCTTCAATAAGAAACCAGGGAAATTATTCGTTATAACCAGAAATTAAGCATCCTATTTTAAATTGTTGCTTGCTAAGCTTTCGGGGTACTTGTATTTAACATCACACTTCAAAATTATCAAGTAATGCACGCACTTCATCTGTTGACTCTGTCGTCATCAATTCATTTCTTAATTCACTGGCCCCACGAAATCCTTTGACATATATCTTAAAAAAGCGACGTAGTGGTTTAAAATGGCGTGGCTCAATTTGTGAATATTTATCAAAAAGGTCTAGATGTACTCTAAAGAGATTAAGCAATTCCTGACTGCTATGCTCTTTCGTCTCTTTTTCAAAGGCAAATGGGTTTTTAAAAATACCACGCCCTATCATCACTCCATCCACACCATATTTTTGAACAAGTTCTAAGCCGGTCTCCCGGTCAGGAATATCCCCATTGATTGTCAAAAGTGTATATGGTGCTACTTCATCTCGAAGTTTTTTAATCTCCGGAATTAATTCCCAGTGAGCATCAAAATTACTCATTTCTTTTCTTGTACGCAGATGAATGGAAAGATTTGCGATGTCTTGTTTCAATACGTGTGTTAGCCAGTCACGCCATTCCTCTATTTCTGTGTAACCAAGCCTTGTCTTCACGCTTACGGGTAGTCCACCTGCTTTCGCTGCTTGTATTAGATCTGCAGCAACTTCCGGATGGCGAATAAGACCGGCACCTTTACCCTTAGATGCTACATTAGGTACAGGACAACCCATATTAATATCCACACCACGGAATCCTTCCTTCGCCATACCAATACTCATTTGCCGAAAGTAATCAGGCTTGTCTCCCCATATATGGGCAACAATTGGTTGTTCATCTTCAGTATAAGTCAAACGTCCACGTACACTTTGCTGCCCCTCTGGGTGACAATAACTCACTGTATTTGTAAACTCAGTAAAAAACACATCCGGTCTCGCAGCTTCGCTCACTACATGGCGAAAAACAACATCCGTCACATCTTCCATTGGTGCTAGTATAAAAAACGGTCGTGGTAAATCACGCCAAAAATTATCTGTCATAAAAAAATTCAATCCTCTCATTATGGGATACCGGATCAAACGCATCCCAAAAATAAAAAGCAAAAATATCCTTGCTCCCTTTATACTTATACCATGCTTAAGTACTTTTTATCAAACAGATTAGAAAAGTTATATCTGAAAATCGAAGTTGGTATTGGATATAACAAAAACTAAAAATAAGTTAACTATAGTTATTTTTCTATTATATTACTTTATATTTCTTAAAAAGATTGATTTATTAGGGGAGAAATAATAAGCCATAATCAAGCACTTACCCCCACTTTAATAATCATCTTAGCTAGAAGACTCCTTCCTCTTAGGTGGAGATGATTAGCTATTCCTTGCATAGAAAACACGCTATTTTGTTTAGAAATAACGTGTTGACAATATCGATATGGTTAAGGATATAGGATTACTTTAATATAAAGGGCTATCAAGTTATGTGAAAGTATTGTCAAACCTAAAACCTAGTTAAGTTTGAAACCATCTTACAGTACTCCCTATCGCTATTCTGCCCCTATTGCATTATTCAACAAAAAGGGTATTTCTCCTTCTTTATACATATAGGCAAATTGATTCTAGAACCTGTAAGATACATTACCGAACAATGAACAACTGATGATCAAGATAATAAACACCTGTCAGTAGAAGGTTCTTAATGAAAGAAACCCGAGAGATTATTGGTTCAGACCCCGAAATCGGAAATGTTTATTTTAACAGAAATGGTGTCGGAGTCGGTAATGTTTATTTTAAATAAGAGATGTTTGTTTTAATTAGACACCCGCTGTACCGTAAAATTAAACATTTAGGAAATCCCGCCCCTCAAACCCGCATTCCACCGTTGCCGTTAAAATAAATTTTTGCTACGGAACCCCCATTTTGAAGGTTTTTCGAATCAAAAATGGACGTTTTTCGGGTGTTTTTCCGCTCATTTTTTCACCTTTTTTCCGGAGTTGGAAAATAATTTTGATAGTGGAAGGAAGAGAAAAACGAGAAAAGACTATTGAATAAAAGACGATTAAATATTGAATAACAATTGATTTTCTTATTGTACCACAATCGGAATGGATTATTGAACAAAACCAGTTATATCAAGGATTAGGGCAGTAATTAATTAATGAAAAAACTATTGAAAAGATGTGGTATTGTATTGATAAAGACGCAAAAAACTCGGGTTCCTATTGAAGAAAACCCGAGAATTTATTGGATCTGTATTGGAAAAAGCAAATGTTTATTATTACGGAATTGGCATTGGATTAGCAAATGTTTATTTTCATTAGCAATTGTTTATTTTAACTAGACATAGTAGAAAGAAGAGTTTAAGAGATAAGAAAAATTACATTGGATTCATTGGCATATATGGACTATCAAATTGAGCAACACCTTCATGGGGCACATTACTTATACTAATTTATAGAATTACTTAAACAAATAGGAAATGACTCTTAGATAAAGGCATTTCCTTTTTTAATTGGTATCTTTAACTATCCTAACATATTGACTATTTCTTTCATCTCGAATGACAACTCCTAATTTTGCTAAATCCTCACGTAGATATTTAGCATCCTTCTTTTTATCTTCTTTTAAAGCGTGTTCCCTTGCATATAGTAGGGCATTTACCTTTTCTGGAAAGTCTGGATGACCTAACACCCATCGTTGGTACTCTTTTTCAAATGGGTCTTTCTCTTTCCAGGGATATTGATAATTCCTAAATGTTTCCCGAACGGTATCTATTTTCGTTTCAAAAACTTCTCTGTATAATTCATTGCTATTTTTCCCAAGAATAATTAACTGCTTATTTTCTATATAAATAGTAGAAATATCTTTTTTATCTAGGGTATCTACCTTATCTCCTAATTTTAAAAGCAAATTTTCATAGGTTATTGTAACCTCAAGACTCTCCTCAAAAATAATCAATGTCAATAATATCCCCGCAATAATTCCAATAATGGAAGCTACAATGGAGATCCATAGGCTATTCAATGATGCTATGAATTCGATAAGTTTTTCCCAAGGGACTACAGGAAGATTTAAAAGCCAATCTGCAATAACAGGTATAAACCAACCAATTAAACCACCTAATATCATAGGAACTAAAATGATAAGTGTTTTTTCCGGTTTACTCAATCCTAGAACTGTCTCAGTTTCTCTCATAAAGCTCGTCCTTCCCTATTTCAAATAGTTACTCGCTTAATTATTTTTAATATACTTTTTATCAACTCTTCATTATATTCCTCTACACTTAATTTATTTTGAAAGGTTAGCATAGATTCAGAAATGGCCCCTTGGATTATCGTTGAAATAACTTGAAGTGGAAAATCTCCAAATTCCTCTGACTCTTGCCCCTGACGAAGTATTTTTTCTAATAAATTTGTTTTTAAATCTTCTTCTTCCTCTAATAAATAATAGGGTGTGTGATCAGGTGTACGAGCATTAGAAACTATTTCAATCAAAGCAATATTATTTGTTTTATTTGTTATTTGATAAGCTAGACTTGCTTCAATAAATGCTTTTAACTTTTCTGTGGCTGTCTGTTTTTGTATCACACACTCATTAATAAACTCCCACTCTTGTTCAACTAAATACATTAATGTATTGTTCATCAAATCTTCTTTACCAGAGAAATGATATGAAATAAGCCCTGTACTTATTTTTGCCTTTTTTGCTATTTTAGCCAGACTTGTACTTACATACCCAATTTCTTTCAAAACCTCAACTGCAGCCTTTATTATTTGTTCTCTCCTAGCTTCTGCTATAAAGGATTGTTTATCTTCCATTTATATTCACACCTCATAAATTTAATTGATTAATCATTTTTTTGATTGTATGTACAATTAATTTTATTATATTACTTTCTCAATTATTGTCAAATTAAGTAGGGTGGAATAGATGAATATTGATTTCCTATTGAAGCTAATATCAAGTTCAAACCATTAATGACAATGGTTTGAACTATAAAAAACACTACCAGAAAAGATATTGATTTGTATTGAAAAAGGCATGAAAAACTCGGGATTCTATTGAAGAAAACCCGAGAATTTATTGGATCTGTATTGGAAAAAGCAAATGTTTATTATTACGGAATTGGCATTGGATTAGCAAATGTTTATTTTCATTAGCAATTGTTTATTTTAACTAGACAATTTCTTGTACAACCAAAATAAACTCCTGCTAAATCCTCTCCCTCCAACCCGCATTCCACCGTTGCCGTTAAAATAAAATTTTGCTACGGAACCCCTATTTTCACACTTTTTTGGTTCAAAAATGACCGTTTTTCGAGCTTTTTTCGGTTGTTTTTTCACCTTTTTTTCGGAGTTGGAATAAAGTTTTGGGAATGGAATAAGGAAAAATTCTAGAAAAGATAGTGGAGAAAAGAGGGATAAAATAAAGAGAAAATATTGAATGAGTATTGATTTATTATTGAATTGGATATTGGATAAACCCAGTAATGACAAGGATTTAGGAACATAACTGCATTGAAATGATATTGGAAAAGACATGAAAAAACTCGGGCTCCTGATGAGGAAAACCCGAGAAATTATTGGATCTATATTGAAAAAGCAAATGTTTATTATTACGAAATCGGTGGTGGGAGTAGCAGATGTTTATTTTGACAGTCAGGTGTTTATTATTGATCTACATAGTAGAAAAAGAGTTTCAGATATAAGAAAATAGATTTTCTACTTAAATTACTTTCTTAACCTTTTGGTACAAAACCCACCAAGTAAGTCATCATCCACACTACTTTTCGAGAGTGAAGTATTTTAGAATAAAGATCAGAAGAACCTATTAAGCATCCAGTCCGATCTTAATTTAATTGTTCTTTTTCAATTTATCTATATGTCCACCTATTATGAACTCGAGATTATCACTAATTTTCTTAGAATCCCAATCCCACCACTTTATTGTTAGCCAATCCTCTATTACTTTATCTGAATAACGTTTTTTTATAACTATCGCAGGATTTCCTCCAACAACTGTATAGGGGGCTACATTTTTTGTAACAACTGATTGTGCAGCAATAATTGCTCCATCTCCAATTTTGACTCCAGGCATAATTGTTACATCTCTTCCTATCCATACATCATTTCCGACTTCAGTATCTCCTTTAATCAGCAGGTCGTCTAAGGTAGGTACATACATATCCCACCCACTGCCAAACAAATGGAATGGATAAGTAGAGCCATCCATTTGATGGTTCGCTCCATTCATAATAAAGGTTGTTCCTGGACCTATCGAACAAAACTTTCCTATAATCAGTTCATCACCTATTACTTCATAGTGATATAGAACTTGTTCTTCAAATGACTCTCCATGTTTACTATCGTAGTACGAATAATCCCCAACAGAAACATTTTTTCTTGTTATAGTTGGCTTGATAAATTGAACATTTTTATTTCCTTCTAATGGAAATGGAGTTTGTGGATTAGGTCCAGGAGAATTTTTAGCAGACATAAACTCACTCCTTTATATCATTGTTTAAAGATGACTTACTGTTTTAATCACAATATATTATTTGACACGGACCGAGGCAGCGGCGTGTACTTTCCATTTCCTACTAACTGGCTATTTCTTTATTGTCAAAAAATGCTTTATAATGTTACTAGAAGTATGAATCAATTAAGATATATGATCCAGCTACCACGCAAGATATACTATTAATAGTTCTAAAATCGGAACAACTGCATCAGTTCCAATTCTAGAACTTATTCAGAAAAAATCATACTTAAACACCAGTTGAAAGAGAATTCATTTATGGTCATATTCTTGATTTTAACTTACATTTATTCAAAAAACACACTAGGATATTCAACAAATCCTGAAACTTTATCAAGGGTATTTTCACCTAATTCCATTGCCATAAATGCCTCGTCTGATACTTCAAAAGGTGCTTTTATTCCCCAAATGGATGCTTTTTTGAACCCGAACTTCGGATAATATTCAGGATGCCCCAAGACAACAATTGAATTAAATTTAAGTTCTTTTGCTTTTTTCAATGCTTTAGTAATTAATAACTTACCTACGCCTTGGTTTTGATATTCCGGTAATACAGATACAGGTGCAAGAGCGAGTGACTCTACAACTTGATCTTCATTATTGATTTTTATCTTGGTTAATAGAATATGGCCAACTATTCGATTATCATCATTATCCATTGCCACTAAAGAAAATTCCGGTATAAATACATTTGAGTTTCTAAGTCGACACACCAGATTATGCTCATTTTCATCACTGTGTTCTGCATTAGCAAATGCACATTTTACTACTTTTTCAGTAATTTTATAGTCCTCTTCCTGTTCTTGTTTAATTATTATATTCATTTCTTTATAGCTCCTGTTCCAATACAAATCTTACTTATCCATGCAGCTCTTCTCGAAAAAGTTCATGATGTAGCCCTATTTTTCTCATTCTTTTTATATAATTACACTTACCATAGAAAACTTGTTTATTTTCGGATTACTCCTTGGGCTTATCTCCAATTAAGCCAAACAAAAACATTTGAGAGAAAGCATACTTATTGTAAATTTTTGAAACAACTGATGGAATTGTCAAACCATAATCCAAGTAGGTGTTTAAAATTTGCTGTGTAAACTCTTTCTGATTCGTTAAAGCACTTTCCTGCAATTCTTTTACTAACTGTTTACTAACTTTTTCCCTTCCACCAAGTGCTTGTTGCAACTGATAGCCTGCCCTATACAATTCAGTAGCAAGATCTTCATCTGATTTCTGGTGTTCAGCTACATAGTTAGAAATCCAATCCCGCACTAACGAAGAAGCATCTTTATTATTTTCCTTTGCGATCTGTTGGAAACTCTCTTTTAGTTCCTTCGATATACGTAAATTCAAATTCGTATCCATTTTTAAGATAATGCCTCCTTCATAGAATAAGTTAATTATAACCAAACGTGTTTACACAGTCAATACATTGTATTCACAAAGGTGATGCATTGTGTTTACAAAATTAAAGAATTTTGATTTTTTATGTTGAGTGGACCATTGGATAACCCAGCAAGTTTAAGAATTATTATATGAAAGGGAATAAATCAAGCTCGATCATTTCCTCTCTTTCATCTATAATCTACTTCAAATTAGCTATCAAATTTGGTATTTAATAATTCTTTTACATTATCTCTATAATTCCACAATATTTTCTACATAGTGTTAGATGTAAAATAACAAAAAAGGATTGAATCTAGTTTTAGATTCAACCTCTCATTTTATCTATTTTTTTTCTCTTTTGTTCATTTAAAAATTTCCTGGCATTCTTCATGCCGCCCATCCACTAAACACATTATTTAGCTTTTCTTTTCTAGCATTTTAGAATTTAAGCCTTACTTTGTTTCTTTTTCTAGTCTTCGATAGCTTTCTAACCTTTCAATTGACAAGGTCCCAGCCTGAATTGCCTTTTGTACAGCACATTTTGGCTCATTCGTATGCGTACAGTCAATAAATTTACACTTTTCTGCAAAGTCCTCCTAGTAAGGAGCCTGGGAAGTATTTCATGTTAAGTCTTGAGGCTTATTAATCTCTTCTGCCAAGTTGGTTGAAGACAATATATTTTTAGGAACAAACAGTCTCTACAATTTTTGTAATGTTATAATAAACTCCTGCTAATTCTCCCACCTCCAACCCGCATTCCACTGTTTCCTTTTAAAAAAAGTTTAGCTAAAAAAATAATGAATAAATAACGGGAGATTGAAGAACCAAGAGAGATAGGCCATATTGAATGAGTATTGGATTTTGTATTGAATTGAATATAGAGTGAGATATTGGACAAGTCCAGTCATGACAAGGGTTAGGAAGATAATTAATTTATAAAAAGACTATTGAAAAGATATTGATTTGCATTGAAAAAGACACAAAAAATCCCGGGTTCTTATTGGAAAAAACCCGAGAAATTATTGGAATTGATATTGAAAAAGCAAAAGATTATTTTAACGAAATTGGGATTGGATTAGCAAATGTTTATTTTAACGAGCAAATGTATTTTTTAGTTACACACCCGCTTCTCCAACCAAGCCACACTCTCAATATGCATACTCTGAGGAAACATATCAACAGGCTGTACTTCCTTTGTCCCAAACCCACCATCTTCTAAAATTCGTAGATCTCGTGCTAATGTTGATGGGTTACAAGAAACATATACAATCCGATTGGGTCCCATTTCAATCATCGCGTTTAGTAGCCCTTCATCACAGCCTTTACGCGGTGGATCTACAACAATCACATCTGGTTTCAACCCGTTTTCCTTCCATTTCGGCATAACCTCTTCAGCAGTACCCACTTCAAATTCCACATTAGTGATTCCATTCAATTTTGCATTAACACGGGCATCTTCAATTGCCTCTGGTACTACCTCAACACCATAGACCTTTTTGGCTTTTTGCGCTAAGAAAAGTGAAATCGTCCCAATACCGCAGTACGCATCAATTACAGTATCATTTTCATTAATAGCCGCATATTCCAAAGCCTTATCATATAACCGCTTTGTCTGAGTAGGATTCACTTGATAAAATGACTTCGCTGAGATTGCAAACCGAATAGAACCGATGGAATCATAAATATATTCCTGCCCCCAAAGTACCTTGGTCTTATCTCCAAGAATGACATTCGTCTTAGCTGGATTTATATTATGAATAATAGACTTCACACTTGGGTATGCCTCGGTTAACTCACGAATGAATTCTTTCGCATAAGGTAATTCCTTCGTCCTTGTTATTAATACGATCATCGTTTCCTTTGTTTCACGACCGGTTCGGACCATAACATGGCGTAGAACACCAGAATGACTTTTCTCATCATAGGCTTCAATTCCTAGCTTGCTAGCTATTCGACGAACCGCTTCCACCATCCGGTCATTCAAATCCTCTTGCACAACACAAGTATCCATATCCTCAATAATATTGTGGCTACGCATTTGATAAAAGCCTGTAATCAGTTCCCCATCCTTTTCACCAACCGGAATAGCTACCTTATTACGATATCTCCAAGGGTCCTCCATTCCAATCGTCGGATGAACAGGGACATGATCCAAATGAGCAACTTTTCGCATCACATTTTTCACTTGCTGTTGCTTCATTGAAAGCTGAAGATTATAACTCATATGCTGAATTTGACATCCACCACATTTGTAAAACACATCACATGGTGGTTCGACACGTTCAGGGCTAGGGTTTTTCACTTCTAGAAGTTTTCCAAATGCAAAGTTTTTATTCACCTTCACCACTTTTACAGTGGCTTCTTCACCCGGCAATCCATACGGTACAAATAGTGGATAGCCATTTATTTTACCAACACCGTTTCCTTCATGGGTTAGATCCTCAAACGAAAGCGTTACTGTTTCATTCTTTTTAACTGGAGCAGACTGTTTTGCCATATATGTATCTTCCTTTATGATCTAATTTACTGCTTATAATCTTATCACAAACAAAGGAGACTACCAATTAGTCAGTAGTCTCCCTATTTAGATAGGATTCTGGAACAAAAATATCAATATGCTGCCTGAGATTACGGAATTCCCCTGGTAAGAGGCCGCCATATTCTCCATCAATATTTAATTGCATTTTTTCAACTGGTGTTACCTTAATATGTTTTGCTTTTGAATAGATGACGTGTTTATCTTCTAAATGTGCTCCCCTTAATGCCAAACTAGCAATGCGAATGAACTCTGCTAAATTAGTTTTTCGCAATATCAATAAATCAAAATAACCATCATCAAGACAAGCATCTGGAGCTAGCTTTTCAAATCCACCAACCGAATTCGTATTTGAAATTAAGAAAAGCATGATATCTTCCTCTATAACATTTCCATCATATTCTATTTTTACACCAGCTGGTTTTAAAGAGGGCAACATTTCAATGCCTTTGAAATAATAAGCCATCTGACCAAGCATTGTTTTCAGTTTACTCGGTACTTCATAAGTTAATTCCGTAAGCTTCCCGCCACCTGCTATATTTATAAAATATTGGTCATTTACTTTACCAATATCTAAAAGCATTGATTGGTTCTCAATTATGACATCTACAGCTTTTTGAATACTATCCCTAGGAATAGTTAAAGCTCTAGCAAAGTCATTCGTTGTCCCTACTGGAATAACCCCTAGTCTTGGGCGATATTCCTGTTCTGCCAGACCATTTACTACTTCATTGATGGTACCGTCACCGCCAGCAGCTATTACAATATCATATTTTCTTTCAACGGCAATTCGCGCTGCTTTTATTGCGTCACCTTCACCAGTTGTGGCATGTGCTGATACTTCATATCCCGCTTTTTCTAGTTTTTCTAGTACTGCAGGTAATTCCTTCTTGAATGCCTCTCGACCAGAAGTTGGGTTATATATAATACGGGCCCTTTTCATCTAACATATCCCCTCTCCAATGCTACTTTATACTCAAATACGTTTATATTAGTATCTCTATTAATTAGTTGGATATTTTTTCATGCATATCTATTCTAGCCATAATTCATGATTTTGAAAAGTTTTTGGGCTAAATACATTGGAAATTCACACTTTGAGGAATTAGATTAATTATAGGAATTGCGGGTTTGTGAGCATGTACTAGATAACTTGGCGTATTTGTCCGTTCAACCTAAGGATGTGACCGATTCTTTGGACCTTGTGACCATTCAACTAAATCATGCGATCAATTCCTCAGACCATGTGCCCGTCCACATAGAGCATATGCCCAATCACTCGGACCTTGTGACCGTCCACACAGAGCATGCGACCAAACTCTCGGACCTTGTACCCGTTCAACCAAAGCATGCGACCTAGAACTTACAACATAGACAGAATACAAAAAAATGCCTAAGGGGGACTCTCCCCCTTAGGGCATTTTTATCTTTTATTCATTTCTTCTACTAATATTTTATTCACCATTGGTGGGTTTGCTTGACCTTTAGTCGCTTTCATTACTTGTCCAACTAGGAAGCCAAGTGCACGGTCTTTCCCGTTTTTAAAGTCGATAATAGACTGTTCATTTTCATTTAGAATACCTGTGATAATCTCACGTAATTGGCCTTCATCTGAAATTTGAACCATGCCTTTATCTTTAACGATTGTTTCAGGATCTCCGCCTTTTTCAACTAATTCCGCAAAAACTTTCTTCGCAATCTTAGATGAAATTGTACCATCTTCAATTAGTTTAATCATTTTCCCTAATGATTCAGGTGTTAACGCTAAATCATGAAGTTCTTTATAATGCTTATTCATATAACCTGAAACTTCACCCATTAACCAGTTAGAAGCTTGTTTAATGTCTGCCCCATTATTCACTGTCTCTTCAAAGAAATCAGCCATTTCCTTAGAGCTGGTCAAGTTTGCTGCATCATATTCTGACAAACCTAATTCATCGATATAGCGTTGCTTACGAGCATCTGGAAGTTCTGGAATTTCATTACGAACTCTTTCTTTCCATGCCTCATCAATATAAAGCGGCACAAGATCTGGCTCTGGGAAATAACGATAATCATCAGAACCTTCTTTAACACGCATTAAGATTGTTTCTTTTGTTTTCTCATCAAATCGGCGTGTTTCTTGTAAAATTTCTCCACCGGATAATAATACTTTTTCCTGGCGTTTTTCTTCAAACTCAAGTCCTTTTTGAACAAACGTGAAAGAGTTTAAGTTTTTAAGTTCAGCTTTTGTGCCAAATTTTTCTTGTCCATATGGACGAAGAGAAATGTTTGCATCACATCGAAGTGAACCTTCTTGCATTTTTACATCAGAAACACCAGTATATTGGATAATTGTTTTCAATTTTTCAAGATACGCATATGCTTCCTCAGGAGTACGCATATCTGGTTCGGATACAATTTCAATTAATGGTGTACCTTGACGGTTAAAGTCAACATAAGAATACCCATCATCACCATGAGTCAGCTTACCAGCATCCTCTTCCAAGTGAACACGAGTAATACCAATTTTCTTCTTCTTACCTCCTACTTCAATCTCAATCCAGCCATGCTCACCAATTGGTTGGTCAAATTGAGAAATTTGGAAGGCTTTTGGATTGTCCGGATAAAAGTAGTTCTTACGATCAAATTTAGTGTCTGTTGCAATTTCACAATTCAGCGCCATGGCTGCCTTCATTGCGAAGTTTACTGCCTCTTCATTTAATACTGGAAGAACACCTGGATATCCTAAATCAATCGGATTTATATTCGTATTTGGCTCAGCACCAAAAGCATTTGGGCTTGGGCTAAATATTTTCGATTTAGTTTTCAATTCAACGTGTACTTCAAGACCAATAATTGTTTCAAAGTTCATTAGTTTGCACCTCCAAGTTGAGGTCTTTTTGTATGGTGATCCGTAGCCTGTTCATATGCATGTGCAGCACGGTAAACCGTACTTTCGTCAAAATGCTTACCAATTATTTGCAATCCAATTGGAAGTCCTTCAGAAGAAAATCCACATGGAAGAGATATTCCTGGTACCCCAGCTAAATTTACTGGAATCGTTAAAATATCATTAGCATACATCGTTAATGGATCATCAATATTCTCGCCAACTTTAAATGCTGGGGTTGGTGTTGTTGGACCAATTACTACATCATATTCTTCAAAAATCTTATCAAAGTCATTTTTGATTAAGGTACGTACTTTTTGTGCCTTTTTATAATAAGCGTCATAGTATCCAGAGCTTAATGCGAAGGTTCCAAGCATAATACGACGCTTAACTTCTTCGCCAAATCCTTCACTACGAGACTTCTTAAACATATCAACCATGTTCTCTGCGTTCTCTGAGCGAACCCCATAGCGCACTCCATCAAAACGAGCAAGGTTTGCAGATGCTTCAGAAGATGAGAGTAAATAGTAAGCAGCAACAGCATACTTAGAATACGGTAAAGAAACCTCTTCCCAAGTTGCGCCTAATGATTCATATACTTTTAGTGCTTCTAAAATAGCTTCTCTTACCTCCGGGTTTACCCCTTCAGCTAGGTATTCTTTTGGAACAGCAATCTTTAGACCTTTTACATCACCCGTTAGAGCTTCAGTATAAGATGGTACATCTACATTTGCACTTGTTGAATCCATTTTGTCATGGCCAGCAATAATCTCTAACACACGTGCATTATCTTCCACCGTACGAGTTAGAGGTCCAATTTGATCAAGGGAAGATGCAAAAGCAACCAATCCAAAACGGGATACTAGTCCATAGGTAGGTTTTAAACCAACCACTCCACAGAATGCTGCTGGTTGTCGAATGGATCCACCAGTATCAGAGCCGAGTGAGAAAAGAACTTCTCCTGCAGCAACTGCCGCTGCCGATCCACCACTGGATCCTCCTGGAACATGATTAGTATTCCATGGGTTTCGAGTTGGTGTAAAGCTTGAGTTTTCATTAGAAGAACCCATAGCAAACTCGTCCATGTTTAACTTTCCAATGTTTACAATCTTTTCTGCATGTAACTTTTCTACAACGGTTGCATCGTATAGTGGGTCATCAAAATTCCTTAAAAATTGACTTGCACAAGTAGTACGCAATCCCTTTGTAACGATATTATCTTTAATACCTGCGGGGATACCAAATAGCTTTCCCTCAGTGTCTTCTGAATCATCCAGTTCTTTAGCTTTTCTTCGTGCATTTTCTTCGTCTAATGTTAAAAACGCATGGACCTTATCGTCCACCTCATGTATACGATTATAGGACTCATCAACAAGATCACTAACAGTAATTTCCTTATTATGTAATTTTGCTTCTATTTCTTTAATACTATGGTCAAATAGAGACATAAGATTTCCCTCCTTATTCAATTATTCAAGTATTGATGGTACACGGAATTGACCATCTTTGTGATCAGGAGCATTCTTTAATGCTTCTTCCCTTGTAATCCATTCTCTAGGCTCATCTTTACGCATCACGTTCTTTAAGTCTAATACGTGAGTGGTTGGTTCGATTCCATCCGTATCTATTTCATTAAGCTGTTCAGCAAATTTGATAATAGAGCTTAATTGCTTGGTAAACATTTCCGCCTCTTCTTCTGTTACTTCAAGACGCGCTAAATTCGCAACATGTTTAACTTGTTCTTTAGTGATTTCTGCCATTTTATGCACCTCCACAATTTTATAATTTTATCATTAATTATTTTGATTAAAAAGCATCCACAATACTATTGATAATAGCAGAAAACCTTCGTTCATAGCAACTTATCCAGTACCTGTTCCAAAATGAATTCCTTTACAACAAAAAAAAGACCTGAAGTAGTTTCCACACCACTTCAGGCAAAGTCTATCATATATTGTAATAGGGTAAAAAACATAGATTACTGACAAGCTTAAGTAAATTGATTCGATTACATGTTGACTACTGATGAAACTGACATCTTTAAGATGCTAGGTTCTGCTTCACCATGTGCCACATCAGTTGGCTGATTTTCTTGCATGAATAAAAATCCTCCCATAAGAATTGTTCCTAAAGCTACTGAAGCGAATAGTTTTTTCAAGTTTATCCCCCCTTTACAAGTTAACTATTTCCTCATAGGTGAGGTTTGCAAGTTTATAGTATTTAACAGAGTCCTTATACTTCCCTACTGATTCAAAATACTTTGCTAACATATTGGAAAATAGAATTAAGTTTCCATGATCCTTATGTTTTTTCAAGTAGGGGATAAGATCCTCTATTACTAACGTAGTAAATTGCTCGTACTGCTCATTAATAGCATATATATATGAGTGAACTATATAGTAATATAACTCATAAAAAACATTATTTTTCGCTAAATCCAATAATTTCTTAGCTTTTTCAATTACTTCTAAAGCCTTTTCAAAATTATATATTCTGTAATATTCTTTAATTAAATTCGTTGTAGCTATTAACCTCTCGTTTAGACCAACTTCCTCAGAATCTATCGCATCAAGATAATGCTTTATTGCTTCTTTAGAATCACCAATTGCAGAATAGAGGTAGCCAAGGTTTTGGTTCGTT
The DNA here is from genome assembly GCF_000482485.1 of Paucisalibacillus globulus DSM 18846. Classification (GTDB taxonomy): domain Bacteria; phylum Bacillota; class Bacilli; order Bacillales; family Amphibacillaceae; genus Ornithinibacillus; species Ornithinibacillus globulus. The sequence goes on along the minus strand of NZ_KI519436.1, from coordinate 143,936 downwards.
AACTGAATAATTGTGTTATTCTTGTTAAGTTCACCTAAGTGCTTTGCTAGATTATAATGTTTAATAGCTTTTTCATACATTTTTATTCTTCTGTAGGAAATCCCCAAAAGAATATGGCATTGTGCACAGCGTATAAAGTTATACTCTTTTTGAAAGATGTCAATAGCTTTATTAGAGTATTCGATTACTTCTAAGGTGTTTAGCAATTTACTATGTGTTACCGCAATAGTATATTGCAAATCAGCTAGTTCAGAATCTGATAAATGTATCTGGTTGACTTTATCTTCTGCTAGTTTAAACGATTTCATTGCCTGGTTATATTCATTGTTAAAAAATGCATAGTTTCCTTTAAACTTATACCAATAAAACAAGTGAAGATTATCGAATGTACCAGATACTTCATTTAAACTATTAATCTGCTCCAGTGCATTATCAAATTGCTTTAAAACAAGAAAATATCTTATCTTATGAATCTCAAATAACATCAAGCTGTCTGACCGAACTAATGCCATAAGTTCACTTAGTTCATTATACATTTCAATTAGCTCTTCTTTATCATTCACTTCAAAAAGTAAATTAAACCATTGCTCACATTTTTCCTTGATTGTAATGTTCGTCTCGCTATCCAATTCAATTCCTAAACGAGTACAAAGCATACTTATTACTTCAGGACTTGCTTCTGTGCGAAGGTTTTCAATCTTAGACAAATAGCTCATAGAAACAATGCCTTCTGCTAGTTCTTCTTGTGTCATTCCTTTTTTAACACGTTGCAATTTTATAAAGGAGCCAATTTCCATATTACTTTCCTCCTACTATTTGCCTCTATTTCTATTTGTTAACTATATGATAGCATATTTTTTCACCTTGTATATTGGGAAAGTTGGGGGCAATAAGTACTAATAAAGCCCAAAAAACTTTCCTACTTTCCTAAAATGAGGAAAGTAGGAAAGTTTTGATAGAAAATAAACTTACTCTTTGTAGAATAATGTAGATTTTTGTCGAAGCTTTATCATTAATTGCGTGGTTTTTTCCTATCTTTCATAGAAATGTAAAAAACCTCCTTCCAAAAAATTGGAAAGAGGCTTTCTATTTAATTTTATAGCATTTCTGAAGTTGTTTTTCCTTGCATGTGTTGGATTAGGTAGTCTGGACCACCAGCTTTTGAATCTGTACCGGACATATTGAATCCACCAAATGGTTGGTAACCAACGATTGCAGCTGTACATCCACGGTTAAAGTATAGGTTTCCAACATGGAAGTCTCTGCGCGCTTGTTCCAAGTGCTCACGATTATTCGTGATAACCGCACCTGTTAAACCATATTCTGTGTTATTCGCAATTTCAATTGCTTCATTGAAATCTTTTGCTTTTGTCAAACCAACAACTGGTCCAAAGATTTCTTCTTGCATAACACGTGCTTTTGGATCAAGGTCAGCGATTACTGTTGGATTCACAAACCAACCTTTAGAATCGTCACCAGTTCCACCAATTAGCACTTTACCTTCTTCTTTACCAATTTCAATGTATTTCATAATCTTATCATAGGATGCTTGGTCAATAACTGGACCCATGTATAAGTTATCAGCTGGGTCTCCAACTGTTAATTCTTTTGTTAGCTCTACAATACGATCTTTCACTTGGTCATAAACTTCCTCATGAATAACTGCTCGTGAACATGCAGAACATTTTTGTCCTGAGAAACCGAATGCAGATTGTACGATTGATTGTGCTGCTAATTCTAGGTCTGCTTCTTTATCGACAACAATTGTATCCTTACCGCCCATTTCTAGGATGGTACGTTTAAGCCAAATTTGGCCCGGTTGGATTTTTGCTGCACGTTCAAAGATATTCAGACCAACTTCACGTGATCCAGTAAAGCTAATAAAGCGAGTACGTGGATGATTAACTAAATAGTCCCCAACTTCAGCACCTGGTCCCGGAATAAAGTTAATGATTCCAGCAGGCATTCCAGCTTCCTCTAGCACTTCCATAAACTTATATGCAATAACCGGAGTTACACTTGCAGGCTTTAGTAATACAGTGTTACCAGTTACCATAGCTGCAACTGCTGTTCCTGCCATAATCGCAAATGAGAAATTCCAAGGTGAAATGACAAGACCTACTCCTAATGGAATATAATCAAAACGGTTATCCTCAATTGGACGACTGTTAATCGGCATACCATCTTTAACTTTTAGCATTTGACGACCATAAAACTCTAAAAAGTCAATTGCTTCTGCTGTCTCTCCATCCGCTTCCTTCCATGGCTTACCAGCTTCTAATGCTAGATGAGCATTAAATTCATGTTTGCGGCGACGAATTATTGCTGCAGCACGGAATAAAATACCTGCCCGGAGTTTAGGATCAGAAATTCTCCAGTAATTTTTGAACTTTTCATCTGCAACTTGCATAGCCTTTTCAGCTAGTTCTTTATTTGCTTTCGATACATAACCGATTACTTCTTCCTTATTAGAAGGGTTTACGGAAACAATCTTATCTTCCGTAAAAATACGTTCACCATTAATAATAAGTGGATATTCTTTACCAAGGTCTGCTTTAACCTTCTTAATTGCTTCTAACATTAGCTGTTTGTTTTCTTCTACTGTAAAATCAGTAAAAGGCTCGTGCGTGTACGGTACTACCATAAATAAAACCTCCCTATAATAATATGCAATATATTACATATGGCTCCGCTTTCAAAGGTTTCGAAAAATTATGTTAAACCAACTACAATGAAGTGCAATATAAAACGGAGTGGAATATATCCACTCCTTATTCTAACTTAAGATTGAAAACTCTTCAAACATCTTAATTTTTTCTACGTAGTTAGGATAGTATAAGACCTTCCATATGAAAGGAATAACTAACACATCCCCTATTAGGACCAGAGAATACGATTTGTCTAATCAAAAAGATGAACTACAGGATCTTCTTTACCTGCCTCTCGATAAATATATCCCTCTAATCTTTGGCTAGAACTTATTTGAATTTCAATATCATAATCATTAGGGAATCTATCCTTTACCAATCCATAAGTATACTGGGCAAAGCCAATAATCTCTGCTTTTCCATTAAACTCTATTGGTACTTCAATTGTTAGCTTTTGAAGTTGCTCATTAACATAAAATCCTTCACCAATATATCCTACATAATTTGGGAAAAACTCTGCAATTTCTACCCCGAAAGTATTGACAATCTGAGCATCATCAAAGTACTTGTCCTCTGCTTCATTTGAAGGAAATAGAATGTAATCCTCTTCTACACCTTCCCACTCATCAATACTCATGTCCCCTTCTTGGACATAGGTTTTAGCAACGAAATTACCTGGAACTGCTGCCCCTTGTGCTTCTTCTCGATATATTGCAAACATGATAGGGACATTTTGTAAGCCTTCGATTTGTCGAAGCTTTTCTAGGACTACCTGAGCTACTTCCCGACCCTTTTCTAACATTTCCCCTTTAGGAATTTGCTCATAATAATATGGACCGCCTATTTCCGTTTGAAAACGATATTGTGATTTTAATGCTAGACCAATGGAAACGCCAACTAATTCAACCGTATTATCTTCATTTCGCTTGATAAAATTTTGTTCTAAAATATGAGATAGGACTCTTGGATTTTTCTCATATTCTTCTTTCTTAGAACCCTCTTTAACAACTGGATTCAATTCATCGATCCATTCGTAAACTTTGGATTGTTCCAAGTACTGCCCTTCTTCAAAATAAAATTTATTTGGATCAAAGAATTCCTTGGAATGGCGTATAAGTCCCTGTTCCACTTCATCAATATCTAAACGGTTTTCAATTTGTCTTGTGGTGGCTCCTCTTGCTGCACTAGTTCGGTATGGTAAGACGACACGATAATCATCTTCCGATAGTTTATAAGTAGGTACAATAGAAGGCTGACCAGTTGGTTCTTCTTCTTTTTGTACTACTTCATCCTGATCATCTTTTTGCATGCTCGGTGCACAGCTCGTAAGTAAGAGGAGAGTGCTTAGTAATACAATATTTAATTTCTTCATATCCAAGCCCTCCTTATCCTTCAAGCATTTTTAAGAATTCTTCTTCATTCCATATAGTAATCCCGAGTTCTACTGCTTTATCATATTTTGAACCGGCATCTTCTCCAGCAACTACTATGTCTGTTTTCTTACTAACACTCCCAGTTACTTTTCCACCTAAAGCTTCAATACGTTCTTTTGCCTCTGGGCGAGATAATTGCTCCATTTTCCCAGTTAATACAACAGTTTTTCCAGCAAATGGATTATCTTCTTCACTTACTATTACACGTTTTGGCCCTTTATACGCCATGTTTAATTCAAGATCTTTTAATTCTTGAAGCAAGTCTGTTACTTCTTCTTCAGCAAAATACTGGACGACAGAATCGGCCATCTTTTCACCAATTTCGTCGACGGCAATCAAGTCCTCATAGGTTACTTTTTGTAGCTTATCCATCGTTTCAAATTCTGTTGCAAGTGTCTTTGCTGCTTTTGCTCCAATAAAACGGATCCCTAAACCAAATAATAATCGCTCTAAGGAATTATCCTTTGATGCATCGATTGCTTTTAGTAAATTATCTACCGACTTTTCACCCATACGTTCAAGCTTTAATAGTTCATCTTTCTCTAATCGGTAAATATCAGCTATTGTATGAATCAATCTTTCATTAAAAAGCTGGTTAATAACCTTTTCACCAAGTCCATCAATATTCATTGCATTTCTCGATACAAAGTGAATAAGTCCCTCCTGAAGTTGTGCCGGGCAGTTTGGATTGATACAACGTAAAGCCACTTCCTCTTCCAAACGCACAAGTTCACTTCCACAAGCTGGACACTCGGTTGGCATGTGGAACGGCTCTTCTATTCCAGTACGTTGCTCTGTAATAGCACGGACTACTTCTGGAATAATATCTCCAGCCTTCTTAATAACAACTGTATCACCAATTCGAATATCCTTTGCCCGAATGAGGTCTTCGTTATGTAAGGATGCCCGTTGAACGGTTGTACCTGCAACCCGAACAGGATCTAATATTGCAGTTGGGGTGATGACACCAGTACGTCCTACACTTAATTCAATATCCGTAAGCTTCGTCACTACCTCTTCTGCTGGGAACTTGTAAGCAATTGCCCAGCGTGGACTTTTCACTGTAAAGCCTAATTCTTCTTGTTGAGCTAAATCGTCAACCTTAATAACAATCCCATCAATTTCATAAGGTAGATTAGGACGCTCTTTCGTCCAGTACTCCACATATTCTAAAATTTCTTCAATAGAATTACATTTTTTCCATTCTGGGTTTGTCTTGAAACCCAGTTGTTTTAACTGGTTAAGTCGATCACTATGAGATGCTACCCTGTCAGCTTCCCATTCTCCAATAGCATATAAAAAAACATCTAAGTTACGAGAAGCTGCAATTTTAGGGTCTAATTGTCTTAATGATCCTGCCGCAGCATTCCTTGGATTAGCAAAAAGCTCCTCCCCATTTTCTTCCCGCTGTTTATTAAGTGCAAGGAAGGATTTATGCGGCATATAGCATTCCCCACGAACTTCGATTTTCCTTTTCTCTGTGATAGAAAGAGGAATACTCTTGATGGTACGTAAATTACTTGTGATATCTTCACCAGTTGTACCATCACCACGTGTTGCACCACGAACTAATTTACCATCTTCGTAAGTAAGCGCGATGGCAAGTCCATCAATTTTGAGCTCACAAACATAAGATAATTCTTTATCTGTTCCTTGGCTTGCACGACGAGCAAAATCACGTAGATCTTGCTCGTTAAATGCATTTCCAAGACTCAGCATTGGGATAGAATGTTGTACCTTCTGAAACCCTTCAAGCGGTTGCCCACCAATACGCTGAGTTGGGGAGTCATCAGTAATTAGTTCTGGGAACTCCTCTTCTAATTTGCGAAGTTCTTCTAGTTTTTGATCATATTCTGAATCAGGAACTGTTGGTTTATCTACAACATAATATTCATATGCATAGCGATTCAATAATTCTCTTAAGGATTCCACTTTTTCCTGTGCCTGGGATTTTTCCATGCATCAAGCACCTCCCTATGGTTTCGTAATTGGGGCAAACTTTGCAAGTAGTCTTTTTATACCAGTTGGTGCTGGGAAGGCAACATCGAGTTCCATTTTATCTCCTTCACCCTGAACCTTCACTACTGTACCCGTTCCCCACTTCTTGTGTTCTGCCTTGTCACCTGGTTTCCAGGTTTCATTTTCGGCACCTGTTGTTTGTTGTGTGCGTTGTGCACTTCGACGAGGTTGAGAAGTTGGCGTAGCTTGTGTAGTACTTGCTTGAGTCCTTGGATTCCCAAACGGACTTCGCTCTGCTCTTCCACCGAAGTTATTTCCAAATGGAGAAGAACCAAACATGGAAGCTCTCGCTTGTTCTATACCTTCAATTAACTCTTCTGGTATTTCGTTGATGAATCGACTCATTGGATTCATGTTTGTACGGCCATAAAGTGTACGCATCTTTGCATTTGTTAAGTACAGTTGTTTTTCAGCACGAGTAATACCTACATATGCAAGACGGCGTTCTTCTTCCATTTCCTCCTCATCAAACATCGCACGATTATGAGGGAAAACATTCTCCTCCATCCCGATTAGGAATACGACCGGGAACTCAAGTCCTTTTGCAGCATGTAACGTCATTAACGTTACCTTTTCCTCGTTGTCCGGGTCTTCTTCGTCAACCCGATCAATATCGGCAACTAATGCTAAATCAGTCAAGAAGGCTAATAATGTTTTATCTTCACTAGTTTCCTCAAAATCCTGTGTAACGGTCATGAATTCTTCTAAGTTTTCTAAACGGCTTTGCGACTCAATGGAACGTTCATTTTTCAACATTTCCTCATAACCTGACCGTTCCAGTACCTGTTCAACCATTTCAGTTGCTGTTAAAAATTCTTGTTGTTGGTTTAATGTTTTTATTAGGTTTCCAAATTCTGCTAAAGCTATTGCTGCCTTTTTCGGAACACCGGTAAAGTCTACAACTTCCACCGCTTGATAGAATGACATATCATTTTCTGCCGCATATGCTCTTAATCGTTCTATTGAAGTTTTTCCAATTCCACGCTTCGGCTCATTCACGACCCTTTCAAAACTCAAGTCATCATCGGGGTTCGTAATTAAACGAAGATAGGCAATCATATCTTTAATTTCTTTACGATCATAGAATCGCATACCACCAACCATTTGATAGGAAACGCCAGATTTCACCAACGTATCCTCAATAGCACGGGATTGTGCATTGGTACGGTAAAGAATCGAGATATCACTTGGTGTAAATCCTTCTTTCCGAACCAACTCATTAATTTTATCTGTTATATACAAAGCCTCATCTTGTTCTGTTGCGCCTTGATAATACATAATCTTCTGGCCATCAGGATTTTCTGTCCAAAGGTTCTTTGGCTTACGTCCAGGATTATTAGCAATAACTTTATTTGCCGCTTCAAGAATAGATTTCGTTGAACGGTAGTTTTGCTCAAGGAAAACCGTTTTTGCTTGAGCATAGTCTTTTTCAAAGGAAAGGATATTAGCGATATCTGCACCGCGCCAACGGTAAATCGACTGATCAGAGTCTCCAACAACACAAAGGTTTTGAAATCGATTTGCCAATTGCTTAACCAACGTATATTGTGCATGGTTTGTATCTTGATACTCATCCACATGAATGTATTGAAATCTACGTTGATAGTATTCCAACACCTCTGGCACTCGTTTGAATAGGTGAATGGTTTGCATAATTAAATCATCAAAATCAAGTGACTGATTTTTACGGAGTACTTTTTCGTAACCTTCAAATACACGTGCTACTTGGCGGTCATAGAAATTACCCGCTTTATTACTGTATTCTTCGGCAGTGACAAGCTCATTTTTCGCACTACTAATTTGATTTTGCATTGCACGGGGTTCAAATTGCTTTGTATCAATATTTAAATCCTTTATAACCTGCTTTACAACGGATAGTTGATCACCACTGTCTAGAATCGTAAAGTTGCGACTATAGCCAATTCGGTCAATATCTCTACGTAAAATACGTACACACATCGAGTGAAAAGTCGAAACCCACATATCCGTACCCGCTGGTCCTACAAGTTTACTCACACGATCCTTCATTTCACGTGCCGCTTTATTCGTAAATGTTATCGCCAAAATATTACGAGGCGAAACACCTTTTTCCTCCATTAAATATGCAATTCGATGTGTTAGCACACGAGTCTTTCCACTACCAGCACCGGCCATAATTAATAATGGTCCTTCTGTATGTTTGACAGCTACTTGTTGCTGTTTGTTCAATCCATTGATTAAGTCATCAATTGTACGACTCATATCAAAACACCTTCCTATAAACTCAGGGTTATCTTTTTACTGCTTGTACAGTCTTTAACGCCTCTTTAATATTTGTATAAATGCTATTACCAACTACGATTACATCTGCATGTTCTTTCATTTCTTTTGCCTGTTCAGCAGTTTCAATTCCACCACCGTAGAAAAGAAGTGTATCCTTTAGCTCTGCTTTTACTTTCTTCACTAATTCAGGATTACCATATTTCCCACTGTATTCGACATAAAAAATTGGAAGATGAAAAATATTTTCTGCCATATAAGCATAAGCGACTACATCGTCGTCTGTTGGGAGTTTACAGTTTGTATGCTGGAATACTTTTGCTTCCTGATTTAAGATACAATAGCCTTCTACAAAAATCTCATCCCAATTCATAATATCTTTAAATTCTTTTATCGCTTCATGATGAATATCCATCATCCACTTTTTATCATTGCTGTTCATAACCATTGGAATATGATAATAGTCAAATCCAGGGGTGATTGCTTCCATATCCGAAATCTCTAAGACAACCGGTACTGTATAACGGCGCACACTTGATAATAAATCCAATACACCATCTAGGGTCACGTTGTCAGTACCACCTACTATGATTGCATCTGTTCCTGATTCACAGATTAATTCTAAGTCCTCGTCTGAAATTTCCTTTGCTGGGTCAAGCTTAAATACATGCTTCCATTCTTTCATATTTGTATACAAAGGTCTAATCCTCCATTATAGTTTTCCATTTGTATATTATAGCAAAAAAAGTGGTGGGAATTTAATAATATGGTGAGAATTTTAGGTTAGTCTAATTACTTCCCCCTAAAGGGGTGGAGTTCCCATGTACTTATTAGAAGCCTACAAAGTTTCCTCAGTTTTGTAAACTATATAAGTCATGTTGAACAGGATGTTTTTTAGATAGAAGTTCAACGTTGGTAGAACTTTTTCATTTTGTGGGTATCGTTATGTTGTTATATTGGATCGCTTGAAAGGTGCGGATATTAATCTATGGTTACTTTTACGTATAATCCACTACTCCCTCCATAGGAATAACTATACCTAAATTATACATAACCGAATATACGTTCGTCAATATCATATTATTTATTCATCCCTCCTTCATGGAGTCAGCTTTGAACTAAATCCGGTAATTTCAGACAATTAATTCATTCATTATATGAAACTTAATTTATATTCGATTAAACAATCGAATTTATTATAAATTTCATCTTTTAATCTAATTTATTCATGATATAATTTAGGAAATAACTATACATATAATAAGTATTTTCTAAATACAACTCATTTACAATACATATTACGTTCTAGAAAAGAGGATTGTAATGATTAAACCAGTTTCAATCTTTATTATGGATGTCAGTAATAGCTCCTATAGTTCAGATTTTGGAGATACACTTGAGACCTATTTAGAGGAAATTTCTTGTTTGGTTAAAAGCTGGACAAAAGATGTTTTAAGTGTGAAAGTTTCAGCTAGAAGGGGAGATGAAATAATTTTCATTAGTGAAAATTATACTACTGCGTATACTATAGCCTTCTATATAACTCGTATTTGGAAATTTAGGAATAATAAACCTTATTTTGGTTTAAGCTTTGGTAACATTAACAAAAATATTGAGGATATTAATCTAGAAACTTGGATTCACCCTCTCGTTAAACAAGCAAGAATTGCCAATAATAAATTAAAGGAAATAAAAAAAAATAGACCACCATTTAGATTTGAACTAGATAATAATGTGAATAGTACAAGTTTAAAGGAATTGTTAAAAACTGATCCATCAGGAAATCTATTTACAGTTTTTGAGACTTTGATTAATACGTTAATTGATACACAAAACTTATATTTTGGTAGACAAACCTATTTACAAGAAATAATTTCAACCTTGAAGTTAATTATTGATAAGCAAAGAAACATAGCAGTTCTTTTAAAAAAATCCCCATCGACCATTTCAAATCATTTAAATAAAGGGGAGGGTACAGAGATTATAAAAACATTTAACAACATCACAGAATCATTAAATTCTTTCCAAATTACGAATTTAAGATTAGAATCTTTAACTTCTGCAGATAAAATTACAGCTATAGATAATCAATTAAACCAACAAAACCCTTATGAAATTACTAATAAACTAAATGAAAAGATTAAACAACATTTAAAAAATAATATAAGTACCTACTTTGACTTTTCCAATATTTAAAGTTTTGAGCCTCCAATGCTTTTCATATAATTTATTTAAGAAGGAGAAGACTTGATGATTGTACTATCACTAATAACGGCACATCTTATTGCTGATTTTTATATGCAGACAGATGAGATGGCAAAAAACAAAGAACAAACTCTAATAAAGCACTTATTTCATCATTTTCTATGTCTTCTTATCGTTACGATGATATTTTGGTTAAGAGAAATCAATGTTAGTGAAGTATTAAGACAGGTTATTTTTCCCATTCTATTTATATTATTTTTTCATTATGTAATTGATAGACTAAAAATTGAACTCTCTAAATCTACCAATACTAGAAAACGTTTAGGAGAATATGTTGAAGCTAAATTGTTTTGTCTGGATCAGGTTGCCCATATTGCCATTTTAATCCTATCATCATCATTATTTTTTGATATCCCTATTTCCTATATTTTTGATAAAGGCATACGATTAATTAACACAACTACTTCGTTAGGTACAGGTAGTACTATTCTATTTTTATTTATAATTATTATGTTGGCAACAACAGTTAGTGGTCATTTTATTAATAAGGTTATTGGAAATCTTCCAAAACACATTTCAACTTTTGAAGGTAAGTTTTCTTTTAAAACTGATGAAAGTAATATACATCAAAACCAAACCATACCAAGGGCCCAAAAAATGCTGGAAGAGTATAACTATACTATATACAATGAAAACAATTATAATCGCGGTAAAGTAATAGGATATATTGAAAGACTCATCGTATTAATACTAACCTATTATTCTGCTTATTCAGCTATTGGTTTTATTATAGCTGCCAAGTCCATCGCTAGATTTAAATTAATGGAGGAAAGGTCTTGGGCTGAATACTTCCTATTAGGTACAATTTTGTCCATGCTGATTGGAATTTTACTTGGTATCGCAACTCGAATAATATTAAAATAATAGCTTAAACACTTAAAGGTCCATCCTATGGGAAGGAGGACCTTTCGAACACATTCTTCTTGAGGTAAGAAAGTATAAAATTTGGCTTTGTTAAGTTTTTGCGCATAAACAGCCACGTCCAGCTCCATCGCCCAGAGACTAGCGAGACTTCCCTCACCTCCGTACGATAAGTCAACATCGACTCCCTACGGTCGCCGTGTTTCCTTTATCTCCTACGGATCAGTCCAGTCCGTACGTCTCTAAACGGGCGCTTGCGCTTTTGTTCATTCTATACCTTTCTAACAAAAACTACTTTCAAATAATTACCTTCAGGATATTCTCTAATTGTGCGAAAATCCTCAGGTAGTGAAAATTCTTCTAATACTTGATAGTTATAACCAGTCTCTTCGAATGCTTTTTTGATAAACCCTTTGAATTTACCCATTCCAAATGCACTGCTATTAGTAGAGGCAACGATGACTCCGTTGTTTTCGGTTATTGCGATTGTTTCTTTCAATAGCTTTGTATAATCTTTTTCTGCACTGAATGTTATTTTCTTAGATCTTGCAAAGCTTGGTGGGTCTAAGACTACTAGATCGAACTTTAGATTTTTTCTTCCTGCGTATTTGAAATACTGGAATACATCCTCTACGATAACATCTTGTGCTTCATAATCAATTCCATTAAGACTAAACTGTTCGATAGTTTTTGGTTTACTTCGGTTAGCAAGGTCTACGCTCGTTGTTTTTGTTGCTCCACCTAATGCTGCAAATACGGAAAATGCTCCTGTATAGGAAAATGTATTTAACATATTGGTTCCTTCAGCGTACTTGTCCCTTATTGTTTTCCGTACTTCTCTTTGGTCTAGGAATACCCCAACCATTGCACCTTCATTTAAATACACAGCAAACTGAACACCATTTTCTTTTACGATAATAGGAAATTCACCACGTTCACCTGCTACAAAATCATCCTCTTCAACGTACTGGCCTTTTACATCAAATCGTTTCTTTTGATAAATTCCTTTAAACTCGACAGACTCTCCAAGTGCATCAAGAATCGCTTTGCGAAAATGATAAATCCCTTTACTATACCAGTTAATTAGATAATACCCATCAAAATAATCAATGGTGATACCACCAACGCCGTCTCCCTCACCATTAAATACTCGAAAAGCATTCGTACTTTCGTCAGCAAAAAATGACTCTCTTCTATTTATGGCAGCAATTATTTTATTTTTAAAGAACTTTTTATCGAACTTCTCATGCTCATTTTTAGAAAGAATCCAGCCATAGCCTTTATTTTGTCTTCCATAGTAGCCTTTAGCAATAAATGAATTTTTCTCATCAATCAGTGATACAATCGTCCCTTCTTCTCGTAAGTCCTTATGATTGATGATCGCTTCTGATAAAATCAGTGGAAAACCATTTCGGTATTTTTTTATAAAATTTGTTTTAACTTTTAATCGCACGTCCTGTGACATTAATTCCAGCCCAATCTTTATGTAATTTAAAGTTCTCTTGATTGTACCATAATATCTACATACAATTAAAATATGAACAAAAGCGCAAGCGCCCGGTTAGGGACTACGGACTGGACTGAGCCGTAGGAGATAAAGGAAACACGACGACCGTAGGGAGTCGATGTTGACTTATCGTACGGAGGTGAGGGAAGTCTCGCTAGTCCCTGGGCGCTGGAGCTGGACGTGGCTGTTCCTGCACAAGAACTTAACAAAGCCAAATTTTTATATTTTCTTAAATATAGAAAAAAGCATGGACAAATACATCCATGCCTTTCCAGTTCTATGCGTTAATATTCTCAGGGCGGTTAAAAAATAATTCACTACTATCATTGGAATTCTCCATTGCATATACAACAGAATCTAGTGGACTTGCAAAAACATACGGATAATCTACCTCCCCTAATTCTGAATGGATTGTATAGGCTAACACTTCTTCCTCAACACGGAATTCAGAATAAACTCCAGGTTTATTTCCACGAGGGTCTAATCGGACCCATTTACCCAATTCTTCAAGATACACTGCATTCAATCCATGTAAAGCATAGCCAGATTCCACAGTTCCTTTACGGGTTACTTTTTGGTAGCAAAACCCTGTAGGAATATTCATAGCTCTTAAGAATCCAGCTAATAGATGTGCCTTCGCAAAACAAATTCCTTCCTTTTGCTCCAAAGCATCAGAAGCTGTAATCGTTACGGGGCAAACTTCCTCACTGTCAAAAGAATGCTGAATTCTATCACGGGAAAATTGAAAAGCTAGGTCAATTTGTTCTAGTTTCGTTTTCCCAGTTTGTTTAAAAAATTGCACTTGCTTTTGAATTGCTGGATGGCTGTAGTTTATGACGGATGTTTCTTCCAAATATGCTGTCAGTCTGTCATCCATAATCATTAAATCCATTAACTCCACCTCACAATATGAACATTATTTTTCCTCTCCTTCTATTTTACTGTTAATTAATTATCCAACTTGATATGAATAGGAAAATTTCGTGACATTTTGTATTTAAAAAAGCTTAACAAAAGGCTGTTTTCGTATAGTTTATTACTTTTGAATTTCACAATTGATGTAAACTACGCGGCAATTAATAATCTTTGGTAGTGCATCAAACCCGCTCCGGAAATACACTGCGCTTTCCATGGGCGGCTGGTGAGCCTCCTCGTGCTAACGCACTGCGGGGTCTCACCTATGCCTATCCTCCCATAGGAGTCTCCGTGTATTTCCGGAGCTAGTGTAGATTGAATACAATGACTTCACTTGTCACCTAAAATGTGTTTTTAAACTATCTTTAAATTAGAAAACTAATACTAGCGTAGGCAGAATACGGAGACTCCTACGGGAACAGCACGTGTCCGAAGACCCCGCAGCGGTGGTTTTCCCGCGAGGAGGCTGAGGCCGTGCCCGTGGAAAGCGGAGTATTCTGCCGGAGCGGTAGCATAGCAGTTCACCTCTCTGCATTCATTAATAGTGATGCTCTATAAACAGTAGTTACCGCACAGTCTATACAAATTGTGTAATTAACAACACTCTTTTAGAAAATAGCTTAACAAAAAGACCTGCACTCTTGATTTGAGAGTACAGGTCTTTTGAAACTTTAATATATAATGGATTTCATTCTTTCGTTAGTGTCCGCTCTAAGACCATCTTATACCCATCACTACCATAGTCAATACAACGTCTTACTCTAGAAATGGTAGCAGTAGATGCTTTTGTTTCTTTTTCAATCGTTTTATACGTATATCCCTCAGTAAGCATTCTAGCCACTTGAAGTCTTTGAGAAAGAGATTGAATCTCACTCATTGTCGAGATGTCATCGAAAAATCGATAGCATTCTTCACGGTTCTTTAACGATAAGATGGCATCAAATAAATGGTCCAGTTCTTCCCCGCGTAATTTATCTATTTGCATAACGCAACCTCCTACTCCCTACTCACTAGTAATGGTAACAGATTTATCCATGCCTGGGTTAGTTGGAACTACATTAATCCAAGTCTTACCTGGTACAAATCCAATCACTTCACCGTCTTTAACTGGAACTAACTGTCCATCAAGGTTTTGCCACTCGACCTGTTGCACTTTCCCTTTTTGAATTAGATATGCCTTACCACCAGCATAAAAGTCAATCGCACGGCGTCCGGCATCATCAATCACCTCATGATAGGTTTCTATTATAAATACATTATCTACTTGAACGGCTTCATTCGTGTTTAATTCAACTGTCATTTCACCATCATTATAGCGATTGTACTTCTCTGTAGTAGGATCATAGTCATATTCCACAATATTCATTGGTTGATTTGAATAAACAATTTCCACATGATTTGCATTATCTCCAGTAATTTCTCCTACTTCTTCATTTGATAAGAAAGGCATTGGTTGATGTTCAGCAGTGATTTCATAACCGATATCACTCGCCACTTCATGTACATTTCCAAATAATAGATAAGAATTATGTGGAGCAACACGGAAAGACTCCCTTTTAAATAAATGGCCATCATTGTCATAAATGGCCCCGTCTAGATGATCAATGCCTCGATTATCAAGCATATCATTCACAAAACCGGCAGCTCCATGATAGATATAAAGAGCACCATAGCGTTCAGCCAAATCAAAATAATATTCACGAGCACTGCGAACTGGTCCAACTACTTCTGGTTGTTCACTGTGAAAAACGGCAAAAAATCTGGTGATCATACCTTCAGCCAAAATTTCGAATACCATATCTGCTTGCGTAAGTCCTGTTTGTGGACGAGCTTTCGTATGGTTGTTAACCATCACACCGACAGCACGATGATTTACTTCTTCATTTGTCTGAATACCTGTGAATGGATAAACAGTTGTAAATTGCGGTTCTTCTACTTTTTCTGGTTCCGTAACTACTTCAGTACCCTCATTAGATTCTTTTTGCTTATCCGTTTTATCACTACAAGCTACTAAAAGAAACAGAACACTTGCTACTACTAGCAAAATCCACTTTTTCATAATCCCAACACCTTTTAACTATTCAATTTAGTACAACTATTAGAAAAACTCCCATTCGCTCGTTCTTTAGCGAATGTGTTAGTTTTTCTTATGTCGGCAGAAAGTTTTTTATACTTTCTAAACTACCAACAAAAGTCCTACTACTATTATATGTTAACGCATGGTTGCTGGGAAGAGTACATCACGTTTTTTAATATCCATAATACCTTCTTGGGTAATTCGAATGTATGGCAAGTGGGTTGATGACAAGAATAAGATGCTATAAACTGGATCATTAAATTGATAGCCAAACTCCTGTAATTTCCCTCTAAGCTCCTGTTCTTTTACAATTAACTCATCCATACTTCCAGCAAACATTTTACCCGCTAAACGTAATGGAAGTTCAGAAATTATTTCGCCTTCATGAACAAGTACAATTCCACCACCTAGCTCCTTTAGACGCTTCCATGCTAGTAAAATATCTTGTTTATTTTTTCCGACAAAAATAAAATCACCTGTTTGTGAGAAAGAACTTGCTAACGCACCAAGGTTCTTTGTAAATCCACGAATTGTTGTGTTAACACGCCATTCTCCATTTCTATCAAGAAGTAAAAGGAATGCCTCGTCACGTTCTTCCGGTAGCTTTTCTACAGTAATATCCGTTTGAATTGCATATGGTTTAATAATGACATCATTAACCATGTCTAGCCCAATCGGTGTGGAAAATTGTAAATCATTTATTCCCAAATCCCAATTAACTTGAAGTGGTTTAATATGATACTTTTCCCAGCTAATATAAGATGGTAGCTCCTGTACATTGCCATTTTTTACAATCCATTTTCCTTTTGCTAAGACACCCTCTGGATGTGGATTGTCCTTCCGTTGTAATATGTTAATATTAGCAATCCTACCAGGCGCTATACATCCTAGAAGTTCATCTAAATGGAAATGTTTCGCTACGTTAAACGATGCCATGCGATATGCTTCCTCTATAGGTACACCCTTTTGAATTGCAATATCGATACATACATTCATTAATCCATTCTCATAAAATCCTGGTGTACCACCGTCCGTTGTCATCGTCAACTGGTCAAAGTTTGTTAATCCAGCTTCTAATAATTCTTCTAAAACTTTAGGAAGGTCAGGGCGAATAGAAGAATAACGTAACCCTACTTGATATCCAAGCCGTAGTCTCTTCAGAACATCTTCTCCACTAATTGACTCATGATCGGCTGATACACCTAGTAACTTTAGTTTTGTTAATGTAATTTCAGAAGCACCGGGTAGGTGTCCTTCAATAGGCTTTCCTTTTCTCTTTGCCTCTTGCATCCAGTATAGTAATCGATCATCACCATTAAGCAGGCTTGGCCAACCTGTTAGCTCTCCCCCCTGAATGACAGAAGGATGTGCTAACCAGTCCAACATATCCTCTGTGTTAAACAAGCTTTCCTCATTTAGAAGTGCTGTTTGTGGATCAAATCTACTCCACCAAAACATCGAAATTGGTAATTTATTAAAATCGGACATGATAGAAAACGCTTTCTTTTTATCTAATAAAAAAAGCCATGATAAATTATCATTAACTAATGTTGTTGTTCCAAATTTTGCCGCATGGGTCGCTAGAACTTCTGGATTATATAATTGAAACGGATGTGCATGTGGCTCCATATAGCCAGGAACAACAAACTTACCCTTACAGTCAATTATTTCTGTAGATTGGTCTGGAAGCTTATCACCAACATAAATAATCCTTTCATTATACACCCAAATATTTGCTGTTAACCATTGATTAACATACATATTTAAATAGGTTGCATTCTTTAATACAAGAGTTGGCGCAAACTTCCCCTCTACCACTTTCACATGCTTTCTCAGCTCATAATTTCTCCAATATCTATTCTCTAACATAGGGCAACTCTCCAAATTTTTTCTTTTTCCAATTGTACCACAATTCACGCTTTATTACTGTAAAGTTATTGTTAATTAAAGTGAAAAAATTGTGACAGGAAACATTCGGGAGATAGGGAACGGTTGATGTACCAGTAAATGGTTTATATTAGCCTACACCAGCAGAAGGAAGACGCCCTTAGCCAGGAGCGCCTTCTTCAATCTTTCCAATATCTGTACGATAGAAAAAACCATCTAACTCCTCATTTGATGGGATGCATTCATATACTAACCTACTGGCAGCTCCCAAAGTCTTTCCCTTCGCACCTACTAACAGCACACGCCCACCAGTAGAAACAAATCTATTATCAGATTCTTCTACACCTGCATAGACAATAAACGAATCACCATCTATATCTGGTAATACTACACCTTTTCGGTACGCATCTGGATATCCAAAAGAAGCTAACACCACACCTAAACAAGTTTCCTCTTCCCATTCTAATTGTGGATCCTTCCCGTGAAGGACATCTAATAGGACTTGTAATAGGTCATTTTTCATAAGTGGTAATACTACTTGTGTTTCTGGATCTCCGAATCTAGCATTAAATTCAATTACCTTTGGACCGTTATCTGTCATGATCAGTCCTGCATAAAGTATTCCTGTAAATGAACGGTCTTCCATCACCATTCCAGATGCTGCCTTTTGCAAAATTTCTTTTGTAGCATAAACAATAACATCTTCGGTAATATCTGCTACTGGAGCATAAGCACCCATTCCACCTGTATTCGGACCCTCATCATTATCAAACGCACGCTTATGGTCTCTCGCTGGAATCATTGGATAAACATTATCTCCGTTAACAAAGGCCATCAAGGAAAATTCACTACCAACTAAAAATTCTTCCACTACAACTTTAGCACCAGCATCCGAGAAGGTCTTGGAAACTAGCATGTCATCAATTGCTTGAAAAGCAATTTCCTTTGTTTCAGCAACTATTACACCTTTTCCAGCAGCTAGACCATCCGCTTTAATAACAATTGGAGCACCAATTTCATTTACATATTGCTTAGCCGCAATTGGATCGGTAAATGTTTCATAGCTTGCTGTAGGAATCTGATATTTCATCATTAATTCCTTTGCAAAACTTTTACTTCCTTCAATTAATGCCGCTTCTCTTCTAGGTGCAAACACACGCAATCCTTCTGCCTGAAAAGCATCAGCTAGCCCATCCAATAGAGGATTCTCAGGTCCAATAATGGTAAGGGATACTTGATTATTTTTCGCAAAATCTATGAGCTTAGTACGCTCCGTTTCTTCAATTGGTACACATGTTGCATGACTTTCCATTCCAGCATTACCGGGTGCAACAAAAAGCTCATCAACCTTCACACTTTCGGAAAGTTTCTTTACAATACTATGTTCACGACCACCACGTCCAACAACAAGAACGTTCATTATTAGCCCCCTTATTAATGTTTGAAATGACGCATACCTGTGTACACCATTGCAATTCCGTGTTGATTACATACATCAATAGATTCCTGGTCACGTTTTGAACCACCCGGCTGAATAATGGCAGTAACACCCGATTTGATAGCTTCCTCAACTGTATCTGGCATTGGGAAAAATGCATCAGATGCCATAACAGATCCAAAAGCCTTCTTACCTGCTTGCTCTATAGCAATTTTAGCTGCACCGACACGATTCATCTGCCCTGCTCCAATTCCAGTTGTTTGCTTATTTTTTGCCAAAACAATCGCATTTGATTTCACATGCTTAACTGCCTTCCATGCAAAAAGGAGATCTTTCATTTCTTCATCAGTGGGCACTCTTTCTGTTGCAACCTCTAGATTACTTCCTTCAATAACACCATCATCCTTATTTTGTAAAAGCACCCCACCATCAACGGTTGTCAGCTTATACAATGCCTCATGTGGACGAGACATATCCATTGTTACTAATCGAATATTTTTCTTACTAGTAAGAATTTCAAATGCTTTTTTAGAAAAACTTGGTGCAATGACAATCTCTAAGAAAATTTCACTTAATTGCTCCGCAGTAGAGGAATCTACTTCACGATTTAATGCAACAATACCACCAAAAATAGAAACAGGATCCGCATCTAACGCTATTCGGAACGCATCCGCAATAGATTCACCCATACCAATACCACAAGGATTCATATGCTTCACCGCTACAGCTGTAGGCTCGCTGTACTCAGCTAAAGTTTCAACAGCAGCGTTTGCATCCTGGATATTATTATATGAAAGTTCTTTACCATGCAATTGCTCAGCAGTAGCAAGGCTCATGCCATTTTGAATTGGATTTTTGTAAAACGCTGCTTCCTGGTGAGGATTCTCTCCATAACGTAGGGATTGAACTTTTTCATAAGTTACAGTATAGGTTTCAGGAAATTTTTCTTCTATTTGCGTAAGAAAGTAATTTGCTATCATCGCATCATAATTTGCAGTATGTCGGAATACCTTCGCAGCTAATTTTTGTCGGAATTCTAGGTCTATTCTCTCTGTCTTAAATCCCTTGATAATAGAATCGTAATCATTTGGATCGACAACTACTGTTATGTCAGCATAATTCTTTGCAGCAGAACGCAGCATCGTTGGACCACCAATATCAATATTCTCAATAATCTCTTCCTTTAATACACCTTCACGGGCAAGTGTTTGCTTGAAAGGATAAAGATTCACGACAACCATATCGATAGGTTCAATATGATTATCTTCTAGTTGCATTAGGTGGTCTGGATCCGAGCGTTTAGCTAACAACCCACCATGTACATTCGGATGCAGTGTTTTTACACGTCCATCTAGAATTTCTGGGAATCCTGTAACTTGATCAATGGCAATTGCAGGAATACTAGCATCTTGAAGTACCTTTAATGTTCCACCAGTTGAAATAATCTCAAAGTCTAGTTCCACTAAACCTTGCGCAAATTCTATGATATGTTTTTTATCTGAAACACTAATTAATGCACGTTTTTTCATGATTGGACTCCTTTGTATTTTGTTGTTATGGTATCGGGCTTATGCTTTCAACCATTCCATTACTACAGAATTAATAACTTCCGGGTACAACATATGCTCCACCTTCTGGATACGGTCTTTCAAAGCTTCAATAGTATCTCCCGGTAAAATTTCTACTTGCTCCTGTGCGATTATTGGACCAGTATCCATCCCTTCATCAATATAGTGAACCGTTACACCAGTTTGATGAACACCAGCTAGATATGCCTGATTAATTGCATCCTTACCAGGAAAAGCTGGAAGTAATGATGGGTGGATATTCAATATTTTCTCTTCATATGTATGTAATATGGTAGGACCAACTAGTCGCATATAGCCCGCTAGAAATATCCATTCAACTCCCGCATCAAGTACAGATTGAAGTACGTTAGCCTCGTAATCCCCTTTTGAATCAAAGTCTTTAGGATTTAAAACAAACGTTTGTACACCGAAACATTCTGCCTTTTCTATAACACTAGCACCAGGCTTATCACAAACTAACAAAACAATCTCACAAGCTAGATTTTCACAAGTCATCATCGCTTCAAAATTACTTCCCGTTCCTGAAGCAAAAACAGCTGCTTTTGGTTTAGTCATAACACAAATGTACCCCTCTTTTATCTACAACTTTCCCAAAGACCGTTGCATTTTCTCCTGAATCGATTAATACTGACAAAGCTGTATCAACATCTGATTCTGCAACTGCAACTACCATACCAATGCCCATATTAAAAACACCAAACATATCTTCATGTGAGTATTCACCTATAGTTTGTAAGAAAGAAAAAATTTCAGGTATTTTCCAACTTCCTACTTTAACTTCAACACCCAGCCCTTCCGGTAACATTCTTGGAATATTTTCGTAGAATCCACCACCTGTAATATGGGAGATTCCTTTTACAGACACCTTATTCATCAATTGCTTTATCTGCCCAGCATAAATTCGTGTTGGCTCTAGTAACCAATCTCCAAGTGACTTTGTTAGCCCTGGATAAACCTCATTAAATTCCATTCCAGCAACAAGCTTTCTTACTAAAGAATATCCATTCGAGTGGATACCGCTTGACGGAAGACCAATCACGATATCTCCCGCCTGAATCGCCTTACCAGTCACCAACTTTGACTTCTCGGCAATTCCAACTACAAAACCTGCTAGATCATATTCATTTTCCCCATACATTCCAGGCATCTCAGCGGTTTCTCCGCCAATCAGTGCAGCTCCTGACAAGGAACAGCCCTTAGCAACACCAGCAACAATTTGTTCTATGCGAGCAGGGTCATTTTTTCCACAAGCTATATAATCAAGGAAAAATAAAGCTTCAGCTCCTTGAGCCACAATATCATTGACACACATTGCAACTAAGTCAATGCCTACCGTGTCATGTTTATCCATCTCAAATGCAAGTTTTAACTTTGTGCCAACTCCATCTGTACCAGAAACTAACACTGGTTCGTTATACTGAAAAGCGGTTAGTTCAAATAGTCCTGCAAAAGCGCCTATTTCTCCTAATACTTCCGGTCTAGTTGTTTTGGAGATATGCTTTTTCATTCGTTCTACCGCTTCGTAACCAGCCTCTACATTGACCCCAGCTGCCTTATATACATTCGTCACTTTGACACTCTCCTTAACACCTCGAATAGGAAATTTCTAATTGTCCTTCTTCTGTAACGGGATAATTTCCAGTCATACATGCCATACAAATACCTTGATTAATGGAATCATCCGATACAATAGCCCTCTCAAGACCAACACTTGATAAATAAGCCAAACTATCCGCACCAATCAAATCACATATCTCATCTAATGAAAAATTAGCAGCAATCAATTCTTTCTTCGTCGACATATCAATTCCGTAATAACATGGATTCGTTATGGACGGTGAGGCAATCCTCACATGGACCTCTTTAGCCCCAGCATCCTTTAGCATTCGAACAATTCGCTTACAAGTCGTTCCACGAACGATGGAATCGTCAATCATAATAACTCGTTTTCCTTCCACAATCCCTCGAACCGGGGATAGCTTCATTTTTACTCCTTGCTCACGAAGTTCCTGAGAAGGCTGAATGAATGTTCTACCAATATACCGATTTTTGATTAAGCCAATTTCATATGGGATTCCACTTTGTTCCGCATAGCCAATTGCTGCAGAAATACTAGAATCCGGAACTCCTGTCACAACATCTGCTTCTACAGGTGCTTCTTTTGCCAGTTCTATTCCCATTTTCTTGCGTGAAGCATGAACATTTACATGATTCAAGTTACTGTCTGGACGCGAAAAATACACATATTCCATCGCACATAATGCACGTTTTTCCTGTATGGCAAATCGAGTCGATTCTAGTCCGGATTCCGTAATTGTTATCAGCTCACCCGGTAAAACTTCCCTTTCAAACGTGGCACCAATAATATCAAAGGCAGAAGTCTCTGAAGCTACAACATAGGCATCTCCTAATCTACCAATCGATAACGGTCTTAAACCTCTAGGATCAAGTGCAATATGCATACTGTTTTCCAATAGTAGTACAAAGGCATACGCTCCTACCAATTGTTGTAAAGCATTTTTTAATGCCGAAATAAAATCCATATTTCCGTTCCTTTTCAATAGATGAGCAAGTACCTCTGAATCCGAGGAAGTCTGTAAAATACTACCTGCGCCTTCTAGTTCGCCACGTAACTTATAAGCATTCATGATGTTACCGTTATGCGCTAGAGAGACACTTCCAGTTTGGGAACGAAAAAGGAGTGGTTGCACGTTATCAATGGTTCTCTCCCCTTGTGTTGCATATCGAACATGACCTATTGCTGCATTTCCCTGTAGTTTCGAAAAGTCAAATCGCTTAAACACATCATTAACTAGCCCTTGCCCTTTATGAAGCTTTAGTTCATGGCCATCTGACGTCACAACACCAGCACCTTCTTGACCACGATGCTGTAGAGCATGCAACCCATAGTATGTTAACTCTGCTGCCTTTTCATGACCCCAAATTCCAAAAACACCACACTCTTCATTTAAGCCTCTCATTTCAGCAAGCATGGGATTGCCCCTTTCCAAAGGCTCTCTAAATCTGCTACTTTCTCTGTCAAAATAAATCCCTCTTGATTTCGGATTGTTAAATTACCTTCTTCCGTTACAACACCAATTGCACCTGCATCATCAACAGCCTTTTCAAAAGCTACTTGATTTTCCGCCTTTATACTAATTAAAAAACGGGATTGTGTTTCACTAAATAATGCAGTAGTCGTATCTCCATCTAGCTGAATGTCTGCCCCTAGTGAAGTGTTTGAAAATAAACTCTCAGCTAAGGCAACTCCAAGTCCACCTTCTGCAAGATCATGCGCCGAAACGACTAGGCCTTGCTGGATTGCTTGAAGCAATTGTGCTTGACGATTTGCCTCTATCGCTAAATCAATCTCAGGTGCTCTGCCTTGGTAGCTTCCTTCTAGCATATTCTGAAGTTCACTTCCACCAAACTCATGCTTTGTTTCTCCAATTACGTAAATCAAATCACCTGCTGACTGGAAAAAGCTCGGTGTAATATGCTCCAGTGACTCATGTAATCCAACCATACCTACGATAGGAGTTGGGAAAATTGCTTTTCCTTTAGATTGGTTATATAGCGACACATTTCCACTAATTACTGGGGTACCGAGTGCGTCACAAGCTGCGCTTATTCCTTCCACACTTTTCTCCATTTGCCAAAACACTTCAGGATTGGTTGGATTTCCAAAATTCAAGCCATCGGTTATTCCAAGTGGACGGGCACCGGAACAAACGATATTTCGTGCCGCTTCAGCAACTGCAATCTTTCCACCTATTTCAGGGTCTAAATAAATATATCGAGAATTACAGTCGGTTGTAATCGCAAGTGACTTATTCGTTCCTTTAATTCGGACAACTGCCGCATCCGATCCCGGTCCATTAACCGTATTCGTTTGCACCATGGAATCATATTGGTCATAAACCCATTCCTTACTTGCGATAGTTGGTTGTTGTAATAACCTCTTCAGTGTATCACCATAATTATCGACAACTGGTACTTTATTCCTAATCTTCTGAAACTCTTGGTAATACGTCGCCTCTTGAGATGGCAAATAATAGACAGGGGCTTCTTCTGCTAATGCATCAACAGGAATTTCAGCCTGTACCTCACCATGCTGTATGATACGGAATACATTTCCCTCTATGACGTGACCAACAGCAACTGCTGATAGGCCGTAATGTGTAAATACATCAATAATTTCTTTCTCTCTACCTTTTTTCACAACTAATAGCATGCGCTCTTGAGATTCTGAAAGCATTAATTCATAAGCAGTCATATGCTCTTCACGTTGTGGTACTAAATCTAAATCCATCTCCATGCCAGTTCCTGCTTTACTTGCCATTTCACTGGCTGAAGAAGTAAGGCCTGCTGCCCCCATATCCTGCATACCAACTAGCGCATCAGAATGTATCACTTCCAAGCAAGCCTCAATCAGTAACTTTTCCATAAATGGATCGCCAACTTGAACGGCAGGGCGGTCCTTCGTTGCGTCTTCTGCCAAATCATCAGAGGCAAATGTAGCACCATGAATACCATCACGACCAGTCGGTGCCCCAGCATAAATCACAGTGTTTCCAATCCCTGCTGCAACACCTTTCTGTATATCGTCATGGTTAATTAGCCCAATACACATTGCATTGACCAGTGGATTATCTTCATACGAATCATCGAACTGTACCTCTCCACCAACAGTTGGAATACCAACACAATTTCCATATCCAGCGATACCACTTACTACTTCTGAAAATAAATATTTCACACGATTTGACGTTAAATTTCCAAAACGAAGGGAGTTCATTAATGCAATTGGTCTAGCACCCATTGAAAACAC
The DNA here is from genome assembly GCF_000482485.1 of Paucisalibacillus globulus DSM 18846. GTDB lineage: Bacteria > Bacillota > Bacilli > Bacillales > Amphibacillaceae > Ornithinibacillus > Ornithinibacillus globulus. The sequence goes on along the minus strand of NZ_KI519436.1, from coordinate 118,207 downwards.
ATCACGAATTATCCCACCAACACCAGTTGCTGCTCCTTGGTATGGTTCTACTGCTGATGGATGGTTATGACTTTCTATTTTAAAAACAACTGCTTGATTATCACCAATATCGATTATCCCTGCTCCCTCACCAGGTCCCTGTAGTACATGAGGAGCCTTAGTTGGGAATTTCCTCAATAATGGCTTGGAAGTCTTATAGCTACAATGTTCAGACCACATAACAGAAAAAATACCTGTCTCTGTAAAATTCGGAAGGCGACCTAAGATCTTCTTTATCATTTCAAATTCAGAATCGCTCAGTCCCATTTCTTGATAAATCCCTTCCGATTCAATTTGTTCTGGACTAATCTCATGCGTTTGTAACATAATAAGACTCCCTCCAATTTTTCACGAGTGATTGAAAAAGCTTCAATCCATCATTACTACCAAGAAGCGCCTCCACTGCACGCTCTGGATGTGGCATCATTCCCAATACATTTCCATGCTTGTTGATAATTCCTGCAATATTTTCTACCGATCCATTAGGATTATTTCGATACGTAAATACAATTTGGTCATTTGTTTGTAATTCGGATAACGTTTCCGAATTACAGTAGTAATTCCCCTCACCATGTGCAATTGGAAAACGTACAACTTCCCCTTTTTCAAATCCTCTAGTAAATATTGTCTCGTTATTTTCAACGACCAACTCTTCTTGATGACACATAAACGAAAGCTTTTTGTTTTGCATTAATGCACCGGGGAGTAGTCCAGCCTCGGTTAAAATTTGAAATCCATTGCACACGCCAAGAATTGGTTTACCATTCCGTGCATGCTTCTTCACCTGATTCATCACATCTGATGTTGCTGCTACCGCACCAGTACGAAGATAATCACCATAAGAAAATCCACCAGGTAAAAGAATTCCATCATAGTTCTCTAGATTACTATTTTGATACCAGACTAAATCCGCCTCTTCACCAAGGACATCTTTCACCGCATGATACATATCACGATCACAATTCGAACCTGGGAAAACAATTACTGCAAACCTCACGAGTGAACAGCCTCCTCCACATCAAAGTGGTAGTCCTCTATTACTGGATTGGCAAGTAGTTTATCGCACATTTCTTGAACCCGCGCTTCAATATTCGGTCCATCTTCTACTTGCAGTTCCACGTACTTTCCAACACGGGCCTCTTGAACCTCCTTATAGCCTAGAACATTCAATGATTCTTGAACCTGTTTTCCTTGTGGATCAAGTACACCCTGTTTTAATGTAATAAATACGGTCACTTTCCTCATATCCTTGCCTCCAGTCGCTGTAGTATTTGTTGATAAACGGTTACTAAATCCCCAGTGCCTTGGCGAAAAACATCCTTATCCATTTTGGCATTCGTTTCTAAGTCCCATAAACGGCAAGTATCCGGGGAAATTTCATCAGATAATACAATTTTCCCATCCGGTAATCGACCAAACTCTAGCTTAAAATCTACTAGTTTAAGATTGCTAGTATAAAAGAATTCACGTAATACCGTATTAATCTCTAATGCTTTTACCTTTATCTCTCGCAATTCCTTCAAGGTTATATCCGTCAAAAGCAGCGCATGGTCATCATTAATCAAAGGATCGTCTAACTTATCATCTTTATAGAATAGCTCCACTAGCGCAGGAGTAAAAGGAGTTTTTTCCTTGAATCCTAATCGTTTTGTAATGCTTCCTGTTGCCAAATTTCGAACAACGACCTCTAGTGGAATAATTTTTGTTTCCATTACTAACTGTTCTGTTTCATTTAGCCTTTTTACAAAATGACTCTTGATTCCACGTTCATGAAGATACGGGAAAATCAAGGAAGATATTTCATTGTTTAATTTTCCTTTTCCAAGAAAACTTTCCTTTTTCTTTCCGTTAAAAGCTGTCGCATCATTTTTATAAGATAAAACTAGCTTCTCAGAATCTGTGGAAGAACGATAAACTTTCTTTGCTTTCCCTTCGTATAATAGCTCTGCCTTCATGCTTTAACACCTCAGTTTAAGCCGATGCGCTCAAAAATTGCATCAACGTTTTTTAAATGGTACGTATAATCAAAGCAATCTTCTATTTCCTCTTCCGATAATAATACAGTAATATGATTATCATTTTTTACAAGCTCTTTGAAATGAGTTTCTGTTTCCCATGCTTTCATTGCTTTAGGCTGAACCAAATCATAAGCTTCTTCACGGCTCATTCCGTTATCAATTAGTGCAAGAAGCACTCGCTGTGAGAAAATAACACCATATGTTTTGTCCATATTGCGCTTCATATTTTCAGGAAAAACGGTTAAGTTCTTTACGATGTTTCCGAAACGATTCAGCATATAATTAATAGCAATGGTAGCATCCGGTAAAATAACTCTTTCTGCTGATGAATGGGAAATATCACGTTCATGCCAAAGTGACACATTTTCATAGGCTGTCACCATATAACCACGAATAACTCTTGCCATTCCAGTCATATTTTCCGATCCAATTGGGTTGCGTTTATGAGGCATTGCTGATGAACCTTTTTGGCCTTTAGCAAAAGACTCCTCTACTTCACGAGTCTCTGTTTTTTGTAATCCACGAACTTCAGTTGCGAATTTTTCTATGGACGATGCAATCAATGCAAGTGTTGAAATATATGCTGCATGACGGTCCCGTTGTAATGTTTGTGTAGATACCGGTGCTGGTGTTAAACCAAGGTTTTCACAAACATATTGTTCCACAAATGGATCTATATTCGCATACGTTCCAACTGCACCGGATAGCTTTCCAAACTCTATGGTTTTAGCAGCTAATTCAAAACGTTCTAAGTTTCGTTTCATTTCCTCATACCATAATGCAAGCTTTAATCCAAATGTTGTTGGCTCTGCATGTACTCCATGCGTTCTCCCCATCATTACAGTATGCTTATGCTCGATTGCTTTATCTTTAAGGATGCCAATCATACTATGTAGGTCTTTACGAATGATTTCATTTGCCTGTTTTAGAAGATACGATAGTGCCGTGTCAACAACATCTGTAGAAGTTAAACCGTAATGAACCCATTTACGCTCTTCACCTAGTGATTCTGAAACAGCACGAGTAAATGCCACTACATCATGTTTTGTATCTTCTTCTATTTCATAAATTCGGTCTATATCAAACGAAGCGTTCATTCGTAGCTGTTTTACTGCTTCTTTCGGAATAACACCTAGTTCACTCCAGGCTTCACAGGCAAGGATTTCTACTTCTAACCAGGACTTGAATTTGTTTTCTTCTGTCCAAATACTTCCCATTTCTTCTCTCGTATATCGTCCTATCACTGCTTCGCCTCCTCAAGTTTTTCCACTTGTTCCTCTATGTTTTCGCCAATAAAAGTGATATGGCCCATTTTCCGTTTTGGTTTAGCTTCTTCTTTACCATATAAATGAATAAAGCCTTGATTTATTATCGGCATTGCCTTCAAGGTCGGTTCCATAGTTTCACCTAAGATGTTAATCATTGTTGCCGGCTCAAGCAGTTCTACAGGAATCAACGGTAATCCACAGATTGCCCTTATATGCTGAGCAAATTGCGAAATATTACATGCCTCTATTGTGTAATGACCCGAATTATGAGGACGGGGCGCCATTTCATTTAGGTAGATTTCGTTACCTACGACAAACATTTCAATCGCAAACGTTCCGACAATATTCATTTTATCTGCTAGTAAACATGCTGCTTCAAATGCCTTTTCTTGAACTTCGATAGGCACATTTGCGGGTACTGTTGTACGAAATAGAATATGATTCTGATGCACATTTTCCGCAATTGGAAAGAATTCAATTTCACCCGTTGCTGTTCTTGTGAAAATCACTGAGATTTCTTTATCAAAGGTCAACCAAGACTCTATAATGCAGTGCTTATTCTTTTCTACAAATTGAATTGCACCTGGAATATCTACCTTAGATTCAAGTTTGAATTGTCCTTTACCGTCATACCCACCTCGACAAGTTTTAACGACAACAGGAAATGTTACTTCCTTCAATTTTTCTTGGCATTCTTCACCACTATGGACAATGGAAAAATCAGGTATTGGTAAGTTAAGCTCTTTCATTAACTGTTTCTCATTTTCCCGATTCTGAGTTACCTCAAGTACATAGGTACCTTGTGGTAGTTTCCCAAAATTATCGATAGTTGTTGCCGCTTCTACATCAACATTCTCAAATTCGTACGTAATTACATCAGACTTGTCGACTAATTCTTCCATAGCGTTCATGTCCTCATACGCTGCAATTATTTGCTCATCTGCCACTTGTGCTGTTGGACAATTTGGTGTTGGGTCTAGAACAATAACGTTATAACCCATATATTTTGCTGCCATCGCCATCATACGACCAAGCTGGCCACCGCCGATAATTCCAATTGTTTGAGGTGGTAAAATCACCCTACTGTTTTGCAAGGTCTTCCCCCATTTCTCTCACTTTCTCCTTCATTTCTGTTCGATAGTTTTCTAGATTGTTAGTTATATTTTCATCAAAAGCTCCTAGAACTTGTGCAGCTAGTAATCCTGCATTAATTGCACCAGCCTTGCCAATTGATACCGTTGCGGTAGGTACTCCTCCGGGCATTTGTACAATCGAAAGAAGTGAATCAAGTCCATTAAGTGCATGACTTTGAACTGGAACACCTATAACTGGAAGTGTTGTTTGAGAAGCAATCATTCCTGGCAGATGGGCCGCTCCTCCCGCCCCAGCAACAATTACTTTTAGTCCACGTTTACGTGCTGTTTTTGCGTATGTAAACATTTCATCTGGAGTTCGGTGTGCTGATATGACATCTTTTTCATACTTAATGTTTAATTCCTCTAAGATACTGCATGTATGCTTCATTGTTTCCCAATCAGAGATGCTTCCCATAATTACGCCAACTAAAGCCATTACACTTTCTTCCTTCCATGGAAAAGAATTACTTATCCTAATAATTAAAAAGGGTCTATCCATCTTCTCTCTACGTATAGAGAGAAGATGGATAGACCCAATATTTGGTCACCAAAAATATCATAAGTTTAGAAATACCGGTATTCGACTTCATTCTTTAGTGAATGCGCCAGTATTCTAAGCGTACAGAAAGTTATTATACTTTCCTAACTACTAATGATTCATCTTCCCTCATAGTCCGGCATTTACGGTACCGGGTAGAGACTTCAAGGCCATATCCCAAGAAATATATGAGGATCCGTATTCAATTATTGATTTTAGCATAACAAAATTCATTCTAGGGGTCAATCGTAAAATCGAATATTTTTTATATTTCCTCTTAAAACGTTCGGCTTTAATCGCAGTAATACAACTTAATGTGTAAACCTCCAACTATCATTCGCTTTTATCGCTAAAAGTTGTATTATTAGTTGGGTTGTTATCAGAGGAACCATCTGGTTTTTTCTTCGGATTAAACAATCGACCTTTTCGTACTTGTTTCACCCAGAATCCTCCATGAATTTGCTTAGGCTCATATGAAATGATGAAAGCCTTTGGATCAATTGTTTTTATATCTTCATACAGTTTCAATTCATATTTTCTAGGTGTTAAGATTTGCATGGCAAGACGATCCCCATCCATCCCGTAGGCAGACCAACTTGTAACCCCATACCCCTTATCACGTAATTGCCGAGTAAAGCTTAAGTCCGGATTCCCGGATATCACATTAACCGTTATGTAACCGAGTGCCAGTTTTTCTTCAATCATTGAACCTACAACAACCCCAATCCCATACCCTAACGCATAAGCAATTACGTTCTGTATTTCATTTAAGTTGTCCAATACTAATCCTAAACCAAAGATATATACGACTATCTCAAACATACTTACAAAGGCAGCGACAAATCTACGGCCTTTCAAGGTTAATATCATACGGATGGTGAACATTGATACATACACAACATTAACAAGTAATATAATGACGACCATTACAACTGCGTTTTCAAGCAAAATACAACCTCCTTTGTGGGCATTCACCCATTTTTTAGAATTTGCATATAGTATAAATAAATACTTAATAAAATGAGGTGTTAAAAATGGATCCATTTCAGCAAATGTCAGATTGGAAACGGAATATGGACCACTTCTTTGGTGAGCAGTTTTGGGATCAATTTGAAGGCATCCTAAAACCAACTATTCCCCAAATTAATCTTTATCAAACGGACAATGAAATTCTGTGTATTGCAAATATACCAGGTATAAATGATTTAGAGAAGATTGATATTTATGTAGATTATGCAACAATGGAGCTACGTGGCACAATTGATATTGGACATAGTGTTGGTACTGTTGTAAAGGAAGAAATTTTGCAAGGTGTTTTCGAGCGTAAAGTTACGTTACCATTCCCGGTTCGGTCTGATAAGATTAAAGCTACTTACAACCATGGACTACTATATATACAGTTGCATCGCTTTATTTCTAGTTCTAGTCGAAAAAATCGAGTTTCTGTTGAGCTACTGGAGGATGAATAAGTTTGCCACCTTTTTATCTTTATAATCGATTATATAGGTAAGAAGGTGGCATATATCAGGCGCTCCAGCAGAATACTCCGCTTTCCACGGGCACGGTCTCAGGCAGCCACCCATGGAAAGAGCAGTATATTTCCGGAGCGGGTATGGTGCTCTACCAAAGATTATTAGTTACGTCGCATATTCCATCAACTGCGAAAGTTAAAAGCTAAATATTTCACAAAAACAACTCAAATCAAAGACAGCACAAGTACCTAATTTGGAACTTGTGCTGTTTTTCCATAGTAACATGATTTCTATACTTGATTAGCTTCTTTAACCTTACCATATACCGGTTGTTTCCAAAACAGAGATAAGACTATCCCGAAAGCCAATACAAGGGTGGCGAAGTAATATGGATAATCAATATCGATATCAAATAATACGCCGCCAACAATTGGGCCAAAAATATTACCTAAACTAGTAAACATGGAGTTCATTCCTCCAATAAATCCTTGTTCGTTTCCAGCAATATTGGAAAGATAGGATGTGACAGCTGGTCGGAATAAATCAAAACCAACAAAAACTACAAATGTAACAAGTAATATGGATAAATAGGATTGAACCACAGTCATCATAAAGACGAGTATTGCGGATATCAGGATACTGTATTGTATTAGTTTAATTTCTCCTAACATTCTAGTTAAACGATCAAACAACACAACTTGGGCCACGGCACCAACAATAGCACCTCCAGTTATAACTATTGCAATATCCCCTGGTGAAAATTGAAATTTATGATCGACAAATAAACCAAAAAATGAATCAAAGGCTGCTAAGCCAAATGATGTTATAAAAATTAAAATAAGTGGAATGAAATACATCGGTGCAAAAATACGTTTTATCCCGACTTGAGTCTTAGAATCTTGTTCCACTTGTTCTTCTACCCGATTTGGCTCCGTTAATAAAATAATAGAAAGGATAGCAGCAACTACACCAAGTCCTCCAGCAAAGAAAAATGGTACCCGAGTACCAAACTCAGCTAAAAATCCACCAATTCCTGGGCCAATAATAAATCCTGTACTAATAGCAGCTGACATAAACCCTAATGCTTTAGGGCGAGTTTCCTTTGTTGTAATATCAACAATAAATGCTGTAACTGCTGGCATAATAAAAGCTGCACTAATACCACCTAGGATACGAGAAATAAATAAAACCTCAATTTCATTACCCAATCCAAATAAGAATTCTGAAAAACCAAAAATAAACAAACCGACGACAATCATGATCTTTCTTCCAAATTTATCTACAGCTTTCCCTGCAAATGGAGAAGTTATTAATTGCGCAATCGCAAATGCTGCGGTTAAATTACCCACTGTTTTCCCCGTAATACCTAATTCATTCATCAATGTTGGCATTACTGGAATGATTAAACCAATACCTAAAAAGGCAATAAATAAATTCATTAATAATAACCATAAGGTGACATTATATGTTTTCATTTTCCATTCTCCTTACATCCTAAAAAACCATATGAAACATGTAGCTATCTATTTAAAAATGTATTATAAATCATAACCACTTGAAATTACCAAGACTTAAATAATATATTTACAATTCACTATCCTAATGTATATAGTAACTATATAGTCAAGGACGGTGATCAATTTTGAACGAAAAAAAAGAGAAGTATTTGAGTACTGGAGAGTTTGCAAAGCTTTGTAATGTTAATAAACAGACATTAATTTATTATGACCAAATTGGCCTGCTCTCACCAGTCGTAAAAAATGAAAAAGGATACCGCTATTATTCCATCCACCAATTGGAACTATATAATGTGATTGATGTTCTCAAAGATCTCGATATGTCCCTAAAAGACATCAAACAATACACACAGAACAAATCACCAGAAGGCTTTTTAAATTTAATGTATAAGAAGAAAGAAGAGATTGCGAAGAAGCGTCAAGAAATAGAAATGAAAGAAAGAATTATTGAAGCGAAAATTGAAATAATGGAAGAGGCTCTAGGTACTGATTTTAATGAAATTAGACTAGCTCAATTACCAGAAGCAACCCTTTACTTAAGTAGAGACATAAAAAACTTTTCAAATGAAGAATTTGTAGAGGCCGTATCAGACTTCATTGACCAATTGTATACCTCTAATCTTGATTCGGGATATCCTATAGGTGTTATCACGAAGAGGGAGCAAGTATTAAAGGGCGAATTTACTAATTATAGCTATTTATATATTGAGCAACCAACTCCCAAAGAAGGATATCCATATTTCCAGGCCGTACAGGGTGAATGCCTAATTGGTTATCATGTTGGCGATGATAAAACGATACATCAAACCTATGAACGAATCTTTTCGGAAATGAATCGATTACATTTAGTCTTAGGAGATTATGTTTTTGAGGAATATATTTACGATACGATTGTGAGAAACCATGAAGAAGAATTTGTCACAAAAATTATGATTCCTGTTTATCATCGGGCTTAGTCATTTATTCAACGTCTTTATGCACATAAAACTCGCCCATGAAATTAATGAGCGAGCTTTATGTTGAATTATTTTAAGTAATTTTTATATACTTGAAAATGGCTTTTAAGTCGGATTAGTATTTCTTCAAAAACTAGTGCTTTCCTCAATGGAATATTTTTCTCTTAAGGTTGCTTTATCAATTTTTCCAACATGGGTTTTTGGTAGTACAGACAAGAAATAAAACTTCTTTGGAACTTTATATCGGGTGAGCTTCTGGTTACAATAATTCTTTAATTCTTCTTCAGTCAGTTCACCCTTCAATGAGACAAACCCTGTTACTATTTCTCCCCACTTCTCATCCGGTAAACCAACAACAACTGCTTCGTCAATTAAATCATGCGTTTCGAGCCAATGCTCAATCTCTAATGGATATACATTTTCTCCACCAGTTATTATCATATCTTTCTTGCGTCCAACAATATAGACATAACCATCCTCATCTTGTTTAGCAAGATCCCCAGTATGGACCCAACCATCCTTTATGACTTCAGCGGTTTCTTTTGGTTTATTCCAGTAATACTCGAATGCATGATAGCCACGTAGCACAAGCTCTCCCACTTCATTTTCTTTGGCACTTTCTCCATTGGCCTTAACTATTTTTATATCATTAAATATCATCGGCTTGCCTACTGAACCAATTTTTCGGGCTGTATCTTCCGGGTCAATGTAAAAATTATTTGGCCCCGCTTCAGTTAGTCCATAGCCTTCTTTAAATGCAATACCCTTTTCACGGAAGGCATCATATATTTTATGTGGGCATGGTGCCCCACCGGAAACAAAGACCTTTATATCAGGGAATATCGCCTGCTGAAACTCTTTTGTCTGAATGATCATATGGTACATGGTTGGAACAAATAGAACCACCGTGCATTTATATTTAATTAAATCCTCTACAGCCTTTTCCGGTTTAAATTCAGGGGAAAGAACAACCTTTCCACCCGCAAGAAGAATTGGCAATGTGTAGACATTCAATCCACCGGTATGGAACATCGGAGTAGTAATTAGGGTTACATCATCTGCCCCTAAGTCCCAGCTAACAATCGTATTCAATGCATTCCAAAGAATGGATCTATGAGAAAGAACTACTCCCTTTGGACGGCCTGTCGTTCCTCCGGTATAAATCATAGCAAGTGGCTCTGACTCGTCTAGCTTTATTTTTATTTGATGTCTTTCAAAATCTAATCCCTTCTCATACTCATTACTACTAATAGTAATAATCACTGCTCCCAGTTCCATCTGATTCATTCTATCTAAAAAAGAAGGTGCTACTCCTATTATCTTCGGCTCAGAATCCTGTAACACATAGGCCAACTCATCCTTACTTAACCGCCAATTTAGCGGAATGAATATCGCTCCTATTCGCATACAAGCGAAAAAGAAATCCAAATACCCAATATGATTCGGTGCCAAAATCGCAACACGATCACCCTTTTCTACACCTTTTATCATAAAGAAATGTGCTATTCTATTTGCTCTTTCATCAAGCTCTTTATAAGTCCAAGAATCACCTGTTACAGAATCAACCACCGCTATTCTTTCTGGAGATATATTGACCCTACTCTGTAACCAGTCCATATTTGCATGCATCCCAATCCCTCCACTTTCTAGGAATAGTTTAGTGGAGGAGAGTTACATGAGGGTTACAGAAATAATTTGTCGTGAGTAGGAATAATGGAAATGAGGGTTTTTGGCAGTTATGACTGGTAGTTTCTTTTTTGGCTGATGTTCGAGCGTTTTGGCTGATATTTCCTTTTTTCGGCTGATATTCGCGCGTTACGGCTGATATTTCCTTTTCTTGGCTGATATTCGCGCATTACGGCTGATATTTCCTTTTCTCAGCCGATATCCGCGCATTATGGCTGATATTTCTTTTTCTTGGCTGATATTCGCGCGGTTTGGCTGATATTTCCTTTTCTTGGCTGATATCCGCGCGGTTTGGCTGATATTTCCTTTTCTTGGCTGATGTTCGCGCGTTTTGGCTGATATTTCCTTTTCTTGGCTGATATTCGCGCATTACGGCTGATATTTCCTTTTCTCAGCCGATATCCGCGCATTATGGCTGATATTTCTTTTTCTTGGCTGATATTCGCGCGGTTTGGCTGATATTTCCTTTTCTTGGCTGATATCCGCGCGGTTTGGCTGATATTTCCTTTTCTTGGCTGATGTTCGCGCGTTTTGGCTGATATTTCCTTTTCTTGGCTGATATTCGCGCATTACGGCTGATATTTCCTTTTCT
>NZ_KI519436.1:68391-106835 GCF_000482485.1 Paucisalibacillus globulus DSM 18846 | reverse complement strand
TTTGGCTGATATTTCCTTTTCTTGGCCGATATCCGCGCGCTTTGGCTGATATTTTCCTTTTTTTGGCTGATATCCACGCGGTTTGGCTGATGTTCGCGCGTTACGGCTGATATTTCCTTTTCTTGGCTGATGTTCGCGCGTTTTGGCTGATATTTCCTTTTTTCGGCTGTTATTCGCACGTTACGGCTGATATTTCTTTTTCTCGGCTGATATCCGCGCGTTTTGGCTGATATTTCCTTTCCCTTTCCATAGCTAATGCAAAGCCATCCAAATTAAAACACCCAATCAAAAAACTGATGGGTGTTTTTTATATTAATATAGTGTTGCACGTTCCTCTTCTGTAAATATCCTCGACCTAGTCAGAAACCTTTTCCCTTCTGGCCCTTCCACTGAAAACATACCGCCTCTTCCATTTACAACATCGATAATAAGTTGCGTATGCTTCCAATATTCATATTGATCCTTGGAAATGTAAAAGGGTGTATCCCCGATTTCTCCTAAAAGTATGTCTGAATCACCAACTCTAAACTCACCTCTCGGATAGCACATCGGTGAGCTACCATCACAGCAGCCACCTGATTGATGAAACATTAAGTCACCATGGATAAGCTTTAATTTATCTAGTAATTGAAGAGTTGATTCCGTTGCGGTTACGCGATTAACCATTTTCCACACCTCTTTTACTCTTAACTTATGCCTGATTTGCATTTAAGTATCTAGACTTTTTAAAAATTAAAATAATCCAGCCGGGCCTTCACTATAACTCACCAATAAATTCTTCGTTTGCTGGTAATGGTCAAGCATCATTTGATGATTTTCCCTTCCAATACCAGATTTCTTATACCCACCGAAGGCAGCATGTGCTGGGTACTGGTGGTAGCAATTGGTCCATACTCTACCTGCCTCGATATCACGGCCAAAGCGATAGGCTGTATTGATGTCACGACTCCATACTCCCGCACCTAGACCATATAATGTATCATTGGCAATTTGTATTGCCTCTTCCTTATCTTTAAATGTTGTAACTGAAAGTACTGGTCCAAAGATTTCCTCTTGGAAAATCCGCATCTTATTATTCCCTTTAAAGATTGTCGGCTTCACATAATACCCTTCAGAAAGCTCTCCCTCCAGCTTATTAACTGTACCACCAGTTAATACCTCTGCACCTTCCTGTTTTCCAATATCAAGATAAGAAATTATTTTTTCCATTTGTTCAGTAGAAGCTTGTGCACCCATCATTGTTTCTGTGTCTAATGGGTGACCAATTTTAATTTGATTGACCCGTTCCAATGCACGCTCCATAAATCGATCATAAATAGATTCATGTACCAATGCTCTTGACGGACAAGTACAAACTTCCCCCTGATTCAATGCAAACATAACAAGTCCTTCAATTGCTTTATCTAAAAAGCCGTCATCCTTATCCATTACATCTTCAAAGAATATATTTGGTGATTTTCCACCTAATTCCAATGTAACAGGAATCAGATTTTCTGATGCATATTGCATAATTAATCGACCTGTTGTTGTTTCTCCGGTGAAAGCAATTTTCGAAATACGACTATTAGAAGCAAGTGGTTTACCAGCTTCAAGTCCAAAACCATTAACAATATTCACCACTCCCGGTGGTAATAAATCATGAATTATTTCCATTAGCACATGAATGGATGCTGGTGTTTGTTCTGCTGGTTTTAACACGACACAGTTCCCAGCAGCAAGTGCAGGTGCTAATTTCCAAGTAGCCATTAAAATTGGGAAGTTCCAAGGAATAATTTGTCCAACCACACCTAGCGGCTCATGAAAATGATAGGCAACGGTGTCATTATCTATCTGACTAATACCACCTTCTTGTGCACGGATTGCTCCTGCAAAGTAACGAAAGTGATCAATGGCAAGTGGAATATCAGCAGCTAGCGTTTCCCGCACAGCTTTTCCGTTATCCCATGTTTCAGCTACCGCAAGCATTTCTAAATTCTCTTCCATACGATCAGCTATTTTGTTTAAAATATTAGCACGCTCTGTAACCGAAGTTTTTCCCCAAGCTTCTTTCGCTTCATGTGCTGCATCAATTGCTGCTTCTACATCTGCCTTCGTGGAGCGAGCAATTTCACAGAAAACTTGTCCAGTAACAGGGCTAACATTTTTAAAATATTGCCCATTCGTAGGTGGGCGGTATTCACCTCCTATGAAATTATCATACCGCTCCTTAAAGTTTACTTTTGCCCCATCTGTATTTGGATTTGCATACTTCATATACCAATTCCCCCTCATATTTTTTCATCAAGAAACTAGACTGGAAATAGCCTCTATTAAATGGCTATTCCAACTCCATACAAAATATTCCATCAGAAACAATAAAGGGTAGTAAATACGGAATTATTATTATATAAATCCTCAGAATAACCGTATAGAATAATTAGTTTGTTTAACAATAAAAAACGAATACCTAGGTTATATAAGGAGGTAATGGTAGGATGGATAAAAAACTTTTTTGGGAAGAATTCTATAAAAATCGCGAGAAATTAAATTCGTCACTAATTTCCTATTGGAAAGAATTCTCATTCATCGATTCTTGGCAATTTTGGTTTGCACTTGGATTACTAATTATTCCATTAATTATATTATTTTTTGTTGTCGATCGAAGTAGGTTATTTGAAATACTATTTTTTGGTTTTTCTGTACATATGTTGTGGACTTATATAGAAACTATATTGGGATCTACATCTTTATTTGTACATCAATATTTTATAATACCATTGTTACCTTTTGCCTTAAGTTTAAATTCATCTGTGCTCCCAGTAGGATTTATACTTGTATATCAGTACTGCCTAAATCATAATAAGAATTTTTATCTTTACACCATTATCGTTAGTGCTATATTTTCATTCGGATTTGCATCAATTGAACTGTTATTAGGACTAATTGATTTTAATGGTGGAATGAATTTATTTTATGTTTTTCTGATCGATCTTGTAGTAGTATTTTTATCATTTTGGTTAACAAAATTTATTAAAAATCTCAGAGTATCCTCTCAGTGACAAATTTAGTTTACAAACCAACTATTAGAAAAACCCGCATTCGCTCATCCTTTAGTAAATGCGAAGATTCTTATGTCAGCAGGAAAATCCTTATCCTTCCTTTACTTCTAAAAAAGGAACACTCCGTTTTTACATCAGAGTGTTCCTTTATCCTTATTCACATCATAATCCCACCATCAACATGCAGTACATGCCCATTCACATAGTCCGATTCATCAGAAGATAAGAAGAGATAAGCATTTGCAATATCTTCCGGTGTTCCAAGTCGTTGCATCGGAACCATAGCTTTCATTTTATCAATCACTTTATCAGGCATGGCGGATACCATCGCTGTTGCCGTAAATCCAGGAGCTACGGCATTGACATTTATTCCTTTGCGACCTAATTCTTTCGCCCAGGTTTTGGTCATTCCAATTAAACCGGCTTTAGCTGCAGCATAATTGGTCTGCCCCACATTACCATACGTCCCAGTTACAGATGTGGTATTCACAATTTTCCCCTTCCCTTGCTCAAGCAAGAATGGTAAAACGGCTTGTGTACAATTAAATACACCTGTTAAGTTAACATCCAACACTTGCTGGAACTGCTCTAATGTCATTTTGGCTAGCATTGCATCTCTGGTAATTCCAGCATTATTAATAAGTATATCGATTCTTCCATATTCCGCTAATGCTTGCTCAACCATAGCATTCACACTATTACGATCTGCTACATTCACTTGGACAAACGTAACCGATAACCTCTCATCTCTCAATGCCTTCTCACTTTCTAATCCTTTAGCTTCATCAAAATCAGCAATAACAACTTTTGCTCCCTCATTACCAAACTTTCTCGCCGCTTCAAAACCAATTCCATTAGCCGCTCCAGTAATAATTGCTACCTTATCTTGTAATCTATTCATCCATTAAACCCCTCTTTTAGTCAAATTAACATTCGAAAAAAAGTCCTCCATCACACCTATTAGTTGGTCTATGTCGTCAACTAATGGGGAGTGGCCACAACCTCTGAGTTCTTGATAATTCGCCTTATCACCAAAATCTTCACGTATCTCTTCTGTCATATCCCTGGTAACAACTAAGTCATTTTCACCCCATGCAATAAGAACAGGAATATGAATATCTTTTATCCGATTCTCACCTTCTGTTAATCCATTATGGAAACTACTAATATTAAAGATATTAAGCGCTTGATAAACCTCCGCTAAATTACGCTGGGTTGTCATGTCCTCTAAATATTTCTGATACCGTTCTTCATCCGGCTTATTATGGGTATAAATCACAGCTTCCCAAATTTGTCTCAGTGCGTCGTAATTTTTCGTATCATAAGCTCCTTGAACAAATAGCCTCTTACTATCCTGGAACATTTCATCCAATGTCTCCATTCGTTTATCCAAATCTGGCATACCATCAGCACCAAGTGGGTAATATGGATAACCACGAGTAGAGCCTGAAGACTGAAGAAATAATGCCTTACAGTATCCTTAATAATCCATACAGAACTGCATGGATACACAACCACCTGTAGACCAACCAACTAGGACAAAATCCTTAATACCAACTGCATCTAGCCAAAGTTTCAAATCATCTGAGAAGTCTTTTATAGCTGTTATTTGTTTATTATAGCTAGATCCACCAAAGCCGCGCATATCCATTGCATAAACCTTATACCGATCAGAAAGATTTTCAATTACAAGATCCCAATGAACAGATGAAGTCATATTTCCATGCACTAACACGACAATGTCTTCTCCACCTTCACGTTCCCGATAAGCAATTTTTTCACCATTTGGTAAAACTACTTTCTTCAAAACAACATTTGCCACCATTATCCCTCCTCCTTATCCCCATTTAATTATATTTGCTCCCCAAGCGTAACCAATACCGGCAGATACTAACACGACAATATCACCTTTTTTAAGTTTGCCTTGCTGTTCTGCTAATTCTAAGGATAGAATCTGATCAATTTGACCAATATGTCCATAGTCTTCAAGATAAATAGATTTGTCATGTTCTACACCAAGTTGGTCTAATACATATAAATGGGCAGACTTTTTCATATGGAGCATCGCAACATAGCCGATATCTTCTTTCTCATAACCACTTTTATTCAATGCCTTTTCAATACAAGCAATAAAGTTATCCATTGATTTTTGTTCTAATCGTTCCTTCATTCCAGAAGGATCCAGAACATCGAGTTGATACAATCCTGCGTCCAACGTTTCCTTTGTAATCGGATTTTTGGTCCCCCCTGTTGTTACATAGACATCCTCTGAAAAAGATCCGTCTGTAATCAGGTGTGATTCAAGTATTTCATTTTCTGGAAACCCTTTTTTCAGGATAATTGCACCACCGCCAGCACCAAGGTTAAACATAAATCTTGTTCTAGGATTTTGGTAATTAATAAAATCAACATTACGATATCCACCTGCAAGAAGAACGGTGTTAATCGAAGGATCGGACCTCATCATATCTTTCGCTACTTTTAATCCCATAATTGTCGTACCACAACGAAGTGCAGTATCGAATGCCCATGCATTCACAGCCCCTACTTCTTGCTGAAGCTTGATTCCAGCAGTCCATAACGGGTACTCTTTATGCTCCTCACCAATATAAATAATAAGGTCTATCTCTTTCGGGTCAATACCCGCCTTTTCAATTGCTTGCTTAGCAGCCCTAATCCCCATTTCTGCCGTATGATCATCAACGCCAGGAATTGGCTTTTCTCTTATTCCCATCTTTTGTTCGACAACCTCAAGCGGAATTCCTGCTTGCTCCGATATTTCTTTTGAAGTCATTCTTTTTTCTGGTATATAAACTCCTGTACTAACTACTCCAATAGTGTCCACCGTTATTCCCACCTCCCGTCATCCAGCCTTTTTCTTACTAGGACTTTTTCGCTTCGAGCCGCCAGAGAGCTTGGAACGAATAGTACCAACTATACCTAGCGGGAAGAATATCACCACAAGGATATATACTGTACCATATAGAATAATCCACCGTTCAAATATCCAGTGCACATCTGCTAGTCCTGAAATCCAGTGGTGAGCAAGTTCGATTAATGCTGCCCCTAAGATTGGCCCGACTAAAGTTCCAACGCCACCAATAATAGTCATTAATAAAACGTCAATTGTAACATCCGTATGAAAAACACTGGTATTAACAAAACGAAGTGATAACATATATAAAACACCAGCAAAACTAGCTACAACACCAGAAACAACACTTACCATTACTTTATAATGAAGTACTTTATACCCGAGAGATACAGTGCGCTCTTCATTTTCACGTATTGCAACTAACACTCTTCCAAACGGTGATTGTGTCATTCTTCTTAGCCCAAAGAAAATTAATACTAAGCAAACTAGACTTACAATATAGATGGTTGTCGAATCCCTTAAAAACTCCGGTACTTTAAAAGTAAATCCATCATTCCCTTTGGTTAAAGTACGCCACTTTTCTGCAGCCACTAAAAACAATCCAGCAAAAGCAAGTGTAAGCATTGCGTAAAAGTGACTTTTCAACCTAAGCGTTAATATACCAACAATAAAACTTACAATAGCTGCAAATAAGACTGCAACTAATATCGCTATAAGTAATGCACCAAAGCTTGCATCAAAACGATCCATAAAAATAGCCGTTGTATAGGACCCTATCCCAAAAAACATGGCATGACCAAATGAAATAATCCCAGTGTAACCTAATAGAAGATCATAACTCATCGCAAAAATGGCGAAGATAAAGATTTGGGTGATCATAAACTGTATACTACGACCAGTTAAGATAAATGGTAGAATGAGCAAGATTGCTGCAACACCAAGATAGATTAAATTGCTTTTTGACATACTTCTTACTATCACACCACTCACCCCTTCACCTTAAATAATCCTTGAGGTCTAAAAATCAAGACCACTGTCATAATTAGCATATTTACAGCTAGCGATAGCGCCGGAACATAATATGCCATAAATGCTTGTGCTAAACCAACCAATATTGCTGCAAACAGTGAACCTGTAAAACTTCCCATCCCACCAATAACAACCACAATAAAGGCAAGTATCGAGAATTCAAGCCCCATTTCAGCATAAATAACACCAGAGTATGGCGCATGAAGAACCCCACTAAGTGCAGCTAGTGCCGCTCCGACCATAAATACTGCCATGAAAACAAAACGAATGTTGATACCAAGTGTTTGAACCATTTCCCTGTTCATTACTCCAGCTCGAACAATTAAACCGATTCTCGTTTTCTTTAAAATTAAATAGATGGTAAAGAATAGTAAGAACCCAATAACGATGATAAATAATCGGTACTTTATCAACGTAACATCACCTAATTGGAAGCTTCCTTCTAACCATGCAGGAGGGCTCACTGCCTTTACATCTGGTCCAAATACCACTTTAATCAATTCTTGAAGAACAAGCATAAACCCTAATGTTATCAAGATTTGCTGAATATGGTTTCCATATACAGGCTTGATAATAAGTCTTTCCGTTATTAACCCTAGTACCAATCCTGTTATTATCGCTACAATAATAGCCAAAAGGAAACTATTGGTTACATAATAAATCCAAACCCCAGTATACGCACCCCAGATAAATAATCCCCCGTGCGCAAAGTTTAACACGCTCATTAAGCCGAATATTAATGTTAACCCAGCTGCAAGGAGGAAAATTAACATACCTGTTGCAAGTCCGTTAACTGTTAAACTAGCAATTAAGTCCATGTCCTTTCCCCCTTAAGAAACACCAAGATATTTTTTCATTAATGCTTTATCTTCTTTTAGCTCTCCCATTAAACCGTTATGAACTGTCTGCCCATCATCAATAATGTAGAATCTGTCCCCAATTTTACTTGCCATCAGGAAATTTTGTTCTACTAGTAGAATCGTAGTTTTTTCCTTCATTTGAAGGATTGTCTCCATAACCTTCTCAACGACAATTGGTGCAAGACCTTTACTTGGCTCATCAATTAGAAGTAGATCATTTTCATTTACATAAGCACGAGCAATCGCAAGCATTTGTTTTTGCCCTCCACTTAATTGGCCACCTGGCTTTTTCCAAAACTTTTTCAAATCCGGAAATAAATCTAGAATCCACTCTAAACGTTCCGTTGTCTCTTGGTCTTCACGTTTCATGGCAACACGCAAATTTTCTCCAACGGTTAGGTCTTCAAATACCCCTTGGTCTTCCGGTACATAGCCAATTCCTTTATTGGCGATTAAATGAGGCTTTAAGTTAGAGATATCCTCATCTTTATATACAACAGAACCATTCGAAACCGGATTCAAGCCCATAATGGTTCGTAACGTAGTCGTTTTTCCCGCACCATTTCTACCAAGAAGGACAGTCACTTCCCCTTTCGGTACCTCGAAGTCGATATCATGTAAAATATGAAATTGTTGAATATAGGCTTCCACCTGGGAAAGCTTAAGCAAGCTGCTCATCGTACATTCCTCCTAGATATGCTGATTGGACGGTTTCGTTTTCTACTATTTCTTCTGGAGTTCCTTTAGCAATTAATTCTCCGTGGAATAATACAAGGACTTCATCCGATAAGTCCATAATCATATCCATCTTGTGCTCAATTAACACGATTGTTCTGTCTTCCTCTGCTTTTATTTGCCTAATCACATCAATAATTGCTGGTACCTCCTCCAAAGACATACCCGCTGTTGGTTCATCTAATAATAAAATCTCAGTTTCTAGCGCTAATAACATCGCAATCTCTAACTTTCTTTTTTCCCCATGTGCTAAATTTACGGCAATATGATTTGCTTTATCGTCAAGAAGTACTCTTTCTAAAATCGTGTACGCTTTTTGTTCAAATTTCTTGTAATGCAAGAAGTGTTTAATCATTTGATACCGTACATTAGCTTGAGATTGAACGGCTAAACGTACATTTTCTAAAACCGTTAAGTTAGGAAATACATTGGTTATTTGAAAAGATCTCCCGATACCAAGTCTCGTTCTGTCGGTTGCAGACTTTCTTGTAATCTCATTACCTTTAAAATAGATAGAGCCCTCCGATGGAGATAGTTGGCCGCTTAGTAGATTGAAAAAAGTGGTTTTTCCAGCGCCGTTGGGGCCAATGATCGATGTAAACTTCTTTTCTGGTATTTTCACAGTGACTTTATTTACTGCTATGTGGCCGCCAAAGTTTATCGTAAGGTCTTTTGTTTCTAGTACGTGAGTCATGTTGCTCCTCCTTTATTCAACTTTTTCATATGCTATTAGGAAGGGAACAACCCTCGCCAAGTGGCAAGGGTGTCCCTTTTTTTTATTCCCCATTCATAATTGGTGGTGCGGTTTCTTCTGGTGTTAGTACACGATTGAGTACTGGTACAGGGTACTCAACACCTTCTTGTTCCTCTAAAGTAATCGCATATAATTCTTGTAATGCTTGGTGGTCTTCAGGACGGAATGTCATCGTTCCTTTTGGTGTGTCAAAGCTCATCCCTTCCATTGTTTCGATTAATTTAGCTGCTTCTGCATCACCATCAGTATTTTTAAGCGCTTCAACAATTGCAATTGCTGCACTCATACCACCTGGTGTAAATAAATCAGGTACTTCTCCATCAAAGCGTTCTGTATGTTCTTTTACTAACCAGTCATTGATTTCATTGTCTGGAAATGTATGGTAGTAAACGGTGAAACCTTCCATTCCAACTAGTGCATTCATTGTAGCTAGTGCTGGAATATCCGGTGCACCAGTGGAAATCTTGATACCACGGTCTTGTAAGTTCATATCTGCAATTTGATTCCAAGGAGAGTTTGCTCCAGCCCAAACAACAAATAAGTATTCTGGTTCTGCTTCGATAATTTTTTGGATATTAGCTGTAAAATCAGTAGCTGCTTGGTCGGCAAATTCTTGGTGAACAATTTCTGCTCCTAATTCTTCTGCAGCTGCAACGAATGCAGATACCCCGTCATGCCCAAATGAATAGTCAGGTGCAAGTGTTGCAATCTTAACCCCTTCACCAGCAATTGCAGCAGCGGCAGCTACAGCATCTTGTGAAGAGTTACGAGCAGTACGGAAAATATAATCATTGTACTCAGAACCTGTAATACTATCAGCAGCAGCAGGTTCAACAATCATGATTGTTTCATATTCTTCAGCTAGTGGTGTTACTGCCAATGTATCCCCTGAGCTTGAAGATCCCACTAAGAAATCTACATCATCATCTTCTAATAGTTTAAGAGCTTTCTGCCTTGCAACTTCCGGATCTGTTTCCGTATCTTCAATGATAACCTCAATCTTCTTACCAGCTACTTCATTAGTTCCATCTGTTGCATACTCAATTCCTAATTCAAAGCCACGTACTGTTTGCTTACCATATGATTCGAGTGCCCCTGTTTCAGAAGCAAGTACACCGATTTTAATTGTACCTTCTGAATCTCCACCAGATGTATCATCGCCACATGCTGCTAAAAATCCAACTAGTAACAATGCGAATAAAATGCCCATTGTACGTTTTAACATTAATAGTCCCCCCTTATTTTTGGAAATCTTACTAAGGCAAATGATAACTTCATGTAGTTACAGGACAGTTACAAACTTTCGCCATGCAACTTAATAGTAATTGCAGCCCATGTGTAACTAGTACCCAAAGACACCATAACAGTTTCCTCAAATTCCCCCTCTCTTCAGCATAAAGTCCGAAGCAAGCTATTTGTTTTACATTCATGATGAAGATCTTGTGGCATTTCTGCAAAAGCTCGCAAAAATAGTGAAGTGGAAGGCACCATAGGCAGTTTTACCTATTTACTAAAATGACTCTATCTACTAACATAAATTTCGAATAACAGGTGATAGTATGATAGTTAGTAAGAGTATGTGAGAGGAGAAACTTATGAAAATCAAATTTAGATCTATTATTATATGTATGATTGTTTTCCTTTCCCTAACAGCTTGTACATCAAATGAGGACACAACGAATAGCGGCAATAATAGCGGCAGTTCAGAGGAAAAGGAAAAAGAACAAGTAGATGAAAGCCAAGATAACAATCAAGCTAAAGATGTAAAGCCCGAAAAAACTAAAGTCCAATTGGAAGATTTTCCATCAGTACCAGCAACATTGGAGGAATCGGTAAATTATCCATCTGTTGGGAATTTTGCTGGAGTAAAGTTTTCGGAACAAAAAGAGGAAATCACGGAGACTCTTGTTCAATTCCCTCAACTTACAGTAGAAAGTTCTACTGAAGAAATTGAATATGCGAAACAGTATTTGTGGTCATTATTTAAAGAAAATATGACAATGGCAGATGTTCCGATTGATCAATGGGAATCAATGACTTTCACTGATCCAACAGGTGAAGAAGATGAAATAAAAGCAAAAGAGAATTATAATGTTGCTCTTCTACTTGATTCAAGTGGAAGTATGGGAAACTACGAAAATGACCGTACTAGAATGGACTTAGCAAAAGAAGCGATTCAACAATTTGTAGAAACCCTTCCTGAAACTACCAATGTTTCTCTTTATGTGTATGGACATGTAGGGAGTGGTAGTGATGCTGATAAAGCCAAATCTTGTACTACAATTGATGAGGTTTATCCACTATCTAACTATAATGCGGATGAATTTTCTAATGCCTTAAACCAATTCGAACCAGCTGGGTGGACACCAATGGCCGCAGCTATTAAACAAGTACAAGAAAACTTTAAACAACTTAATGCAACACAAAATTCCAATGTGATTTATATCGTCAGCGATGGTGTTGAGACCTGTAATGATGATCCTGTCAAAGCAATTAAATCTCTGGCAGATTCAGACATTGACCCTGTGATTAATATAATCGGCTATCAGGTAGATAACGAAGGACTAGCACAGTTGGAAGAAATGGCCAAGGCTTCTGATGGACGGTATGTTAATGCAACTAGTCAGGAAGATATAATGGTTGAGTTCGAACAAACTGTGGATATGGCAGGATTATGGGCTGATTGGCATAATGATGCACAGCGAAATATTTCGGAACTATATAATATGATAAGCAAACAGATTTCCGACTGGTACAATGAGGAACAGCGTAAACTAACAAGAGAATACAACAATTTATCTAAAGCAATCTCCTACTTAAGAAATCGAGATATTATTGATGCTGATATTTACAATGAGTTTATCGGTAGTCTAAATGATTCAAATTCTGCCATTAAAGGTGAAATCATCGATACATTAAATGAAATTCAGGGAACGAACATTGATGAACTGTGGGAAACTCGTGAGGACGTAATAGAACGATTTAATAATCGGTAATTAATATAGGCTATAAGCACCCAGTTTAACAATATTCATTCCATCCAACCAAATAGGATGACACAAATTCACCTTAAATTTATAGATTTATTATAAATTAGGTATTCACAACAGCAACAAACTGTACGATTTAAAAGCTCCATCTCCATTTATTTTTCATAAATGGTAGATGGAGCTACTAATTAAAGGACTCTAATAAGAGTTCAATTCCTCAGACTCCATAATCAAATGATACATCTCTCTAGTCGGTGCCATCGGTTCTACCCCTAATTCCTCATCAAGAACATCACAGCATTTTTCATACCATTTAATTGCTTGTGGACGGTTGTTTAGTTGATAATAACTATACATTAATAGTCGATACGCCTCCTCCCATGTGGAGTCCATTTCAATTATTTTCCCACATAATTTAATGCAGGAATTAAAATCATTTAATCGTACATGTACTTGGGCTAGTTTTTCTGCTCCACGTAAATAGAGGGTTTGCATTCGTTCTCTTTCAGCTTGGCACCAGGTTACAAACCGAAGATTTTCAAGATAATTACCTCGATAGAGATTTAGTCCCTTATAAAGCAATTCCTTAGCTTGTTTATCTTCTTTCTCCTCTATGCCTCTTGTTATCCAATTTTCAAAATCATGTATATCTAGAATGTAACTTGATTCTGGATTTAAGCCATAATAACTTCCCCTTCGAATTATAAAATAGGAGTCTTCGCGGGCTTTTCTCTTTGGCTCTAATGCCTTTAAAAGGGCATTAAATGAAACCTTAAAGTTTTTATTCGCAGTGTCTTGCATTTGGTCAGGCCACAGATTAGAAAAAATCTCTTCCTTTGATAATAGTTTCTTTCGATAGGTAACAAATAGTTCAAAAAGCTCCTTCGCCTTTCCTCGTTGCCAATCACGATCCTCCAACTGCTTAGTGCCAATAGTCACTCGTAAATAACCTAATGCTTCAATTGTTAACGTATAGCCAGGATGATTATCTATATCTTCATTTAGCTTTAATTCTGTCATGTACTTAGAAACTAGCTGGGATTCAACTCCTAGCTGTTTTGCTTTTAACAATAGTGGGGCAATATTTTGTAAATCAGTTGGTCCAAATACGGTTTGATTCTTTAGGAAAAAATCATAGCCCTCTGTATAGACCTCCTGAAGGAACCGAGCCATTCCTTCCTTAAACACGCTATCATTTTCTTCCTTATGAGCAATAAACGCAATCCAAAAAGAAGTAACCATAATACCGTAGCGATCACCACAACTAATGAAATCTTCATGAACCTCTCGTAAGATATTCCTTGCTTTGTCAAAATTTTGATTATAGATTTCTATTAGTAAGAGACTAACTTTTATTAAAGCACTTAACCACTTATCCTTTACCTTTTCCGTTTCCATTAGTCCTCTATTAGCAGCTTCTTTAGCACGTTCATACTCTTGGTTTCTACCAAATAGAATTGATAGACCCATAAAGGGTTCAGCTTTACCTCTAGAAATGTTAATTCTTTCCATCATAGCAAGGGATGTTTCATAGCATTGTTGCGCTAATTTGGAATCATATCTATCTAATAGCTGTACAGCATGTCCCATTCGCATCCAGCCACAAGCTTCTACAAATGGGGATTGGGTTGTTAGCCCTAATTGAATACCATCTGAAGCAAGCTTTTTACTTTCTTCTGCATTCCCCATAAATGCCTCGATAATAGATAAAATTAAATCTGTCTCACGATGTGACTGTGGTAAATGCTTGGCTAGTGAGTTGCTAGATTGCACTTTCCGTTTGAGCAACACTTCTTTAGCTTTAGCAAGTCTTCCAGTTCGCAATAGAATTCTTCCCTCTAAATTCCCATCATCAATCGGGATATTCAGAGATTTGGCCCGGTCAAACCATGCCTCCGCCTTATTTGCTTGTCCCAAATTCAATAAATTTTCCGCTAGTAATTGATACAATTGAGCCATCTCTTCTTTTGGTGCCTTAGCTTGTTCTCGCATATTAATTGCTTGTTTTACAAAACGCTCCGCTTGATCTGGTTGGATTGTGTCTAAATAAATTCTTGCTTTTCCTTCAAATGCAAGACCAATTAAGTTAAAATGTTCCTGATCATAGCCTGGAATAATACTAATTATCCGGTCAAAGTTCCTTTCCGCTTTATCATATTTGGAACGGTATCTTTCAATTTCTCCTTGATAGAAGTACAGAACTGGATATATTTCCTTATAGTCATCAGGAATAGTTGAAAGTAGATCGTATAGGTTTTGTAACCTTCCTGAACGTAACATGGTTAATCCATAGTCATGTAACAAAGCGGCCATTTGTGGGAACTTTTCAATTTTACGATAGTGATATAAGGCTCCCTCTACATTTCCTTGCCGTTCAAAATATTGGGCAGCCTTTATATGTAACTTTTTAAATTCCGATTGATAATTCTTCTGCAATCTATTTTCCAAAAAGGCTTTGAACAAAGCATGATATCGGAAATAGTATTCTTCCCCTTCTACAATGAACAAATTCTGTTCAAGTAACCCCTGTAAGATATCCTCAGACCCATTAATTTGCAACACATGATCACAGGCTCTCGGAACTAAGACATCCATAATACTAGATTGCAGTAAAAACTGCTGAATAATTAAGGATTGCTTACTCAGTACCTCCGTAGCTAAATATTCAAAGAGATCCTCCAAGGAGGATTGCCGATTTAGAAAAATGGTCTCCATCGATGACTCATCCTCTAATTGCTGGGTAATCATATTAAATGCAATCGCCCATCCCTCTGTTAATTCATAGATTCTATCTACCTTATCATCATTTAGTTCAATATTTAGTAGATCCTCTAAAATAAAGTTCATCTCTTTTGCTGATAGAATCAAATCATCTTGCGTAATTTCTAATAAATCCCCTCTTACCTTCAGCTTTGGTAGAACAGTCCATTTTGGCTTATTTCTACTTGAAATAACAATATGTACATTCGAAGGAGCATGCTCTAGTAAAAATAAAGTCCATTTTTCAATTTCATAGGAAGAATTCACATGATGGTAGTCATCTAGAATAATTGTTATATCCTCTTTTAAAGCCATTAGATCATTAATAAAAGTAGAGGCAAGAGAATAGATTTGCTCCGTGTCTACATAATGACCTAATTCTTGATATTTCAGGTCAATACTTTTTCCAAATGACGGATATGGTAATTTAACCGCTTCTACAATTTTTGTAAAAAAAGGAAGTATATCATCATCTGCTGCCGAGATAGAATACCAACAAGACTTCCTATTCGTATCATGCAAATATAGCGCCAAGGCTGTACTCTTCCCATAGCCTGCGCCTGCATAAAGGAGTGTTAATGTGTGGTTGGAAATAGCCGATAACTTCCGATTTAAATTTCCACGTCTAATAAATCGATCCCGAATCGGTGGTGGCGTATATTGGCTCTGAACTATCGGTATATTTCGCATCACATTCTCCTCCTTATCTTTGAATGTATCTTACAAAATTCTCAATCTTCTCTCATCTTATCACAAATTATAGGACTGTGAGTAATTTCCTTAGGTTAGTTGTCTTCAAATATGATATAGTTTTCTAATAATATATTCTATTTTCGTTTAAATTATGATGCAGCTTGTCTGCTATTTGTTATGGAGGAAAGAGATATGACAACCTTAAGAAAAGCAACATTTGCTGGTGGTTGCTTCTGGTGTATGGTAAAACCATTTGATCAGTGGGATGGTGTTCACGCGGTAGTGTCCGGCTACACTGGTGGGCATGTGGAAGATCCTACGTATCAGGATGTAAAAACTGGCACAACTGGGCATTATGAAGCAGTTGAAATTACTTTTGACCCACGCATTATCTCTTATAATGAAATACTAGAAGTTTTCTGGAGACAAATTGACCCAACTGATGCCTTTGGACAATTCCAGGACCGCGGTGACCAATACCGTGCTGCAATTTTCTATCACGATGAAGAGCAGAAATTTCAAGCCGAAGATTCTAAGCTAACATTAGCTGAAAGTGGAAGATTCTCAAAGCCAATTGTTACAGAAGTTTTGGAAGCTGTAACTTTCTATCCAGCTGAAGAATATCATCAGGACTTTTATAAGAAAAGTGAAAAGGAATATAAAGAAGATCGTGCTAA
The DNA here is from genome assembly GCF_000482485.1 of Paucisalibacillus globulus DSM 18846. Lineage (GTDB taxonomy): Bacteria > Bacillota > Bacilli > Bacillales > Amphibacillaceae > Ornithinibacillus > Ornithinibacillus globulus. Next base: position 90,424 of record NZ_KI519436.1, on the reverse strand, counting down.
ATCTGGCCGTGATGAGTTTATCACGGATAATTGGAAGTAAATTATGGTTAGGAAGCATTCTCGTTTGAGGGTGCTTTTTTTCGTGGGCAAGTTGGTATTGGGTTTGGGTAGATGTTCTGGTTTAGAGGGCTTATGGTTCCAGAGTTTGGGTGCATGTTTTAGGGTTGCGGGCTCATCATTTCGGGGATTGGGCGATGTTCTAGTTTAGCGGACTCATGGTTCCGGAGGTTGGGTGCATGTTCTGGTTTAGCGGGCTCATCATTTCGGAGGTTTGGCGCATGTTCTAGTTTAGCAGGCTTATGGTCCGCGAATTCAGGCGCATGTATAAGAATTGTAGAATCATAGTTTTCCATTCTATTATGCTATTCTTGCAACTACGCTATTCCCCATTTCTCGACAAAGTAGTATAATTACTCTTTGAGTTGCATTATAGAAGGAGTTGTCTTTTTGGCAAATAAAGAATCATTACTTCCATTAAAAATGCTATTATTTAGCTTTCACGCTACAAATACGATTATCTTAAGTTTCTTACCATTATACTTAGCTTATAAAGGTTTAAATGGCACCGAGATTGGTTGGGTTTTAGCAATTGGGCCTTTGGCATCTATCTTTGCACAGCCTTTCTGGGGATATATGAGTGATAAATATAAAACCGTGAAGAAGATCCTGTTAATCTGTGTCATGGGGCTTCTGATTTTTAGTACCATTTTCTTTCAAATGAATACGCTTATTTCGATTATGTGCATGGGGGCTGTATTCTACTTTTTCACCACTCCTATTGGGGGGCTTGGGGACAGCCTTGCCCAGCGTAGAGCAGATGAAACAGGAGTGTCTTTTGGAACAATTCGTACATGGGGATCTGTTGGCTTTTCCGTTTCTTCCCTTATAATAGGATCGATTCTATCAAAATATGGTGTAGAGTATATGATTTGGCCATACTTGTTCTTTGGATTCATTGCTTTGTTAGTTGTCCTACGAGTAAAAGATGTTAAAGTGGAATCTGATCCAGTTAGTTTAAAAGATGTAAATATTTTAATAAAAAATAAGGAATTTGTCTTTTTCCTATTAGCGGTTATCTTTTTATCGGTTGCACATCGCGCAAATGATAGTTTCATTGGCTTATATATTACAGAGCTTGGTGGAAGTGAGGCATTAGTGGGATTAGGTTGGTTTGTCGGCGTTATTACGGAAGCATTAGTTTTTGCTACTGCTGGATTTTGGTTTAAAAAGCTACATCCCCTAATCTTTGTCATGCTTGCTGGTATTCTATATAGCATCCGGTGGATTATTTACGGAACAGCAAACGATCCAATGTTTGTTATTGGATTACAAATTCTACATGGTTTTACATTTGGGGTATTTTATTTGGCGGCACTTGATTATGTCACACGCCTTATTCCTAAATTATTACAATCAACTGGTCATCTTGTATATTATGCTGTTTTCTTTGGAATAAGTGGGATTATTGGTTCTTTAGCAGGTGGAGCTATTATGGATCATTATAGTGGCGGAACATTGTATTATGTAATGGGCTTTGTTTCACTAATCGGTACAGTAGCAATCTTTATTTATCATGTGATATTTTCTAGAAGTCGTGCTGTTGGTCGTTAAAAATTTAATATTAATCCAAAGAAGAGAAGCAAATTAGGCTTCTCTTCTTCTATCCAATCAACTAATGAAGATTAATAAAATTCGTGGCATCATACTTGTTTATTCATTGTTTTAGAGTGTTTTCCTTTTTAGAAAAAAATAAGGAGTAATGTTCCAACAATGAAACAATAATATGTAAAATAAACTAATTTTCCATGTTTCATAATTCCCATGAACCATTTCATTGCGAAATAAGTCATGAAAAGTGTTGCAATAAATGCTGCTAAATATGGAATTGCTAAGTCTGTTTTATTAGGTTCATCTACAAAGTCAGATATGCCGAGTACTACTCCTCCAAGGCTCACTGGTATATACAACATGAACGAAAACCTGAGTGCTGTATCTTGTTTCATTCCGACAGCTACTGCTGATATGATCGTTGCACCTGAACGACTAATTCCCGGTGTTAATGCAACGGCCTGACCTAAACCAACGAGGAATGCATCCTTAGTAGAAATCTCACCTTCACCTTTAGTCCCCTTCATATTGCGAATTAGCCATATCGCAAATCCTGTTACAAAGAGCATGATGGCAATGGTTTCCATTCTGACTTTATCAGCGATAACATCTTTTAATAAAATCCCAAGTACACCCGCAGGTATCGAACCAATGATGATAAAGCAAACAAATCGAAAGTCACTTTTATAACGTGAATCTCTCGTTTTTAAAAAGTTTATTGAATTACTTAGCAGTCTAATAATATCTTGTCTGTAGATAAAAAGTATTGCCAGTAGGGAAGCCGTATTAGTAAGTATAGCAAACGTAAATCCTTGTTCCCCAAGCCCTAAAATCTCACTGGCAATCATTACATGTCCGCTGGATGACACCGGTATAGGTTCTGTAAATCCTTGAACTAATCCAATAATGACCATTTTTATTATCTCTAATATATCTAACGTTTCCATTTTAACCTACCTACCCTAGTTAATTATTTAGAATTACATCCTTTCGAAAATATACCTTAATTGGCATTTCATTTCTACTAAATTATAGTTATTTTTTCTCTCGAGGTAAGAGTAATTAGCAAAGTACTGGGGGTTTCATATAACAGTAGAAAAACTAACACATTCATTTGTCCTATTGCGAATGTGTTAGTTTTTCTAACTTTCTATCTACTTACGAAAACAATCAACAATGCTCTCACCAATTTTTATAATGAAAATGTTACAAAGGCTAGCCATAAAAATAAATAAGTGAAACTCTTTAGTTTACTATCACGGTAATTTATAATAGCTTTTCGATTTCCCTAATCAAGATGGGTATTTTATTTTCAACAACATCCCATAAAATATGATAGTTGATAGAGAAATATCCATGAATCATCATATCTCTCATTCCTGCCATCTTTCTCCATTCAATCATTGAATTTGTTTTTCATATTTCTTCAGGAATGTTCTTTGCCGCTTCTCCAATAACCAATATATTTTTAATAACTGCATCTGATACTAAATAGTTATCTTGAAAATCGTCAAAATTTAGACCCTTGGTATACTCTTCAATTTTCAGTGCAGCTGTATATATATCATTTATAAAGACACTAGGCTCCCTCTGCATACTTAGCGCCCCTTAAAATACTTTGCTTTATCTCTGGTTTTAAATCATCAATAATAACCAAATCTATTTTTGTATAAAAATAATCTTCAAGTTCAAATTTTAAATCCATATAGTTATCAAAAGTTAAAGCATGGTCTTCAAATTCTACTAACAAATCAATATCACTTCTATCCTTCTGCTCATCCCTTGAATAGGAACCAAATAAAGCAATATTCTTCACACCATATTTTTCTTTCCATATTTTTAGATGCTTTGAAAGTTCACTCAGAATTTCTTGTTGCGATAACATAGAGTTCACCGCCATTTTTTAATATTATTTATCTTTAATTATAGCACTCATATAATATATTATTCGCCACTTAGTTCAATTTCCCTTCATAAAAATAGCGAGACCACTAAAAAGTGATCTCGCCATTATTTTTATAAGAAAATAAAATACAATATAAATATAACAAACAAACCATACATTACCGGGTGAACCTCTTTTGCTCTACCTTTTACAAGCATCGTAATTGGGTAGAAAATAAAACCAATTGCAATACCAGTTGCGATACTATACGTTAAAGGCATCATTAAGACCGTTAAGAAAGCTGGAACAGCAATAGCAAAGTCATTCCACTCGATATCTTTTAATACAGTAGCCATCATAACACCAACTATGATTAATGCAGGTGCAGTTACTGACGATGTAACAACACTTAATAATGGTGAGAAGAACAATGCCAATAGGAAGAATCCAGCTGTTACAACGGAAGCAAAGCCAGAACGTGCTCCTACGCCAACACCTGCTGTAGATTCTACAAATGAAGTAGTAGTTGAGGTACCTACCGCTGCACCTACTACAGTTGCTGCTGAGTCAGCAAATAATGCTTTACCTGCACGTGGTAACTTATTGTCCTTCACTAACCCTGCTTGAGAAGCAACAGCTACCAATGTACCAGCAGTATCGAAGAAATCAACGAATAGGAATGTTAAAATAACAACTAGCATTTCCATCGTAAAAATATCTCCAAAATGTGCGAAAGCTGCTCCGAATGTTGGTGCTACACTTGGAACACTAGCTACTAAACCATTAAATTCAGATAATCCAAAAATTAAGCTAGCAATTGCTGTAATTACCATCCCATAGAAAATACCTGCTTTTATTCCTAATGTTAATAAAACAACTGATACAACAAGGCCAAAAATTGCAAGCAATACAGCTGGTGAAGATAAGTCTCCAATACCTAGTAAAGTAGCTTCATTATCCACTACAATACCTGCACTTTGTAGACCAACAAAAGCAATAAATAATCCAATACCAGCACCTACTGCTTTTTTCAATTCAGAAGGTATGGAGTTAATAATTTTTTCACGTAGACCAGTAAGTGTTAATACCATAAAAATAAGTCCAGAAGCTAAAACCCCTGCTAAAGCAGTTTCCCAAGGAACTTCCATAGCTAGCACTACTGAAAAAGCAAAAAATACATTTAATCCCATTCCTGGAGCAAGTGCAATTGGATATTTAGCAATAAGTCCCATAAATAATGTGCCTACGGCTGCAGCAAGTGCAGTTGCAGTAAATACTGCTCCTTTATCCATACCTGTTGCACTTAAAATATCGGGGTTAACAAAAAGAATATAAGCCATAGCTAAGAAAGTTGTTAATCCGCCTATAAACTCTGTACGAAAATTTGTGCCTAACTCTTCAAACTGAAAATACTTCTTCATTTACTTTTCCTCCTAGAAAATAATATAAGTGCAATAAAAAAACATGTATCCCCCTAAATTCAGGGACGACACATGCTTCCACGACCAAGCAAGAAAAGTAATGGACAAAAGCAAACTAATCAAATAGTAAACTATTATCATCTATATTACTAATCTGCGTAGTCAGACCATTTACGGCGGTCTGGTAGAAACTCTGGGCCATATCCCCTAAATTATACGCAATAGCTATTTATTAACTTAACAATGATATATTACTATTTTACTAGTTAGATGTCAACTATATCCGAATATTTTTTTGTTAATATATTTTAATGTTCGTTTTTAAATATTACTTCTTCTTTCTCAAAGGCAATATTTCATTTTTCATTAATTCATCTAAATCCTGATGACAAGTTTTCAATATTTAACTTATAGCATAAAATGTACAATTGTTAAGGCAATGTGTATAAAAAAGCAGGGGAAGAAATTCTACGTAGTTCCGATAATGTGAAGAAAGACAAAATATCACGTTACATTTATTACCAAAAAACAACAATAATAACAATCTCACTCCCGTTTTATAATTTTATCCTGCCATTTTTGATAAATATAAATGATAACTGAGATTACAAACATAAGAATAAATATCCCAAAAGTACCCATGTTTTCTAATTCATAAATTCCGAAATGGATTAATACATTCAGACCAACAAAAGCATAAATGGCATCCACAATAACATTAGAAAGAATATAAACCAAAAAAGACTTATTAAAAGTAAAATGGTAAATCCATATCGTACCAGCAAAAAATATACCATAGGTAAGTGGTATACTTGTGATATGTCCCCAAGGCAGAATAGCCTCTTTTACGGTCCACCAATTAAAAGTAAATGCCATTTCAAATACCATTGTAACTAACAGAGAAGCCAAAATAGAAACGGGCATAAACCGCCTTAGAGACTGTTTGTTAATAAACAACAACGATAACCAGGGTAAAATAAGCATGCTCCATAAGATAATTTGCGCCATTAATATATCTCCTTTTTGAAAAGGTTCATTGAGTATTTTCTCCAAAAACAAGAAATATATTAAGCTAACAATAGATATAAGTGATTTCCTATGTTAATTTTCGCTAAAAATTCATATAACCATTGTTTTAACACAAAAAATGTAGTGCTAATCCCTTGTGAATTAGCACTACACCTATACTGTTATTTTAAGAAATCAGGACTCTCATATGATGGATTAGGATATTTATAAAAACCTTCTCCAGACTCCGTACCCAACTTCCCTTTATCTAAATATTCTTCTTTTAAGTACTTAGCAACCTTTTCAGCATTTTTATCGCCAGCTTCTGCTTTTGCGACAGATAAGTTATAAGGTGTTCGGATACCAACGACATCTAATATCGCAAAAGGACCTCTAGGAGCGCTAGTAGCTACCATCCATGTTTTATCAATTGTTTCTGCATCAGCAATTCCATTGACTAATAAGTTTTGTGCCGCATCTAGTAATGGGACAAGCAGGGAATTTAGGATATATCCTGGTTGTTCCTTGTAGATTGGAAGTGCAACCATGCCGATATTTTTAGCAAATTCTACAACCGAATCGAACACTTTCATATCCGTTCCTTCATGTTTCATAATTTCGGCTGTATTGTTTTTCCATATTTCGTTTGCAAAATGAAGCATTAAGAATTTATTTGAACGTTTTGTTGTTTCAGCAAACTGACTCGGAAGCATAGTTGATGAATTAGATGCAAATACAGTTTTTTCAGGTGCAACTTCTGATAATTTTTTATAGAAATCGATTTTTATTTCTTTTTTTTCTGGTACTGCTTCAATTACCAAATCCGCATCCGCAACAGCTTCCTTCAAATCCGTAGAAAAGTTCATTCTTTTAAATGCATCTTTTACTTCCGTATCGGTTGCATTTAAATCCTGTTTATAGCGTTCTTGCCATCTTTCCATCCGGCCTTTTGCTGCTTCAATAGCCACATTGTTAATGTCATACACTGTTACATTAAAACCTTTAAATGAAACTTGGTAAGCAATCTGACTTCCTAATACACCGCCGCCAGCTACAGTTACATTTTTAAAACCCATCATAATCCTTCTTTCTTTTCTACTTGCCATTTTTTCTTACAAGTTTAGTATATTCCCATTTCCCCTCAAATTACACGAATCTGCCTATCCATATTTATCCATATGATATTAATAGAAACCCTATGCTAATAAAAAAGCTGCCCGAATTGACTAGAGGCAGCTTTTTCAATTATTCCATTCTTTAGAACGTGCAATTATTATTATGTTTACTTTTCTTGAATTTCAATATCTTCCTCTTCTTCCAATGGTTCATCTTCTACAGGTAATTCCGGTTCATCCTCGATAAAGTCTCCTGGGTTAGGAGGTGCTGAAATGTTATTACTTACTTGAATCTCTACTGTATAGGTCATGGATACAAATTCATTAAACTTACTCATACCAACCACTGTCCCTTTCACTTCAGGGGCATAGACATACTTAACAATATACTTAATATTAGCACCTTTTGATTGATATTCATCAAAAAACAATCTCGGCAACTCACCTTCTATTTGCCCACGGAAATCACCCAAATACGGCTTTCCAAGCGAATAAGTTACCGTAACACTCTTATCATCTTTATCGGTTAATTTTGTACCTGCTTCAACAGATTGTGAAATCATTCTTCCATATGAAACATCCGCATGGAATTGCTCCTTCACCCTCACATCTAAATTTGGATAAGCAGTCATGGCTTCCTCCGAAGTAAGTTCCCCAAAATTCGGAACCACCGCAGCTTCACCTACAGATAAAACCACTTTCATCTTATCTCTTTTCGCAATTTTTTCTTCTGCGGGTTCGCTTTGACTAATAATATGTCCTGCTTCGACACTGTCAGAATCCGACTCTTCATAAGTCATCTCAATTTCATTAGATTCTGCCCATTTTTCCACTTCTTCTTTAGGCAATCCTACAAAGTTGGGTATGGTAATATTCTTCTCAAAGACTTCTACCCCTTTTGAATAATAGACGGCAGCACTGTCTCTTCGTTGATATTCTGATTCCTCAATTCCAGTATCCCTGATGGTAAGCTTAATAAATGTACCTTCTTCAACATCGTCACTATACTCTGTGACTAGTTGTAGGTTTTCTGCTTTATTCTCATCAATCCAATTCCTTGCTTCCTCTTGACTCATAACGGAGAAATCCGGAAGAGGAATAATTGCTTCTGGATCTGGACCTAAACTACTAGTTAATTCGAGAGTCTTCCCTTTTCGGATTTTGTCTCCAGCAGATACACTCTGCGAAATAACTTGATTTGCATCATATTCCATATTATATTCTTGCTTTAATTTAACCTCTACATCATTTTCTTCAGCCCAAGCGCGGGCATCTGAAACAGCCTGTCCCACAAAATCTTCAACCTTCACATGGACCAGTGTATAGTAAATGAAGAAAATCAACATACAAGCTAAGATAGAACCTGAAATAATCAGCAACATTTTCCGTCTCTTTTTCCTTCGATAATCCGGATCAATCTCTACATCTTCTTCCCTATCCCGTTGTCTATTGTGACTAAGGGATAGAGATTCTGACTGAAGAGGGATGTCATCAGGATCTGGTTCTGTTTCTTCCATTTCCACAGCAGAAGCTTGCTCTTCTTGCTTTTGCTGTGGTTCTATTTCTTCCTGATTCTCTATATTCTTTTCTTGCTCGTCTACTACTTTTTTGTCTTCTTGCTCATTTAGTAGGTCCTCGTACTTATCTTTATTAAACTTTGATAGAAAATCACTCATAAGAAGCCAGTACACCCTTCTTCAAAAGGAAAGCCTGATCAGACTGCAAGGCAATTTCATTGGAGTGCGTGACCACAATAACACATTTGCCGTGTTCATGTGCCAATTTTTTAAAGATATCAATGATTTCCTGCTCCATCTCTTCATCAAGATTTCCTGTAGGTTCATCGGCAAGTATTAATTCCACATTAGTTGCAAGAGCACGGGCAATAGCCACACGCTGCTGCTCTCCCCCAGAAAGCTTATTAACAGGACGATCTGCTTTATTTTTAACAATGCCGATGTAATCTAATAGATTATAGGCTACTGTCTTTGAATCCTCTGGAAGTTCATTTTCCGTAATAGACATGGGAATCAGTACATTTTCCACTGCTGTAAAGGTCGGTATTAAATTATAGTTTTGAAAGATAATCCCGATATTATTACGGCGATACTTTTCATAGCCAATTTTCTTAATGTCTTCTTGATTAAATAATACCTCTCCGCTATGCGGAGAATCCAAGGCACTGAGTAGCGATAACAAGGTGGTTTTCCCAGAACCAGATTGCCCTAAGATCGTATAAAATTTCCCCTTCTCAAAAGAGACAGATGTATCCTTTAAAATATAACGTCGTTGCTCGCCATCTTGATAATAATAGTTTAAATCTTTCGCTTCTAGTATCATAATTTCCCCCCTCAGGTTACATCAGTATTTTCTTCGGATTTAGTCTTACAATATAAACTAGCGGAATAACCGTTGAAATTAAAATCGTTAACAGACCAATTCCATAGAATACTAGAATATAGCTTGAGTTAAGACTTACCTCATAAGAATCCATGACATCATCTGTTGTTAAATTTATTTGGAGCTCACTATAATAATAAACGTCTTCATTAGAAGTATTATTGTCCGCTTTCATCATCGTATCAGAAACCTGGCTAGCTATGAAGTTTCCGCTGAATAAAGATAAAGTTATACCAATAAACGCAACAACCATTACTTCGATTAGTATTTGCCCAACAACACGGCCCCTACTTTCTCCTAAGGATAAGTAAATACCCAATTCACGTTTTCTATCCCGTAAGAATAGTAACACTACTAAACCAGTAATCAACACCGTTGCAATTACCGCTGCTATAAGAACATATTTCGATAGTTTAGACATGGACTCCATCGGCCCTGCAATACTATCATATTGATCGGTAGCACTGACTACAGTATAATAATCCGGCAACAACGGAAGTACCTCTTCCTCAAATGCTTCACTATCTTCCGGACTGTTTAAAACAAACATTGGAGTGTAATATTCAAAAGATGCCTCTTCCTCCCCTTCCATCATTTCTGCATATTCTTCATCTGTCTTCATGTATTCTTCAAACTGATATTTATTTTCATTGAGCACAATCTCATTTGGAACATAGACTGTATTTTGATAGTCCATATCCATCCAATCCATCATTCCACCATCCGAAGCTGTCTCTGCATCTTCTTTAATAAATTGCGATTCGAACAATCCAATGACTTCCAATACGACATCACGTGAAGCAGCTATGTCTTCTTCACCTGTCTCTTCGTCATATGTATAAACCACATTGACAAACGTAAAGGTATCTCCAACATTAAGATTATTTTTTTCTGCTAATTTTTTTGAAATAACTGCAACAGAGGTTCCATTATCCACTTCTTCTTGGGTAAAAACGCGACCATCAACTAATTTACCCTTCTGTTCTTCAAAATCAAGAACTGGCGCATAGTTAATTCCTTTTAGTGTAAAATCCATGCTCGGTCCCTCGTGAATAAAATCCTCTTCCATTTCACCCCGGTAAGCCTCCAAGCTCTCTGAGCCTAACATTGTAGATACAGAATAATCATAATACTTCACATAGGAAAGCCCACCGATTTGTTTAATCAGATCTACACCTATGTTTTCAAGCTCTACATTCATCATTTCTTCTTCACTTAACTTATCGTATTCTTCCCAATCAAGTTCAAGTGTCGCAGCAGCCCCAAGCCTTTCTTTAACACTTTTCTCCACGTTACTAGTTGCTTGTTGAATAGAAATCGCGCCAGATATAAGGCTTCCTAAAATCAAAATTACTGCTAATAAAATTAATGATTTTCCTTTTTTCCTTGTAATCCCTAAAAATCCTCTTTTAATAAAATTCATTACAAACCCCCTCATTGAAAACTCTTCACATTTTTATTTTTCAAATATCTATATCTAAACTGTATTATATTCGTAATACACCAGAAAGACAATACCATTTGCAAAATATTTCCATGATTTTTCCGTATGTTGCTTTAATTGTAATTAAAGGGGGTAGCAATGCTGTATTCCAATCTCAAAAATAATGAAGCTCTATATTGTATATGGATGTTTAGAGTATTAAGTCATGCATCAAAAAAACCTTAGAAGTCCTTTAAATAAAGGATTCTAAGGTTTTTGTTGTTATTCCCACTCAATCGTTGCAGGTGGCTTGCTCGTAATATCATACACTACCCTATTTATATGAGCTACTTCATTTACAATACGCGTCGATACTTTTTCAAGTACATCAAATGGAATACGTGCCCAGTCGGATGTCATTCCATCAATGGAAGTTACTGCACGAATACCAATCGTGTAATCATACGTACGGGTATCACCCATCACACCTACACTTCGGATATTAGGAAGGACCGTGAAGTATTGCCAAATATCACGTTCTAATCCTGCATTAGCAATTTCTTCCCGTAAAATAGCATCGGATTCACGAACAATTTCTAGTTTTTCTTCCGTAACTTCCCCTAATACACGAATAGCAAGACCAGGACCTGGGAATGGTTGGCGCCATACAATACGATCCGGTAATCCTAATTGTGTACCAAGCTCACGAACTTCATCTTTAAATAATGTATTCAATGGCTCAATTAGTTCAAATTGCATATCCTCAGGAAGGCCACCGACATTATGATGGGATTTTATAGTTTGTGCTGTTTCTGTACCACTTTCAATAATATCTGTATAAAGTGTGCCTTGTGCTAAGAAATCCATATTTTTAAGCTTTGCCGCTTCATCATCAAACACATAAATAAATTCATTACCAATAATTTTACGTTTTTGTTCTGGGTCATCTACACCTTTTAATTTCCCTAAAAAGCGCTCTGAGGCATCAACCTTAATAATGTTCATATGGAAATCATCAGCGAATACCTTCATTACATCATCTGCTTCATTCTTACGTAACAGTCCATGATCAACAAATATACAAGTTAGCTGATCACCAATTGCTTTATGGATTAAAGCTGCAACAACAGAAGAGTCAACACCACCACTTAATGCACAAAGCACATTACGGTCGCCAACCTTTTCCTTTATCGTAGCAACTTCTTGATCGATGAAATTCTCAATTGTCCAATCGCCTTTTGCCCCGCAAACATCGAAAACAAAATTACGTAAAAGCTGATTACCATATTCAGAATGGCGTACTTCCGGGTGAAATTGAACCCCATACATTTCCTTTTCTTTATTACTAAATGCTGCTACCGGTGTTGATGAGCTTGTTGCGTCCACTGTGAATTCTGCAGGGGCTTCGACCACTTTATCTCCATGACTCATCCACACCGTTTGCTCGTCTGGTGATTCATTGAATAATGTTGTGTTATTTTGTAGTGAAATCGTAGCTTTTCCATATTCTCGGTTCTTTGACTTGTCCACTTTACCATCAAAGTGTAGAGCCATTAACTGCATACCGTAGCAGATTCCAAGTACAGGGATTCCCAGATCAAAAATAGCCTCATCAGGTCGGAAACTATTTTCGTCATAAACAGAGTGCGGACCACCAGAAAGAATGATTCCCCTTGGATTCATCGCTTTAATTTGTTCCACTGTTAATTTATGAGAATGAAGTTCACTATAAACGCCAAACTCCCGAATTCTTCTGGTGATTAATTGATTGTATTGACTACCGAAATCTAGTACTAGAATCATTTCATTATCCATTGTTATTCTCCCCATCTATGTTTAATAATTACGTAAAAACCTTTGATACGTCCAAATTGAACTGTGCTATTAGACAAAATATACGGAAAATCCTTGAAACAGTCTTTTAGAACCGTTCTATTAGACAGAGTATCCAAATAATCATCAATTCTGTCCTTTAGAAGCATTCTATTAGACAGAGTATCCAAATAATCATCAATTCTGTCCTTTAGAAGCATTCTATTAGACAGAGTATCCAGATAATCACCGAATCTGTCCTTTAGAAGCGTTCTATTAGACAGAGTATCCAAATAATCACCGAATCTGTCCTTTAGAAACGTTCTATTAGACAGAGTATCCAGATAATCACCGAATCTGTCCTTTAGAAACGTTCTATTAGACAGAGTATCCAGATAATCACCGAATCTGTCCTTTAGAAGCGTTCTATTAGACAGAGTATCCAAATAATCACCGAATCTGTCCTTTAGAAACGTTCTATTAGACAGAGTATCCAGATAATCACCGAATCTGTCCTTTAGAAGCATTCCATAGCTACTGAGCCTAATTTCAAAAACTATACAAAAAAACCTGGATTCCACCCTCAATTTATACAATGCAAAGACACAGAATATAAATAAAAAAAGGCAGAAATCCAGATTTATATAATCTAGATATTCCGCCTTCATAGTCAGGGTATTTACGGTACCCCGGTAGAGACTTTCGAACCGTATTATCGAGGATATACGAAAGCGTTAGAGTATTAAAAGTTAAACCTATTTTACTAACGTTAGGAAGCTTACGTCAACCCAATATCCTTTTAATTAAATTTTTCCATAAATTCGACATCTCTTCATCAACTATATTTGTTACACCATTTTGGTAAATTAGTCTCTCATAATTTGCTGTTAATCTTCCCATTTCATTTGAACCATACCAGTTATCAATTCGATTTGCATATTCCCTTAATGTCTGGTCAGGGTCTTTTTCAAATCCTTTATTTTTTAACACTTTTAGAATATAGTGGTATGCATCCTGATAGGTTGCAGCATCTCTTCGTTTTCGCATTCTTCTTTCTAAGAAGTAGATACGTAACTGGTGTCTTTTCCAAATCAATAAACCAATTAAACCAAGGAAAATTACAGCTAGAATGATTCCGTGTGTCATCGTGATTTGAAACTTACCATTATTTTCACCTACACTAGGATTAAATGCCTCTTCTACATCTTTTTCTGGTCTCTCAAATTCTTGTTCTGGCATTTCTGGTGCTTCCGGAGCCTCTAACACATCATCTTCTTCCTGAGTATCAATTGCGTAATTGTTAGGCGCATCAAACCCTTGTGTTGGTTCAAATGGTATCCAACCAACACCTTCAAAGTACACTTCAACCCATGAATGTGCATTGGCATTGGTCACTTGATACACATCGTCGCCATCTTCATTTACGCTTTCATCAATCTTTTCCCCACTGGTAAATCCTTTGACCCATCTCGCAGGAATGTCTAAGCTACGGAGCATGACGACCATAGAAGTGGAGAAATTGTCACAATAACCAGCTTTTGTATCAAATAAGAATTGATCGACATAATCCTGGTCTTCTGTCGGAACCGGAACATTCTCAATCTGATAAACATAACCATTTCCGCTAAAATAACGTTCAATGGCACGTACTTTATCATACTGACTTTCATGAACAGCCGTAATTTCCTGAGCTAATTCCCCAACCCTTTCAGGAAGAGAAGAAGGTAATCGGGTATAATTTCTAACTAACTCTTCATCTTCAGGTGTACTACTTTTTTGCATCATATCAATGGAATAGGATGGACTGTCGTAGTAAATCTTATAACCTGATAGATTTGCTGCATCATGGTCTACTTCAGTTCGTATTTCACCATTTGTCTCATTTAACATTAGAGATACATCCTCACTTGGAGGAACAACTCGTCTTGTTCCATAAGGATATATTAGCTTAGGTATATTAGCCCTATCATCAAAAGTTAACATTAGCTCAGAAGTTTCTGATTCAACTACCTTAGAAAAAGTTTCATAAGTGATATTCGCATCCACTTGCTCTACATATTCACTTTCTTCTGAGTTAACCCATCCCTTACCAGTATAATAATCCTTTGACTCTACTCGGAAATAATTTTCTTCTTTCATAAATGCTTTAAATACAGGTGTATAATCTTGAACAAAGGATCCACCTAATGTAGAATCATTTTCACCGTATCCAACCTTTTGTATAACCCCTCCCGTTCCAATTCCATTACCATTTACCGCACTTTCAAAAAATGGAACAGGATCTGGCCACTGTGGGTCTAACTTCGGTGCAGCATATCCAACAACAGTGGAAAATAACACAATTCCTACTAAGGGAACGATCCACAATGGTCTTGTACTTAATCGATAGGCTTGAAGACTTTCATTCTGAATTTCTTTTAAAACGTTAGCAATTCCCAAAGCTAAGAACGCAATAATAAACGTACGGAAAATGGCCCAATCAGAATTATAAACAGTAAAGGTATCTAATAGCGTAATATAGATAAAGGTTAAAACACTGAATATCATGACTCGCTTAATTTGAACGAACCAATAATAGATCAAATAACTCATTAACCAAATAATGATTAAAAACAATAGCGTTCGAAACATATTCGATAAATCAAACCATTGTCTGTCAAGTAATGCCTGTAGGTTAAAAGAAAAATCAGCAAGCAGCTCCGTAAACCAATGAATACTCCAAAAACTATAGGAGGAATATAATCCATTCAGAATAAAGAATACACCAAACCCTTTTAAGATTAGAGAAAGCCACCACTTCACCTGCAGTACGCTAATAAAAAAACAAAAAATCGTATAAATCACAAAGATTCCAATATAAGTAGTATCCGTTACTTGATCAACCGGATATAGCCACTCCAAAAATAATAAAAGACCAGCGATATATAATATTGAGGTGTAGATAAAAGTTATATTCGTTTTACTTTTCCTACTCATAATGTGTTCACCTCAAGTTTATCCATAACTAGTTCTTTTTCTGTTAAGATACAATTCCCAATACCTTCATTGCGAAGTCCATGAATAACCCTGTGATCCTCAGCTGAAATTCGATTAGCAGCTTGGATAAATATAATCATTAGCTTTTTTTCACGTAACCTTACATGTTGAAGTGATTCTTTCAATTCCTCATCAAGATGTGTCGTTATTAACACAACGTAAAAGCTATGTTGTACTTTAAGCATCTCTTCCTTTAGTTTTCGGGAAAATTTGTACCTTCCACTTGGTTGTACTTGTGTTAAATGCTTACGAATCCATTCCATTTTTGTTGGATCATGCTTAACAGGAAAGAAAACCGTATCTTCACCAATGGATAAAAATCCAACTTGTGAAGCTTGCTTTCTTATTGTCTCCATCAAGGAAATCCCCATCTCAACTGTAGCTTCATAGGCTAATAGATTCATCCCATCAAAGTAACAGTTATCTAGAATAATAAGGGTATCGGTACTTTTTTCTTGTTCGAATTCTTTGGTCATCACATCATTTTTCTTTGCTGTTTGTTTCCAATCAATCCAAGAAAACTTATCCCCTGGCATATATTCGCGAACTCCCGTCGCAACATTCGTATTCTTCAAGTTCATTGCAAATGAAGAAATGGACCCCTGTTCATAGCTATTCATTTTTTCTACCAAATGAATAGACCTTTCCACTGGATAAACAATTAACTCACTTCCTGCAGAATAAACATGAACCTTTTTGATAAGCCCAAATATATCACCTGTTTTCATTCGAATAGCAGGGATGATATGTTTTCCCCTTGGAAGCTGGTCAAGTTCATAAGAAATCTCAAATCTTCTTTTAAACCAAGGGAATATCATCTTTTTTACATTGCGGCTTTTATAAAGCTTATTCGGTTGATCTAGATACTGATATTTGGCCTGTCTTGAGTCAACACGATTCAATGTTTCTGGAAAAACTTCATCTACAATACAATAATATATCGGAAAAGGAATTCTACGATTTACTTGAATAGAAACCCTTACCTTGTCACCTGTTGCAACGACATGTTTTTGCAGCCTTCTCTCTACTTTCCACTTTGAAATTGGATATAAGGAAAATCCTAATAGGTATAGAAAGATTGGCAGGAAACTATAAAATAAAAACCAGCTTGTAAATCCACCTTGAAACATGGCATAGGAAAAAAGTATTGCAAATAGTAGTAAGACAAAAATAACATTACGTACAAAACGGAACGTCTTCATAAGACTCTAAAATTCCTTTCGAATTGGTACAAATGTTTGTTTAACTACCTGCTCCACGATTTGTTTTGCTGTTTTACCATCATATTTTGCCTCACTAGTGAGAATGATTCGATGTGTTAATACAAACGGAGCTAAATATTTCACATCATCCGGAAGCACAAAATCACGTCCCTTAATATAGGCAAAGGCCTTTGCAGCTTTCATTAATGCAATGGAACCACGTGGGCTAACTCCTAAGAAAATAGATTCATGATTTCTTGTTTCTCTAACTAGATTAACAATATATTGCTGTACATTTTTTTCTATATAAACATTTCGAACTTCCTTTTGGATTAACACTAACTCTTCTTTAGTCATGACTGATGAAAGGCTTTCGATGGGGTGTTCTTTAGATGTTCTCTCTAGCATTTCCAATTCATCTGCTAATGATGGATATCCCATCGTTAGTTTTAAAATAAATCGGTCAAGCTGAGCTTCTGGTAGTGGATATGTTCCTTCATATTCAATCGGGTTTTGAGTAGCCATTACAAAAAAGGGTTTCTGAAGAGGAATCGTATCTCCATCAACCGTTACACTTTTCTCTTCCATTCCCTCTAGTAAAGCTGATTGTGTCTTTGGTGAAGTTCGGTTGATTTCATCCGCTAACACGATATTTCCAAAGATTGGGCCACCACGGAATTCAAATTCCATCTCTTTCGGATTATAAATAGAAACACCAGTTACATCAGAAGGTAAAAGATCTGGGGTAAATTGGATTCTCTTAAAATCACAATCTAATGATTTAGCAAGTGTGCGTACTAACATTGTCTTACCGACACCAGGGACATCCTCTAATAAAACGTGCCCTTCAGCAAGTAATGCAACCAAACTTAATATAGCGACGTCTTCTTTTCCAATCATTACTTTATTAATATTATCAATTACACTTGAAATCTTTTCATTATAAACCATTGTCTCCTGCATCTACTTACGCCCCTCCGCTTAAATTACTATTACTCTTTAACTATACTAAAATTATACCATTTAGTAAAAGGTTACTTAATATACATTATTTTCTTATAATTCATCTTTTAAACTTATAAAATGGCATTATTTTACCATACTTTTGATGCTGTTTTAACTATATACACGTTTTCAGGGACGTCCTAAACATGATTAGGGAAAGTAATATGATTTTATTAAAAAGTAATTATGATCGAAAAGTTGATGATAAAAAAGGACAGCCGCCCATTGTTATAGAGCATCTGTCCAATTCACTAGTTAAATACGAGGAGCTTGTCCCTCTGTAATAAACTCTTTTAAGTAAGGATTCTTCATAATATCAATCCAAAGGGAAGACTGTTCCAGCTGGTAAGCCAACTGAAGTAAACGATGTTCTTCGCCTTTAGATGCCATGACTTGTACACCTAAAGGTAGGCCATGTTCTGATAAGTATACTGGTAACGATACTGCTGGTTGCCCTGTTAAATTAGCTAATTGAGTGAACGGTGTATACGTTAGACTTGGCAAGAACATTTCATAAATTAAATCTTGTTGCCCCTGCTTATCCAACTTCTCTACTCGTTCGCGAAGCTCTAATTGACTTTCCTCAGAATGAGTTAATTCACCAACTTTTGGAGCTGTATAAGCTGTCGCTGGTGTTATATAGAAGTCATACTCTTGATGTAACATAGCCATTTGTTCTGCCGCAGTGTCCCATGAAGAAAGACTTGTTGTAAATTCTGCAGCTGTTACAGACCTACCCGCTACATTTAATAACCATGACTCAATTTCCATATCATCCGCAGTCATTTTCCTTCCAAATGCCGCTTCCAATCCCACTATTACAGAGGACATTTCTCCACTATTCATTAAATAATAGTTCCGCATTAGCTGGGTACCATCAACACCATTACTTTTTTCTTCCACATGATGTCCCGCATCCTCTAACCAAGAAATGACTTGCATGACAGCACGTTTTGCATCCTCTGAAACTGGAGTTCCTACAGGCGATTCCGTTGTAAAGGCAATTCTCAACGGTTTTTCAAATGGCTGATTCATTTCCTCTGCATAGCTAGCTTGAAAAGGCGGTACCTGAAATGCTGCTTCCGGTTGCACAACTTGTAAAATATCCATTAATGCTGCACTGTCTCGAACCGTTCTAGACAATGCAAAGTCAATCGATGCGCCTTGCCATTGACGACCAACTCCCGGTCCAACAGGTGTACGTCCTCTAGTTGGTTTTAAGCCAAATAAACTTGAAAATGATGCTGGAATACGAATAGAACCTCCACCATCACTAGCACCTGCCATTGGCACAACTCCGGCAGCAATTGCAGCTGCAGTACCACCACTTGACCCACCTGGGGAGTGATTTATATTCCACGGATTTCTTGATGGTCCATACAGTACTGGTTCAGAAATATTTTTCAAACCAAACTCAGGTGTATTGGTATGACCAAGAAATAAAAATCCAGTCTGCTCTAGCTTATTTACTAAATTAGAACTCCGTTTAGCGAAATTGGAACGTAATAATCTTGAGCCAGATGTAATCGGCTCACCCTTTAATGCTTGTGATATGTTTTTGAGCAAGAAGGGAACTCCTGCATAACCAGTCTCCCCTACTTTAATATTCTCAGCTTCTTGTAAAGCCTTCTCTTTCCGGTCATGAATGACGGCATTTAAAGTTGGATTAACCTTTTCCAGTTGGTCATAGCTTAAGGAAACTAACTCCTTTGGTGTTACTTCTTTTTTCTTAACTAAATCAGCCATTTCTGTTGCATCAAATGTTACAAAAGTACGCAGATCCATCTTCACACCTCATATTCCTATATTGTCCAATTCTAATACCAAACTCAGTTTACCATGTTAAAAATAAAAGTCCATTTACAAGCCTAATCTCCTATCCCTCTACTTAAGACTCTAATGTACAAGCCCCATTTCCTATTTAAGTATGAATAATATAAAACGACCTATCATACTATGTTATGAATATAATTCATTCCTAAAATCAATAGAAAATGGAGTGTCCGTTATGAAAAAGCCCCCCCTTCTATCTGTTAATCAATTAAAAACTCACTTTTATTTAGATAAAAATAGAGTCGCGAAAGCTGTTGATGGTGTTTCCTTTACCGTATCACCCGGTGAAACAGTCGCAATTGTTGGTGAATCTGGCAGTGGAAAAAGTATAACCGCTTTATCTATCATGCAATTAATTGAAAAACCAGGAAAAGTCGTAGAGGGAAGTATACATTTACATGATAAGGAAATTTCCAATCTACCCTCTAAACAAATGACAAAACTTAGAGGAAATGAGATTGCCATGATTTTTCAGGAACCCATGACAGCATTAAACCCTGTTTTTACTATCGGCAATCAAATTGTAGAGATGCTCCGTAAACATAGAAAGATGGAAAAGAAACAAGCAAAAATTGAAGCTATTAACCTATTAAAAACAGTTGGAATATCTAGGGCAGAGGAAGTAGTTAATGAATACCCCCACCAGCTTTCTGGTGGAATGCGTCAACGCGCTATGATTGCCATGGCAATTTCCTGCAATCCGAAGCTACTTATTGCCGATGAGCCAACAACAGCATTAGATGTCACCATCCAAGCACAAATTCTTGATTTGATGGTTGAGATGAAAGAAAAATTTAATATGGCACTACTACTAATCACCCACGACCTTGGGGTTGTATCAGAATATGCAGACCGAATTATTGTCATGTATGGAGGGCAAGTAGTGGAAGAAGCTAAAGCGAAGGAATTACTCCGCACTACGGAACACCCTTATACAAAAGGACTACTTGAGAGCTTACCAAATCTTAAAGAAGATGTTGACCGTCTAGGAACAATTAAAGGTACTGTTCCTCCAGCATATGACCTTCCTAGTGGTTGTCGCTTTTATGATCGTTGCCCGTTTGCGATGGAAAAATGTAAGCAAACAAATCCACCTCTTTATCAAATTAATGATAATCATACTGTTCGCTGCTATCTTCATGAAAAGGAGGACATAAAATGACTAGACTCGTACAAAAAAAAGCAAAAGAGAATACACTCCTAGACGTTCACCATATAAAAAAATATTTTCCAATTAAAGGAGGGATTTTAAAACGAACAGTTGCCCATTTAAAAGCTGTAGATGATATTTCTTTTTCAGTTTATAAAGGAGAAACATTAGGAATTGTTGGTGAATCAGGTTCTGGAAAATCAACATTAGGCCGCGTTATTTTACGTTTACTTGATCCAACGGAAGGTGAAATTTATTTTAATGGAGATGAAATCTCCAAATTGAAACAAAGGCAAGTAAGACCTTATAGACGTGATATGCAGATGGTTTTCCAGGATCCATTTGGTTCTCTCAATTCGAAGATGAGTGTGGCTGAATTAATCGAGGAGCCACTACTTGTGCAAACAAATCTTTCAAAAAAAGATCGAAAAGAAAAAGCTGTTGCAATTATGGAGCATGTTGGACTACGGGCTGGTGATCGACTTAAGTATCCACATGAATTTTCCGGGGGGCAAAGGCAACGGATTAGTATCGCAAGGGCGTTGATCATCAACCCGCAGTTAGTTATTTGTGATGAACCTGTATCGGCATTAGATGTTTCCATACAAGCACAAGTACTAAATTTAATGAAGGATCTACAAGACGAACTTTCCTTAACCTATATTTTTATTGCTCATGACTTAAGCGTTGTCAAACATATCAGTGACCGAATCGCCGTCATGTATCTTGGACGCATTGTTGAAATTGCTCCAAAAAAGGCGCTATATGAAAATGCCCTACACCCATATACACAAGGTCTACTAGCCTCCATTCCGATAATCGATATAGAGGATAACAAGCAAGAACGAGAAAAAATTCGCATAACAGGAGATTTACCAAGTCCGGTTAATCCACCAACAGGCTGTCCATTCCGTACTAGATGCCCTTTGGTACATGACCGGTGTTCTGTTGAAAGGCCTGAACTTAAGAGGCCTGAAAATGATGAGCATCTTGTAGCTTGTCATTTATATACTTAACTCTGTACGAGTTTTTGGCTGATATTTTCACGGAATGGCCGATATTCCTGCGCTACGGCGGATATTTTCTTTTTTCGGCTGATATTCCTGCGCTACGGCGGATATTTTCTTTTTCTGGC
>NZ_KI519436.1:51787-68193 GCF_000482485.1 Paucisalibacillus globulus DSM 18846 | reverse complement strand
TTCCTGCGTTACGGCGGATATTTTCTTTTTCTGGCTGATATTCCTGCGTTACGGCGGATATTTTCCTTTTTCGGCTGATATTCCCGCGCTACGGCTGATATGTTTTCATTTTTATTGTCAGTTTTAATGGGGGTGATGCTTTTTAATTAACTTCTGAACTGGCTTAACATTAACTTATAAAAAAAGGGGGACAAAGTGTTGTTTAAACACAGATGGAGTTTATTGGTAATTTCGTTTTTTCTGTTGTTGGGGGTTATGCTCGCAGCTTGCGGTAACGAGGATTCTTCTGAGCCTCAGGATAATCCAAGTGAAACAGAAGATGAGGGTAAAGAGGATGAAACAAAAGAAGAAGAAGCATCCGGACCTATATCTGGCGGTACTTTAACGGGTGCCATGTATTCTGCACCTGCAGGGATGTTTAATCCAATTTTCTATGAAGAGGCCTATGAAGCAAATATTCTCTCCTTTACCCACGAAAGTTTGGTTGGTCAAAATGAAAGTCTTGAATTTATTCCTGGCTTAGCAAAGGATTGGGAGACGAATGAGGACCAAACTGAACTAACCATGTATCTAGAAGAAGGGGTAAAATGGCATGACGGGGAAGAATTTACGGCAGATGATGTTGTATTTACATACAAATCAATTGCTGATCCTAATTACGTAGAAGCAGGTGGTATTCGTACTGCTTATGTTCAACCACTATTAGGTTATGAAGCATTTGTAAATGGTGAAACAGATGAATTTCAAGGTGTGGAAGCTATCGATGAATACACCGTTAAATTCAAGTTTGCCGAACCTAATATCAACCCGCTTTATTATGCAAGCTTCACAATCATACCGGAGCATGTTTTTGCTGACATTCCTGTAGCTGAAATGCCTGAAGCTGATGAGTCTAGGCAACCAGGCAGTGTTATCGGTACAGGACCATTTAAGTTTACTGAAATGATAGAAAGAGAACAATATGTTTTAGAACGTCATGAAGACTACTGGCAAGGGGCTGCCTACTTAGACAAAATTGTTTGGAAAGTTGTTGCACAATCGGTCATGTCTGGGTTACTTGAATCTGGCGAGATTGACTTTGTTGCAGACCCGAACGGTATTCAACCAGCTGACTTCGAAATGGTTCAAGGCTTAGGAAATATTAAAATCATTGAGCAACCAGACTTTGGTTATCAGATTATGGGATTCAAACATAATCACCGTACTGCAGATGATGTAGATGCCGGCACCATAAATCCAGATAATTGGGTACCAAATGAGAAATTAGCCGATCCAAAGATACGTCAAGCTATAGCATATGCAATCAATCGAGATGGCCTAATTGAGGGGCTGCTATACGGGCGTGGCGCTACTTTAAATTCACCAATTGCAAAACAATTCTGGGCTTATGATGAAAGTGAAACAACAAACTACACCTATGATGTGGATAAAGCTGCTTCCATATTAGATGACTTAGGCTATGTAGATACAAATGATGATGGCTTCCGTGAAGATCCTGATGGTAATGAATGGGTATTAAACTTTGATTATCCGACAGGAAATGAACTTCGTGAAAAGTCAGCGCCATTAATCGAACAAATGCTTGAAGAGGTTGGAATTAATGTAAACTTACGCCAACCAAAAGAGATGTCTGCCTATGTGGAAGACCTAACAAATGATAACAGTGATTGGGATTTATATCTAATTGGCTGGAGTCTAGGAAGTGCCGATCCTGACCCAACAGGTTTGTGGGGAACGATGGCAGCCTACAACTTCTCTCGTTGGAATAATCCTGATTCCGAGGAATTAATGCAACAAGCACTTAAGGCACCAGATGCATTTGAACAAGAATATCGGAAAGAGGTCTATAAAGAGTGGCAAAAGATTTTCTCTGAAGACCTGCCTGCAGTTATTCTTTATGCACAAAATAGCTTATGGGCATATAACGATAGACTACAAGGTGTAGAACCCCTACCATTCACCATGTATAATGACCCTCACTTATGGTGGGTTACTGATGCAGAGTAAACAAAAAAGTAGATGCCCTGGTTAGAGACTACCGACTACAGACTGCTTCTGGCCATACCAAATGGGCAATGTTGCTTCACAGGTCGGACTTAGTCAATCTTCTTTTACCTTAACAGTCTTAATTGACTTGTGCTTTGGAGTTGAGGAACTTTCTAGTCCTTGGGCGCTTCGATTAAACGATTTAAAATAATAAGAGGATGTCTAATAGAAATATTCTCTGTTAGACATCCTTCTTCTTCATAAGGGGGGGTTTATTTGTACAAATATATTATTAGAAGAATTTTGGTTTTTATACCAATGATGATTATCCTTTCGATGATAATATTTGGACTTGCAAAAGCTGCGCCTGGTGATCCTTTTACGGGTAGGATTTTAGATCCAACTGTTAATCCAGAAGTATTTGAACAGCAGCGAGAAGCATTAGGACTTAATGATCCGATTCCAATTCAATATGTAAATTGGGCTTCAAGAATCATTTCAGGGGATTTCGGTGAATCAATGTATTATAAAGGTAGGTCGGTTGCTAGCCTTATTTGGGAAAGGATGCCCAATACGTTATATTTAGGCTTATTTGCTCTTTTCATTACATTAATTGTAGCTATCCCTATTGGAATATACTCTGCACGAAATCCATATTCAATGTTTGATTATGGAGCAACAACTTTTGGCTTTTTTGGACTTGCTGTTCCAAATTTCTTTTTTGGGCTAATAGCCATTTACCTCTTCGCTATTAAACTTGGTTGGTTTCCTTCACAAGGTACAATAACAGGTACGGAAATTACGGGATTAAATGAGTTCTTCGACCGATTACACCATATGGTTTTACCAGGAATTACGCTAGGACTTGCCGGAACAGCTTCCTATATGCGCTATATGCGTTCAGAAGTATTAGATGTCCTTAGCAGTGATTATATAAGAACAGCAAAAGCAAAAGGCATGAGTGATAGAAATGTACTATATAAGCACACCCTACGCAATGCCATGATACCAATTATTACCCTAATGGGCTTTGAATTTGGAGCATTATTAAGTGGTGCTATCATTACAGAACAAGTCTTTAGCTATCCAGGTTTAGGTACATTATTTATCAACTCGATAACGAATCGCGACTATCCAATCATAATGGCAATTGCTTTATTACTTGGAGTAACCATTCTCATTGGAAATTTATTAGCCGATATTTTCTACAGTATTGTAGATCCGAGGATACGTTATGACTAGAGGTGAGAAGAATGAAGTCTCATAAAATAAACAAACGAGCCCAAAGCCCATTTCAATTAGCCATCAGACGATTTATAAAAAACAAATTAGCTTTGGTTGGAATCATTGTACTTCTAATTATCACACTTGGGGCAATATTTGCTCCCCTCATAACAGAACACAATCCAACATATGGTGACCTGCTTAAAATAGAAAAGGCACCTACGGATGAACATATACTTGGTACAGATGGTTCTGGTCGTGATAATTTTGCAAGATTATTATATGGCGCAAGAATATCATTAATTGTCGGTTTTAGCGCCATGCTTTTCACATTGATTATCGGGGTTATACTAGGTGCTTTAGCAGGCTACTATGGAGGTAAAGTTGATAACTTCATTATGCGTCTAGCCGACCTAATATTGGCAATTCCATTTCTAGTACTAGCCTTAACAATAATTGCCTTGTTAGAAAAAGTAACGATTACGATTTTCGTTACGGTTATTGCCGTTACAACCTGGCCATCATTAACGAGGATTGTACGAGGTACATTTCTTTCATTAAGGGAGCAAGAATTTGTTCTCGGTGCACGGGCAATTGGTGCAAGTGATTGGCGAATTATCTTCAAACATTTTATCCCGAATGCAATTGGACCGATTATCGTTAATGCGACACTTATGATGGCATCCATGATTATTATCGAATCTGCATTAAGCTTTATTGGAATGGGTATTCCCCAACCAACACCTACATGGGGGAACATGATTTCCGAGGCACAAAATATTAGGATCTTGCGTAATCATCCAGAAGCATGGATTCCTCCTGGATTAGGAATATTATTAACGGTACTTGCTATTAATTTTATTGGTGATGGTTTACGGGATGCTTTTGATCCGAAGAGTACTCGGAGGTAATTTAATTTGGAATTAAATGCCCCCTTCGTTGCTTACTTATAATGTCCTGGAGGGGCTTTAATTCCTTATGAAAGTCTGAAGTATAAATAACATTGAGGAACAGGTAGGAATGCTATGAAACTACAATTTCATTAGGAATGTCTACTTTTTTGTTCTAAGAGCTTTACTACTAAAAGTTATGTAGAATTGGTTAGATACTCATTGTATACATTCTTTTGCATCCCAATGGTAACTAACCTTACTTATTCAGTAGAATAATTTCTATATATCTCACTTTATGCGTTAAATATACTAGCCTAGTTAGTCCACTTTTTTTATATATTACGCCTGTTGTAGCGTTTTGATATGTTGCAAATTGATTAGTACCGGCTTTGACCGAGCATTTTTCAGTTCAACAATTGGGCCAATAACTTTAATCAACTTTCCGATATATTGCTCCTTTTCACCAATATTTAAAATTATAATCTTTCCTTTACATTTTTCTAACTGTACTTCAAACGTTCTCGAAAGTAATAGGTTCGCCATTTGAACTGGAAAATTATGATCTTCTAATCCATATGGTCGTTGATTTTGAGGATATGGTATTAACCATTTTAAATGGTTAATTGTAATATACATGGTTTTATAAACAGGTGAATGAAAAACAAAATAATTATTCATTATACTAGTTATATACCCATGTAATGGCTGATTGCCTGTAACATATATTTCAACAAAAATTCCTTTTGCTTGTGTAAGAACCTTCCGTAATGACCATTCGTCGTTTTCTTCCTTAGGGAGAACAAAAGATGAATTATCAGTATCGGAAGAATCCTGTACGTAGGAATTATCCTCATCCAAATTTATATGTTGAATGTGAACGATTGGAATATAAATATAGTCAAATCCATTAAACAGAACAATTGTGTCACTACCAACATCAATTAATGTCCCGCTCTTTGTACTTTTTCCAGAAAGTTCAACAACAATTGCTTCATTTATCAACTCTTGTAATATCTTGTTCACAATCACTCCTCCTATCTTAATAAATTACCCAAACTACCCATACATAAAGACTTAACAGGCTCACTATTAAACCGATTGGGATTACTAAGAATGTTACCTTCATATACTGACCCCAAGTTACTTTAATAGCGTGTTTCTTAAGAACAAACATCCAAATCAGTGTTGCTAGGGTTCCTGCTGGAGTGAGTAATGACCCTATATCTGCTCCGATAACACTTGAAAGATATGTCAACTGTAACAATTGCGTATCTAAATTCATATCATTAATAGACAGGGTACCAATCATAACGGCTGGAAGATTATTGAATATATTTGATAAGAATGATGTTAAGAGTCCCATTATAAATGTCGCATTAAAGGGATCCTGAATGATAATTTCCCGTAAGGATCGTACAATAAATTCATTTAAACCAATATTTCGCAAACCGTAAACTAGCACGTACATGTTAAAAGCGAATAATAACACATGCCACGGTGTCTTTTTTACTACATCAACTATTCCTTTTCCTAATTTATACCAACGTAATAAAATTAAAATCATTGCTCCTGCTAAACCTATCCACTCTGTAGCAACCCCCAAAGGAGCTAATGCAAAGAAGCCTGCGCGGGTTAAAATTACTACTAAAATACATACTTTAAATAATTTCCAGTCTATCTTTTCATCATCCATTACCTTCAATGGGTGTGCATGTAAAAAATCGGTGCCTTCAGAATTAAACCTAATTTGAATGGTGGGGATTTTATTGGGAATATTTTTGCGGAAATAAAGGTATAGAAGATATGCAATAAGAAGAATTCCGATCATAGAAGGAACAAACATCATATTAATATAACTATTTAGGCTTAGCCCGACAATTTTAAGTGCAATTAGATTAGAGATATTACTAACAGCTATAGGAGCACTTGCAGCAGTTGCAATTAATGCGCCTGATAGAATATATGGGAACATTTGATGAGGTTTTAACCTTAAGATAGTTACTATGTGGATTATGATTGGTGTCGTAATAAGAATGCTACCATCATTATTAAATAACATCGTCATTAGAAAACACAATAGATTAGTATAT
Organism: Paucisalibacillus globulus DSM 18846; assembly: GCF_000482485.1. Lineage (GTDB taxonomy): Bacteria > Bacillota > Bacilli > Bacillales > Amphibacillaceae > Ornithinibacillus > Ornithinibacillus globulus. Next base: position 62,000 of record NZ_KI519436.1, on the reverse strand, counting down.
AGATACAGCTTTAATCCAGACCCCTTCGATTGGTTCACGACATTAAGTGCAACCCACCGAAAAAAACCAATGCTCTCTAAAACTATTGTCATCATGATTGTAGAGAGAATAGTTAAGACTGGACCACTAACGATTGATAAGATACCCAATACATCATTCCATGATACGATACCTACTAAAAGAACTACTATAGCACCAATAGTTGTAGGTACCGTCTCATTAATTCCATATGGTCTCCATAGCATTAATATAATCGTTATTGTAAAGACAACTAGCATAATTGTAATTGATGTATCAAGCATGTAGCTTCGCCGCCTTATTCTGTTTTATATCACTTTTTTCTTGTTTAGTAAGGATTATCGTGTCCGTGTGTTTTGGTGAGGTAATAAATATTTTATAAAATATCCCACCAATAACAGCAAAGTATAAAGCGATCATCTATTTCGCCTCCTTTATTCTTTATACTTATAAAATTAGTCTTCCTCACAAAGCTTCTGATACATTCTTTCCGCATGCTTCATCAAAGATAAATATTGCATCTTTATCATTTCTTTCTTTTCAGTTTCATTCATTTGTACATGCTGAATCACTTTTTCATCTTTATCTGCGTCTTTTTGCTTACGAATGCTTGGCACATAATATCCACTCTGCTTGTAGAAACGAGACCGTTTTTCGTGAGAATTACTTAACACCTCCTGACTAGCTTGCTGGTCTTGGAATTTATTTTGATTAACTTTTGGATCGATAGGATTATCCCCTATGACCTTCCTAGATTGAATAAATAAATTTCCATCAAAAGGAGTAGACATTTTTTCATCGACAAATTGATGGTCAGTAGGATTACTAATATTGAATTCGTCTTCCTCTATACCTTTTGTTCCTTTAACTGAAAAATTACTCCATACAGATGGTTGATCTTTTTCAGAGTAATCTTCCACGATCTCTTTCTCATCAGGTTTCATAGTAGATTTGGAACCTTTTTCAAGTTCTAAAAACTCATCTTTATCTTCCAATTCCAGAACCTCTAAAAATCTATCATTTTCTTCTACCGCTAGATTGTTTAGTGATTCTTCATTCAATTCTTCCGGGGTATCAGAAAGGGGATTCCTATCATTCTCTATATTTTCACTAGCATTGTTTTCAAAAACCTCTTGCTCTTCCATGTAATCATAATCACCATCAAAGATATCTGTTATAAAGGACATTTTAATATACAGCTGTTCCTCATTGTGTATAACGACTATATGATCATCTGTAATGCTGCTTATAATTCCTGAAACAGTGTGCCCATTTAATCTATTGATGGTAACCCATCTATATTTTAATGCCCTATACACGTCACTTAAGGTGAGTTTATTTATATAAGGTACCATTTTAAGATTCGCTTGGTAGTCTTTAGTATTTTTTAAAACTCCATTAATATGTTGAGTAGCAACATAGAATATATCGTCCTTGAATTCAACAACCAAATGGTCCTCTTTTACATCAATCAATAGACCTTCCATATAGCGATGATTATGAAGGAATAATCCAATAGTTGTTCCTTTTATACTTTGGAGAACCTCAGAAAAGTTTTGATATGCCATAAAGTCCCCCCCCCTTTCCCCCCCAAGCTAATAGTTTTGAAACAAATTAGTCATTTGTTTCTTCTTCTACTTTTTTGGCTTCCCCGGATTTTTCAGCCTTTTCTTCTTTTTTCTGTGTCTTTTGATTGGAATTGTTGCGTTTATTATTTTTGTTACCCGTATTGTTTCCATCTGTTTCAGCCTTTCCCTTTTCAATTCTTACTCCATAACTAATATTGCGAAGGTGGAAAGTTGACACACGAACAATAGCTTCTCCAGCCACAACAACAACATAATCATTTGTTACTTCTTCTAAAACACCCTCTAGCTTTTCAGGGCCACCTCGGTTTATCTGGACCCATCGATGTCTTAGACCATTTAAAATATCTTTAAATTTACTTGCTTGAAGATAGTTAAAGTTTTCGGGGATGTCTAACCCAAATTCAAATCCCTGCTTTGCATTATTTGTAATGCTCTTTATATGATGAGTGTTATAATAAATCACACCATCGTTTTCAGTTAACACGACTAAATGATCTTCTTCTACCGCAAGTACTTTACCAACACGCGATTCGGGCCCACCCCTGTCAATTTGGACGACCCTATCGACAAAAGAGAGTAATAAGTCCTTATTCATTTTCTAACCTCCTATTATATATTCCATATATCTATATGTGTCATGGCAGGCTATTGCTGTAGCTAATAGCCTATTTTTTGCCATTGCCGATGATATTTGGTAATTAACCCAATATTATCAATATTTATCCCATTCACTTACTAGAAACTTTTTACGTTGTTCAATAAACTTTAATATCACACTTGGTTCTATCCTAAAAGTATCTTCCTCATAGCGATAATAACGATCCTTGTTTATATAAGGTAATAACTCCTGAAAGTTTGCCTCAATGATAGGAGTCTGATGTGCTACGGTAAATTGATTATGTAGAACATCATGCATAATTTGCTTATATGACGCCCGAAATTCCAGTATACGATGAAGTCTTGCAGTTAATGTGTTATAACCCTCTAATGGAATATAATCATGCTCATACTCCTTACCATGACGATCTCTTCCCCAAGTCCCATCATAATCCCAAGGTGTTATTTCAAACTTTTTCGATTTACTATTGAAATATAGTGCATAATTTTGAGTAAATCCATCGTAATTTTGTACACATACAGCTCCCGCCAACCATTTTAAATACTTGTTTACATCTAATATTTCCTGGATTTGTTCCTGGAACTTGTGATCTGGTAGCGTATTAATAATCACTAATAAATGATATAAACACTCCCTCACATCATCTGAATCATATTTAATAGTGTATCCCTGTAAAAGCTCCATCTTCTTTTCATTCTCTTCTGAAAGCAAGGAAAAGTTTGCATCATTATCATCCGCATAAACGATATCTCCTTCTGGAATTCCTCTTCTTTTTAAGAAGTATTGATCAAAAGAATCTAACTGCAAGTACACACCTTGATAAACCCCATTTATATACAACCGAACATAATTAGCTTGTGGAGAAACAACACCAATTTCGGAAAAAAAGTCAAAAGATAATTTATTCCTCATTAGAGAAGGATCATTATATTCCGCATTTAGATGGATTTCATGCTGACCCTCCATAAAAAATGGTTTACTAAAAATGATATGATATGATTTCTTCTTATGTTTTCTTACAGAGTTCCCTCGATAAAATATATCAATCTCATATTTTTTATCATCAATCCATAGTGAAGCTGGCTGGTAATTATCGCTCCATATGTCCCTTTTCATTTCAAGTAATAATTTTGGATTTACAAATATTCTATAAGTTAACAACACATAACCCTACCTTCAAGGTGATTATTTGATAAATAATATGCTGGATTAGGCTAAACAGTTACAGAATAGGTAATCGTTTGTTTATTCTAAAAACCTAAGCATAATTGATTTGCTGTCATATTCTAGTTAATAAAATATATAAGGAAAGTGGTGGGAATTTTGACAGCTGTTAAAACAGTTAATATGGATGAATTATGGCTTGCTGCAATAGAAAATGGTGTTATAGATTTAATGAGAAATACCCCAGATGAAACAGAAACACAATACGTTATATACGGAAGAAAAAAGGGCAAAAAAGGGTCCGGAGGTAGAAAAAGTTCTGGAGGTAAGCGTAGCTCTGGCGGTAGAAAGAGTTCTGGAGGGAAACGTAGCTCCGGCGGTAGAAAGAGTTCTGGAGGCAAGTGTAAATCAGGCGGTAGAAAAAGTTCTGGAGGGAAGCGTAGCTCCGGGGGTAGAAAGAGTTCTGGAGGGAAGTGTAGCTCTGGCGGTAGAAAAAGTTCTGGAGGGAAACGTAGCTCCGGCGGTAGAAAAAGTTCTGGAGGGAAACGTAGCTCCGGGGGTAGAAAAAGTTCTGGAGGGAAACGTAGCTCTGGCGGTAGAAAAAGTTCTGGAGGGAAACGTAGCTCTGGCGGTAGAAAAAGTTCTGGAGGTAAGCGTAAATCAGGCGGAAGGAAAAGTTCCCGATAGATATAGTAGTTTAATTAATACGACTAAATAAATGTGCCCTATAAAGTAGCCTTACATAAACTACTTTATAGGGCATTTCTATTTAAAAATAATAAGAGAGAAAAAGGTGAGGTGACTAATAAATATACGTAAGATGAACGGGGAGGGATATGATTAATAGTTGGCGATAATTTTATAATTCCATTCATGCTTCTAGATTAACTGTACTGGTACTTCGGAATAATTAGCATCGAAAATCTCAAAACATTTATAACGTAGATTATCATTCTTAAAAGAGATAATTAGCATCAATATCTGATCATCAGGGTGATATTGTAGATCCTGCCTTGATGGCATTGGGGCTGTAGTTGGATGTGAATGATATAAAACTAGAATCTCTTCCTTCTTTTCTGAAATCTTGTTTAGAGCCTCCCTTACTGTATCACGACTAACAAAAAATTGGTTCATTGATTTAGCTTCATTTTTCAACTGCCAATTTGACGTTACTATTCCCTCAACATTTCCACTAAGAAATCCACAAGACTCATATGGAAGTGCTTGTTGACATTGTTCGATTAAACTTTGAAATATGTCCTTCGAGATATAGACAACCTTTTCTGTTTGTTTCATGTATTTCTCTCCTTATCAGAATACTGGTACATTCTTACATACAATTGTGGGAATAATTCCCAGTCCATTGAAATTCCCTTCTTATGAAATTCAATTTCTATTTATATATGTCTTTCTGCCCTTCCGCGTATGGTTACTTACCATGAATTTTTGAAAAACTTTAATATAATTTATTCCCCATGCATATGTATTAAAAAACAAACGCAGTATTTGGAGGTGAAAAAGCATGAATGATAGGGTTCTACAAGAAAAAATAACTCTCTTAAACAATCAAACTAAAGCGTATGCAAATGAAATAAAAACTATAATTAAAGAACAACATAACAGACAAAATAATGCTTCCATAATCGGGTACTTTACCTTTTCTATTAGCACAACAAACAAAAAAAACGAAAAAAATATTATCTTAGGTGACTTCCATATTAAAAACCTTTCAGCCAATACTATTAATAACTTGTACTTATGCATAAAAATTGATGCTACAGATAAATATAACTTTTCTGGTAAATATAAGACTACGAAGTTACAAAATGATCGTACTGCTTCATCTAGTTACTGGAGTCTTTTTACTGTTCCCGATAAAGAAGATGAAAATGAATATTGGTTTCAGTTGAGTAATCAGAAACAATTACTCCCCCATGAAACACTTTCATTTTCAGACTTCCAAATAAACTGGACAAATAAAGACGTTTATTCATGCTCAGTACAAGGATTTATCTACACAGATTTTGAAAAAGAGGGGATTTTCGCATTAAACAATGTTAATGTGAGTATAGGATAATAGGATGTGAGAATAATGGATAAGCAATTATGGGTACTTCTGAGTGAAGTAGTTTCTAAAGAAATAGAGTTAACCAAAGAAGAGTCTTCCAATCAAGAAAAGTTAGATTTTATCATCCTTTCCATGCTAATAGACTATAAAGTAAAAAAGATAACCAACAAAAGCAATACAGTAACCAATAGCTATTTATCCAATATAGATTTACTTAGTGATGAGCTAGATCATGCATTAAAAATTAATCGAGAACAGTTCGAACAAATCACCCGTTTAATAAACAACTAATGAGTTTTAGAAAACATCACTTTCTTATCCAAATGGAGCTAATCATAAATAGAGTAGCTCCACTTTTTTTATGATTTTATTAGTCTCTCCCAAAACAATTTAAATTTTGACTTTTCTTCCATAGCCGTGTCGTATCGTGGTTCTTCCTTTATTTGTTCCCTTTCAGTAAGCTTCTCCTGTTGTGTCTCCATTATCGTGTCATTCGTACTAGTCATGTTCTCCTTGCTCCCTAGATCAATTGTCTCCTTATTTTCCTCTGGTTGTTCTATTATATTCGTGCTACTTTCAGCTGTCTCTCTTACACTTTTCGGATTAGATACTGGTATGGTTTGTTTTAATTTCGCTTCCCTATTACTGACAAAAACCGGTTTCGCTCCTTGCTTTGCTTGTGCTAAATAATTATTTTCATTTAGATTCGCTTTACTTTTTGTTCCCCCTCCAATCACCTGGGAAACATTAACGGCAGTCTGTAAGTCTCTAAAAGTAAGTTCTTTACCCTGTTCTATTTTTTTACGGGAAGAGCTCACTGCTTGGAAACTCGTATTAGGAAAAGTCTGCTTAGGGAAAGTGGATCCTTTGGTTTTATTTTCCTCAAGAAGTTTCTTTATTTCTACAATTTGACTTTGTAAATTGCTTAAAGTTGAATTAACTTGGCCAGCTTCCAATTGTTCTGTTTGCAATGTATTATTCTCAATCTCTTTTTTTGATACCTCCTTACTTATAATAGACGCCTTTTTATTCCCCTCATTTTCTGGCTCTGCACCTTTGATAAATTCTTGTTTAAACTGTTTATTCACTATCTGCTTTTCTTCTTGAATACTAGAATAGTCCTCTATTTGATCCACATTTTTATCCTTCTCCAATTCCATATTTTCCATAAACCCCTTTCTACTTGATATCGATAATAATCTACTTTCTATACTATTAAAGGAACACATTAACTCCTCCGATAATTCCTTGAATCTTTTATAAAGATCCTGCCCAGTATTTATATTCTGAAGTGATGCTCTTTCTAAATCGACATGTGAAGACATCATATTATTTTGGTTTAGTTGAAGGTCCTTAACCATTTCAATTAACTTCTGAAAATCTGCATTGCGAATGGAAATTGATTGTTGTTCCTGATTCCATTTTGACGTGTAATTTTTATTCTGATGAATCTCCTTCTTAAACTTTTTTAAATCATGTCTTAGATTATTTCTTTCTTCTATTAGCTTATGATTATCAAATATACAATCCTTGTACTTTTCTTCCACTACAGATAATTTTTGTTTCACTTCTGCTAATTGATTATTTAATTTCTTTACTTCAGACTTTAGATGATAATAATCGAGGCTTATATCACTTTCTTGATAACTTCGTATTACTCTTCTATATTTTTTTAGCTGAATAAGTAAGTTTTCAACATCCTCTCTAGTGTATGAGTTCGGCATATTCCCACCTCGTTGCAGTATATTTATGATATTTTATGAACTTGCCACCATTATGTGACAAAAATCTATTAGCCTATGAAAACAAATAGGTGAATATACAATTTTGGTTAAAAACACTAGAAAATAGACTTTTGTACAGTTCAAAAGGCACCTGCATTACATAATTTGTTACTGTTAAATAATTTAATGAAAGGGAGAGAAATATGCAGGAACAACCATTACAGGGAGCTCAAGAGCTTCTATGCATAAATGCAGAAAAAGTCTATGACTGGGTTATCCTACAAGAAGATCTAAACCAAACCGTACTACCAGCGGCAATAGGTGTACTACCAATTAATCCATGTGACCCCGCTGTGAGCGGGTTAACAGCAACTTGTTATCTTGTAGACCCGATTACTGGTAATCCACTTCCTCCAAATGCAGAAATTCCAGTAACTGAAGTTGGGGAGCGAGAAGATCGTCAATTTGTAATTAACGGAGCATTAGTTACGTTACAGAGGGTATCATTTGTTAAAACACTAAACGTAGTAATTGAATTTAGTGGATTTAATGGTACAACTCCATTTGTCATGACCTCAGATGAAATTACAGTCGATATTCCAGAATCAGTCTTTTTATGTGCACCTGAAGGAACTAGGCTAATTGTTCGAGTATCAGATGTTGATTGTAGTGTTAGTGTGAACTGTGTGGCCGGCGCTTTAGAAAGTGTTGATCTTTTCTTAAACGTATGTCAAAGCGTTCAATCCGTTGCAGATGTAACACTTGAATTAGTTGCAGACTTCTGTCAACCAAGGGATATTTTAGTAGAACAATGTCCAACACCATCTATCCCACCTCAATGCCCAGCTGTATTCCCAGGCCCAATGGGCTCTATGAGCCGTAAAAACGAGGAGTAATCAGTAAATAACTAAAAGCCTTATAGATTCTACTTGGATAGAATCTATAAGGCTTTTTTTCAAGAATAAAATGCAGAAAAAGGCAACTCTTCCATTGAAGTAACAGTTGCCCGTATATACATTTATCTCAAGTCATTATATCAATGAATTAAAAGTAACAAATCCATAGACTAGATGTTTCTAAACTTTTTCACCCTACTTTTACCTCTAAAAGTTCTTTATTAAAGAGAATTCTTTCATCATCCGGTCGATGTTCTCTTGCTTTCTCATTATGGTAATAGGACTTTTCGAAGTCTTGAAGATTATAATAGCACACGCACATCTGTAAGTGTGGATACCAAGTTGAATATGCTGGATAGGTGAAACTCCATTTGTTGAAGTCATGATCTAATTCTGTTGCTAATTTGTACCAGAAAATCGCTGAGTGAAAATCACGTTTCCGTTGAAAATAATACCCTATTCGACTGCAGGTCTCTGGACGTGGAGTTTTAGAGAACTGAAAGGATTCAAATAAAGAATATAATTCCTCTTCCTCTTTCCCAAGAAAGCGAAAGCAGTCTGCTTTATTGATACACGCATATACTTTGTCCTCAATCCACCCCTCTTTCATCTGTATATTCTTATTATAACTTTCTATTGCTTCTTCATAACGTTCATTTTCTCGTAATTCATTACCATAATAAAAATAATCCCTCGGGGTAAACACATCTCCTCGCTCAACCTTTTTCTGATATATTGCTAAGTTTCTACCTACAGAATGACGAATCTTTTTATGTGTTACAGCAATATCAGAATTTATAATTTTCCCATACACCTCAAGGTATTGATGACAATCACCTTTCCAGATGAAGTTTCTACTTCTCTTTACGAGCCTATTTCTTCTGTACTGTAAAGTAACATTTCCGAATTCATCTAACCCCGCATTATAGTACATAGAGACAGAATCAACAGATGGATCAAGGGATTCTTTAAGCCTTTTTATCTTTTCTTGCTCTTCTTCAAGCAAAACATCATCGGCATCCAGATATAATATATAATCCTTTGTAGCATGCCTAAAAGACTCATTTCTAGCAGCTGCAAAATCCCCTATCCACTCAAAATAAAATACTCTATCCGTATACTTCTTTGCAATGTCTACAGTGGTATCAGACGATCCGGTATCAACGATATTGATTTCATCAACAATATCTTTAACTGTATCAAGACACCTCGCCAGTACTTCTTCTTCGTTCTTTACAATCATACATAAACTAATAGAAACCATTGTTTTCTCCTTTCAAAAACTATTATAGATTAAGTATTATATTGTATTATCTAGTATTAAAGTTGTTTGTATTACAACCTATTAATTTAGTAATAGGGTACGATCTTTCATAATTGTATTTACTTTTATGAAGAAGGCCTAAACACCTAACGTGCTTAGGCCGATTTACTTCTTAAACTGTGTCGCTGTCTACTCTAATAATAGTCAAGGTTGCTCCTGCACCATCTTGAAGTGTAGCTAATCCAGCCAAACCGAATAATTCTAATGACACTGTATCTCCAGCAGTTAATGGAACAATTACTTCTCCATTAAAGTTCGATATAGTAAGGATAGGATTTATCTCAGATGCTTCATTTGGAGTACCGTTGATTAATAATCTGGAACCAACCAATAATCCAGCTGTTAGATTTATACTATATGAAATAAAGTATCTACCCTCTTCTGGGACAGTGAATACAGTATTTGCACCATTTGCTGTAATTCCATCCAAACTCTGTTCATCTGGTAATGGTACGGTTGTTCCACCTAGTACTACAGTTATGGTACCTCCACCAGTATTGGCTGCAAATGCTGATGTTTCGGTGACTGAACCACCTGTCGGGCCAGTTGCTCCAGTTGCTCCGGTTGCTCCGGCTACTCCGGTTGCTCCAGTTGCTCCTGCTGCTCCGGTTGCTCCGGCTACTCCAGTTGCTCCGGTTGCTCCGGCTACTCCAGTTGCACCCGTTGCTCCAGTTGCTCCAGTTGCTCCGGCTACTCCAGTCGCTCCAGTTGCTCCAGTTGCTCCAGTCGCCCCAGTCACTCCGGTTGCTCCAGTTGCTCCAGTCACTCCTGCTACTCCGGTTGCTCCAGTCGCCCCAGTCACTCCGGTTGC